>CAKSLI010000005.1 GCA_934466475.1 uncultured Oscillospiraceae bacterium
CTGTATGAAAAAGATGGAAAAGCATATTTAATTACCTGTTTAGCGGCACACTCAAATGAGGGGAGATATAAAGCGGTGCAGTCCGCTATAAATACGATTATTAAATAATAGTGAAGTATCCTTTAAATGAAACTTGATTCCGCAAAACTCAAAAAGCAGCATCCAAGGGTCTGAAAAAAGAACTGTGTAAACGCGAATAATCCCGAAAAACGTACCAATACTAAAAAACGCAGCGAAACAGGGCAACGCTGGAGAGCGCCCCGACGCGGCTGCAAGATATACGGTGAAGAGCAGCGGAGCTAATTCGCTGCTTTTCTACTTCACCGGTATCTTCCAGCGGATAAACTCCGGGGTTCGGGGTGGTCTCCCCCAGTGGGGGAGGTGTCACGAAGTGACAGAGGGGTTGACCGACAGATAGAGCCCCGAGTTGATCCTAGGCTGCAAATCTGTCCTCAAAATAAATCATGAACTGGGCGTAAGCCAGTCCCCAGTCGCGAACCGGCATAGTCCACTTCTTTGAAATCTCGGAAACGCTCATATAAACAACCTTGCGGATAGCGTCATCAGTCGGAAAAATCGACTTGGATTTAGTGAATTTTCTGACCATTCTATGGTAGCCCTCGACGGCATTTGTCGTGTATATTATCTTCCTGATCTCCTGCGGATATTCAAAAAATACCGTTAATTCAGCCCAGTTTTTATCCCAGGATTTCAGAATATTCGGGTACTTTTTGTTCCACTTCTCACGGAATTCCTCTTTCGCAAATTCGGCATCATCAAGGTTCACAGCGCCGTAGATTTTCTTCAGATCAGCGCAGACTTCCTTGCGATCCTTGTACGGTACGAACTTGCAGCTGTTGCGGATCTGGTGGACTATACAGAGCTGATTCTTCGTCTTGGGGAAAACCGAGTTTATCGCATTACAGAGCCCTGTGAGGTTGTCATGGCAGGCAATGAAAATATCCTTAACGCCGCGGCTTTTCAGGTCGGAACAGATGCTTGCATAGAAGCACGCGGACTCGTTTTCCGATATCCAGGTGCCGAGGATTTCCTTATGACCATCCATATTTATACCCAGCACAGAGTACACGCATTTCGTGACAATTTTGTTATCATTGCGCGAATTGAATACGATCCCATCGAAGAAAACGACCGGATAAACTGCATCAAGCGGACGGTTATGCCACTCGTTGACTTCCGGCAGAATTTTGTCGGTTATTCGCGAAACAAGTCCCTGTGAAATCTCAGTTCCGTAGATCTGCTTTAGCGTATCTTCGATGTCACGCTGTGACATTCCCTTGGCGTACATCTGCATGATTTTCTGTTCTATCTCGTCGGTTCTTGTCTGTCGCTTTCAATGACTTTAGGCTCAAAATCGCCGTTTCTGTCGCGCGGAACAGCGATTTCGCACTCGCCATAATCGCTGATTATCGTCTTTTTCCCGTAACCATTCCGGCTGTTTCCGGAGTTGTTCCCGGCTACGGAGTTTTTCTCGTAGCCGAGATGTTCGTCCATTTCAGCCTCGAGCATCTGTTCAATCGTACCGGCAAACAGCTTTTTCAGTTTCGCCTGAATGTCTCCGGTGGTCTGGCAGTCTGCCATCAGCAGCTTCACCAGTTCCATCTCTCGCTCGTCTAATCCGTGTGTTCTTTTCATGTGCTCATACCTCACTTTCTGTGGGTATTATTGGCATTTACACGGTTCGGTATTCAGACTCTATTAATGTTCAAAGTCAGTTAGGATTACATTTCTTACAAGGCACATACCCGCTGGCAACAGCGCCGTCAAAATCCTCAGTGTAAGCCTTGTTTGAATCTTTCATCTGCTTGACCGCTGAACAGCTGGGGTGGTGTATCTTCTTTGTGTTGGTGTTCAGAATGTACTGCGTTCCTATCGGCTGAACTTCCTCAGCGGTCGTCTGAATGGTAGTCTGTACGGTTGGCTGGGTAGTTGCGGCAATAGTTTGTACCGGCGGCTGATATACACTCGGCTGTTTGTCAACGTTGATATTCTTTCCGTCAGAGGTGAACACTATCGTGCCTTGCAGGTCGGTACGGAAAACCTCGATGTTTCGGCTGTTCAGTCGTTCCAGTACCTCGTCCGTGGGGTGTCCGTATTTGTTACCCATTCCGCAGCTTATAACAGCATAGGTCGGGTCAACTTTTTTGAGGAAATTAGCAGACGACGAGGTAGCAGAGCCGTGGTGTCCGACTTTCAGAACATCGCATTTAATGTTAGTCCAGATGTCGTCCTCCTCGGACTTCTCAGCATCCCCGGTAAAAAGGAATTTGTTCTCGCCGTACGTCAGCTTGATTACCACGGAACTGTTGTTACTGTCATCGCCGAGAGTTTTCGGAGCGACTATCTCCACCAGAATCTCCGGCTCATCAAGGATAACCGAGCCAGCCATTACCTCATGAACTGCCGCGTCGCTGTTCTCGACTGCGTCCAGCATACGCTCGTATGTCTGGGTCGTAGTTGTGAACGATGTAGCATAGAAATTCCTGATATTGAACGTATTCAGCACGTCCGCCATGCCGCCGATGTGGTCAGCGTGAGGGTGGGTAGCTACAACATAATCCAACGTATCATAACCCTGACCATATATGTAGGTTACAATGCTGTCGCCGTACTCGCTTTCGCCAGCGTCAATGAGCATGGTTTCTTTGTTCGGAAGCTCGATAAAACAGCTGTCGCCCTGTCCCACGTCAAGGAAATGTACTTTGAGTTCCTGATATTCTGACGGTTCCGGAGCAGGCACGGTGATTACTGTTTCAGTCGATGTGGTGGTCGTTGCAGCCTCCGTTGCCGGAACAGTCGAAGTTTCCTCAAGTATCTCGGAGGACGGAATTATTGGCTCAACGGACGGCTCGATCGATATTTCGGGCGTAGAAGATGTTGTGAAAACCAGACTGCCGTCAGAAGCAGCGATTTCAGAATAATTCACATCTGCCGCAGATTCTCCCGAACCGCAGGCAGTAAGCGAAAGGATTGCCGCTAATATTGCTGAAAAAGAAAATAATTTGTGTTTCATTGTGTATACCTCCTGTTTATTTATGGGCACCTCTAAAAACCGGGACACGAGCAGATTTCGTACATGACTTATATCAGATGCAAGGCACCAAACCGCAGTAATACTGTATGTATTTCAAGGTTTGGTAACGCAGCAGATGATATAAGTCATAGAAATCTGCCGTGAAGGAGGTTTTTAGAGGTGCCCTTATTATAACACCTTGTGAGTGCGAAAATTGTTGCTTTTAGGGTACAGAATACTGGTTGTGAGTTTCTGTATCAATAAGTACACAGTTTCGGTTCATAGTCAGTTTTCTGTCTTGTAAGATATCAAATCTAACATTTAACCACATTATAGCATATTGTATCACGTATTTTAATATTAATTGCGGAATTGTTCACATATAAATTGCAATAATGTAGGATAAAATATATCACAGAGGTGATATTGAATGACGGAAAAGGAGTTCTCGCTGCGTCTGGCGCAGCTCCGTGGCGAAAAGGGAGTATCGGCAAGGGATATGAGCCTGTCGATCGGGCAGAATGCCAGCTACATCAATAATATTGAAAATGGCAAGGCACTGCCGTCCATGACGGGATTTTTCTATATATGCGAATACCTGAACATCACTCCCGGCGAGTTTTTCGACGCGGAAAACAAGAATCCGGAAAAGATTCAGGAAGTGGTCGAGGACCTTAAAAAGCTGGACAGCGAACAGCTCGACAACATCTCGGCAATCATACGGGATCTTGCAAAATAGCAAAAGGCGCGGCTTTACATAGCTGCGCCTTTTCATATTCACTTGATTCCGAGCAGATTGTTGACGGTCACGTTAAAGCATTTACTTAATGCTATAATTTCTATGTCGGTCACAAATCTCTCGCCGGATTCTATACGCTGGACTGCGTTCTTGTCGATATCCAGACCTACGACCTGCAATCTGTCTGAAAGCTCGCGCTGTGAGATTTGGAGCGCCTTGCGGAGTTCTTTTACTCTCAGTCCCGATATGTTGTTGCGTCCGTCCGCGGTTCTTGCCTTGAACATTTTGTCTACCTCCCGTTAAGTGTCGATCTTGATATAGGCAACTCTGCCATGATATGGTTACTGAATGCTGTGCTTGGAAATACCACTTGTCATCATGCTATATCCTATCGGATATAGCATGATTTGCCGATATGCACGGAGTACGCCGGAGGCGGACGTATGTGCAAGGCATTGTGATATGAAACAAATGCTCAGCGTTTGTTTCACCCCATTTATCGGGTATATGCAATACACTTTTTTCCCATTATAATATAAGATAGGTGATATTATGATAAATTACGACCCTTTCTGGGCATACCTTGCCGAACATGGCATAAGTACATATAAGCTGATAAACAGCTACGGCGTCAGCAAAGGTCTTATTGATCGAATGAAGCACAACAAGGCAATAACAACTTTCACGATCAATGAGCTGTGTAATACATTAGACTGCAATCTGAACGACATCATGGTGTTCGTTCCGGATAACAAAGAGAATAATGAGTAAGACTTTCGAAAAATCGGAAGTCTTAATTTTCTTTTTGGCTAAGTGTCTTTTTGATTATAAGGATCAGTCGTCCTGAGATTTGCTCTCTATCATTCTGCGAATGTATCTTTTGACCTCAATCACCTGCACTGCGCTCAGACTGTCGATAAGCTCCTTTGTCTGGGTGCGGACAAGCTCATCGTCCAGCACGGCAAAATCGCTTTTACAGAGCAGATAATCCACTGAAATACCATAAATCGTCGATAATTCCATAAGAATACTAACTGGGATATCTCTGTTTCCACATTCATACATGGAAAGCGTGGTCTGGTCTATAAAGAGCTGTTCTGCCATCTGTTCCTGGGTCATTTTAAGTTTCTTTCGCAGGGAACGAATCCTATTCTTATAAGACACCGCCATGTTTACACCTCCTTCCCGGAGATTAGTATATAACATTTACGATGGTTTTTCAACCTACAATGTGTCATATTCTTACGACACATTGTCATACAAAACCACTATATTTTGTGTTATAATAGATATAGGAACAAATAAGCGACGGAAACAAAACCACTCCTTTTCGGAGAGTCGGACTAATCTCATTATCCGGAAACGTTACACCGCTTTAGTTCCGGCTCAGTTCCTTGACAATTAAATAGCAATGCAGATAACAACAAACTGATGTCCTTAAAGACGTGCCAAGACGTTCTGCTGCTGAGTGAATGCCTATGATGCGCGGCGTCCATGCCGCGCTTGGGGCATTCACCTAACAGCGTCCTGCTGTTGATCTGACGGAGTATCTCATTATCCGTGACCACCAATTTACCGCGCGAGAATAACAGATATGCCGCCACCTGCCGACAGTTCGCAGGAACCCTAAACGCATAGGGAACTCCTTAAAGGAACGAGCGCGGAGGACACAGTTATAATGATACTTCCGGCGACGGCTTGTCCCACAGGAATGGGCAGGGGTGAAAGTCCCATGCCAGGGTGCGTACTACCTGGGTCTGCATTGACACGCCAAAGCAGAAAAGGACGGGCATTTCTGCTCGTCCTTTACGCTTCGGTTATTTTATTAGATTCTTTGCTGTGATTTTACACAAATCTTTGCTGGTTTATTGGTAATTGTGCTCAAATTCAATAAAATGGTGAGGGGATTGTGCTTTGCCGTCTTGACTTTCTGACTTTAATGTGTTAAACTTTACTTGTGAAACGCACGTCATAAGTCTGAAACTGGAGGTAAATATAGCAATTCTCAAGGAAGGGTATTTCCAACTTGCGCAGTCCCTTTGAGAATTGCTATTGATTATGGCAATGGTACTTATTATAACTGTTAGGAGGACAACAATATGACCTCAGAGCAGAAATCACTTATCATATCTCAGATATCGCTTCTTCTTGACCAGATGGTTGAGGCTCCGGCTAAGCCTAAAGCACCTGTTAAGGACGGTCCACGCGAAATGCTCACGACCAAGGAGTGTCTTGAAACAGTAAAGGGATTATCGTTCCACACGCTTCGTGTTCTGATTGCCAAAGGTGAAATTCAAGCGTTTAGAACAGGCGAGAACGGACGTGGACGTATCCTTGTCCCCAAGAGTTCGCTTCTTGCCTATTTTGACAGACTTTAAGACGAGAATCGCATTGCGATTATGCGTTAAAAGGGTCTGTGCAGGAGGTAATCTGAACATATGGCTACAATAAGGAAACGCGGTAAGACTTATCAAATCCGCGTCAGCACAGGATATGACGCGCTCTACCGTCAGGTGGTGCGTACAAAAACCTGGAAACCCAAACCCGGAATGAGCGATAAACAGATAGAAGCCGAACTTAATAAGCAGGCGGTAATGTTTGAGGAACTCTGCACCAGAGGAATAGTTCCATCAAATATGAAGTTTCAGGAGCTTGCAGAGAAATGGTTTGACGAATATGCAGTTGTCAATCTCAAGAAATCCTCGGTACAGCGGCTCAGAGGGGTGACAAAGCGGATTTATTCCGCATTCGGGCATATCAGGGTAGACAAGATAACCCGCGGTCAGATACAGGCATTCATTGATGACCTGGCGCGGAACGGCAAAAACTTTTTGAATGGTCAGCCGCTTTACCGAAAAACCATCATTCATCATCTGAATCTCTTGTCCGACGTGTTTAATTACGCGATACGATTGGAGATGATAGAGGATAATCCGTGCAAGAATATTTTCGTTCCCAAAGGCAGGAAAAAGGAAAAAGAAATATACACTGTCGAGGAAATGAAACAGCTTTTCGCACTCGCAGAAGAATACGGCACTCTGGATTATCGAGCTTTTCTTACGCTGGCGGTGTACAGCGGATTCAGAAGCGGCGAGCTTATGGGGCTTGAATGGAAGGATATCGACTGGGACAACAACGTTATAAGCGTCCGCAGGACTGCAAACTATACGGCAACAGACGGAACCTATACAGACACTCCGAAAACAAAAAAATCGGTGCGGTCGCTTAAACTGCCTGATGTAGTATTCGACCGGCTAAGAGAGCTGCGCACGCAGCAGCTTGAGAACAAAGAAATATTCGGAACAAAATGGGTAGACAGTGACCGGATATTTGTGAACAAGCTAGGAAAGCCGCTGTACAAAGGAGAGCCTTACAAGTGGCAGAAAAAGCTCACAGAGGAACACGGCATGAAATTCTGTGATATTCACTCTCTCAGGCATTTTAACGCTACGGTGCTGATTCATTCCGGAATTGATGCCGCAGCCGTGTCAAGCGCTCTAGGGCATTCCAGCATAAGCACAACAACAAACATTTATTGCCATGCTTTTAACGAAGCGCAGGCAAGGACAGGAAATGCAATAGCAGCCGCATTGGACTTCACAAGTTTCCCTAAAGGGGAAGTTTCAGAAAATAAAAGGACAGAAATGCCTTTCTCAGAGCGCATTATTGCTCACAATTCTGACGTTGCGAAGGACATATGAAGGACAAAATTGCCTTTTCGGGACAAAGCAAAAGCCCTACAAACGGCTTAATACAGCCATTTGCAGGACCTTGAAGCGTGGTGGAGCCGAAGCGGATTTACGTTTGCACACGTAAATCCGGCTTTTCTGTATTTCGCATTGTAGTGCGGGTTCGGCGGTGTTTCACCAGAGTTTCATTTTTGTGATCCGTTGAGGATCGTTGCTTTGCTGATTTAATTATAGCATATCTTCCTTTGTAAATCAAGCTATAATTTTTATTATACAGTATAATATTTTTGCGAGCGGCTCCCCGGATTTTTAGGTTCAGAAAGTGCGAGAAGTCCGTTTTCCACCAGCGGCTCAACGTATCGCTTTATACCGTAAGTCACTGATTTTATTCCCAGGAATTCTGCAAGCTCCTTTTTAGACCTCGGGGTACGGCAGAATTCCAGAATTTCAGTTGTTTTTTCGTCATCAGCAGCGGATATCACAGCGTTACGCAGACACACTCTGAACTCGCCGTGAATTGCGGTAAATTCAGGCTCCGGGTGGTTTGCAGACTTCATCTCACGGCGAATAGTAGGTATGCCGGAGTAACGATTCTCAGTTACCTGCATTACCTCCAGTGCATTTGCGAGAACAGGATTTCTTGTGTCCGGCTGCGCATTACCGAGCATATCTATGCTTAACCGACCGTACAGCCCTCCGGGATTTCTCACTTCCAGACGATCAGAGAACACGATGAGCTGCACGGGCATTCCTTCGGTATGAATGCTGTAATCACGATGAACCAGTGCGTTCAGTATGACCTCTCTGACGGCGTTCATGGGATAATCGGGGATATCGGTTCGCTTTCCCTCTTTGTCAATAACAGTACGCACACGTGTGTTTGCACGGACAAAATTCATGGCTCCTTCGAGCATTTCCGGGATAGTTCCCTCGATCCTCTTATTATCAGAAAAACGCGAGCCGTCCGGCTGAGGTTCGCAGTATTCAGTACCCTGCACGGCTGTTGCAATTATCCCCAGCTGCGGGAAGAACACCTGGGGATACAGTCCCCAGAGTAATTCAGCAGTAAGAGTGGGCTTTCCATCACGTTCAACGCTCATAAGCTCCATTATCTGCTGGTCAGAAAGCTGTGCAAGGTTAGGCTTATTTTCTTTAAGACGGAACAGGTAGTTTTCAAGTTTTGGCGTGTTCAGCGATGACATATCTGCTCGTTCAACTATGCGGATATCGTCCTGATATTTTTTGCAATAGGCTTCGTAGCTGTATATCTCATATTCCGTCATAGGAATATCCGCGTCGCCTACACGAATGTCGGTATCTGCCATTTCAAATTTCACCCCTTTCTTAAATTATAACATGATATTTTAAAATGGCAAGGCAAAATATTGTGAAAATTTAAAATGTTTTGTCAAAATTTAAAATCTCACACCCTCTTGATTTTAGTATATCCTTTTGAGCGTTGGGCGTTCAAGCTTTATTATACAACATCACAATTGGTTTTTCTGAAAAGAGTATTCTTTTATCAAGCGTTTGATCTCTTTGATTTTATCTTCAATAAATTCACATTTACCGTGTGAACGCTTCAGTTGTTCGTAGGAACACTCGAATTTTATCAAAGCGATCCGTAATTTTGCCATATTTTGAATAAGGTTCTCTGCTTTATCACGCCTGCAATCGGCGTTTGCCTTGTTGAGTATTGCCTCTTGCTTCAAGAGTTCAGAGGCATTTTTATCTTCGGTATTGTCCAGCCATGCTGCAACGGCTATGGATATCGCGTCGGGAATAAGCTGTTCCATATTATTTTTCACCTTCCGCCAGTTCGAACGCAAATTTCATTGTGTTCTGGAATTGTTCTGCTGTCATGTTGGGGTGAGGCGAGTTGTTGAAATCCCTCATCATTTCACGCATGACACTGAGTTTGCCAACAACACTGTCTGTGTCTGCATTTTTCCTCCGGGCGTAAGCCTCTGCTTCCGCCAGCAGTTTTTCCCGTTCGGCGGAAAGTTCCATAGCCCTTGCCTCTGACTGAGCCTTTAAAGCACGGATGTTCACTATTTTGTCGGCGATGGAAAGGATATTAGTGAAATTATCAGCAACTGCGCCCAGCAGTCTGTTCCCGTTATTTACTGCAGGAAGCTGATCTTTGCTGAATATTTCTATATTTTCTTCCCTAGGCTGTACGCATCTTGTGCTTTTTACTTCTGTTAATCCATTCATGATCTAGTCCTCCACTACTCCAATTGATTTTCCTATTTCTTGGGACATTTTTACCAGCTTCAACAGATGGTCGGATTGAGGTTTCTCACTATTGTCCAATTCGTTTTCAAAAGAATCTGCGATCTTAGCGACCGTATCAATGTTTTTCCGGCGGCATTCCCTTAAATCATCAACCGCGGATGGCAGAGCGGTTTCCTTCCAATTGTCCACGCCATCTGCGACTGCTTTCTTGAGATTACCTTTCCATGTTGCATAATCAATTATCATCATTACTGCTTCAACAAAAACGGTTATTCCTATGCTTACTGCCCGCATTGAGGTGGCGCCTATTCTTGCAAGGAAATGTTTCAGCGCATTGTGCGTTTCCCGTGAAAATGTCTTCCCGAACAGATTTCCAAGTTCCTTTAGCATATGAGAAGCTGCATTGGCTATTCCGGCGTTTGCGCCGCCGGCCCCGCCGAATTTGGTAAACACCTGTTTTAAAAGCTGAGTACCAACGCGCTCGACCAGCTTTGATGCAGAATTTTTAACAGCCGTTTCAACATGGCTGTTTAATCTCAGTTGGATATTCAGCTGATAATCAGTGATTATTTTGTTAATGTAGTCATCTAGCTCCTTGTTCAATTGTTCAAGAATAACGCCAATGTAATCCTGAATATCAAGGCTGTATTTACTAATGGCAAAAGGCAGAAGATGACTCTGAATATATGCAATCTGCTGATCCTTGTCTATGCTGTGCGAATTTTCAATTTCCTCAAAGATTTGTTTTTTGGCGCATTCAGCGGCCTGGTCAAACTTACCCGGAAGATTTCTTTCAATTTTTTCGAATGCCGGCTCGATCAGTTTGGGGATTGCTTCCCGCAGTTTCTCTGCAGTTTCGTGGCCAGCGTCATTCATGACTTTTATATCTTCATCGGCAAGCTGTGCCTGGATATATCGTGAACTGATGATGGCGTCACATTTCTTGTACAGGTCTGTAACGTATTCGTTGAAAGCGTGTTCAAGCACAGCCTGATGTGCCTCTCCGTTCACAATGCCTGAAATATAGTTCCACATATCACGCGCTTGAGGAAGCGGGTAATCATCTTCATTTTCGCAGGTTTCTCTTTTTATGACAAATGTATGGGGAGATACTCCGAGAATGTCGGACACATATTTTTTTATTTCCCCTATTCGATTGTCATTCTCCGGAACAACGTTTACCGGACAGCAGTTGATGACAAGAATTATCTCTGCGTCTTCTCGTATCAGTTCATGAAGAAACCCCAAAAAACAATAGTCGTTTTCCTGAACACCTATGTTATACCTGACTGTATATACGACGACATCACTGTTTGGCAGGAACTCCTTGAGTATCTCCTCGTGTTCGGCCACGATAGAGCCATATCCGGGAGTGTCAAATATGCGCATATGGTGATATTGGTTATTTCCGGTGCCGATTTTGAGCTTCAGTCTCTGAAGCATTTTGTCAGGGTCCTCCGTAAGCCGGAGGAATGTCGCCCGGTCGATGGTTTCGATCGACGCGTCTTTGTTTATTGCATAGTATTCCCTGACATTCCCGTCACACAATTCAACCTCTGTGATGGCACCGGTGGAAGGTCTTGCTCTCATAATAAGCTCAGGCGCACCGATAAGACCGTTTATCAGCGTTGATTTGCCACTGCTTGTTTCGCCAAGAAAGGTTACATAACTGTCCGGATTTGCGATCCTGTCTGCAAGGAATCCGGCGCATATCTTCAATTCCTCGTCATTGCATGCGTCAAGAAGCGGTTCGATCTTATCAAGTCGCTCCATTACTTTTGTAAGCATATTCTGATCTCCTCTAATGTGGCCTTGTCCTTGTTCAGCTCGCTTCGGTCCGCTTCAGGCTTTTCACAGTTAATGGATCTGTTAAGCAGATTTTTTTCTTCTTTTTGTGTGCCTTCGGCGATATCATTGAGCTTCTGTTCGATATTACTGATCATTTCAATGAACTTCTTGTTGATGCTGCTGCTGTACGCTTTCCTTATATCGTCGATTTTGGATTCGACCTCTTTTTTTGCGGCGGATTTGTCTATGTGTTGAACGCCCGCTTTAGCACCATTGCCAAGCAGGGCTCCGAAAACACCGCAGAGCGCGCCGACGATGACTCCGGCGACAATGCCGATCGGTCCGGCGGCCGCTCCTATCGCAGTTCCAGTCAGGGCTGCTGTCACAACGCCGCCAACAGCCGAACCGGCAAAAATACCGCCAATACCGCCGCCAATACCGCCCAAAGGCGCAAATAACTGCTCAATTTTAAATCTGTTGGCTCTTGTGATGCTTTGAGCATTGAAAGACATATCAGGATTTTCAGAAACCAGCTCGCCCAGTTCTTCCATCTTGTCCTGGAGTCCATTGCGGAAAGTCATTATGATATTGAAGCACTCGTTTGCAAAATCAGATCCCTGTACTTCCTGGATATCTTTGAACGCCTTTGAAAGCGCCTGACCGTCCGTTACTCCGCCTTCAATAACTTTGGTCATCTCAGCGCTTACCTTGCCTGCATATTTGTTGGAAAGCTCGGAAAACTGCTTGTCACACTCGGATCTTTGTGAGCGAAGCCATGTTTTGATACCATCTATCTTGGTGTTCAAAGCCCGATTCTGTCTGCGGAATTCTTCATATTCCTGACGGAGGGCTTCTTCAAGAGCCTGTTTGTCCATGTCTATTTTTATGATCCGGTCATCGATCTCGGCTATTGCGGAATCAATATAGGAGCCTGCTTTTTCAATGACGCTGGTTTCTAATAAGGAATCCCAGTTTTTCGCAAATCCTTCAAGCTGAGATACAAGTGAATCTATTTTAGAAGAACGGACCATCTCATCGTTATGGCTGAGCTTTCCTGCAAGAGCATTATACGCATTCACGACCGTTATTTCACCGTCGTATGGCGTTTTCAGCTCGTCGGCGACCTTTTTCAACTGGAGGGAATTGAATTCGACTGAATCCTCAAGCTCTCTCTTGGATTCTCCCCATTCGTTCTGTACGAAAATAGCTTTGGTGAACTGAGACCAGACTCCCTTTATGAAAATCAGTTCCACTTTTCTAAGGGTCGGAGTTGTGGGAATAACGAAAATAGCGGTGCATAAATTCTGAATATATCTGTTAGTGGTGTCGGCGTTCTCATGCGTCATGCTTCCAACGCCGGGCAGATCAACGATGACCATGCCCGAACGAAGCAGGTCGCATTTTCTGAACAAAACTATTCTTTCCACATTTTTTTCATTAGCCTTATTGTAGTTGTTGTCAACATATTCGGACATTTCTTCTGTTGTGTGGATAACAATAGTCTTTGATGATTTTTTGAAATGAACTTCTGCATATTCCTTTTCGCCATATTTTACTTCAACAGGAATACAAGTCGTTTCATCAGCCGTACTCGGAAGAATGCTTTCACCGAGTATCGCGTTGATAAGGGTGCTTTTTCCCATTCCCTGCATACCTAGAACAGGGACTATCATTTCAGCGTTTCCGGACGCAGAAATAATTTTTTCAAGCGTCTTTCCCAGAGGCATGGACGCAGTGGGCGAATACTTATCTAGAATTACGAACAGCTTTTTATCGAATTTTAACGTTTTCATGCTCTGCTGCTCCTTTTTTCGTCAAGCAGTTCAAGAATATGATCGAGCTTCTCGCTGATCTTATTCTGGGTGTCAGAGAATTTTCTGATATCCTTTTCCAGCTTTCCGAGCCGCAGTTCGGTGGTTTCGCTGCTGTCAGCCGCTTTGCCTGCAATATTCTTTACAGAGGAAATATCTGATGAGCAATCGTCGAGTTTTCCGCTTATCTGGGAGAGGTTATCACGAATGGATCTTATATCATCAGAATAATCCGGCCCACTGGAAAATCCCTCAGTTATGCCGTTCTTGATCTCGCTCATCAGGCCTCGCGTAGCCTCGTCGACCTGTAATATCATCGGATTGCTGGTTGCCTTTGCAGGCTCTTTCTGCGCGGTTTTGGGTGCTGCAGTTCTGGAAGCTGTTTTTGCTCCTGCCGTCTTTTTGAGTGGTTTGGCTGCGGGTTTAACGGATCTGCTTCTTGCCATCTTCTTTTCTTCCTTCCTGTAATGCTGTATAAATTTCGTTTATTGTCCTGTCTGTTCCTTTTTTCATGAAAAAGGGGAATGCGCTGTTAAGATCGTTGAGTAAACTGATCTCATCTGTATGGGTAAGTGTGGTATGCTGCTGTATCTGTATTGCTGCAAGCTGATATACAGGGTTTTCATCTGAAATCATGATCGATCCCGCAGGAAGTATTCCGAACTCCTGCCTGATCCTGAGCATATTACGAATACTGTCACGGACGCTGCCTTCTCCTGCATTCCTGATCTCGTCCAGATCCTGTATTACCCAGTTCACCGAATGAAATCTGTTGATAACATCGCATATATGCGAATCCTGAATTGCCTTCATCGCTGCGCCATACTGCAGTGCATTGAACAGGCAGAAGCAATCGACGGACTGATCGTAAAGACGCTGGCTTTCAAGCTTTGAATCATCAGGAGCAAATATGTATATAACATTTTCTTTCCTGATCATTCCGGAAGCCTCTTCATCGGAAACGATCATTCCGAATGAATATTTCAGAAATCTGGCTCCGCTTGCGGCGTCCCATGAAATGACAAGATAGGTTCGTCCCTTATTTCCGGGGAACGCCTGAGAAAAGACCGTCTCATGTATTGTCAGCTTGATTTTATCAGCAAGCTGATAAAATGAATAAGCCGATTCAGGCACTTCCATTTCAGTAAGTTCCAGATTCAGATCCGTTGAGCCATGCTCGACTTTTTTCGATTTGTCAGCATTATATACAGGAATCTGAGAGCAGATGCCGTTTAATGCCCTCATGATCTCCTGCTGTTTCTGACGATCAAGGGCCTTTTCACGTCTTTCTTTGTATTCTCCAAAACTCAGTTCGATCTGAGTCAGCAGGACATCACGCTCTTTTTTCGCTGTATTAAGCCATCTTTCGCAGGAGTCAGTGTATAATCTGACGGCTGACTTGAGATATTCGAGTGCGCTTTTACGAGTTGCTTCAGCGTCGTATACCATCACTGTTTTGTATTCATAACCCCAGTCGGTTCCAAAAATATCGCCGAACCACCTTGCAACATTCCCACCAAATGGCCCACTTGTTTTTTCAACTCTGACCCTGTCCGGCCTCTGATGAGATCTCAGCTCCGGCAGACTTCCGAAACTGTCAAGCGCTTTCAGCCGCCGCTCGTCGACTCCCAGCTCGGTGCACAGCTTGGATATTGATTTACTGTATTCTCTCATCATTCTGAGTAAGCCGTCTTCGCACTTTTTGACTCGCTTTTTGACATCGTCTACGTTTTGCTCGCGGAATTCATTTTCTCCCCATACAAGCCGGCTCAGGGTTTTCATTTCACTTTCAACTACCCCAAGAAGCCCGCTGAATATCTGGGTATTGACCTGTTCGCGCTTCATCGCCAGTATCCAGTCAAGCGGGTTGTTGTTCATTGCTTTATGCTTGCTGATAAAGTCCGCGATCTCCATAAGCTTCATGATCTCATGATTGAGGGAATTCTGGATGATCTCATAGCCGCATTTTATCTGCTTGTCATATCCTTCAAACCTGAATTTTTCAATTGTTGAATTGTCAGATGACGATATGTCAGACTCAGCTTCCGAGACAAGCCTCTGTATGATGCTTTTTATTGATGCCATACGATTGGCTTCAATACGGGGTCTGACCTCGGCAAGCGTCTGGCTGACAGCGCTTATCAGCTTATAATAATTTGATTTTACAAGCTTGGGTTCATCGTGGGCTATTCTGCCTTCCAGAGCCTGTATTGACGATATCTGGACTATCCGCACACTATTTTTGTCTGCTATATTTGAATTGTTGACGATACGTTCTGCACGGGTCCGATGTTCCTGTGCGACCATTTCTACTGATTTCTTTCCATCGGCGCTGGGTTTTACAGAATCAAGCATATTCTGAACCACGATCACCGGACAGCCTTTTTCAGCCACAGCATTCAATACGTCAAGCATCTTCTGATCGCTCTGAGTTTTCAATGTAGTAACAAAAATGCAGAAATCTATTGTTGGAAGAAGATTGTTCATGGTCAATCTTTCGTGATTTTCCATCTGATAGGCATCGAGTCCGGGGCTGTCAACTAGCAGGATATCATCGTCGAATGCAAAGCCCGGGGTCGAAAGCTCCAGTTGTTTTACTGCTTCAGCATTATGGACATTCTGGGTCTCATCACTGTATTTGCCAACGACAGATGGCGTCATTTGGGCGCCCTTTATAACTAATTCCTTATCGTTTTCAAAATAGATCTTCACCTGACGTTCAGGAGCTTTTGAGCAGGTGACAAGCTGATTGGATGACGGTCTGACATCCATGCACAAAAGTTTTTCACCAAGCAGTGCATTTATCATCGTAGATTTTCCGCTGCTTGTAACTCCGATAACTCCGATACGGTATCGGTCTTTTTTTGCCTGTTCCAACTGAACGCGCAGAATCTCTATTGTTGAACTGTACCTGTCCTTTACAGAAGGCTCCGATCCAAGGAGGGATATTAGTTTTTCCAATATTTCTCTTTCAGTCATTTTCTGCTCCTTTGTGCGAATTCAATAAAACAAGCCCCTGATTGATGCCGTTTTATAAATTATATCACAAATCAGCGGCATTTGCAACAGATAACATAATTTTTGTTGTTTTTTATAAAGATATGTTTTTAATTTGTATTATTATATTCCCAGTGCTTTTCGAGATCTCCTCAGCCACCGCCCTATCCGCCGGACACCACTCGAACTCCGTAAGCTCCTCCGGTAATACCCACCGCATTTCCTCGTGAACGGAAAGCTCCGGCTCACCGGAAACTATCTCAGCTTCAATAAACACGAACGAAAGTTCCCCGCAAACACTGCGGCGGTACTCGCGAAGCGGCTTTATTTCAACATTCAGTTCCTCGCGGAGTTCGCGTGTAAGGCACTCAAACGGAGTTTCCCCCGGCTCGGTCTTTCCGCCGGGGAATTCCCACAGATGTGCGCAGGAGCCTTCTGCACGGCGGCAGATCAGTATTTTCCCATTGCGGCGAATTATCGCGGCTGTAACTTCTCTCATTATCCCACCACCAATTTATTAGTCTTTCTGAGGTACTTCGCCGGAATCGGCTCGTGCAGTTTCCATGTAATATTCATCGGTTTTGAGCCAGTGACCGACAGAAAATCCGCAAGCCCCAGGAACGTATACGGCGTCGCACCGAGCTTTCCGCTCTTGAATTCCCGAACGAACAGCAGTTCACGCACGCCCATGCTGCGGTGATTCATGTACCGCTGACCGGTCGTGCTGCTCTGCGAAGTCGTGCTCTGGCTCTGCCAGTGGAACAGCACTTCATTTATCGAGTAATCCTCGTACATCGTCGTCGGAGAGTAGTCCTTTTCCGCCTTGTTCAGCGTTACGAAATGCACGTCCGTTTTCTTGTCCGGGAGGTATTTCGTGCCCTCGCGCACCGTGCTTGGCTTCATGAAATCCAGCGCCGCAAGTATCTGGTCGCGGGAGTAGGTGCAGTGCAGATCAAGCGGACACTCAAATTCTAAATCGACCGGAGCGTCCACGAAGTCGATACGGTCGTAATTGTAATACAGCACGTCCAGAATCTCACCGAGAAGCACCGGACAGGCCGCCAGCCTGCGGAATCCCTCCAGCATATCTGAAAAGCCGCATTCCTGCCACGTTTTCTGCCAGATAGTAAATTGCAGCATTGTCAGCATACGAAGCTGCAACGGCGAGAAATCGTCTTCGCTGCGCGCTGAAATCTCCGGCAGATTATCCACCAGAAATTCGATCCACCTGCGTGAATCTATCGCGGAAATCCTCGGCAGCGCCTTTGTCACGATATCCTCCAGCGGCTCGGAGAAATCATCCCTTGCGCCAGCCATTACGCACAGCCTTGAAAAGCTGAATTTTGTCGCATAAATCGCGGAGATATCAAGACTGTAACAGGTCAGAAAATTCTCCAGATTGAGCGATTTTCCGGTGTCCTCGGTGAACGTTGCGAGCTTCTGAACTATCGCATTTCTGTTGCCAAGGGAGCGCTTGATATTGTCAAGAATGTACTCCGCAGCCCTCTTTTCAAGCTGTAAATAACAGCCTTTCGGAAGCGCCACAAAGCCGTTCTTTATCTCGCCCTGAACCGAACGCGAGCTGTCCGAAAGCAGCGCGCGGAACTTCTCCTCGAAACGGTATTTCTTGTTTGCCTGCCCGATGAAATCAAGCACGGTCAGACATTCCTTGCCGTCATACAGACGCAATCCACGGCCAAGCTGCTGCAAAAATACCGTCAGGGATTCCGTAGGTCGCAGGAACATGATCGTATTTATCGCCGGAATATCCACGCCCTCGTTAAACAGGTCAACCGTGAAAATAAACCGCAGTTCGCCGTCCGAAAGCCGCTTGCTGACGCTGCGGCGAAATTCGTTGTCGCTGTCCGCAGTAAGGCACTCGGAGGCAATTCCGGCTTCGTTAAACTTGTCCGACATATAGCGTGCGTGTTCCTTGCTGACGCAGAATCCCAGCCCCTTAACGCCGTCCATATCGGTGACGTATTTCCGGAGCTGTTTCAGTATCAGGAATACCCGCATATCGTTGCCGGTGTACACCTTTGAAAGTGCGGAACGCTCATAACCTCCGCGGTTCCATTTAACGTCCGAAAGGTCAACGCTGTCCGAAATCCCGAAGTACTGGAACGGGCAAAGCAGCTTCCTGTCGATGGCTTCGGGAAGCCGTATTTCAGCGGCAATTCTGTTGTCGAACCAGCGCAGAATATTCTCGCCGTCCATACGTTCAGGCGTTGCGGTAAGTCCCAGCAGAATACGCGGCTTGAAGTAATTCAGGAGCTGCTGATATGTAGGCGCAGCGGCATGGTGGAACTCGTCTACGATGATGAAATCATAGAAATCCTCGCTGACAGCTTCGGTGAGCGCACGGGAGTTCAGAGTCTGCACCGAAACAAACAGATTATCCATCGACTTCGGACTGTATTCGCCAACGAACAGCTCGCCGAAATTCGGGTCGTGAAGTACTCCACGGAAGCATTTTATGCTCTGTTCAAGGATCTCCTTACGGTGCGCCACGAACAGCAGGCGACAGGGCTTGCCTGCGTTTTCGCTGCGGAATCTGCGATAATCGAACGCGGAAATTACAGTCTTGCCTGTACCGGTAGCGGCAACGACAAGATTGCGGAAATGCCCGCGGATATCACGCTCGGCTTTCAGGCGGTCGAGTATCTCCTGCTGATAGGGATAGGGGTTGATGTCAAAGAGGTAATCCGCTGTTTCGCCGCTGTATTTTTCGGCTGAAAGCGCCTGCGAAAGCTTCTGAACATCGTTCTCGGAATAGGGCGCAAATTCGTGGCTGTTCCAGTAGCTTTCAAAAGTTGCGCTGATTTTGTCGAGGGTGGAGGGCTGGTCGTGCGCGGTGATTTTTAGGTTCCATTCAAGACCGCTTGAAATAGCGGCATTCGAGAGATTTGACGAGCCGACATAAGCAGTGCTGAATCCGGTTTCACGCCAGAAAACATAGGCTTTCGCGTGGAGCCTTGTGCGCTTTGTGTCGTAGGAGATTCGTATCTCCGTATTCGGGAGTTTTCGCAGTTCTTCGACTGCTTTAACGTCGGTCGCGCCCATGTATGAGGTCGTGATGACGCGCAGCTTTCCGCCGCGCTGTGTGAACTCCGAAAGTTCGTCGATGATGAGCCGCAGACCGCTCCACTTCACGAATGAGACCAGCATATCCACGCGGTCAGCGGACTGTATTTCCTTTTTCAGCTCGCTCATCATGCTCGGCTCGTGGATAGATCCGGTGAACAGGGAGCTTGCCGCAAGCGAGGTTTCCGGACGTACCGGGGAAAACTCGCCGGTTACAGCAGTGAGCGTGTTCTTCTTTTCGGCTACTGCAAGGAGCTGCTCGGCGCGTTCAGCAACGGACATTCCGTCAAAATCGCTGTCTCCGGTAACATCGGCGATGGCTGAAACTATCCTGTTCGCAAGCGAAAGCTGCCCCGAAATATCGTCGGAGCTCACCTGTCGGAGTCCCTTTTCCACCAGTTCACCGATATAGTGCGAGAGTATCTGCGGAGCCTCGGCGCCGTCCAGTTTTCCGGTGCTTGCTGCGATATCGTCAGAGCGCTCCAGCTCACGGTCGAGTGACTTGTTTATGACCTGCTCGTATAATCCACGTTTCAGCATGATTTCCACCCCTTATCTTTGATAATCATTGTACCACAATCTGACCGTATGTGTCAAGGTGAATAGGGTATCATTTTTGGGACAGTTTTTTGTTGTCAATATCAATTTGTACATTGACATATTATTTTCGTGTAGCTGCGTAAGCTATCCGAATAATTTTCGGCACACAGAAATTTCCCCGAAGCGCAAATGCTTCGGGGATTTTTTGTGTACGGGAGAGGAGAAATTATGTTTAACAATCAGCGTTATGTCACAAGAGGCATAACAAACACTGTACCGCTCGTCACCCAGATAATCCTCTGGGACTGCATTGACAGCGTGAAAGTCGAGCGGAAAGATTACCTGCAAGTCTTTAAGCTCGTAGCGAATGGCACAAATCAGCAGGTCACGCACAGTCAGGAAGAACCAGCCTATGTGCGCACATTCACATTCCCAATTGATGAACCCATCACGGCAAAAATCTTCGTCATTGATGACGAGACACATTCCACCATGCTTTTGGCAGAAGAATATTGAGGAGGAGCACACCATGGACAACAACGAAAATACTCGCCCCGTTTGCGGCTGCTGCGGAGCAACGATCGAAACCGATGATTACTACACATTTGAAGGCAGCATTTTATGCGATGACTGCTACCACAGCGAAACGGTTGTTTGCGAACACTGCGGCGACAGAATCTGGGCAGACGACAATGCTGGCTCTGACAGTATGCCGCTTTGCAACTCCTGCTACGACGATTATTACACGACCTGCGAGTGCTGTGGCAGAATCATTCACAGAGACTATGCCAACTACGACGATGAGGACGATTACGCCTATTGCGACAGGTGTTATGAGGAGCGCCAGCAGAGTTCTATACATGAATACAACTACAAGCCCGATCCCATCTTTTATGGCGACAGCAAGCGCTATTTCGGCGTGGAACTTGAGATTGATGAGGGCGGCAAGAACATCGACAACGCTGATACGCTTCTGGGTATCGGCAACAGGATTGCGGAGCATATCTACATAAAATCTGACGGAAGTCTATCTGACGGTATGGAAATTGTAACACACCCCATGTCTCTGAAGTACCACAAGGACAAAATGCCTTGGGCAAAGATAACGAAATCCGCAATCCGTATGGATTATCGTAGCCACAAAACTTCGACTTGCGGATTACATATTCACGTCAACAGAACAGCCTTCGGCAGTACCCGGGAAGCGCAGGATGAGTGCATTTCCCGGGTGCTTTATTTTGTGGAGCATCATTGGCTGGAGCTACTGAAATTCAGCCGCAGAACCGAGTACCAGATGAATCGCTGGGCTGCGAGGTACGGTTACAAGAACAGTCCGAAAGAGATTCTGGAGGACGCAAAGAAAGGTTGCAATGGTCGCTATGCTTGCGTAAACATTACGAATTATCACACGATAGAATTTCGTATGTTCCGTGGCACGCTGAAATACAATACGCTGATCGCAACGCTGGAGCTTGTGGACAAGATATGTGAGCTTGCAACCGACCTCACGGACACAGAACTGAAATCCGTAAGTTGGTCTGATTTCGTAGGCTCACTTGACGACAGCACTGAACCAGAGCTGATACCCTATCTCAAAGAGCGCCAGCTCTACATAAACACGCCTATTACGGCAGAGGAGGACGACTAATATGTGTGCAATATTCGGTTCGATAGACTATAATCATACTATAAATGCGAAGCAGCGTGAGAAGCTGCTACGTGTTCTTTCCGAGGAATGCGAGGAACGCGGAACCGATGCTACCGGCTATGCATTCAACCACAAAGGCGTACTTCATAATGATGTGAGGTTACGCAAGCAGATGTCGCTACCGGGTACGCCCGTAAAGACGGATAGCTACATAGCAGTGCAGCTTCTGGAACAGCAGAAAACCCTCGACATACAGTCCATTTCTGAAATGGCTGAACTTGTCGAGGGTTCTTTTGTGTTTACGGTTCTGGACGAGCACAACAATGTGTATTTCGTCAAAGGAGACAATCCGTTAGCGCTGTACCATTACGATACCTGCGGACTGTATGTCTATGCCAGCACGGAAGCGATTCTCGACCGAGCACGTACACGCCTTGGAATTATCAGTATTGAGCACCAGAAAATTAATACGTCATGCGGTGATATTCTGAAAATCGACAGCACGGGAGCCATGGAACAGGGCATGTTCGACACAACCAACCTGATGATGTATGATTACCGTTACTTCCGACGTGACTGGTGGAATGTTCCGGAATCATGCGAGAGCGAACCGCAGGACGTAAAGCAACTCAAAGACTTCGCAAGCTCCATCGGCGTATCCCGGGAGGACATTGACCTGCTTCTAAGCTATGGTTATTTTGTAGAGGAAATTGAAGAAATGCTGTACCAGCCCGGTGTAATCGAGGAGGCATTATGCGAAATCCTGAATGAGTGTGCATACGACTACTGCGGAGAGTTCTGAGCGTTCGGAAATCTCACCCACATTGCGGACATATCCGGAAAGCGCCGAACCGATATTTGCGAACGCAGAATCACGGTGCTTTCCGGTTTCCGCAAAAGTATACTTTATCGAACGGAGGTTGTATGGGAAGAACATACGGATACGCCAGGGTTTCCAGCACGGAGCAGAATCTCGACCGACAGATCGAGGCGCTTCTCGAATACGGCGTTGAGGAACGTGACATCGTTACGGACAAGCAGTCCGGAAAGGATTTTCAGCGCAAAGGCTACCTTGCATTGAAGAACCAGATGCTCCGCCCCGGCGACACGCTGGTAATCAAGGAGATGGACAGGCTCGGCAGGGATTACGGCGCAATCAAGGACGAGTGGCTCGACATTCAGCGCATGGGCGTGGACATTGTGATAATTGACACGCCCATTCTGAATACGAAAGAGAAATCCGACCTTGAAAAGAACCTGATTTGCAGCATTGTCTTTGAGCTGCTGGCTTACACCGCCGAAAAGGAACGTCGTAAAATACGCACCCGTCAGTCTGAGGGAATCAAGCTTGCGCTCGACAAAGGCGTGAAATTCGGAAGACCTGAAACAACGCTCCCCGACAATTACGCCGAGGTGATTGAATTGTGGCAGTCTGGCAGCATTACAGCTGTGGAGGCGATGAAACGCCTTGACATGAAAAAGACCACATTCTACAAACTGGCTCGCAGGCTGACGAACAAATGATTATCAGCGGTGCGAGCCGCTTTTATATAGATCGACCGGTGCTTCGTATATGGAGCACCGATTTTTGATATATCATTTCGCAAGCGCCTTGTAAGCTTCAAGATTTTTTGCAATCAGCCTGCGGGAAATAGCCTCAACATCGTCATCGGGAGCGGTCTGCAGCTTTTCCGCTTCTGGGAATTCCATAATGATGTAGCGCGGAACATTGTTCTTCAGAATGATCGCAGAGCCGTTCTCGTCAACTATCCGTGCTACTCTGGAAAAGTTCTGGTTAGCTTCTGTTATGGAAACAAGGGTGTTTGTGTTTACTGTCATGGTTCATTCCTCCTCAAATATCTTTCTTGATACTATTATACCACATTTATAGGAGAAATTCAACCTATTCTAATTAATTATATGCTTTAATTGTATTTGTGCATGACCTTTTCTTTCTGCCTTTCCCTTATATTATAGCGAAAAATAAGGGAAAGGTCAATGGGCTAAGGGAATATATTCATTTCCGAATCTTCATTATTCCTTGTCGCTTTCCTCGCTTTTCCTGATGTACTCATTCAGTGCGGCTTCTGTTATCTTCCAGCGCTTCCCTGTGCGGAATGCTTTAATCTTCTTCTCCGTTACGAGCTTGTACGCCTGGTTTCTTCCTATACGGAGCCTGTCTTGTAATTCGTCTATTGTCAGGATTTTTTCGTCCACGGCTTTCGCCTCCTCGCCAAAATGTATTTACAAAAATGTTTGCGCCGGCGACAGAAAATAAGATTATATAATTCACAAACAGTTTAGTAAATATCATAAAGGAGATACACTATTGTGTTAATATTGTACTCTATTGGTAACTTGGATAAATAGCATTGTAATGAGGTTTATTGGCATTAAATCAAATATAAAAAACGCAATAACCATACGCAACTATAACTATTGGGAGGAAAAACTATGAACTATTCAATTCACACCATCGGATTAAGAAAGAATTTCAAAAACCACATCGAATATCACAGAGCTGAAAAAGAATTATTCAGCAAAGCCAGGGGCAGGTTTGGCGTGGAAACTAACACGAAAGGAAACGAACATTACGCATTCATTTTTCAGGGTAATGGAATCCGGGTGATTCTTAAAAAGACAAAAATCAGCGGATACTATGATTTTATCCTCAGCCTGAACGACCTTCTTGGAATAGAGGACAAGTCCCGGCTTATCGACCCACGGAATCTTAACGAAGCGCTTGACATTGCTGAAAGTATGCTGGTTCATGAGTTCGGCGAAGATTACGCTGTCAATACGCTTGAACTGTACCGTGTTGACCAGTGCATAAATGTTGACGTAGGTTCAGCAGATAACGTCAGTGAATACATAAATCTGATGTACCGCAGCGAGATGAAAAAGGGCTATGAGGTTTTAATAGATGATTCTCCGGATTTTGATTCCACCGGCAGTTTCACTGTCAGAAACAAAACCGAGGGACTGGAGGTCAGCTTCTACGATAAAAAGAAGGAGCTTGCCCAGCGGGACTGCGATTCGGAAATCGCCGAGGGAACTCTGCGCATTGAGCTGCGCATTCTGAGAAGAAAGTCGCTTGAAAAACAGACTCCCGGCTGCAATACCAACCGGGAACGGGTAGCTTACTGCATGGCAGATAGCCGGGAAAAGATACTGGCTATGGCGCACAGCCTGCTTCTGGACGCCGATTATTATCCATATAAGAAAGCCTGCGCTAAGGTCAGGGCAAGCGTCAGAAACAAGAAGCTGAGAAGCCGTATGCTGGATATGCTCCGACTGGTAAGGAAGAAATCCAGCGTGAGAAAGGCAAAGGAAAAGATGTTTGAGCTTCACCCTAAGCTCAGGCATGAGTACTACAATAAGATGATCAAGGAGTTTGAGAGCATAGGGTTGAATGTCGTTACACTTAATAAGGACAGCGAGGTGAAATTCCTCCCGAGCCTTTTTGAGTATCTCAGGTAAAAGTGCGCCGTGGTTGATGCCACGGCGCATATATTATGTATTTTGCTTATTTCGAAGTTGCCAAAGTTGATTTCTTGACATAGATAAGCGAATAAAAAAATTTATGGTGATATGAGTGGGTGGGGGAACCCTGTTTTTAGCCTGTTTATCCTATGTTTTTACCGATGTGAGGGTACAAGAAAAATGAGGTTCTAAAAAATCCGGACATTAAGGTTTGAATCAGTACTCTTGAACATTGATCTATACTTACAGTGGCTTAGAATGTGATTTGTGTTATGTCAACTTTTCAAGTTTGTCAAAACATAAAACAGCACTAAATTTTATTGTTTCTATTCCTTAAACTTAAATTGACTGTACAAATTGTCATTTAGCATATATTTCATGAAAGCGTTTTCATAATCCTGATTTTCTGAATCTGTTACAAAAAGTACCAGGCCGTTTGTCCATAAAATAAATAAAACCAAATAAACCTGCAATTTTAATTGAGCTTCAGATACCTCATCTGAATCAGCATTGGCAATTATTTTTTCACTAAGTAAAGCAAAAAATTTTGAAAATTCAGTTGTTCTATGAAGCATATTCCATGCACCGTTAATAAGAGCTTCTTTTATTGTTTCGTCATCTGTGAACCCCTCTTTTCTCACAAAAGACAATTGTTCGATGAGATCAGTAAACTCTTTTTGACGGTATGGAGTAGCCAATTCCATATTCCCTGCCCATAGAAGAGATATAAGAAGTCTTAGCGTCCGGAATAATAAACTTTTTTGTTTTGCTAGTTTCAAAAAATCTATGTGTTCTTTGCAATTGGCATACAATGGGTTTGCTTCTAAAATACCCACTAATTCACTCATTTCCCTGCGAACATTGCACTCATCTCTGTTAAAGCATCTGATCCACGGATCGCATTCATTTAGTATTATGGTCGCTGCCCCGTGTTCCCAGATGTCATAAAGGTAATTGATCACCTGCGTTTCACTTATATAACAGCCGGATTCTAAATTATTTGCGATTTCTCTGGATATTTCTGACCTGTTGTATTTTTTGGCGAGCATTGATGATATACTATCTTTTATTTCAGTTTCAATAATTTTACCCGATGGGTCATAACATGATATTTTTATGTCTTTTACCTTATCCGTGAAACACTGTTCAGGAAGAGTTGTGTAAACCAACAACTTCCTGTAGCTTATGAGTTTCTTTATAGCCTGTTTATCATCATCTATGTTTCCGGATTTAGGATAATGCTTGCTATAATAATTATATGAACGTCCACGGGTAAAGAACAACGCCAGGTCGGTTTCATTTGTAGATAATTCATCATTTTTAACTATACTTATATCATCGTCATTGTAACCAAAAAAGCAATTATCATTGTTAATGCAATATACCTTATTATGCAGTTGAAACCTATGTATCAAATTAAAAACACGCGTAAATGAATCGCTGAGAGAGTCTGTATTTTTTACGTCCAAGCGGATCATCTTTCTAAGCGGAACAAATAGTTTATTCTTATAATAGTCGAGCGACATAATAGAACAAAAGCAATCCTTTACCATGTCTTTGCAGCATTTGCTGAAATTCCTATCCAGATATAATTGATAGAAGAACATCTTGTAAAAGTCATATATAAGCTGAAACATTCTTAACTGAAGCTCTGTACCAAACCGTTCCCAGTAGTCATAACGAAGTACGATCCAGCAAATGATCAATATTACATCTTCGGATTTTTGTATTCTGTCTATCCATTCAGGGTTATCATAGCTATACTCTTCAAAAGCCAACTCTAAAATCAAACTCATCAGATTTTTTGCATAGTCATGTCTGGTCTCGTTCAAATCCAGGTACAGATAGGGCATAATTTTATTACAATACTTAGATGTGAACAGTCCCATTGAAACAGAGATCATATCCAATAGTTTATTTCGATTATATTCCCTAAAGATATTATATCCCTTAGAGTTAGTGCGAGCTACTCTAGGTGTGTTTTCCGCAAAAAATTCTGACCATGGTTTAGGCAGCTCGTATTTTGAGTTGATTCCAAGGCTTGCTAACACTTTTTGGAAAATCTCTTTGTGCGTCATATTTTCCTCCCGAAAAAAATCACGAATGTTATATATAAACGGTTACATGATAAGATAAACAGTTATCTGCAGATTGGTTTAAGGTGCCTTAGCCATAGACAAAAAGCCCTTTGACCTATCAATATATAATTATTATATCACTTTTAAAGCGCTTTCGCAAACTATTTATAACAAACTTTTATTATTATAAAAAAAGAACAAAATACCCGTGAAAAACAAATTCTTAGCTTATAAAATTTGTGGCTTATGGTGATAGTATTTGTTTTTATTCTGTGGTAAACTATTATCATCCCGAAAGGGAAATATAACGCTAATGTGAAGAAAGGAATCCAGTTATGAATGAAACAGAGTACAGGAACAATACCCCGGCTACTATGGAAGGATCAGCAGAACAAGTCAAGGAGATCCGCTCCAATGACAATGAAGATGTTGCAGCGAATGAATCATCAGGTGAACCGAAGCGAGTAAAGCCACCCGTTACAGAGAACAAGTGGTCTGACATTGAGGGCAAGCCGTTCGACCACAATGAGGCCACTGAAAGAGCATTTGCTTTGCTGAGCTATATGCCGAAGTCTTATGAGATACAAGCCACGGAAACTGGCCTCGAGGTATGCATAAAAGGAAATCTCAAGCCGCTGACCAATTGGTTTGTTTTATCTATTAGGATTCATGCAAACGCTGATACAGCAAAAGACCAGGCAGCAGTGATAACAGTCTTGAATTGTGACGTCTTCGAAGTAAAGACCGTAGAAGTAACTTCAAAAGAACTCAGCAACAGCGATTGGATCCATGAGAAGCTTGGATTAAAGTACACTTGCTCGTTCTACAAGTTTGTTCGGGCATACATTGATTCGCTTCTTCCCTTTGCGGAGGAAGTTGAGACGGTAACAAAGCCTGGCTGGAATGGAAATACATATGCCCGATGCTCAGACTGTATAGGCAGCGACAAAATAACCGTCGCAACAAACGGATTTGAGCCTGTGTCTACTGAAATATCTGTCGATGAGAAGGAAAGGGAAGCAGCCATGAGGGTTTTTGATACATTGTTATCATGCACCAAAGACAACATCGCAATGATGATGCTGTTCTTCACCCTCATAATCTCGATGCTGACATCAGTGTTCAAGCGTTCAGGAATAGCACGAATACCCCAATATGCCCTTGGAGTGATTGGCATGACCGGTTCAGGAAAAACAACTCTTGTCAAAGCATTGCTGAGCTTTATCAAGGACTATTCGTATTTTGACTTGAGTGTCGGCTATACCGAAGCCGCATTCAGAAAAAATCTTGTCATCTATCGCGATACCATCTTGCTGGTTGACGACCTTGTTGACAATAACAGCTCTGAGGCTACTGATAATCTCAAACTGATAGCACGTCTGTTTGGTAATTCCGGGTCTTCCCACAAGACCTTCAATAGTGACGCAACAGCGGATTGCCGGGCTATATTTACTGGCGAGGTTGAACCGCTGCTGGTTACTTCCAGCTTGAATCGTATGCTTTTTGTGCATGTCAGCAGGGAGGACATCGATTTCGATAGGGTCACGGATATGCAAAAGCCTGAAACGGCTGTGCTGTATGCCAGGGCGATAAGCGACCTCCTTATGCACGTTTCTGAACAGGGACCGGACAAGGTAGTAAGGAAACTATATGCTTCATTTTTATCTTTCTGTGATACGCTTAACCAAACGCACAATGGTCTCTGTCAGCGGCGCGTCGAGGCATATTCCTGGATACTTGCCACCGAGATGTATTATCGTGAATACCGCGGAGAGGCGGAAAAAAATAGTGATTCCCTTTTCAACTATGCAGTGAAGAGCCTGAAAAACGACTACATCCAAACGCAGTATGATATGCCGGAATACGTTTTCTGCAAAACCGTTGTTGATAACAGCAGCAAGTTCCAGAATATAGATGCCCAAAAACCGCTGGAAAGTGAAAAGTGGGGCTATTCTTCACAAGAGTACCGTTATATCGTTGATGATAAGCAGGATAAGTTACTTTACTCCTGTGATCTGCAGAATATCAACAAAAAAGCGCTGATACGATCGCTGATACAGAAAGGCATCATCAAGCCTGATCAAGGTCGTGGCCAGAAACATCGTCTTTCCATACGCCCTGTTGGCGATTTCAGGACATATCGTCTTGATATTGAAGAAGCAACCAAATACATCTCAGGTATAGAAGAATGTGGGAAGTAAATATAGGAGGGTCTATCAATGAAAAAGAACAGCACGCTTTCAGCTCTTATTTCGGAGCGTAATCATTTTCAGATGCAGACTAGATCTGCCTGCGATTATGTAAAAATTGCAGCAGCGCAGGGTATCAGGAGTTCTGACAGTTATTGCGAATGGGAAAAGGGAGAATTATCTTCCCTTGATAAGATAAGCGGTCTTTATGCGCTTTCGGCCTTAGGTTCGCAAGACGCACTGGAACGTCTGATAGAAGAATCCTATGGCAATAGTAGTATTGCAATATCCAATGAGGAACGAAAAGCGCTGCGCAAAAGGGCGAAAAAACTCCTTGGCGCAGCTGCGGTACATAATTGTTTCTTTAATGCGGAAAAAACGCAGTTCAATACCGGCTGGCTCATTACGATGGGTGACTACCACCTTGGGCTGTATGGAAAGGCTAAAAACAGGAATCTGGCTTTGGCTGAGAGATATTATAATAGCGCTCAGGCGCAGGACAAAAGTAGCCAGGTCAAGTATAAACTTCTATGTGTTAAGCTGCTGTATGATCAGGAACAGCTTTCAGAAGAGGATTTCAGAGACCTGGTGAAACACGTCACAGCCTATGACTTCATTGCCTACTCATTTGCTGTCTTTTATTTTGAACGTATGAAAGCAAGAAAAAAGAAGCATGGCAAACGTTTCAAGTATTATAAGAGCAAAATCCTCCATTGCCTTATAATTCTGGAATACAGCGATGGCAGATATATCGATGATCTGTTAAAGGCAATAAAGAAGAGCAAGCTTATTAAATAATTTGAGGCACGCTCGTCTGAATTTGTCGATATTATTCAGCGTTTCTATGTCATTCTACATTCATTTGTGTTATTTTCTTTCCGTTCCTGCGCATGAAAATGCGCAGGATCATTTTTATATCTGTATCGTATCGTTAAAGATTTCAACTATAAATTATTATCTGGTGATCGACTATCACATAATGCCGGGACGCAAGATCCCGAGAAGATGGAGGAAAACCAGATGAAACGCAACTACAAGATAAACTCAGTCGTATTCTTTCCCAGAAACGCTGAGGATACCGGTATAATGCCGGACGACATTATTACATTAACCGAGGCGGATTGCACATACGTTCCGCCGGAACGAATGGTCGCTTCTCTGCTTATTGAGATAATGAACGCTGATAGCGAGGAGGCGGCAGTATGATAAGGGCAGCAGCCTACGCACGGTACTCCAGCGACAACCAGCGCGACGAGAGTATCGACGCTCAGCTCAGAGCAATACACAAATTTGCTAATGAAAACGGATATCAGATAGTCAGCGAATACATCGACCGTGCCAAAACGGGCACGAACGACCGCCGTGAGGAATTCCAGAGAATGATACGGGATTCCGACGACGGCGACTTTGAGGTGGTCATAGTCCACAAACTGGACAGATTCGCACGCAAGCGTTACGACAGTGCAATATACAGAAAAGCCCTTGAGGAAAACGGCGTAAAACTGGTGTCCTTACAGAGAAACGCTGAATAAAGCGAAGCGTAACAAAATCAGACCCGTGAGTTCCTGCGTTTGAGCGGGTCGATTTTGTTTTATTCAGCGTTTCTCTTGAACAGTTCACCGACAGCCCTGAGAGCATAATTTTTGTGGGAATGAGCGAGGCAATGAGCGAATACTATTCCGCTAACCTCTCCCGCGAGGTCAAGAAAGGTCAGTATGAAAATGCTATCGCCTGCAAGCATACAGGTGGTTTCGCTCCGCTGGGCTTCAGAGTCAATGCAGAGCTGAAATACGAGATCAACGAGGAAGAAGCCGTTCATGTACGGTTCATTTTTCAGAGTATCCTGAGCGGCATGAATTACTCCCAGATAATTGAAGAGCTCAATCGCCACGGCGTCAGGACGCGGCGCGGCAGGGAGTTCGGGAGGAATTCCCTGCATGAGATTCTCCGAAACGAGAAATACACTGGCGTGTACATTTACCGCAGGAGCGCTCTGCCTGATAAGTTCGGGAAACGAAACAACCATGCTGACCGTTCCCGTAACGATATTATCCGCATCGAGGGCGGAGTTCCGCAGATAATCAGCCGGGAGGAATTCGATGCCGTTCAGGCGATAATGGATAAGCGCAAGATGGAGCCTTATGTCCGCTCGGACGCCAAGGAAGTTTACCTGCTTTCCGGCAAGGTGTTCTGCGGATTATGCGGCAACAGTTACTGCGGAAACCGAATGCACGGCGGCAGAAATAAATCGCTGTATATAACCTACCGCTGCAATTCTCACTCCGGAAAAGGTTCCGGGAACTGCCGCAATAAGGACGTGAACCGTGATTATCTGGAGAACTACATACGGAAACTGCTTGCGGAAGTACTGTTCGATGAGCGGCGCCTGGAGGACGTTATCAGCGAGTACAACAAGATGGTCAATTCAAACGAATCTGAGTACGACAGCGAGCTGAGATCCGTCAAGAGCATGATAAAAAAGACCAAAGGCGAGATAGATAATCTCATTGGAATACTGGCCTCGCTTGCGGAGGCAGTCAGCGAGCGCGAGGAACGGCTTGCCGTGCTCAAGGAAAAGCGCCGTGAGATCGAATCCAGGCGAGTGCCCATCGAAAAGAACCGTGAGGATATAGCAGAGGCGTTCGAACGTGGGCGTGAAATGCTCCTGTCCGGGAATATACCGCACCTACGGCAGCTTATTCAGCTTTATGTTTCACGGATAGAGGTTTATCCGGATCATATCTCGGCAACGCTCAATTATCTGCCGGCTCTGAGGGCGGTCGGGGCTGATGAGGCTGTCGGAAATTACGGTGCGGCTGCTCAAAATGCGCTGGAGGTTCGGGAGGATATCGGGCGGGAGGAGCTAAACCTGGAGTACAAATAAGTAAAACCGGCTCGCAGCAGAGCCGGTTTTCTTGGGTTTATTGACAGCTATTTGGTTAATTCTACCACAATTTTTCCTAATAATTTATATTCATCATCGGAAAGTTCCTTATCAAATCCATTTCTAACACGAAACTGCTGTGTCAGAATTTCAATAATTTCCTTCTGGTTGTCACTTAATCCGAATGTTGAAACAGTTGATCTTTCTTCCGTTCCATAAAGAAAGTCCATAGATACATTGAAAACAGAAGCAATGGTTCTCATGGTTTCAAATGGCGGCACGGCTGTTCCGCATTCATATTTGCTGATGGTTGCTTCTGTAACACTGAGTTTGTCAGCAAGGGTCTTTTGCTTCATGTGCGCATCACTTCTGAGTTGCTTTAATAGCGTGCCAAAGTGATATATCTCCATTTGCACTTTCCTTTCGGGATTTTTTCTGTTTCCACTTGAATCTAAGGCAACACCGCACAATTAACAAAGTATTGTCATCAAAAGCGTGAAACGCAGCGAAGTTCAAAAGAGTTACCCACCAGGCTCGCCGTGGTGCACTGAATCAAGCTGCCAGATGAGGTCTGTCATCCAGAATCAGATTCGCCAGGTCGAACATGATATTCAATTTAGCGGTCTGTTTTCGCAGACCTTTATACCGAGTTTTTCGGTACCTGAGCAGTCCTTTGACTACCCCAAAAACGTGTTCAACCTTTGACCTGACTGATGATTTCTCCCTTTCCCGACGTTTGATTTGTGCCTTTGATCTGACGGAATTGTCCTTGCTCTGAGATGGACGGCGGTTCAATTTATATTTTATCAATTTCCCGGAACGATTCTTTACGATCGCTTCCTCACGCTTTTCGGCACCAAGATAACCGCTGTCGCCATAAACGATTTCTTCCTCTCCGGTAAGGAGTTCAGACATCATCGTTACATCGTGAACATTCGCCGGAGTGGCTTTAACAGTATGCGTAAGCCCGCTGTCCTTATCAACTCCGATATGCGCTTTATAGCCGAAATACCATGTGTTCCCCTTGCGCGTCTGATGTGCGTCAGAGTCGCGTTTGCGTTCCTTGTTTTTCGTGGAAGTCGGCGCTGCTATTATCGTTGAATCTAATATCGTTCCCTTTTTCAGAATCAGTCCTCTTGCTGTGAGCTGTTCAACCACTTGAGCAAAGAGCTTTTCCTGCAGCTCGTTTTTCACCAACAGATTTCTGAATCTTCCCAGCGTATCTCCGTCCGGTATCTGATTGCTTGATTTCACTCCACAGAAATCAGAAAACGCTCTGCTGTCCGTTACTTCTGCAACTGTTGCTTCGTCAGCTAAATTATACAGATTCTGTATCAGGTAGAGTCTCAGCATTAATTCCAGATCGTATGGCTTATTCCCGCGCTCTCCTTTGTAATAGCACGGCTTTATCATTGCTGCCCATTCGTTCCACGGAACTATTCGCTCTATCTGCTCCGGAAATTCTTTTTTTGTTCGTACCTGTGACAGTTCGTCCTCCAGGTTCGATAATCTTATCTGCTTATTCATACTTTTATTATGCAACCGGTTTGTTTACTAATCGTGCTTAGTTCCCGATTTGTGGGCTTTGTGCGGTGTTGCCTTATTATCAACCGCAGCGTTTTCCGCCGCAGGCGGATAATGCGTTTACTGTATGTATTTCAAGGTTTGACAACGAAGCAGATGACGAATAAGGAGCGAAGCGACGTTTCTTGGAATAAGGAGCGAAGCGGCGTTTCTTGGTAAATCATAGAAATCTGCCGTAAATGAGGTTTTTAGAGGTTGCCATAAAAAAATCCACCGGTCTCCCGGTGGATATCTGATTCAGCCCTGTCCGTAATAAGCGTTCGCGCCGTGCTTTCTGAGATAATGCTTGTCAAGAAGCTCCTGCTGCATTCTTCCGGCGGTGGGAGCTATGGTGAGCGCATGGTAATTCATGAACGCGACCTCTTCCAGCACCACGGAATTATGAACCGCTTCGTGCGCGTCCCTGCCCCAGGTGAACGGACCGTGGCTCTTGACGAGAACCGCCGGAATGCTCATCGGGTCAACGCCGTTAAAGTTCTCGATTATGACCTTGCCGGTCTCCTTTTCGTACTCGCCGCGGATCTCCTCAGGGGTCATAGCGCGGGTGCAGGGGATCTCGCCGTAGAAGTAGTCGCCCTGGGTGGTTCCCATCGGCTGTATCCCGACCCCCGCCTGCGCAAATGAAGTCGCCCAGCGGCTGTGGGTGTGTACAACACCTCCGACAGCCGGGAACGCCCGGTACAGCTCCAGGTGAGTTGGCGTGTCGCTGGAAGGCTTCCACTTGCCCTCGGCTACCTTTCCGGTCGCAAGCTCGACTACCACCATGTCCTCGGCGGTCATTCCCTCATACGGAACGCCGGAGGGCTTTATGACTATCATTCCGCTCTCTCGGTCGATGGCGGAAACATTGCCCCATGTGAACGTTACAAGATTGTATTTCGGAAGCAGAAGATTAGCTTCAAGCACTTCCTGTTTTAATTTCTCTAACATTTACTTTCTCTCCTTACTTTGCCGCCGCGTATTCCGCCGCAAGTCCGCGCTTGTAATTCTCCATGAACCTCCGGAATCCCTCCGCGCCCTTTTCCTCGGGCTGTAATGTTGTGGATTCCATGCCGCCGAACACCTCGCTGTCGAGGAACTCCGGCAGGGACTTTCCGCCGCCGCATACTGAGTACGCCGCCAGCAGAGCCATTCCCCACGCGCCGCCCTCTCCGGCGGTCTTCATGACGGAAACCGCGCAGCCGAGACCGTCCGCGAGGAACTGCTGAGCAACTCCCTTTGTCTTGAACAGACCGCCATGTCCGGTTATCTTGTCAACGGAGACCTGCTCCTTGTCGAACAGGATATCCATGCCGAGTTTCAGCGCCGCCATAGTGGAGTAGATCTCCGCGCGGAACAGGTTTGCTAGATTGAATTTTCCGTCCGGGGTGCGGAAGTACATTGGTCTGCCGTTCTCAGCGCCCGCGACAGGTTCGCCGGAAAGGAAGTTGTACACAACGGTATCGCCGCAGTCCGGGTCGCCAGTCAGCGCGTGGTAATACAGCATGTCATAAAGCGCAGGCTTTGCGACCGGGTGACCGCTCAGCTCCGCGAATTCACCAAATATTTTCACCCATGCGTCCAGCTCGGAGGAGCAGTTGTTGCAGTGCACCATCGCCACCGGAGCGCCATCCGGGGTGGTCACTACGTCTATCTCCGGGTAGTAGCCCTTCAGCGGCTTGTCAAGAACGAGCATTGCAAATATGGATGTTCCGGCGGATACGTTTCCGGTGCGCGGAAGCACGCTGTTCGTTGCCGCCATTCCGGTGCCTGCGTCGCCCTCCGGCGGGCAGACGGGAACTCCCGGCTGGAGCGCGCCTGTCGGGTCGAGGAACTTTGCGCCCTCAGCAGTCAGCGCGGCTTCCCTTGCACCTGCGTTGAGCACCCCGGGGAGGACTTCCAGCAGCTTCCCGGAGAATCCCTTTTCCGCAAGCTTCTCATCGACTTTTGCGATGTACTCTGCGTTGTACCCGATACCGTCAACCGGGAATATTCCAGAGGCTTCGCCAACGCCGACCTGCCGCTTTCCGGTCAGCTGATAGTGGATAAATCCTGCAAGCGTGTTGATGTGCGCGATATCCTTGACGTGCTCCTCGCCGTTGAGTACCGCCTGGTAGAGGTGCGCAATGCTCCAGCGCTGCGGAATGTTGAATCCGAGCAGCTCCGACAGTTCGGAAGCTGCCTGCTCGGTGATGGTATTTCTCCATGTGCGGAACGGAACCAGCAGTCTGTCGTCCTTGTCGAACGCCATGTAGCCGTGCATCATGCCGGAAATTCCCATTGCGCCGTAGCCCGTGGGAACTACGCCGTACTTCTGCCTGACGTCCTCCACAAGGCTTGCGTAGCAGTGCTGAAGTCCGGTGGTGATGTCGTCGAGGGAGTAGGTCCACACGCCGTTCTCGTAGCGGTTCTGCCAGTCGTGGCTTCCGGAAGCGATGGGCGCGAACGTATCGTCGATGAGCACCGCCTTTATTCTGGTGGAGCCGAATTCTATGCCAAGGTAGGTCTTGTTGTTCTGTATTTTTTCCTGTATAGTCATACTATCACCTCTTGAGAGCCGCAGCAGCGTCAAGTAATGCAAGCTGCTGCTCAAAGCTGTTTATGTCGGTCTTGTCATCAATGACCACAAGTTCCGTATTCGTCATCTTTGCAAACAGGCGGATATCATCGACAGTGAGCGCCGTAGAAACTACTGCATGATGAGCGCCGCCGGCGTATATCCACGCAGCCGCTCCGGTTGCGAAATCGGGCTTCAGCTTCCACATCAGTCTTGCGACAGGAAGCTTCGGCATTGGAGCAGGCTGCTTTACAAGCGTGATCTCAGCGCATACAAGGCGGAATCTGTCGCCAAGATCTATCATGGAAACCGCGATACCTTCGCCGTCAATTCCGTCGAATACAAGGCGCGCGGGGTCGGATTTTCCGCCGATCCCAAGCGGGTGTACCTGGATTTCAGGCTTGTTTGCTGCGAACACCGGGGATACCTCCAGCATATGCGCCGCAAGCTCCAGCTCCTCGCCGGAAGTGAGGTCGTAGGTGTAGTCCTCCATGAATCCGGTGGAACCCTTTCTTCCCTTGGACATTTTGAACAGCACCGCGCCGAGAGCCGCAGTCTTGTAGTCGCCCTCCGGACCGAAGCCCACGCCCTTTGCCATGAGATTTTGCGCCGCAATTCCGGGAAGCTGGTTCAGCCCGTGGAGATCCTGGAACGTATCAGTGAACGCGCCTATCTTTTCCCGTGCAATGAACTTGTCGAGAGCAACTTCATATTTAGCCTGCTCGCGGACAGCGGCGATGTTGTCCGTCGCCATCGTGTACTTTTCGGTGTATTCAGCCATTTTGGCGTCTATCTCGGATTCGGTAACGCTGTCTGCGATCTCCACTACGTCGCCGATACCGTAGTAGTTCACGTTCCAGCCGAAGCGTATCTCGCTTTCAACGCGGTCGCCGTCAGTGACTGCAACATCACGCATGTTGTTTCCGAGCATCGCTACCCTTAAAGTCCTGCTGAAAGATACTGCGGAAGCCGCATGAGCAAATCTGCGGATCTTCTCTATAACGTCCTCGTGCTGATAGTAGCCTGCAACGACCTCGCGCTTAATGCCGAGCCTTGTGCAGATGAACCCGAACTCACGGTCGCCGTGCGCAGACTGGTTCAGGTTCATGAAGTCCATGTCGATGCTGTCGTAGGGGAGCTTCTCGTTGAACTGCGTATGCAGGTGGAGCATGGGCTTTTTCAGGGCTTTCAGCGCCCTTATCCACATCTTGGCGGGGGAGAATGTGTGCATCCACATGATAACGCCTATGCACTCCTTGTCGGAGGAGGCGCGCACGCAGATGTCCTCGGCTTCGTCGGCGGTCTTTACCACCGGCTGGAATACTACTTCTGCGATGTCCGAGAGCTTTTCGTTCAGGAAATCAGCCATCTTGGCGCTGTCCCTGGCGGCCTGCGCGAGGGTCTCCCCGCCGTAAAGATCCTGGCTTCCGGTGACAAAGTATATCTTGTTCATAATAATTCTCCTTCACAGAAAAGCCGCACCGAACAAATATTCAGTGCGGCTTGTGTTTATGCCTTTTTCTTGTTCTTTCTGGAAAGAACAACGCTCTGGATAACAAGGAACAGGCAGATCATTGCCGCAACGGTAATGTTCGTCCACCATGCGTCGTCAAGTCCGAGGGAAGAAACGATGTTCTTTATCGTACTCAGCGAGATGACGCCGAACAGCGTTCCTATTATGTTGCCGGAACCGCCGGAAAGCATCGTGCCGCCGATGATGGAGGAAGCGATCGCGTTCATCTCGGCTCCGCTTGCATGGGAGGGTGAACCGGAGCCGACATGAAGGAAGTAAACAAAGCCGCCTATACCTGCGAGCACTCCGCACATCAGGTAAGCGAAGAACTTTGTGCGCTTGACGTTGATGCCGAGCATATTTGCGCTCTGGCTGTTGCCGCCGATAGCGTAAAAACCGCGTCCGAGCCTGCCCCATTTTAGGAACACGAACAGTATCGCAACTATCAGCAGCGCGACTACCACGCCTATTTCTATGTACGCCGGAACAAATACGCCATGCTTGTTTGTGGAGCCTATTCCGGGAAGTGAAATTCTTGTTTCCTTGAGTGCGCGGAACTCTTCGTTCTCAACGTTGAACTGCGTTGCGTTGACGATGGTGGTCATGCCCTTTGCGAAGAACATTCCCGCCAGCGTTACGATGAACGGCTGTATCTCCAGATACGCTATCAGATAACCCTGAACAAGTCCGAAAGCGGTGCCTATTCCGAGGGCTATGAGAACAGAGGTCACTACATTGCCTCCGCCGTAGTCGAGGTTCATTGCGCAGCACATACATACCAGCGCCGTAACCGCGCCGACCGAGATATCGATACCGCCGGTTATCATTACAAGGCTCATTCCGCAGGAGAGGATTATCAGAGCCGCGTTTTCGTTGAGTATGTTGAAGAAGGTCTGCACCTTCGTGAAGCCGGAGCCGATGAACGCTACTGCGCAGATATACATTACAACGAATATCGCAATGGTGATGACCAGAAGCAGATTAGAGTCAGATAATCTCCGTGAACTGCCGTTGGCGTTTTTCAGAAATTTCATACTAATTCGCCTCCTTGACGGGATTTCTGCGAGAAGCTATCTTCTTGCGGAGCGCTGCAAGCTTGCTGCGTACAGTGGGAGCGCTGAGAACTACCAGGATAATTACTACGACCGCCTTGTATGCGGGGAGCGCGGTAGGAGCTACCTGGAACTTATAAAGAGTTGTCGTCAGGAACTGGATAACATAAGCGCCGAGTATCGAGGACGCCATGTTGAACTTACCGCCGCTGAGGGCGTTTCCGCCGAGTGCTACCGCAAGGATAGCGTCCATCTCGATGTCCTTTGCAACTACCGAGTAGTTGATGGAGGAGATACGGCTGACCTTGATGAAGCCTGCGACTGCAACGCACAGACCCAGTATGACGTATGTCATGAACTTGATGCGCGCGGGATTCAGACCGTTAAGTCTGGAGGATTCGGAGTTTATGCCGACCGCCTGGGTGAACAGTCCCAGTTTTGTGAACCGTAGCACCAGTGCGATGATTATAACGCATATCGCCGCAATGAATATCGGGGTCGGAAGTGGCAGTCCGGGAATGAAGTTGCCGAACCAGCCGAAGCTCTCATCATTGATGACGGGGAGCTGATTGTTGTTTATCCATGCTGCGATGGAGCGTCCTGCGGTGAATAGGATAAGCGTTGCGACCATCGGCTGTATCTTGAAGTAAGCCACAAGGGCGCCGTTGAACGCACCCAGGAGCATTGATACAACAACGCATGCGAGGAATGCAACGATTATCGGCGCATGGAGCGCAGCCGGGCTGACCTCGCCGCCGCAGAGGACTCTCAGGACAACGCTGCCCGCGACCGCGATAGTCGCGCCAACGCTGATATCCTGTCCGCCGGAAGCTGACGTTACCAGCGTCATGCCGATGGCAAGTATTGCAAGCTCCGAAGCGTTGTCGAGGATCGTGATGATGTTGCCCGAAATTACCATATCGCCGGCGCTGTTCGGAGCATATTTGATCGCGAAGAACGAAGGATCAGCGATCAGGTTGAACAGCACCAGTATCAGCAGCGCCGCCAGCGGAATAAAGATCTGATTCCTGACCGCTCTTTTCAGAAAAGCAAGGAACTTGTTCCCGCCTGTTTTTTCAAGCGTTTTCATGAACCTTTTCACCTCCTGCGATCGTTTCCATTATCCTGGACTGGTTCAGGTCGGAGCCGGTAAGCTCGCCTGCAGTCTTTCTGTCGCGCATTACTATAAGTCTTGAACATACGTTCAGCATTTCGTCTATCTCAGAGGAGATGAACGTTACGCTCTTGCCCTCGGCGGCGAGTTTGAGCACCAGCTTCTGTATTTCAAGCTTGGTGCCGACGTCGATACCTCTTGTGGGTTCGTCGAGGATAAGGTATACTGGGTTCGCAAGAAGCCACCTTGCGAGGATAACCTTCTGCTGATTACCGCCGGAAAGCGACTTTATCGGTGTGTCCGGGGAAGCCGTCTTTATTTCCAGCAGCTTTATGTACTCGTCGGCATATTTCGCGGCGTCCGCTTTGGATATCGGCCGGAACATTCCGCGCATTACCTGGAGCGCAAGGATTATGTTATCCTTGACGGACAGGTCGCCGATGATACCATCGTGCTTTCTGTCCTCGGGGAGGTAGCTTATGCCGTGCTTCATTGCGTCAAGCGGCTTTCTTATCTTTACGGTCTTGCCGTTCATTTTGACTGTGCCGCCGGTTATGCTGTCCGCACCGAATATCGCACGGACGGATTCGCTTCGGCCTGAGCCGAGAAGTCCGGTGAAGCCGTTTACCTCGCCCTTTCTTATTGAGAAGTTGAAAGGCGCTATGCCGGCGCTGCTGACAAGTCCCTCCGCCTCGAATACCGGAGCCTCGCCGTTGGTCTCCTGCCCGACTTCGTGGGGCTTGTCCATGTCGGACAGCTTGTTGAGGTCCTTACCGAGCATTTTGGAAACCAGCTCGACTTTCGGCAGATCCGCTGCGTTGTACTCGCCCTCGAATTTACCGTCGCGCAGTACCGTTATCTTATCACAGACCGCGTAAACCTGGTCGAGGAAGTGCGTTACGAATATTATTCCAACGCCGCGGCTCTTGAGGTCCAGCATGAGCTTGAACAGCTTCTCAACTTCCTGCTCGTCGAGGGAGGAAGTCGGCTCGTCCAGGATAAGCACCTTGCAGTCCATATCGACCGCACGGGCTATCGCGACCATCTGCTGCACCGCGAGGGAGCAGCTTCCGAGCTGCTGATTCGGCCTTGCCGGGATATCAAGCGATTCCAGAAGCTTTCCGGCGTCCGAATACATCTTCTTCCATTTGGTGAAAGCGCCCTTTGATCTGCCGATGTACATATTCTCGGCGACCGTCAGGTTCGGGCAGAGTGTGATCTCCTGGTAAACCGTGCTTATTCCGGCTTTCTGGGCGTCCTGGGTCGATCTGATAACGACAGGCTCAGGATTGCCGGACATATAGATATTGCCGCCGTCCTTTTCGTATACACCGGTGAGTACTTTTATAAGTGTGGATTTACCAGCGCCGTTCTCGCCCATCAGCGCGTGTATTTCGCCCTTATGCAGTGTGAATTCAACGTTCTGGAGCGCTTTCACACCGGGGAATTCCTTACATATGCCCTCTAGCCTGAGAACAACATTTTCATCACGCATTGTCTTCGCCTCCGGTTTGTTAGTTAACAGAATGGTCCGATATAAGGGATGTGTTATCCATCATATCGGACCGTTTCCGTCATGGCTGATCAGCTGATTCAGCTAGGCTGTTCAGAACGATCAGATACCGTACTTGTCAACGTCCTCCTGAGTGATAGTGGAGGCGTCGAATCCCTTCTCGTCCATAATGATGACCTTTTTTTCGGGAGCTGTGCCGTTCTCAAGAACCTTGATGATGGAGTCGATGTAGGAAGCCTGGAAAGGATTGCACTGACCATCGTAGTTCCAGCTGCCGGAAAGGAGGTTCTCAAGAGCCCACTTGTTGCAGTCGAAGCCCATTACGATAACGTCCTTGCCAACGCCGTGGGAGATGTTAGCCTTGTCGAGGGCTGCAACTGCGCCCTTTGCCATATCGTCGTTCTCGGCGTAGATAACGTTGAAGGAAGTGCCGCTGTCGATGATGGACTGAACGATCTGCTGTGCTGTTTCTGCGTTCCAGTCAGCGGTCTGCTGTGTAACGAGGTTCCAGCTGTCGTCCTCGGCTACCTTGGTGTCGAGGGCGCCGGTTCTGCCGACCTGTGCAGCGGAACCCATCGTGCCCTGGATATGTACTATGTTGTACTCCGAAAGTCCCTGGGAAGCCAGCCAGTCAACTGCGGTCTGACCTTCCTTAGCCATGTCGGATACGATGGAAGCCTCGTACAGGCTTTCGTCAGCGTCTATGGTTCTGTCGAACAGGATAACCTTGATTCCCTGAGCCTGGGCGTCCTTGAGCACGGAGTCCCAGCCGGAAGTGCCGGCAGCGGAGATCAGCAGGTAGTCAACCTCGGACTGAATGAATGTCTGCGCCGCTGCGATCTGCTCGTCGTTCTTAAGGCTGTATGCAAAGGATGCGTCGTAGCCGTTCTCCTCTGTGAATGTAGCCTTCATGTCCTTATCGTTCGCTGTACGATAGCCGGACTCGTTGGGGTCGTTGTTGATTATTCCAACTTTAATGAGGTCTCCGCTTGCAGAACCAGAGCCAGATCCGCTGCTGCCGGATTCAGCAGTGCTGCCGTTACCTGAGCTGCAGCCTGCGAGTACGCTTGCGGTGAGTGCCAGACCGAGTACCGATGCGAGTATCTTCTTGATTTTCATAGCTTTTTCCCTCCGATAAAAAATGATCGTTGTGGTTTTGTTTTGAAACGCTTATAACAAATTCCCAGCATATTTGCTACAAATTTTATTTTTGTCTGCGTTTCTGTTTGTTGTCCTTATTTTAGCACAAAGGCTCGATAAATGCAATACACAAAATGCACATTCTTTTGGGAAAACTTTTGTGCATATATGACAAACTGTGCGTTTCCCCTACAAACAAATATGCTGCTGTACAAAAACATCTTGACAAATCAAGCACAAAGTTGTATCATATACGCAGGTGGATTTGTATTCTGCTGGAGCTTGAATTTGTACTTTTTATTTATAGGGGCGATAATATATGACTAAATATGAAGCTGTCGCGCAGGCAATAAAAACTGATATTGAAAACGGCGTATATACTGAGGGTCAGGCGATACCTACCGAGGAGCTGCTCACAGCTCAGTACGATGTCAGCCGCCAGACGATACGCAAGGCACTGGCGCTCCTGGTAGAAGACGATCTTATAATAAAGCGGCAGGGCAGCGGTTCGGTTGTGCGCCCGAAGCGGCTGAATCCGAGAACCGGAAAGATAGCGGTAGTTGCAACGTACATCAGCGATTACATTTTTCCGAGCCAGCTGCGGGCTGTGGACGAAGTGCTGTCCGAGAACAAGTACACCGCGGTTCTTTCTGCGACCCGCAACCGCGTCTGCAACGAGCGCGCTATTCTCGAAGAGATACTGAAAAATCCCGTTGACGGAATACTGATAGAGGGAACAAAATCCGCAATGCCGAACCCGAATTTTGATTTGTACGAGAAGCTTATAGGCATGGGTATCCCGGTAGTCTTTTTCAACGGATATTACCCAACCCTCAGCGGCACGTATTCCGTCTGCGCGGACAATCAGGCGGGCGGCGCCGAGCTTGTGCGTCATCTCATCGACCGCGGCCATACGAAAATCGCAGGGTATTTCAAGAGCGATGATATCCAGGGTCATCAGCGGTATTCGGGCTTTATTTCGGAGCTTTTCCGCAGCGGTCTGATAATCCCTGACGAGAACGTGTTCTGGTACACCACTGAAACAAAGGAAAAACTCTTCGATGATCCGGAGGAGGTACTGAAGCGCCTCGGCGATAACACGGCGGTCGTTTGCTATAACGACGAGGTGGCGTTCGGGCTTGTGAAATGCCTGCTTTCCGTAGGCAGACGCGTTCCGGAGGACGTTGCGGTAGTCAGCTTCGACAACAGCAATCTCAGCCGGATATCCCAGGTGCCGATAACCTCGCTTTCCTATGAGGACAGGAACATAGGCAGGATAGCAGCACAGAAGCTTGTGGATATCCTGAACGGCAGGGAGGTTTCTTCTGAAGTGCTGCCGTGGACTTTTATCCAGAAAGAAAGTTCATAAATATCAGGTCACCTCTGAAAACCTTGTGTATAGCACACTGCCTGCACATTTTCGCTTACATGAGGTTTTTAAAGGTGACCATAATCAACAGATAACCGGAAAGGCGGTAATACGATGAAATTCAGAAAAATAGCGGCGCTTTCCCTCGCGGCGGCGCTTGCCGCAGCAATACCCACAAGTGCGGAGGACAGCATGACCATCTCAATAACAGTAGACCCGCAGACCGAGCTGCGCGAAATATCCCCGTATATATACGGCGTGAACAGCGGCGTTGACCTGAGTACCGTCAGCGCGGGAGCATTCCGGCTTGGCGGCAACCGAATGAGCTGCTACAACTGGGAAAACAATATGTCCAACGCTGGTGCGGACTGGTACAATTCCGCAGATATGCACATGGTTCAGGACGTACTCGACGACGACCTGCGGCAGACCCCCGGAGGAGCCGCGCTGAATGCCGCAATGGACACTTCCGCACATAACGTGCCGTATAAGCTGCTGACGCTTCAGATGCTCGGATATGTGTCCTCCAGCACGTTCAAGAAGCTCGACCTTGTTGATGACGACTGTACCGCGCCGAACACGGAATACTGGTACGAGGTGGTCAATCGTAAGCCCGGGGAATTCTCAATGGAACCGGATAAAAAGGACGACGTGGTGTACACGGACGAATATCTGAACTACCTTATCAATACGCTTGGGAACTCTACCTCCGGCGGCTTCAACGCATACGCGCTCGACAACGAGCCGGGGCTGTGGAACGGAACTCACAAGCTGGCGCACAGCGAACACGTCACCTGCGATGAGCTTATCGAAAAGAGCGCAGACCTTGCTCGGGTCGTTAAGGATATGGACGGCAGCGCGGAGGTGTTCGGTCCGTCGCTGTACGGATACACCGCATACCAGAGCCTTGCCGGCGCTCCCGACTGGGGCAGAAAGCAGAGCGCCGGGAATTACCGCTGGTTCATCGACTACTACCTTGACGAAATGAAAAAGGCGGAGAAATCAGACGGCAGGCGTCTGCTGGATGTCCTCGATATCCATTATTACACCGAAGCAAAAGGCGAATGCGGTCAGCGCTCCTGCAGTCATTACGACCGTGACGGCTGCGTAAAGGCTCGGCTGGACAGCGTGCGCTCTCTGTTTGAGGAGGGCTACCTTGAAAACAGCTGGATAGCCGACAACGGCGCGGAATTCTTCCCGCTTATCCCGAACATTCAGCAGTCCATCGATCGGTACTACCCCGGAACAAAGCTGGCGTTCACGGAGTACAATTTCGGCGGCGGAGATCACATTTCCGGCGGAGTGTGCCAGGCGGACGTACTCGGAATTTTCGCGGAAAACGGCGTGTACTTTTCATCGCTGTGGTCGTTCGATCAGAATCAGTACCAGCTCGCCGCGATAAATATGTTCACGAATTATGACGGCAGAGGAAGCGGCTTCGGAAACACATTAGTCAAGAGCGAAAGCTCCGACCGGAATACGGTTTCCGCATATTCCGCGACCGATGAAAACGGAGATCTGCGCGTTATCCTCACGAACAAATCGCTGCATGAAGAAACCCCGATAAGCCTTACGATAGGCGGTGAAACCAGATACTCCTGCGCGGAGGTCTACGAGCTTTACGGCGACAGCACGGATATCCGCAGCGCAGACCCGGCGGAACTTGACGGGCGCGTGCTGGAATACTCCCTGAAACCTCTTTCGGTAACTGAGCTTGTTTTCAAGGCTCCGCAGTTGGAACAGCTCCCCGAGGAACAGCCGGATAAAAACGGTTTTCCTGTGATTCCCGCGGCGGTGGGTGCTGGAATCGCTGTTGCTGCGGCTATTGCTGTTGCTCTTATAAAGATAAAGGGTCAAATGCAAAAGTAAATGCAAAAAGAGAAAAGCAGCGGTATAAAAAATTGATATTGTCAATATAGCTTTACATATTTTACTCGAAAAAATTGAGCAACAGTGCAATGGAATAAATATCTGCGGCGATTCTCTGCCGGAGGCATTCCGCCAATGGACGAGTCTATCCGGCGGTTATTCCAATAGCTCATTCGGAATGGAGTATCGCACTGCAAAATTCGGGATACGCTGCCGCTGTATTTTCGACAGTTGAAGTGCACAGTTCAGCTCTCATGTTGTCGCCCATTGACAGCCCGACAGCCGTCAGGTCGTAACAATCAAATATTGCCGACGCATATAGCTTGCCATTTTTGGCTTTGACTTCCGTGCTTCGCGGTCCGCCTTCGTTATACCATTCGGTTTTCGGGGGGTCGCTCCTCAATGTCCAGGTCGCCGTTCTTTGCCGCTTGCATCCACCCGTACAGCGTCCCGTACGGTACCTTCAGTTCCTCGACGGCTCGCTTTACTCCTGTTTCCAGCGACAGCTTTACTGGCTGCTCCTTGTAGCGCCTGTCGTATTTCTTTGCTTCTGACGTGTCCTTCACACTCCTGGTTTTAGTATATTCTTTTGAGCGTGGGGTGTCAAGTTTTATTATACAACATCATAACACCAATGATAAAAATCGTTTCATAGTTCCCTCTGTTCTTAAAGCAGACTGATCATATTATATAGCTAATCCCACCTGCCAACCAGCAGGTGGGATTAGCTTTGCCCGTTTTCCGGGCTGTTGTGGTGGAGCCGAGGGGAATTGAACCCCTGTCCGAAAACCCGTCCTCACGACTTTCTCCGGGTGCAGTTTATCTTTTAGATCTCCCGCGCGCGGGCGCCGACAAACAGGCTCCTGCGGTTGGCAGCCTTTGATACATCAGAGACTACAAGGCAACTCATCAGTGACGTTCACCACTAATCGACGCCATATCCCCACCCGTGGTACTGCGAGGTATGACGGCAGCCGCTTAGGCAGCTACTAACTCAGAATTGTAATCTGCGTTTAAATTTAAAGGTGCGACGATTTAAGTGATTTCGCCCTCACTACCCGCTTATCGTGCATCAGAATCCCCGTCGAAGCCTTTACGGCCCCATTTGCGCGGAATCTCACACGATTCTGTTGTTATAGTATAGCACATTTATTCGCCGTTGTCAAGTGCCGCAACGCCGTTTTCTGAGCATATTCCGATACAATTTCCGGCAGTTTTCGCGCAGGAGCTCCGCTACTGCAAATGCCGCTCCCACGCCGCGAAACCGGAAACGTCCCAGGATCACGCCGCATCCCGCCAATTAAGCCGGATTATGACCAATTGAGCAATACGCATTGACTTTCACAAGAACAGACAATATAATAAAAATCGGTATGGTTAAGTATATATTAAAAGGTGCGGGATATCGTGGAATATCCCGCCTGGCGAAAGAAATCGCCATGACAAGGAAACGTCCGAAGGGACTGCCACCGCAGGCGCGATGACGTTCACCGCGCGTCACGCTCGGGAGATATCCGCACTTGCCGTTGGACTGTGACACCATTCTTTTACTATGATAGATCGAAAACAGGCAGGAGCCGGCAAGTCATTGTCGGCTCCTGTTTGTGCGCTTTGTCGAATTATGGCGTATTTTGTCGGAGCACCCTCAGTCCGGCGTGAACTCAGATACGTCCGCCCGGACTACCGAGCTGCCGTTTACCACCGCCGACATTGAGAATCCCGTCAGCACCGCCGTTCCGTGCGTGTTCCCGGGGAGATCCTTCCCGCGCACGACTATCACCGGATACGTCCCCGCCGGCGGCGCGGTGACGCCGGTATCCCCGCTGAACTTGTAGTCCATTACCGGGAGCTCAGGCGCTTCGTCCGCAGTGAAAAGGTACTCCCCCGCCTGCGCGATGTCGTTCGTCTCATACACCGGCTCGAATGTCCCGGTAAGCTCCGCGCTTCCGTCAAACTCCGCCCAGGCGCTGGAAAACCAGCTCTGCGCCGAATACTCCCCCGGCTGTACTTCCCTTTCCGCGCTGAACACGCAGCCGCAGTCCATAAGCGTCAGACCGCATATTTTCTCGCCGAGGCGCACTCTGCGCAGTTCCCCGCCCGGCTCCGCCAGGTAGGTGAAGCCGCTGACCTCCGCCTGCTCCCAGTTCCCGGAGTTTATGCCGTTCGCGATGTAATCCGCTTCGTCCAGGGCGGTCACGCGGGTCAGCTCCTCCGGCTTCACGATGTCGCCGCCGGGGCCCGTCAGCACAAATCCGCCCTCAGCCGGGCTCTCCGCCGTTTCCGCCGCGGAAGTCGCCGCCGGGGCTTCTGCCGTATCAGCCGCCGGAGCTCCGGAGCTCACAGACGGTTCCTCCGCGGAATCCACGGTCGGAACGCCGTGCTCTGCGGTCTGCGCCAGCTCCTCGCCGGAGGGCGCGCTCTCCTCAGTTGTCGGTACGGCGGACGGCGCGCTGTTTCCCGCCGAACAACCGGAAGCCGCCAGCACAGCGGCTATTATAAGTATTGATAATGTCTTTTTCATTTCTGCTGCCTCCCGGGTCATTGCCCGTTGTAATTATACCCCGCCGCGCCGTTTCTGTCAAGGGACAAAACCAGACAAAAAGCGGTTGAAATTCCCGCGTGGTTGTGATACAATAACATTGGGTCACCTCTAAAAACCTTATTTGAGTGAAAATGTGTATAGCACACCGCCTGCTTCTTCAAACCTCCTCGTAAGGCATACAGCCTTACTTCGTCGGCTTTCATCGCATTCGGCGCACTCTACCCGTTTTCCCTTTTCAAACCGGTTTTTAGAGGTTCCCATTGAATGAATCACGGAGACAGAAAAAATGGACAGAATCACACAGCGGCACGACAGGAGCCAGCTCCTGCCGCTTTTCCTGACGTTCCTGAAGATAGGGACGTTCACATTCGGCGGGGGCTACGCCATGATACCGCTCATACAGCGGGAGGCGGGCGAACGCCGCGGCTGGATAACGGACGACGACCTCACTGAGATAACCGCCATTGCAGAGAGCACGCCAGGTCCCATTGCGGTGAACGCCGCGACTTTTACCGGCTTCCAGGTAGGAGGGATACCCGGGGCGGCGCTGGCGACCGTGGGCGTAGTCCTGCCCGCGTTCCTGGTGATCGTGCTGATATCCTCGGTGCTGAGCTTTTTCAGCGGGAACCGGGTAGTCCGGTACGCGTTCCTCGGGGTGCGCGCAGGGGTGCTCGCGCTGATAGTTAAGGCAGTCGCCGGAATGTACCGCCAGTGCCGGAAGAACGCGCTTTCCTACTGCATTATGGCGGGAGTTTTCATAGCGGCGGGGTTCCTGAACGTCAGCGCGGTGCTGCTGATAGCGCTGTGCGCACTGCTCGGGCTGTTCTTCACGCTGAGGAAGCGGGGTGAGCGGAAATGATGTATCTGGAGCTGTTCCTGACGTTCCTGAAGATAGGGGCGTTCACGTTCGGCGGGGGATATGCGATGCTCCCGCTGATACAGGAGGAGGTGAAGTCCCACGGGTGGCTTTCCGCGGAGGAACTGGTGGATTTCATTGCGGTGAGCGAGAGCACTCCGGGACCGTTTGCGGTGAATATCTCCACGTTCGTGGGGGTACGCGCGGGAGGGCTGTTCGGTTCGCTGTGCGCTACGTTTGGGGTGGTTCTGCCGTCGTTTGTGATAATACTGCTGGTGGCGCGGTTCTACGAGAAATTCCGGGAAAGCCGCGCGGTGCGCGGGTGCATGTCCGGACTGAAGCCTGCGGTGGTGGGACTGATAGCCGCGGCGGCGGTGACTACGGGGCAGACGGTGTTTTTTCCGGCTGGAGTGAGCGCGGGGGTATTCACCAGCCCGGCGTTTCTGTGCTCGGCGGTGATATTTGCGGGGGCAATGGCGATGTCGGTGAAGAAGCTGCACCCGATAGTGATAATCGTGATATCGGCGGTGCTTGGAATAGGGGCGGGGTACGCATTCGGGCTTTGACGCGCGGTTTCCGCGCCGCGTATCTCCTATAAAGTTAAGCAACGGCGTCTGCGCGTTTTCCGCATACCGTATCTCTTTTCAAATTTGAGCAACGGTGTTTACTCGCGGTCAAGGGGGTGCGCCCCACCCGCACTTTAATGCGCGGCGTCCATGCCGCGCCTGGGTGCGGGCGGGCGGTCGTCCTGACCGCCCCCTTGCAGGTCAAGGGCGGCGCCCTTGTCGCTAGGACACGCGCTTCGCGCTTAGTCTGCGCAGACAGCGAAACTCCCCTCACCTATCAAATCTTTGCCGCATTTTCGTTTTTCGAGCGCGGTATAATAACGCTCCAAAAGCGCTAAAGGGGTGTGGGTCGGGGCAGACAAACGGGACGTTTGTCCGGGAAACTAAGAGTTTTCCCCCACAAAGCAACATAGAGTCTTAATCTCACCTATCCTCCGAAACAGTCCGGTGGACTGTTTCGGACACAACCGACCCTGCCGGAGCCGCGCTCCCGCAGTTACCCCAGGAGCTCCCGGACTCTCCCCCGGATTACCTCCGCCGCACAGTCAACCCAGGCGTCCATTGCCTGCGGCGTGAGATAGCGGAACTCCGATGAAAACTCCGGCGGCTCGCGGTAGAACCGCTGGATATTGCGGATCTGCCGCTCAACGTAGTCCTCGCCGTAGTACGGAACGCACCGCACCGGGTAGCGCTCTATCGCGCAGAACTCCCGGAAAACCGCGCTGTCCGGGTGCTCCCGGAGGTAGAGGTGGTCGTTGGCGTACCACTCGGGCTTAACGCGGCGGTAGTATTCCTCGCGGTCGGAGGTGTAGAGCCCGCGGTTCAGCTCCTTGCAGGGGTCGTTCACGAGCCGTACCCATAGCACGTCCGCCATGAGGTGGCAGAAATACCCCATAAGGAACGCCTCCGTGCGCGCGTCATGCTCCCTGCCGGAGATCATCTCCGCGTAGAACCGCTCGTACTCGCAGTGACCTTTCCCGCGGGAGGTCCAGTGCGTGACCTCCTTCGGGGGATCGAACCCGCCCGGCACAGGGAGCCCGCAGTCCGGCGCAACGCTCCCGGCAAGGAAGTCATCCGCCGGGAAGCGCCGTCCGGCGTTTATTTTCTCCGCCACGCGCAGATGCGCAAGCCATGTAGCCATAAATCCCCCGCCTTATTCGTTATTCCAGCCGCCGGCATAAAAGATCAGAGAAAGATCTCCCCGGTCTTAAAGTATCCGCATGGACAGATCATGTCGATCCGCCCGCCCTCCGGGGACGCAAATACTCTTGGATGCTCCCCGCATTTCGGGCATACCGCGCTCACGGTCCCGCTTTTCCAGTACTCCGCCAGCGCACGGTTTGCCAGCTCATCAGGAACCGTATTTGATATTCCGGTCGTTTCCTCAGCCATAAACAGCCTCCATAAACTGGTCAGCGGAGCCCGCCGCCCCGCTGTTGCATTTTGCATTGTTTTGTGGTATCATGTTATTATCGGTCACCTCTAAAAACCTTGTTTGAGTGAAAATGTGTATAGCACACCGACTGCTTCTTCAAACCTCCTCGTAAGGCATACAGCCTTACTTCGTCGGCTTTCATCGCGTTCGGCGCACTCTACCCATTTTCCCTTTTCAAACCGGTTTTTAGAGGTTCCCTATCGTGAAAAGATATAGTGAAAGGAGCCAGCCATGGACGAAAAGAAACCCACAGCCGCTTCCCCGGAGCCCGCAAAGCCCGAATCCCCCGCCTCACCGGAACCCGCGGCTCAGCCGTCCTCCCACACCTGGGTGGACGATATGAAGCAGGAGCTTGAAGACTACATCGAGGACCAGGGCATTTACATCCGGCAGTGAGCGCGGGCTGGGGCGCACCCCTTGACCGCGTGTAAACGCCGCAGCTCAGATTTTATGGGAGATACGGGCACGGAACACGCTCAGCCGCCGTTGCTCGGATCTCGCTCACTTCTTCCCCTTACCCGCCGACATCTTCTCCAGAAAGTCCGCGTCCCTCAGCGGTCTGCCATTGAATATACCCTCGATGAGATCCACGTCAAACCCGCCTATCGCCGTCAGCTCCGCGGGAGCGTCCACGTCCTTCGCGCATACCGCTATATGCTTGTCATGCGCATTCCGTATCAGCGACCGCACAAACGACATGGATACCCCGTCCCCGGAGAACCTCGACGCCTTTATCTTCACCGTCTTCACCGCAGGATTGCTCAGCGGCGCCGCCGTAAAATAATCCACGCCGTTATCGTCCGCGATAACGTTCACGCCGAGCTTCGAAAGCTGCTGCAAGAACATGCTCCCGCTCGTCAGCGTGCCCTCGCTCTCGGAAACCGCTATGCTCACCGCTCTCGGCGGCAGAGAATACCTCATCAGCACCTCCTGGAGCGATTCCACGGAGACCTCGCTGCTCAGTATATTCGCCGGAATATTGAAGCTCACGCGGAAATCCGGGAATCCCGCCGCCCTCACCGAGGCGCAGAACCTGCATATCATATCCGTTGCGAACGCATAGAACTGCTTTGAATACCCCAGCTGGTCGATTATCGGCATGAACCGGTCGCGGGGTATCGTCATCTCCTCGTTGCCCCAGAACAGCGTAGCCTCGCAGCAGTGGAGCTTTCCGGTCCTCATCTCAAGCACCGGCTGATAGAGGTAATAGAACCCCTTGAAGCCGTTTTCCGCGGCGTCCGTGATCAGCTTCTTCACCATTCGGTTGTCGGTGAGATTGTCCTCCAGACCCTCGGCGTAGCACACCGCGTCTTCCAGTAAGCGCTCCTTTGCAAGGCGCAGCGTATGCGTAACGGCGCTCGTCACCGACTGAACGCTCTCGGTATCGTGCGGATATATCGTGAAGCCCGCGTAGACGCGCAGGTGGTGTTCCGTTTCGTGGAGGTACCACGGCGACCGGAATTTCGTCAGCACTGCCTGCGAGAACTGGCGCGCCTCCTCGCGCTCCATTTCCTTGAGCACTATGAACAGGATGTCGCTGGAGAACCTGTACACCTTCTGCGTGGTGCTGCACGGCAGGGCGATTATGTATTCGGCGCAGCTCTTGAGGATATCGTCCGCGTACTCTATGCCCTGTATCTCTGAGATATTCTTGAGGTTTGAGAACTCCACGCCGATGACCGCGCCGAATCCGGAAGCCTGGATATCCTCCGCGAGCTCCTTTTCGAACATGCTGCGGTTCGGCATTCCGGTGGAGGGGTCGAAGTAAGCGAGGCGCTCCAGCCTTGTGCGGGAAGCGTGCAGCTCGTCCTCCAGGAACAGCTTGTAGATAACCGTGGAGAGCATCTGCGTAATGGATTTGAGCAGGCTGCGCTCGCGGCTTGACCACTCCCGGCGGGGAGTGCGGGAAACGTACAGCAGCACGCCGCGGTTCTCGCCCTGGTCGTAGGTGCGGGCGAGCACGCAGCTCGGGTTCTTTGGCTTGTCAACGCCGATGGAACGGCAGTCGGTGCAGACGATACCGCTGTAATCGAGCTCCTCCTCGATGTCGGGACGGTCGCAGATGTTTGTCACAACCGGCAGCACGAGACCGGAGCGATCCAGCTTATACGCCTTGACCTGGTTTATTCCCTCAACGATGAACTCTATCTCGGACAGCCCGAAATGCTCGCTTATAAGCAGCGTGATGTTGCGGATAGCGGTCTTGGTGTCGGGGCTCTGGAGGAAAATGGAATACACGCCGTTTACGAGTATCTGATCCTCGAAATTCTGACCGAGGAGCTTGTTTGCGTTCTGGGAGGTCTCCATTTCGTCCACAAGCGCCACGTAGGAATTTGCCACGCTGGAGACGGTGTGCACCATGGTGTCCAGCAGCTGCGCGGAGTTATCCACGGCAGCCTCGTCCTCGCCGGTGATGAGCCAGGTGCCGATGGTCTGGTGGCGCACTCTTATGCTCTTTTTGCGCTGGTAGTCCATTTTATTGAGGTTGATATGCTTATCCTGGCCGTTCGGGAAGATGACCGTGCCGTCCTTGTCGGTTATGGCGGAGAACAGACCGGGGGTCTGCGTAAACGGCTGCTGAATGCGCACGAGGTAGTCCTCGCCGAGTACGTCCCTGAGGGTATAGGTGGACTGGTCTGTTATCCTGACGTCGTGCTTGCTGCGGTAACGGCGCATGACATCGTCCTCGCCCTCGCAGTCGAGGTAATCGGTGACGTTGAACATCATGCCCTCTATGAAATCCAGCGGAGTGCCGCTGCGCCTGATTTTTCCGGTAATGTAGAACCACTGGTACTCTCCGCCGTTGTTGAGGCGCGCGTGTACCTTTATAACATTGGTGGTTCCCGCGATAAGATGGCTTATTTCCTCGCAGAACGGCTGGTAATCGTCCGGGTGGACGGCCTCGCCCATCACAACGATATCGCCTGTTTTTCCGAGCGGGCAGTCCCCGGCGAGGATACGCACCGGGAATCCCTGATGAAAGCTCATGGAATAGGCAAAGCTGCCGCTGTTCTCCACTGCGCTGCGCAGCAGGAGCCTGTCGTCTGCGGCGGGAGCGTTCTCGTCTATCGTCATAATGTTCTGCCTGAACTGTCTGCCCAAGGATATCACCTCGTTAAAGATTTATCAATTATGTACCGTAATAAAACGCTTGTTTCCTTACATATCCATTTTAGCACAAAAGATTCAGCTTTTCAAGTAGTTTTTTGTTGGATTTTAATACTTTCATTAAATTTTCAGAAAAACTTTTGTTCAAAGTGGTCACAAATCGTGAATGATGCGCAGGAACCTGCGCAAAAACGGGGCACAGCCAGAGCTGCGCCCCAGAAAATATATGCGCCTGCCGGTGCGGAAATCACTTTCTTGCGTAGCCGCCCAGGAACTTCCAGCCGGAGCTGTACACCTCGATCTTCTTATGATCCATGGACTGCTTGACGTGGTAGACCCTGCCGTCCCCGGGATTGGTGAACGTGAACACATACGGGCTGGCTAGGCTTCCCGGCGTAACGGCGGCACTGGAGGCATACCGGTTGCCGGCGAACGTCACCCAGCCGTTTCCGAACACCAGGAACGGTTCGGCGGGCTCGGGCTCTTCAGGCTCCGCGGTATCCGCGCTGTCCTCCATAGTGGATTCGCAGGTCACGCTGACCTCGCAGGTCCCGCTGACCTCGCAGGTCCCGGAGACTTCGCAAGTCCCGCTGACCTCGCAGGTCATGTCGGCTTCCTCGGTAAAGCCTATGCCTGTGTCGGGATTCCCGCGGTCGTAATCAGCGGGAGCTTCGATCGAACCGGAGACCTCGCAGGTCCCGCTGACTTCGCAAGTCCCGCTGACCTCGCAGGTCTCGCTGACTTCGCAAGTCCCGCTGACCTCGCAGGTCTCGCAGGCGTCGTTTGCCCCGCCGGAATCACGGTCGTCATCGTTGTCCGGAACATCATCGTTGTATTCCTCGTTATCAGCCGGGGAGTTTTCCTCCGGTGCGTCGGACTTGGTGTTCGGCTGAGTATCGTTCGGTCTCAGCGAGGGTCTTATGCTGTCGGGTTCCATGTCGTCAATGCTGTCAATGGCGGGAGCGGACTCTGCCGTTCCGCCGGTATCGCGGTCCTCGCAGTCGTCCTCTGCGATATCCTCTGAGACGTCAGCGGCTGTGGAGCCGGAGCCTGCCATATCTGCGGCGTACATGCTGCCCTCTGCGGCGGCTGTGGTGGAGGTATCCGCGACAAGATCATCAGCGTTCTTCATCATCGGCAGGAACGTGAACGCGGACACCGTGATGACCGCGCATGCCGCGACAGCTCCGCCGATATATGCAATGCGCCTCAGCAGAAGGGGCTTTTTATGCTCCTGCGGAGCGGGTCCGTTTCCGTTGTCCGCGGAGGTGCCGGAGGACTGTTCCCCGGCGATTTCAGCGAGCACGGCGGCTTTCATGCGCTCCATGGCTTCGTTGTCGGGGGACAGGCTCTCCGCCGACTTTTTGTATTCCTCTCTGAAGTCCATCAGAAAACCACCTCCCCTGAGATATCTGCAAATTCTGCGAGCAGGGGCTTCAGGAGCTTCCGCGCGCGGCTTAGCTGGGATTTGACGGTAGACTCGCCAGCGCCGAGCGCCTGGCTTATCTGAGCCACCGACATATCCTCGAAGTAAAACAGATGAATGACCGTCCGGTATTTATCCGGGAGCCTCATCACGGCTTTCATCACTGAGAGCCGCCGCTCCGTCTGCTCGAACTGCTCCTCGCAGCCGGGCTGTGCCTGCTCGTTTTCAGGCAGGAGCATTTTTTCCAGCTCTGCGCCGTCAACTCTGTGGCGGTTCCACGCGGAGCCTGCGGCGTTGAGGGCGCAGTTGACCGCGCACCGGATGAGCCACGCCTTCCGGTGCTCCTCGTTATTATAGGTAATGCCGGCGCGGAAGTACCGCAGGAACACGTCCTGCGTGACGTCCTCGGCGTCGTTCCGGTTGGCGAGGCGCGCGAAAGCTATCCTGTACACCATTGGCATATAGGACTGCATCACCTCTTCGAAACTCTCCGCTGTGCAGAGCGATAGTGTGTCCATGTCAATTCTCCGTCGGAATACGGATCTCTCCGTATGAATTCATATATAAAACCGGGCAGGTAGGAAAAAGGTTGCAAATTTTTTTGTTTTCGATGGTCTTTAGTATGGGAGGGGCAAACAGGATGTTTGCCCAAACCGCCCCGGAGCGCAGCACGGACGCTGCGCAATAAAGGGCGGGAGGGGCAAACAGGATGTTTGTCCAAACCGCCCCGGAGCGCAGCACGGACGCTGCGCAATAAAGGGCGGGAGGGGCAAACGGTCTGTTTACCTTTCCCGGCATTATCTTCGTCTGTCTACCGCGATCCTCCCTCTGACCGCCACTAGCACCGGCTGGGTCATCATGCTGACCGGATCGTCCGCGTACAGCGAAAAATCCGCGTCCAGGCCGGGCTTCACCGCGCCCACTCTGTCGGAAACCCCGAGCACCTCCGCGGCGTTTATGGTGATCCCGCGCAGAGCCTCTTCCCTGGAGAGCCCTCCGCGCACTGCAAGCGCGGCGGTAAGCGGCAGGTACTGTATCGGAGTCTCCGGGTGGTCGGTGCACAGCGCAAAGCGCATTCCCTTTGCGGAAAGCGCCGCCGGGGTCGCGATATCGTGATTCGCAAGCTCCGGCTTGCCGCGGTCGCCGAAAATCGGGCCCAGCACGACTGCCGGCTTATCCTGCGCGAGTTCGTCCGCGATGAGAGCGCCGTCCGTGCAGTGAATGAGCACGTAATCCAGCCCGAACTCCTTTGCGAGCCGCTGGGCGGTGAATATGTCGTCCGCGCGGTGGCAGTGGAAATGCGCCTTCAGCGGGTGTTCCCTGTCGAACAGCGGCAGGAGCGCCTCGCACTTTATATCGAAATCCGGGCGGGATATCTCATCGTCCGTGCCTTTGAGACGCTCGTATTCCGCGATATCCTCGCTGTAACGCTTCGCCTTGATGAGCTGTTCGCGGATTATCGCGGCGGTAGCCATGCGGGTGACAGGGGTCTCGTCACGGTCGTTGTAGGTGTTCTTGGGATTCTCGCCGAGGGCGAATTTCATGGCGGCAGGAGACTTCACGATAAGGTCGTCCACGCGGCGGCTTCCCCAGGTCTTGACGAGCTCGAACGAGCCGCCTATGGGGTTCGCGGAGCCCACGCCGGTGCACACCGTGGTGACTCCCGCGGAAACCGCGTCAGAAAAGCACCTGTCCATTGCGTTTATGCTGTCCAGCGCCCGGAGGTGCGGCGTGGAGGGGTCGGTGTCCTCGTTGCCGTCCTCCCCCTCGAAGCAGAGCGCGTCGTTCCACATGCCGAGGTGGCAGTGCGCGTCTATGAATCCGGGGTAGAGGGTCAGCCCGGCACAGTCCGTGACCTCCTCGCCGGGAATCGGGGAATACGCGGACATACCGCCCATTTCGGTGAATACTCCGCCCGCGCACCGCACGAATCCGCATTCGGAATCATTCCCGGACATTGATACTATTTTAACGTTAATTACTACCATTTTGAACCTCTCCAAAGAAAAGGGGCGGAACGCCCCATTTCTGATTAGGGAACCTCTAAAAACCGGTTTGAAAAGGGAAAATGGGTAGAGTGCGCCGAATGCGAGGAAAGCCGACGAAGTAAGGCTGTATGCCTTACGAGGAGGTGCAACACGATGTTGCAAAGCGAAATAACCGGGCGACGGCATGGACGCCGTCGCATCAGAAATTTCGCTCGTTGGAAGCAGTCGGTGTGCTATACACATTTTCACTCAAACGAGGTTTTTAGAGGTGACCATTATGAATCACGAATTAACTCAAAGCCGTCCGTTCTTCTCGAACGCCTGTACCAGCTTGATTATCTCGCCGCATATAACGGTATCCTTTGCGTTTCCGTTGACCATAGCCATGGAATTGCGGCGGTATATCTCCGCGCGGGTATCGTATATCTGCCGGAGCTGCTCCGGGGTGTTGTTCACCACAAGCGGGCGGTTCGGGTCGTTCTTTATGCGGTCGTAGCAGTTCGCGAAAGAGGTGTTTATGTAGACTGAAAGTCCGCTTTCCCGGGCGAACTGCGCGGTATGCTCGTTTATGAGGGCTCCGCCGCCGGTGGCAACGACGTACCCGCCGCTGAGCTCGCGGATATACTTTGCCTCGAGCTGGCGGAAGTGCGGCTCGCCGAACTTCGCGAATATCTGCGGAATGGACATTTTCTCGTGCTCCACGATATACCTGTCCATATCGAGGAACTCCCTGCCGAGCTCCGCCGCGACAAGCCTGCCGACATGGCTCTTTCCGCAGCCCATGAAGCCGCAGAGGTATACAGAGGCGTTCATATAAGGTCCTCCATATCGGAGATTATCCTGTTGATATCCTCGGTCTTGTAGGAGGCTCCGTCCCATATCTCGTGAGCCGCGACAGCCTGGAGCACCAGCATAGCCATGCCGGTCATGGCCTTCGCGCCCTTTTCGCGGGCGGTCTTTGCAAGGAGCGTCACCTTGGGGTTGTACACCGCGTCAAACACGAACTTCACGCCGTCCAGCACAGCGGGAGTGCAGGGCATTCTGTCCACCTTCGGGAACATTCCCACCGGGCAGGCGTTGACGAGCAGGTCGAACTGCGCGCCCTCCGGGAGGTCGCATTTATCCAGCGCCGCGCCGCTTATCCAGGCTATCTGTACCTTTGCGTCAGACTTCAGCGCCTTTATCTCCTTTACGACCTCCTCGGCGAGAGCCTTGTCGGACTGGAGCGCCGCAATGGTGAGGTCTCCGCCCTCGAGCGCGGTCTCTATCGCCATCATTCTGCCAACGCCGCCGCAGCCGATGAGCAGAACTCTTGAATTGAGCGAAGCCCCGAGCGCCGCTATGGACTTTGTGAATCCGATAACGTCGGTGTTGTAGCCGACCTTTTCAGCGCCGCACTTGATGCAGTTTACGGAGCGGTAGCGCTGAGCTCCCTCGTCCAGCCTGTCGCAGAAGTCTATTATGGGCACCTTATGCGGGATAGTGATGTTGAATCCGTCCAGGGAGGCGAGGAAATCGAACTTTGCGCGGAGCTCCTCCGGGGGGATATCGTACATCTGGTAGTCCACGGTCTCGCCGTCGAGGGCGAACAGCGCGGAGTGTATCTGCGGGGACAGGGAGTGTCCGAGGGGGTGTCCTAAAATTCCGAATTTACGCATATTCATCAACCTTTCAGTGCGGCGAGAGCCTTTTCCAGGGTCTCGGCGTTTTCTATGTGCATTGCGTTGGAGCCGCGGTCGAACTTCTTCACAAGGCCTGTGAGCACCTTGCCGGGGCCGAGCTCAACATAGGCTTCGATACCGTCCGCCTGCATTGCGGTGAGCTCGTCAACGAACCTTACCGGCGAGCAGATATGCGCCGCGAGGTAAGCCGGCATATCGGAGAAATCGTCCAGCTTCTTTCCGTAGAGGTTGGAGTAGAACGCGCATTCCGGCGCACTGAACGGGAATCCGGCGATCTCCGCCTTGAATTTCTCAGCGGCTCCCGCCATGAGCTTTGTGTGGAACGCAGCGGAAACCGCGAGCTTTACGGCGCGCTTCCCCATTTCGGCGAACTTTGCGACAGCCTCGTCCACAGCGGCGGACTCGCCCGCGATCACGGTCTGCTGGGGGCTGTTGTAGTTAGCGGGGGCGCAGAAGCCGTTTACCTCCCCGCATACCTTTGCAATGGTGTCGTTGTCGCTGCCGATTATAGCCGCCATGGAGCCTCCGGTGGCCTCTGCCGCCTCAGCCATTGCCGCAGAGCGGAGCTTTATAGCCCTGAACGCGTCCTCCATGCCGAGCATTCCGGAAGCGTACATAGCCGCGTATTCGCCGAGGGAGTGTCCGGCAACGGCGCAGTTGTCGATTCCGTTTTCGCGCGCCGCCGCGAGCGCCAGCATGGAAGTGGTGAATATAGCCGGCTGTGAGAGCCTTGTCTGCGCGAGCTCCTCCGGTGTGGAACCGCTGAGCTTCTTCGCGAGGTCGAAGCCCATTATGTCAGAGCCGCACTCGAGTATCTGCTTTGCCGCAGAGGATTTTTCAGCGAGCTCCGCGCCCATGCCCGGGTACTGCGAGCCCTGTCCGGAAAATAAGAAAACTGTTTTCATTGATGAACCTCCAAAAGTTTAAATGTTTATCGTTATTTTAGAATTGAATTAAATTGTTGCCTCCGCGTGCCTTGTCACATGACACCCGATATTCACCGCCACCGGAAGCCCCGCGATATGCGTTGCCGACTTCTCGATATTGACGTACAGCGCCGTTACCGTCCCGCCGAAGCCCTGCGAGCCTATCCCAAGGCGGTTTATGCTGTCGAGCATCTGCTGTTCCAGCTCCGCGTATACCGGGTCGGGATTCCGCTTTGAAAGGTCGCGGCAGAGCGCCTTTTTCGCAAGGTACGCGGAATACTCGAAGTCGCCGCCGATACCCACGCCGACAACTATCGGGGGACATGGATTGCTCCCCGCCAGGCTTACGCACTCGGTCACGAAATCCACGATATCCTGCTTTGAAGCGGACGGCGTGAACATCTTCAGCCGGGACATATTCTCGCTTCCGAAGCCCTTGGGAGCCGCCATGAGGTGTATCTTGTCCCCGGGGACTATCCGCGTATGTATAACGGCGGGAGTGTTGTTGTTGGTATTCCTGCGCTCCAGCGGGTCGCCGACTATGGAAAGCCGGAGCTTTCCGTTTACGTAGCCCTGTGCAACGCCTGCGTTCACTGCGTCCTCGAACGGCTCCCCGGTGATATGTACGTCCTGACCTACCTCCGCGAATATCACCGCCATGCCGGTATCCTGGCAGATAGGCACGCCGAGCTCCGCCGCGCAGTCGATGTTGTCCACGATGTCGGAGAGAACGCTCTGGCACAGGGGGCTTTCCTCCCTGGCGATACTGCCGCTTATGCACTCCTTCATGCCGCAGGGGAGCTTCAGGTTTGCCTGCTCGCACAGCCGCGCCACGGTTTCAGTAATGACCGATGATGGAATTTCTCGCATTATCTGTATATCCTTTCTTACCTACTATTATAATAGAATTTCGCGGCATGCAGGAAATAAATCCCACGCAAGCCGTAAAATACAATTTTCGCTGAAATAATCAGCGAGTAAATCGCCAGTTTTACCAGATTCGTTGAAAAAACTGTTGACAAAATCGCTGTAATGGGGTAAAATAAATATGGTATGTCATATTCTGCCTAGATAATTTCCGGCAGATATGCTAATGATATTATACTATATGTTGCAAAGAAAATCAAGGAGTATTTTTTAATGAGCGGAATTGAGATCATAGGCACCGGCAGTTATGTCCCGGAATTCGTGGCAGACAACAACAGGTTCGCGGAGTTCCTCGACACCTCTGACGAGTGGATAACCCCCCGCACCGGAATCAAGCAGCGTCATATCCTCACAGACAAGCCCGGATATTTCATGGGCATAGAGGCGGCAAAGAGCGCGCTCGCTGACGCGGACGTAAAGCCCGAGGAGCTGGATCTTATCCTCGTGTGCACCTGCACCCCGGATTTCTTCTACCCCTCCACCGCCTGCCTTATCCAGAAGAAGATAGGCGCGGTGAACGCGGCGGCGTTCGATGTCAACAGCGCCTGCACGGGCTTCATCACGGCAACGGATATCGCGCAGAAGTACCTCGAAACGGGTCACTACAAGACGATCCTTGTCGTTGCCTGCGAGAGGCTGTCCAATCAGCTTGACTACACCGACCGTTCGATGTGCATACTATTCGGTGACGCGGCGGGAGCCGTTGTGTACCGCAGGTCCGACAAGCCGTTCTACTCCATGCTGGGCGCTGACGGCGACGAGTTCGAGGCGCTCTACTGCAAGATAAACTACGACCCGAACTGCCCGTTCTTCGCAGAAAAGGACCAGCAGTGGGACGGAATGTTCGACACGCCGGAGAAGCGCAAGTTCCTCCAGAGCGACGGACACGCGGTCTACAAGTTCGCGGTGAACGCCATGGCGAACGCGGTGAAGAACGTTGCTGAACAGGGCGGCTACGACATCAATGACCTCGACATCGTTATCCCGCACCAGGCGAACCTCCGCATAATAAAGAAAGCCACCGAGATACTCGGCATTCCCGAGGAAAAGGTGTACACCAACATCGAGCGCATGGGCAACGTTTCCAGCGCGTGCATTCCCGTATGCCTTGACGAAATGCGCAAGGCAGGCAGGGTGAAGCCCGGCATGAAGATATGCTTCGTGGGCTTCGGCGCGGGACTCACCTACGGCGCGCTCATATTCGAGACATGATTCAGACGAAAGGATAAATAATATGGCAACAGCGATAATCACGGGCTCCAGCCGCGGAATAGGCGCAGCGATCGCAAAGCGCCTCGCAAAGGACGGCTTCGACATAATCATCAACGACGTATCCCAGGAGATACTCGACACCGCAGGAAACGAGGCAGCGGAGGAATGCCGCGCCCTCGGCGTGCGCGCGGAATGCTATGCTGCGGACGTTTCCGACTACTCCCAGTGCGAGGCAATGGTGAAGTGGGCGAAGGAGAGCTTCGGCACGATAGACGTGCTGATAAACAACGCGGGTATCACCCGGGACGGCCTTATGGCGCAGATGAGCGAGGAGAACTACGACCTCGTTATCCGCGTTAACCAGAAGTCCGTATTCAACATGACAAAGCTTGTCGGCAAGGTAATGATCCGCCAGAGAAGCGGCAGGATAGTGAACCTCGCCTCCGTTGCGGGACTTTACGGCAACCCCGGTCAGATGAACTACTCCGCCTCCAAGGGCGCGATAATCGCCATGACCAAGACCACCGCCAAGGAGCTCGGAAGCCGCGGCATAAACTGCAACGCAGTCGCTCCGGGATTCATCCAGACCCCGATGACAGACAAGCTCACCGAGGAACAGCGCGCCGCAATGCTCGCCCAGATAGCGATGAAGCGCTACGGTCAGCCCGAGGAGATAGCAGGCGTGGTTTCATTCCTGTGCAGCCCCGATTCTTCCTACGTTACAGGACAGATAATCGAGATAAGCGGCGGACTGAGCATGTAAGCCGGCCGCCGGCTATACGGCTATATGAGAGTTCAGGTTTTCACACGAACTATAACTATCAGCCGCACACTTATTGTGCATTTTCATATCAACCCAAATCTACACTAGTTGGAGGAACAACGTTCAATGGAAAGACGAGTGGTAATAACCGGACTTGGAGCAGTCACCCCCTGCGGAAATTCCCCCGAGGAGCTCTGGAACAGCCTCATTGCCGGAAAGCACGGCTTCGAGCTGGCTCCGTGGTTTCCGGACCAGGAGCCCGACAATCTTTCAGTCGTGGCGAGGGTAAAGAACTTCGACCCGTCCGAGTATTTCGATAAAAAGGAGCTCCGCCGCAACGACGTCATCGTTCAGTACGCGGTATACTGCGCAATGCAGGCTCTGAAGGACGCAGGCACCGACCTCAGGGACATCGACCCCTACCGCGTCGGCGTGGTCATCGGCAGCGGAATCGGCGGAATCTACACCACCGAGGAGGAAATGCAGAACTACCACAACAAGGGCAACAAGCGTGTGGGAGTTTTCACCATAACAAAGATGATAGGCAACATGGCTGCCGGAGAAGTGGCTATACGCACCGGCTTCAAGGGAAGCAACTTCTGCGTTACCACAGCATGCGCAAGCGGCACGCAGTCAATCGGCGAGGCTTTCCGCTCGATAAAGCACGGCTACCTTGACGCGGCTATCGCGGGCGGAACCGAGCACAGCGACATCGGCTTCTGCTACGCTTCGTTCAACAACATGCACGCAGTTACGCGCTCCACGGATGTTGACAGGGCTTCCATTCCGTTCGACGCGGAGAGAAGCGGCTTCGTCCTCGGCGACGGCTGCGGGCTCCTCGTGCTGGAGGAATACGAGCACGCAAAGGCGCGCGGCGCGAAGATCTACGCAGAGATATGCGGCTACGGCAGCACCTGCGACGCATACCATGAGACCAGCCCCGACCCCGAGGGAAAGGGCGGCGCAATGGCTATGAAGTTCGCTTACGAGGAAGCCGGAATGAAGCCGGAGGACATCAACTATATCAACGCCCACGGAACCTCCACCGCCATGAACGACCGCACGGAGACAATGGCAGTGAAGACCGCGTTCGGCGGACACGCAAAGGATATCGCGATAAACTCCACCAAGTCCATGACCGGACACCTCCTCGGTGCCGCAGGCGGCGTTGAGGCGGTAGTAACCGCGCTCTCCATAAAGAACGAAAAGGTACACCAGACCCTCGGATACAAGGTTCCCGACCCGGAGTGCGACCTCGACTACGTTACAGAGGGCGCAAGGGACATGAAGATAACCGGCGCGCTCAGCAACTCGCTGGGCTTCGGCGGACACAACGGGTGTATATGCATGCGCCCCGTACAGGACTGACACCGAAAGGAGAACAGCATGAGCAAGGATACTTCCAGACCCATTGAGGAAACCATCGAGTGCATCGAAGCGCTCGCTGAAATAGTCAAGAAGCACGACCTCGGCAAGCTCAGGATAAACACTGAGACCTGCGATATCATTATAGAGGGAAAGACCTGCCCCCCTCCTATGCCGGCTCCCATGCCGATGATGGGGATACCTGCCGCTCCGGCACAGGGCGCGGCTCCCGCTGCGGCGGCTGAGGCTCCCGTTTCCGGGAACATCGTGACCTCTCCGATAGTCGGCACGTTCTACGCTTCCCCCTCCCCCGACAAGCCCGCTTTCGTGAAGCCCGGCGACACCGTAAACACCGGGGACGTTGTGTGCATAATCGAGAGCATGAAGCTCATGAACGAGATAAACAGCGAGTTCAGCGGAAAGGTCGCCGAGATATACGTCAAGGACGGTCAGGCTGTTGAATACGGTCAGAAACTGATGAGAATTGAATAAGGAGACCGCCATGACACTTGACATCGAACAGATAAAGGAAATAATCCCCCACCGCGACCCGTTCCTGCTTATCGACGAAGTAACCGAGCTGGAGCCCGGCGTCAGCGTCACCGCGAAAAAGTACCTCAAGCCGGACGAATACTGGTTCAAGGGGCACTTCCCCGGTCAGCCCGTTCAGCCGGGAGTGCTGATGATTGAAATGCTCGCCCAGGCGGGAGCCGTATGCGCCCTCAGCCTGCCGGAGAACAAGGGAAAGATAGCCTTCTTCGCCGGGATAGACAAGGCGAGATTCCGCGGGACGGTGCTCCCCGGCGACACGCTGGAGCTTCACGTCACCATGACGAAGAAGAAGGGTCCGATCGGCTTCGGAGACGCTGTTGCGACAGTTAACGGCAAGAAGGTCGTTACCGCCGAGATCTCCTTTGCAGTGGCAGACCCCGCCCCCACAAAGTCTGAATAAACCTGGAGCTGACAGAATGTTTAACAAGATACTTATTGCGAACCGCGGCGAGATAGCCATACGCATAATGCGCGCCTGCCGCGAGCTTGGAATAAAGACGGTCGCGGTGTACTCCGAGGCTGACCGCACCGCGCTCCATGCGCAGATAGCGGACGAGGCGGTGTGCATAGGCCCCGCGGCTTCCAAGGACAGCTACCTGAACACCAAGGCTATCATCGCGGCGTGCGAGATAACCCACGCCCAGGCGATACATCCCGGCTTCGGCTTCCTTTCCGAGAATGCGGATTTCGCGCGGCTGTGCCGCACCTGCGGGATCACGTTCATAGGTCCCTCCCCGGAGGTAATGGACGCCATGGGCGACAAGGCTTCCGCAAAGCAGACCATGATCTCCGCGGGAGTGCCGGTGGTGCCCGGCTCTGACGGGATAGTCCCCGACATTGAGGAAGCACGTAAGGTAGCCGCCGAAATAGGCTACCCGGTCATGATAAAGGCGACTGCCGGCGGCGGCGGCCGCGGAATACGCCTTGCAGAGAGCGAGGAGCACCTCGAGCAGCAGTACCTTGCGGCTCAGCAGGAGGCGCTGGCGTGCTTCGGCAACGGCGACGTATACATCGAGAAATTCATAGTAGACCCGCGCCATGTGGAGATACAGCTCCTGGCGGACAACCACGGCAGCGTCGTGCACCTGGGCGAGCGCGAGTGCTCCCTCCAGCGGCACAACCAGAAGGTGCTGGAGGAAAGCCCCAGCCCGATAATGACCCCGGAGCTCCGGGAGAGAATGGGCTCCGCGGCTGTCGCTGCGGCAAAGGTCAGCGGCTATCAGAACGCCGGAACGATAGAGTTCCTGGTAGACAAGGACAGGAACTTCTACTTCATGGAGATGAACACCCGTATCCAGGTGGAGCACCCGGTAACGGAGCTCGTCACCGGCATCGACCTCGTAAAGGCGCAGATACGCGTTGCAGCGGGCGAAAAGCTCTGGCTCACGCAGGATGATGTGAAGCTCACCGGACACGCGATAGAGTGCCGCATAAACGCGGAGGACCCGCGCCACAACTTCCGTCCCTGCCCCGGAAAGATACGCACCATGCATACTCCGGGCGGCTTCGGCGTGAGGATAGACAGCGCGGCGTATGTCGGCTATGAGATCCCGCCCTACTACGACAGCATGATCGCAAAGCTGCTGGTAAAGGCTCCGACAAGAGAAGAAGCGATAATGAAGATGAAGGTCGCGCTCTCGGAGCTCATCATAGACGGCGTGGAAACGAACATAGACTTCCAGCTGTGCCTGCTGAAGGACCCGGATTTCGAGGCGGGCAATTTCGACATAGGGTTCCTGAACCGCAAGAATGTGATGGGAGAGTGAGCTGAATGGCAATAGAAGATCTGTTCAAAATCGTCAAGGAACGCTTCGTTTCCGAGCAGCCCGCGGCTGCCTCCGCGGCGGCGGGGGACGTTGAGATACCGCAGGATCTGCTGTTCAAGTGCCCGCGGTGCGGCGGAGTGGTCTACAACCGCGAATTCACGGCGGCGATGAAGGTCTGCCCGAAGTGCAACTATCACGCGCGCCTCACCTGGCAGGAGCGCCTCGAGCTCACTGCGGACAAGGACAGCTTCGTGGAGCTTGACGCGGACCTGAAGCCGCTGAACCCCATAGGCTTCCCGAAGTACGAGGATAAGCTCGCGAGAATGCAGCAGCAGTGCGACATGAACGACGCGATAAAGACCGGCGTGTGCACGATACGCGGCTACCGCACGGTCATAGGGATCATGGATTCCCACTTCTTCATGGCGAGCATGGGAAGCGTTGTGGGCGAGAAGATAACCCGCGCATTCGAGTACGCCACGGAGCATAATTTACCGGTCGTGATGTTCACGGCGTCCGGCGGCGCAAGAATGCAGGAGGGCATAATCTCCCTGATGCAGATGGCGAAGACCAGCGGCGCAGTGAAGCGCCACAGCGACGCGGGCGGTCTGTACATCACGGTGATGACCGACCCCACCACCGGCGGAGTTACGGCTTCCTTTGCGAGCCTGGGCGACATCATACTTGCCGAGCCGAAGGTGCTCATCGGTTTCGCGGGCAGGCGCGTCATACAGGACACGATACGCCAGCGGCTGCCTGACGACTTCCAGTCGGCGGAGTTCCAGCAGGAATGCGGCTTCGTGGACATGATAGTTGAGCGCGGCATGATGCGCAAGCGCATTTCGAATATACTGAAGCTGCACGGCTTCCCGAAGGAGGCTTACAGGAGATGAGCAATTTAACGGCATGCGAAAGGCTGGAGCTTATACGCCACAAGGACAGACCGACCGTGAACGACTATATCCCGGCGATGTTCACGCGGTTCATGGAGTTCCACGGCGACCGGCTTTACGGCGATGACGCGGCGATAATCGGCGGCATAGGCTACCTCAGCGACACTCCGGTGACGGTGCTGGCGCAGGTAAAGGGGCGCAATCTTGAGGAGAACAAGCGCTCCAACTTCTCCATGCCCCACCCGGAGGGCTACCGCAAGGCGCTCCGTCTGGCTAAGCAGGCGGAGAAGTTCCACCGCCCGGTGATATGTCTTGTGGACACTCCCGGCGCATTCTGCGGCGTGGAGGCGGAGCAGCGCGGTCAGGGCGAGGCGATAGCGCGCAATCTGTATGAGTTCATGACGCTCAGGACCCCGGTGATATCCGTGGTGCTTGGCGAGGGCGGCTCCGGCGGAGCGCTGGCGCTTGCTGTGTGCGACGAGCTTGCGATGCTGGAGAACGCGCTGTACTCGGTAATAAGCCCGCGCGGCGCGGCGTCCATTCTGTGGAAGGACGGCACTAAGGAGAAAGAGGCTTGCGAGGTGCTGAAGATAACGGCGGAGGATCTGACGAACTTCGGCGTATGCGACCGCATAATCGCGGAGCCGACCGGGGGCGCTCAGAACAGCAGGGAGCAGACTGCGGACAACATCTACGAGTACCTTGTGGACGCGGTATACAGGCTCCGCAAGACCGATATTCAGACGCTTCTCGACAGGCGTTATGACAAATTTAGAAAAATTGGTATGTTTACCGAATAAATTTGTAGAAAATTCTCTGCAAAAAATCGGCCACAGGGCTTGATTATTTGGAGAGTATGTTATATAATATAACATGAAATGTTTCCGGAAGGAACTATGAATTTTTATGGAGGATACACAAAATGGTATTTGACAAGGTTAAGGAGCTCATTTCCGAGCAGCTCGACGTTAAGGCTGACGACATCACAGAGGCTTCCAGCATTCAGGACGATCTGGGCGCTGATTCCCTGGACGTAGTAGACCTGGTAATGGCTCTTGAGGACGAATTCGACGTTGAGATCCCCGAGGATCAGGTTGAGAACATCAAGACCGTTGGCGACATCGTTAAGTTCATCGAGGACAAGCAGTAATTTCCGGCGCAATATTATCCCGCTCTGTCAAGGGCGGGATTTTTGTTTTTGGCGGGCGGTCAGGACGACCGCGAGTAAACGCCGCAGCTCAACTTTGAAAGGCGATACGCTCACTGATAACGCGCAGGAGGGGCAGTCGCACTGACCGCCCCTCCCCTATTATTCCTCGACCGTCATCTGCACTGAACGGTAATTCGCCCCGTCCTCGAAGCTCACCATTAACTGCGTCCCGCTGACCCAGGTCACGGAATACCGCTCCGCGGAATCGGAAAGCTCCCCGAGCGCCGTAGTCGCAAGCCGTTTCGCTGTTTTCTCGCCCTCGCCCGCCAGGGTTATGTAGAACGAAACGCTGTTTTTCCCGGAGGCGTATTTGTCCTCCACGATCATCAGCTGGTGCCTTTCGTCCGAGAAGCTGTAACAATGAACCGTTTCCGGCGGGAATCCCACTGCCATGTACGCCGAGCTCCCCACCATGGCGAGCGACACCGCCAGGAGCCCCGCGGCTCCCGCTATCTGCACGGCGCGGTGCTTCTTCCGGAACGCCCCGGCGATCACGAACGCCGTCAGCACGCAGATTATCCCGAGCACGACCGCCGCTGTCACACCGAAAAATGCTTTCGGCTCGCTGCGGCTTACAGTCGTCCCGGAAACTATGACCTCCGGCTCGATCGTGACGTTTGAGAGCACTATCCCGGTCACCAGCATTGCGAGGTCGAGCCCGAGAGCCGCCCCCGCGAACAGCCAGGGTCTGCCGAGCAGTCTCTGGAGCCGGCTTTCCGGCTGTGTTTTCCCTGATTTCTTCTGCCGCTTCATGTCCGGCTCCTTTCTGGTTCAGATGTAGTACTGCGCCTGCGCCGCGAACATCTCCGCGTATATACCGCCGGGCTTGTGCACGAGCTCGTCATGTGTGCCGAGCTCCTTTATCGTGTTCTCAGAGAACACCGCTATGCGGTCGCAGAATTTACAGCTGGACAGCCGGTGCGAGATGTACACCGCCGTCTTTCCGCCGACAAGCTCGTTGAAGCGGCAGTATATCTCGTACTCCGCTACCGGGTCGAGCGCCGCGGTCGGCTCGTCCAGTATGACTATCGGTGCGTCCTTGTAGAGCGCCCGGGCAATGGCGAGCTTCTGCTGTTCGCCGCCGGAGAGCTGCACGCCGTCAGGCTCGAACTGCCGGAACATCATGGTGTCCCGTCCGTGCGGGAGCGTGTTCACCTTGCCGAGCAGTCCGACCTTTTCAAGCACCGCGTCCACAGCCCCGGGGGAATCCTCCCTGCCGAGCAGGATATTATCCTGCACCGAGAACGCCAGCAGCCGGAAGTCCTGGAATACCACCGAAAACAGCTTCATGTACTCGTCGTAGTCGTAGTCTCGGATATTCACGCCGTCAAGGAGTATCTCGCCCTCGTCCGCGTCGTAGAGGCGGCACAGCAGCTTTATGAACGTGGTTTTTCCCGCGCCGTTGAGCCCCACTACCGACAGGCGTTCGCCTGCCCTTATCTTTATCGAGACGTTTTTCAGCACCTGCACTCCCGTGTTGGGGTAGGAGAAGCTGACGTTCCGGAACTCGATCTCATGCGGCTTGCCGAGGTTTTCGACCTTCCGCGCGCCTTTCTGGAGGTACGGCGGGTATTCCATGAGCTTCACCGTTTCGCAGGCGTAGTTGCACCGCTTCACGATGTCCTGGAGGTTGAAGATAACGCCCTGCACGGCGGTGTTGAACGCGCTTCCCGCCGTAGTGAGCTGCGAGAACTGACCTATCGTGATGAATTTCAGTATCGCCAGTATACCGAGGTAGAGGTAAGTGCCGAAGTCCCTCAGCGCGGTCACAGCCACGTCAAGGATGTTCAGCGGGAACAGCTCGTCCTCCTTGTTCACATCGAACCGGATGAGCCGCCTTATCTGCTCCGCCGCCTTTGCGACCAGCGTCCCCGCCGCGCCGTACAGCCTTACGTCCTTGCCGAAGCGGAAATCCTCCATTTCGTAGGTGACGTAGCCCCAGACGCGCTCCGTCTTTGAAAGCTCGCCGAACCACTTCACCTCTATTTTGTTCTTTTTCGCGTTTATCAGCGAGGAGACGCCCAGCATAACGCCGATTATCAGCAGCAACCACGGCGCGGAAACTGCGAGTATAGTCACAACGCCGACTATCTTGATGATGTTTGTGATGATGCCGAAGAACTGCACGCAGATACCGTGGAATCCTCCCGACCAGTCGATGCCGTCGTTCGCCTTGCGTATCTGGTCGAGGGCTTCCTTGTTCTCGGTCAGCGCGAAGTCTATTTCCATGCAGCGCTCCGCGACCATTTCGCGGGAGCGGTTCAGGAACACGTCCTCGAAGCGCTCCAGGTATATCGTGAGCTGGCTCCCGAGGGTCCCGGCGGCGATATCCAGCCCCACCATGAGCGCCGCGTACAGGATTATCCGCGGAACGTCCCGCACCGGCTGGCAGAGCGCGTCCACCAATAATGGCAGGAATATCAGGTCGATGAACGGCTGTACAGACTGCACGACGACGTTCAGCACCGAAATAATGAAGTAGCGTTTGCTCAGCTTCCATGCCATGGGCATGTAGAATTTCAGCGTCCGGAGAACTGTTCCGGGCTTTCTTTCGCTTTTACTCAAGGACAGCACCCCCTTCCTCTGCGGGAGCGGGCTCCGCCCCGTCCTCAACGTAATACTGCGCCTGCACGCGGAACATCTCCGCGTATGCGCCGTTCCTGTTCAGGAGCTCGTCATGGGTGCCGTATTCCACCATTTCGCCGCCCTTGAACATGGCTATCTTGTCGCAGAACCTCGTTGACGAAAGCCTGTGTGATATGTACACCGCAGATTTCTCGCCTATCATGCCGTCAAAGCTCTGGTAGAGGCGGTATTCCGCGAGGGCGTCAAGCGCCGCTGTCGGCTCGTCAAGCACCACCACCGGGGCTCCCTTGTACAAAGCCCTTGCGAGCGCCATTTTCTGCTTCTCGCCGCCGGAGAGGTCAACTCCGTCGTCGTAGAGGACCTTGAGCATTTCGGTGTCCATTCCCTTCGGCAGCCTGTCGAGCTTATCGCCCATTCCCGCCGCCCGCAGGAATTTCTCCGCCCTTGCCGTGTCGGTGTTCTCGGTGACCTGCATGGATACGTTCTCGCACAGCGGGAACGCGAACACCTCGACCTCCTGGAAAGCCGGGGAGAACAGCTTGAAGTATTCCGCCCTGTCGAACTCCCGGATATCAATACCGTTGCAGAGTATCTGACCCTCCGTCACATCGTACAGCCGCAGCAGTAACTTTATGAACGTGGTCTTTCCCGCGCCGTTGAGCCCGACTACCGCGAGCCTCTGCCCGGCTGGGAACGTGAGGTTCAGGTTTTTCAGCGCCCAGGTCTCCTGACCGCGGTACTTGTAGGAAACATTCCGGAACTCGAACGTGTATCGGTCGGCTCTCGGCACCGGGGTGTGCTTTTCCTGGAGCTCGTCCGCGTTCTTTATGTCCATGTAGCTGCGGAAGTCGTCCACCTTTGCGGAGTGCTCCCGCATTCCCCCCAGCGACTGGAGGAACTGGCTGACGTAATTCGAGAGCGCCATTGCACTGCCCGTGTACAGCGTGAAATCGCCGATGGACATTCCGTTCACCAGCATGTCGTATATCAGCCAGCCGTAGATTATCACGTTGCGCACCAGGGATATCCCCTGGGAGAACCAGTTGTTCCAGCCCCAGTATTTCCGGGACTGTATCCAGTGCTCCAGCTCGATCTTATTGATCCCCCGGAACTTTTCCAGCAGCCATTTTTTCATCCCGTACAGCCGGATATCCTTGGCGTAGGCGAAGTCCGAGGAAGTATCCTGCATGTAGTACATTCTGCGCCAGTGGGGAGCCATGGCGTCCCACATGACCTCCTTATCCTTTATGCGGATATAGTCGAAATACACGAACTGTATGAACGACAGCACGAATATTATCAGCACCAGCCAGAGGTTCAGCGTGGCGATTATTCCCACGGCTGCGATGACTGCGGTTATCTGCACCGCTCCTGACCACATGTTCGTCATCAGCGCGCCCAGTCCCTGCCAGTCGCCCTCTGCGCCGCGCTTCGCTTTCTGGAGCCGGTCGAGCATGTCCGGGTCCTCCAGCTGCTCGTACTCCATGGAGAGGGTCTTTGCGATACGCTCCTGCACGAGGGCGTTGCGCGTCACCATGAAGCCGATACGGAGCTTCTTAGCGGAAAGCGTGTTCAGCCACATCATCACGAACTCCACCGCCGTGGTGCCGATGACGAGCCACAGAAGCGGCGTTATATCCGCGTTTTCCGCGCCCGCCTGCCGCGTTATCATGTCGATGACCAGCTTCGCTATCACCGTCCAGATGTACGACATGGAGGCTCCCGCTATGCCCCCTATCACCAGGAACGCCACAACGCTCTTGCGGTAGCGCAGGAACGCCCTGATGATGTAAGCGCAGTTGCGGACAACGCCGTACTCATGGTGCAGCGCGTCCGTCTGTTCCTTCTTTTTTTGTCTGTAAAAAAGCATAATTACTCTCCGGGAAAGGGGGAGCAGACCTGCTCAGTGCCCGGCATTCATTCCGGGCGGCAGACCGTCAGACCTCCACGTCTGCGTCGTAGTCCACTCCGTCCATTCCAAAACCAAAGAGCTCATAGAAATCCTTCCAGTAGCCGTCTATGTCGGTGTATTCCCTGAAATTGTCGGCGTTGAGGAGGTTCCAGAGCTTCGTTACCTCGTCCTGGATCTCGGGCTTCATCTCGAGGTCGTCAAGACGTATTCTTCCCTCGCCGTCAACTGCGCCCTCCGTGGGCTTTCCGTCTGCGCCGAGCTTCTCAGCGAACAGGCGGTGCATCTGCTCGATGCAGCCCTCGTGCAGTCCCTTCTCCTTCATCACCTTGAAAAGGATAGAGATGTAGAGCGGAACTATCGGGATCGCCGCGCTGGACTGTGTTACCAGCGCCTTGTTGACGGAGATGTACGCTTTTATACCGTCTGCGGCGTATTTTTCGGTTATCTGCTTCGAGGTCTCGAACAGGTGAGCCTTCGCCCTGCCTATGGAACCCTCGAAATACATCGGGTGGGTTATTTCCGGGCCGATATACGAGTAGGCAACGGTAACGGCGTTGTCCTCTATCGCGTCGGCAGCTTTCAGTGCGTCTATCCATGCCGCCCAGTCCTCGCCGCCCATTACCTTGACGGTGGCGGTTATCTCCTCCTCGGTGGCAGGCTCAATGGTGACCTCGGAAACGGTGTTGTTCCTGAGGTCGATAGTCTTGTTGGTGTAAGGGGCTCCGGTGGTCTTGAGCACGGAGGAATATGTCACATCGCCGACTGTTCTCCTGGGAGCCGCAAGGCTGTAAATAACGGCGTCAACCTTTCCGAGGTCGGACTTGATGAGGTCGATGACCTCCTTCTTGCACTCGTCGGAATACGCGTCGCCGTTGACTGTCTTTGCGTACAGCCCGTCAGCCTGCGCGAACTTCTCGAACGCCTTTGTGTTGTACCAGCCGGAGGTGCCCGTCTTGTTTCCGCTCGCGGGACGGTCGAACATAACGCCGAGCGTCGCCGCGCCTGCGGAGAACGCCAGCGCGATGCGGCTTGCAAGTCCGTAGCCCATGGAGCTCCCTATAACGAGGACCTTTTTCGGCTTGAAGCCGCTGTCCTCCGCTCTCTTTGACTTAACATACTCTATTTCGTTTCTTACGACTGCCTCGCAGCCCACCGGGTGAGCCGTGGTGCATATAAAACCTCTTACCTTTGGCTTGACTATCATAAATAAATCTCCTTTCTGCCGGACAGTTCCCCGCAGACACGTTGGCGGGGACGTCCCGAAGCACTGAAAATACTGCGGAATCCGCAGTGCGTACAGATTTATTGTACCATAAAACCGCGGATTTTACAAGGGGGAGGAGGAAAATAATTCAGAGCAGCGGCGACTGCGCGTGTTCCGTGCGCGTATCGCCCGTAAAATGAGAGCCACGGTGTTTACTCGCGCTTCGCGCTTAGTCTGCGCAGAGGCGAAATTCCCCTCACATAGTCTTATTTCAGCGCGTTTTTATTTACGGAGCGCGTCGTAATTCCGCTCCCAAAAGCGCTAAAGGGGCGTGGGTCGGGGCAGACAAACGGAACGTTTGTCTGGGAAACTAAGAGTTTTCCCCCACAAAGCAGCATAAAGTCTTAATCTCACCTATCCTCCGGAACGCGCCACGCACAATGTTCCCGACCGCACGCCGCTTCAGACATCCCCCACTGCCCGGACAGCCAAAATCCGCAAAAGAAACGCGGCGCCGGAACACCGGCGCCGCACGGGTATATTATAACCAGCCGTTGTATGCCTCCGGCGGCTCTGAGGGCGCACCGCAGGTTCCGGCGCGCCACCTTCGGCGCGGCTGTGGACTTTCGCATTCCAGCGCGTCTGCGCCGCTGCGCCATACCCTGCCTTATAATATGCCCGGTCAGCCCTCCGCGTGAATCACTCCTCGCCGGAGCACGCAGGCACGCTGTACTCCGTTGCCACGATGAGGTAAAATACATAATCGCACGTACCCTGCGGCATTTCTACCGTGATACGGCAGGGAGCCTCGAACTCCATGTCCGGCAGCGTTATTTCCCCGCCGGAATACTCCAGCGCGGTCGCGCTGTCCTCAGCCGTGTAGTACGCCGCCGACGTTATCGCGGAATTCTCCGGGAGCTTCACTGTGAGCGTGCTCCCCGGGTCGCAGAGGTATCCGCCAGTGTACCCCGCTTCGAACATCTGCCACGGAGAGGGGCAGTCAACCGTCGCCGTGAGCGCTTCTTCACCGTCCGTTACCGTCCAGGTGTAGCCGCCGCGGGTCATCTCATAGCCGTAGTCCCCGCTGTATACGCGGAGCCTCGGCGGCTCGCTCTCCATGCGCTGGCTTCTCGTCACCGTGAAGTAATAATCGCAGTTCCCCCTGTCGAATTCCACCCGCGCCGAGACCACGCCGTCCGGGCAGTCGTCCGGGAAATCCACCGTGCCGTCTGCGGAATACTCCAGCGGAACGGCTTCCGAGCCGTCCAGCGGGAACAGGCTTACCTCCGCGAGAGTTCCACCGGACAGCAGTATTCTCGGGGAGCTGTCGATAAGATCAAGGTCTATCCGCGCGGTTATAAGACCCTGGTTTTCACATTCCACAGCCCCCGCGCTGCTTTTTGCCGTGACTTGTCCGTCAACATCCCACTCGCTTCTGCCAGAGGTCATAAGCGCGCATGCGGCAAGCCCCTCGCCGCTGTATTCCACCCGGAGCTGCGGCGGCTCCGATTCGTCCGGGACTTCCCGGGTCGCTTCCCGGGTAACTAACGCTATGTCCGGCTCAATGACCGGGGCAATCTCTGTCGCATTCGAGGAATTTACCTCGCCTATCGCGGGGGAAGTCCCCCGGGAAGCGCACCCGGACAGCGCCAGGACAGCCATTAGCGTTGAAATCGCAACGTATCTTTTCATATAAATACCTCCTTTGCTTTCTATGAATAAAACCGCGCATGGGGCAAAAAGGCTGCAAACCTTGACAAAAAAGTTTTCCGGGGCTATAATGTAGAAAAAGGAGGTCCGCCATGACAACAGACGAAATAAGAGCCCGGCTTTTCGCGCTCCAGGACGTGAAATACCGCGATTTTCAGGCAAAGCTGATACCGGGCGTCCCAAAGGAAACCATTATAGGCGTGCGCACGCCGGAGCTCCGCAGATTCGCAAAGGAAGCCGGCGAAAGCGGGGATTTCCTCGCGGAGCTCCCGCACAGGTACTACGATGAGAACCAGCTCCACGCGTTCATCATCTCCGCGGTCAGGGACAGGCAGGAGTGCCTGCGCCGGGTGGAGGAATTCCTGCCATACGTTGACAACTGGGCGACCTGCGACCAGATGTCCCTCAAATGCTTCAGGAAAGCCCCCGCAGAGCTCCTGCCGCATATACGTCGCTGGCTGGCTTCCCCGGAGACCTACACGGTCCGCTTCGGGATAGGCTGCCTTATGGAGTTCTTCCTTGACGAAAATTTCCGCCCGGAATACCCCGAATTGGTCTCCGCCGTGCACAGTGAAGAATACTACGTCCGCATGATGATCGCCTGGTACTTCGCCACCGCCCTCGCAAAGCAGTACGACGCAGTTATCCCATACATCACGGAGCGCCGCCTTGACCCCTGGACTCACCGCAAAACTATCCAGAAGGCTGTCGAGAGCTTCCGCATTACCCCGGAGCAGAAAGATTACCTCAAAAGCCTGAAGGTCACCTCTAAAAACCTCGTTTGAGTGAAAATGTGTATAGCACACCGCCTGCTTCAGAAAACCTCCTCGTAAGGCATACAGCCTTACTTCGTCGGCTTTCATCGCATTCGGCGCACTCTACCCATTTTCCCTTTTCAAACCGGTTTTTAGAGGTTCCCTGAAATAATTTCCAAGTTTCTCTTGACAAACTTTCTGAAATGAGCTATAATAAAATCAGTACTAATTACTATTTTTAAAGGAGCGTAAAAATCATGACTATCACAAACGACATCAGATACATCGGCGTGAACGACCACGAGGTAGACCTGTTCGAGGGACAGTACATCGTGCCCAACGGCATGGCGTACAATTCCTACGTCATACTGGACGAAAAGACCGCCGTTATGGACACCGTTGACGCGCATTTCGGCGGGGAATGGCTCGCAAACCTCGAAAGGGAGCTCGCCGGCAGAACCCCGGATTACCTCGTCGTTCAGCACATGGAGCCCGACCACTCCGCCAATATCGCCGTATTCGCCGAGAAGTACCCGGCGGCAAAGATCGTGGCTTCAAAGCAGGCTTTCGTGATGATGAAGCAGTTCTTCGGCACCGATTATCCGGAGCGCCAGCTCGTTGTCGCAGAAAAGGATACACTGGAGCTCGGAAAGCACACGCTGAATTTCATCGCCGCGCCCATGGTCCACTGGCCGGAAGTCATCATGACCTACGACAGCACGGATAAGGCGCTGTTCTCCGCGGACGGCTTCGGAAAGTTCGGCGCGCTCGACGTTGACGAGGACTGGGACTGCGAAGCCCGCCGCTATTATTTCGGCATTGTCGGGAAGTACGGCGTGCAGGTACAGGCGGTTCTGAAAAAGGCGGCGGCGCTGGATATTCAGATAATCTGCCCGCTCCACGGCCCCGTGCTCTCAGAGAACCTCGCTCATTATATCGGGCAGTATAACACCTGGTCAAGCTACGGCGCTGAGAGCGAGGGCGTTGTAATCGCCTGCGCAAGCGTATACGGCAATACCAGGAATGCGGCGGATATTCTCGCGGCGAAGCTGGCTGACAAGGGCGTAAAGGTGGTATTCCACGACCTGGCAAGGGACGATATGGCAGAGTGCGTTGAGGACGCATTCCGTTACGGGAAGCTGGTGCTTGCCTCCCCGACATATAACGCGGACGTGTTCCCCTGCATGAAGGAGTTCATCAATCACCTGACAGAGAGGAATTATCAGAAGCGCACGATAGGCATTATCGAGAACGGCTCGTGGGCTCCCATGGCGGCGAAGGTCATGAAGGGGATGTTCGAGAAGAGCAAGGAGATCGCGTTCACGGAGACCACGGTAACGGTGCGTTCTGCGGTGAATGACGCGAATAAGGAGCAGCTCGGGAAGCTGGCGGAGGAGCTGGCGTAAATCTTATCAATGTCGTTAGCACGTGTTCCGTTCCCGTATCGCCTTTCAAAGTTGAGCTACGGCGTTTACTCGCGGTCGAGGGGGCGGTCCCCCTCGCAGGTCAAGGGCGGCGCCCTTGTCGCCTCCGCAGAGGCGAAACACTCCTTACAAATCAAATATCCGTCATTTTATCCATTGTTGTGCGCGTTATATTCCCGCTCCAAAAGCGCTAAGGGGGGTGAAAGGGGGGAAAACAAGAGTTTCCCCCCACAAAGCAACATAAAGTCTTAATCTCACCTATCCTCCGAAACAGTCCGGTGGACTGTTCCGGACGGAACGCGTCGGGCACACTGTTCCGGACGGAACTCCCAGAAATACCGGAGGGGCGGCCGCCATGACCGTCCCTCCCGCGCTTTATGCCCGGAAAACCGCGCCCTGCACTCAGAAATACCCGTACTTCTTTCTCTTTGCGAACAGGAAGATAATGGAGATAATGAACGCACAGACCTCCGCGAAAACAACGGAGAGCCAAACTCCGTCAAGACCCCAGACCGCCGGTAGGATAAGCACCGCCGCCAGCTGGAACACCAGGGTGCGCAGGAACGAAACCGCCGCCGAAACCGCGCCGTTGTTCAGCGCCGTGAAGAACGAGGAACACCATATATTGAAGCCCGACAGAAGGAACGCGAACGAGAACAGCCTGAACGCGTGACGCGTCATCTCGAACAGCCCCTCGTCGTAGCCCACGAATATATGCGCCAGCGGAGCCGCCAGTACCTGCGCCAGGCACACCATTACAGCCCCCGTGATGAGCATGGTGCGAACGCTCTTCTTCAGGATGTTGTTCAGCTCGCCGCGGTTCTGCGCGCCGTAGTTGTAGCCGGTTATCGGCGCAGTGCCGATAGAATAGCCGATGTACACCGCCGCAAATATGAACTGCACATACATCAGCACTCCGTAGGCGGAAACGCCGTCCTGCCCCGCGAGCTCCAGCAGCTGGAAATTATACAGCATACTCACCACCGAGGACGAAATGTTCGTCATCAGCTCCGAGGAGCCGTTCGCGCACGCCTTCAGTATAGGGCGGAGCTCCAGCCGGGTGCGCACCAGCCGAAGCGTGCTTCCGTTGTTCTTTTTAAGGAAGAATATCAGCGGCAGCAGCCCTCCCACAGTCTGGCTCAGTCCGGTCGCGCACGCCGCGCCGACTACTCCCCACCGGAAGCCCACGATAAAAAGCGCGTCAAGCGCCATGTTAGTGAGCCCCGCCGCAACTATCACGACAAGCCCCAGCTTCGGGCGCTCCGCCGTCACAAGGAAGCTCTGGAACACGTTCTGGAGCATGAACATCGTGTTGAACACAAGGCACGTCCGTGCGTAGAGCACGCAGCTATCCAGCATGTCAGCCTCAGCGCCGAGCAGAACCGCCACCTTGTCCGCAAAGACGAACCCCAGCACCGAGACCGTAACTCCCAGTATCAGCGTGAGGTATATCATCATCGAGAACACGCGCCGCGCCAGGTCCTCGTTCTTCTCGCCGAGGTGCTTTGCGACAAGCGCGCTGCCGCCGGTGCCTATCATGAATCCCACGCCGCCCAGTATCATCAGGAACGGCATGACAAGGTTTATCGAGGCGAACGCGGTCTTCCCCACGAAGTTGGACACGAAGAATCCGTCCACCACGCCGTAGATCGAGGTGAACACCATCATTCCGATAGACGGCAGGCAGAATCTCAGCAGCCTGCCGAACGTGAAGTGATCGGACAGTTGTATAATATCTTTTTTCATTTTAATCTCTCCCTGAGGTTCTGATTGTACTTTCTCAGCAGCGCGATGAGCTGCTCCCGCTCCTCCGGCGGGAACTCCGCAATAGCCTGGAGCTCTCCGGTTATCACGAGGTCGGAGGTCTGCTGCGCGAGGCGGTCGCCCTCGTCCGTGAGGGTCACCGTGCGGCAGCGGCGGTCGTCCCCGCTTGAAAGCCGGACATAGCCGCGGCTCTCCAGCTGTTTTATGGTGGAGTTCACCGTCTGCTTCGGCTGGAACATATTGCTGCATATTTCCTTCTGAGAGCAGCTCCCGCCGCCCTGCCGCAGGAAGTAGAGCGTCCACATGGCGCTGTCGGACAGCCCGAATCGCCTTGCGGCGGCGCTGTAAATCTCGTTCTGCTCTTTCCAGAGCGCGTTGTATTCCTCCATGACCCGGGCGGGGTCCATGATTTTTTCCTGCATAATTCCTCCTTTGTCCGAAAGCGGACTTTTCTATTATAGTCCGATTTCGGATTTTTGTCAAGGGGAGGGGGGAAATTTTCCGGCGTCACCAGAGGGGAGCGCTGTAATCCCTGGAGGGTCTGGCGGGAGTATCGTCCCAGAGGGGAGCGTTGTAGTCCTTTGATGACTTGGCGGGAACGCCGTCCCAGAGGGGCTCATTGTAATTTTTGTAGGAACTTGTGGGCTCCGGCGCGGAGTATTCCGGCTCAGCGGAAACTGTCTGAGCCTCGTCCGGGGGATCCGCGTACTGCCTGCGCAGGTCTTCAAGCAGCTCCCGGCTGTCCGGCAGGGAGCTTACGGAGCCGCTCCCGGTTGACGGAGAATCCCAGAGGGGCGCGTTATAATCCCGCTGGCAGGGAGCCTTTTTCGGCTTCTGCGCAAGCTCCAGCGCGGCGGTATACAGCGCGGAGCGCAGGTACGCTCTCAGATCGCGGATATTGTCCTTACCGGCTATATAGTCTGCAACGTGGCATACCGCGTAGTAATCCACGGACTTAAAGACAGAAGAAACGATTTCTGGTGAAACTGTCCGTCCGTCTGTCCTTACGGAGAAAGCGCCTGCTATCCCGGCGGCGGTGACCTCGGCGGCGAGGTCTGCGAAACCGGAGCCGTACTTCCCGGAAAGTCCCTCGTGGTGTATCTGCGCGCGGGCGCAGTCTTGTTTTATTAACTCTGGTTTTATTTCTTTAGTTTTATTGACTTTGGTTTTATGGGGATTTTCTTCAAAACAAGTTTTTAAATTTCCCACATACTTGTTTTGAAGTTTTTCAATATCATGCCCTGAAGAAGCAGGCGCCTTTCTGGCGGGAGACGGCTCTGCGTAATTCAGCAGGCTTCCCAGCAGCCGGATATCGTCAACTATATAAAAGTACCTTTTTGCAGGAATGCCCCTTTTCTCGCAGAGAACAAGCCCGGTTTTCACGAGGTTCTCAATGGCGTGTGACTGCTTCCACCTTGACAGCGCCGTGGACTCCTCCATATCATCGGCGGTGGAATAGAACCACCCGTCCGACAGCATATCGTGCTTCTCGTACCACGCGTGCTTTGCCAGCAGCGCGGCGTATATCACGGACTCCGCGAGCCCCAGCGCATGAGCAAGCCCGCGGTTCACGGATATCGTATTGTCGTGATTCAGCAGCTGAAATACAGATTCCATAGGTCTACCTCCTTTGTTTTACCCCCATTGTAGCCCCTCCCGTACTGCATTTTACTGCAAGGTTCATTGACAGCGCGGGGATTATGGTAAAACAAAAGCTCTGCGATTTTACTGGCGGCGGGAGCCGCCGCATACGACAGCAGTCCCCCCGGCTCACGCCGGAGGGACTGCCCGTTTTGTATATTCAGGAAGGCTATGAAGAATGTTGTCTTAATTACTCAACGTCCTGGAGTGCGTCGTAGCCGGTCTCGCCTGTACGAACCTTTACTACGTCCTCGACGTCGTATACGAAGATCTTGCCGTCGCCGATCTTGCCTGTGTAGAGCGCCTGCTTAGCAGTCTCAACGACTGTCTCGACAGGAACCTTGCAGACAACGATCTCGACCTTTACCTTCGGCAGGAGGTGAGTCTCGACCTTTACGCCGCGGTAGAACTCAGTGGAGCCCTTCTGCATGCCGCAGCCAAGTACGTTGGTCACAGTCATGCCGGTTACGCCGATATCGGACATTGCCGCCTTGAGTATCTCGAACTTATCCTGCTTGCAGAGGATAACGACCTTGCTCATCTTTGTGCCGTCAGAGGGCTTGGAGTTCTTGTAAGCAACGGGAACCGCAGCCTCAACGGGAGCAGCGCCGATCTTGACTGTCTCGACCTCCTTCTCCTTGCCGCTGGTGGAGAGCTCAACGTGCATAGCAGGAACGAAGTCCGCATAGGAGGAAGGCAGACCGTGCTCGGTTGCGTCCAGGCCAACGACTTCCTCGTGGCGTGTAACTCTCAGACCGATCGTCTTCTTGATGATAAGGAATGTAAGTGTGATAGTAATGCCGGTCCATGCGAGGACTGCGACCATACCGAGGAGCTGTACGCCGAGCTGTGCAAATCCGCCGCCGTAGAAGAGGCCGACTGCATGCTCGCCGGTGCCGTTGACAGCGGCAACGCCGCCGTTCTGACCATTGCCGTTGGAGAAGAGACCTACTGCGATAGTGCCCCAGATACCGTTGAAGAAGTGAACTGCAACGGCGCCGACCGGGTCGTCAATGTGGAGCTTGTAATCGAGGAGCCATACGCCGAAGCATACCAGGAATCCGGAAACCAGACCGATGATAGCAGCGCCGAGACAGTCTGTATCAGCGCAGGGAGCGGTGATAGCAACAAGACCTGCAAGGGAAGCGTTGAGGCACATGGAGACATCGGGCTTGCCGTGCTTGAGCCATGTGAATACCATTGTCGTGCATGTCGCAACTGCGGGAGCTACGGTTGTTGTAAGGAAGATGTTAGCGAGGTAGTGAGTATCGGAGGCTGCGGCGCCGTTGAAGCCGTACCAGCCGAACCAGAGGATGAACACGCCGAGTGCGCCGAGGGTCATGGAGTGGCCGAGGATCGCGTTAGGCTTGCCGTCCTTGCCGAACTTGCCGATACGGGGACCGACCATCTTAGCACCGATGAGCGCGCACAGACCGCCGACCATGTGTATGCAGGTAGAACCTGCGAAATCAACGAAGCCCATCTGAGCCAGCCAGCCGCCGCCCCAGATCCAGTGGGCCTCGATCGGGTAAACGATCGCGCTGATCACGCCGGAGTAGATGCAGTAGCTGAGGAACTTTGTACGCTCTGCCATTGCGCCGGAAACTATCGTAGCGGCGGTAGCGCAGAACACGAGGTTGAACACGAATTCGGCGCATCTGTTGAAATCAGAGAAGCTGCCGAGGATATCAAGGTTCGGGATACCTACCAGACCGAAGAGGGTGTCCTCGCCGAGCAGGAGCCCGAAGCCGAGGAGAATGAATACGACCGTACCTATGCAGAAGTCCATGAGGTTCTTCATGATGATGTTGCCGGCGTTCTTGGAACGGGTCATACCAGTCTCGACCATTGCGAAGCCGCACTGCATGAAGAATACCCATGCGGCACCGATGAGGTACCATATACCGTTTACGTCGCTGCCGCTGTACATTGTTTCGTCAACGACAGCCTGTACTGCTGAAGTCTGTTCGGGAGTAAACACTGCGGCTGCTTCCGAAACCATTGTTAGTAGTGTGTTCATTAAAGAACCGCCCCTTTCTTTTGCCCTGCCCCTTCCCGGCGGGCGTTTGCTCCGGCGCCTCCTGTCCGTGCGCCGTGCTGACCATAAGCCTGAATAACAAAACGGAGCCATGACCGACCGGCTTCGCCATTGAAGTGGTCCGTCATAGCTCCCTTGCTATGGTCTGATTATACATCAAAAAAAGATATTTGTCAAGAGAAATTTGCAAGATTTTTTCTCAGAAATTGCATTTTGGCAGAATGACGAAGAATTTCGCCCGCAGCACAGCTCCGACTATGCAAAGAGTACAAAAACGGCGGTTTTCCGGTCAGAACTGCGGGAATTTTTGAGCTCCGGCATGAAAAAAGTCCCGGTGCGCGGAGATGTAACAGTATTTTCCACGGGGGCTTTTCGGTTATTTGCAGGATTTTTGCACAGAATACTTGCGTAAACTTTCAAAAAGGAGATGATATCATGTCTAAGGGCACAGAGGCTCTCATCAAATCCAGCGCCGCGGGGCTCATCGCGGGAGGGCTGGCGTTCATGGCGGTAAATTCGCTCAGCAGGAAGCATTACAGAAAGAGGAAGAGCACCGCTAAGATGTTCCGGCTCCTTGGCGCGCTCATGGAGGCTGTCTGACGCGCCGGCGCGGATAACGTTCCGGGCGGGCGCGCGGGAGTATAGTGGATTCGCGGCATTTTAAGGCTGGGAGCCTGCGCACCTTGGCGAGGCGAGTTAAAGTGCGCAGGGCTCTCCTCACCGGCTTTCCGGCGCGTTCCGTCCGAAACATTCCACCGGACTGTTTCAGAGGGCAGGCACGATTAAGCCTCTATGTCGCTTTGTGGAGGAAAACTCTTAGTTTCCCAGGCAAACGTTCCGTTTGTCTGCCCCGACCCCTTACCCCCTTTAGCGATTTTGGGGCGTTATTACACCGCGCTCGAAAAACGAAAATGCGACAAAGATTTGACAGATGAGGGGAATTTCTCCTCTGCGCGTGTCCCAGCGACAAGGGCGCACCCCTTGACCGCGAGTAAACGCCGCAGCTCAGATTTTATGGAAGATACGGTCACGGAACACATGCAAAAAAGGGAGAGCGCCGCTCCCCCTTTCTTATGCCTTTACTCGATATTCTGTATCTGCTCGCGTATCTTCTCTATCTCGCTCTTCTGGTCAACGACTATCCTCGTGACTTCGATATCCTGAACCTTGGAGCCGATCGTATTCGTCTCGCGGTTCATCTCCTGCACCAGAAAATCCAGCTTCCTGCCGACCGGCTCGCCGGATTCCAGCATCTCACGGAACTGTCCGATATGACTGCGCAGGCGCACCGTTTCCTCATCCACGGCGGTCTTTTCGGAGAATATCCCCGCTTCCATGAGTATCCTGTTCTCGTCTATGTTGGAGCTTCCCAGCACCTCGCACATCTTATCGTACAGCCGTCTGCGGTAATCCTCCACCACCTGCGGAGAGCGCGTCTCGACTATGCCGACCCACTCCTCTATTTTCGCCAGGCGGGACATCACGTCCTGCTTCATGCGCTCGCCCTCGGCCTCACGCATGGCTATAAAATGCTCCAGAGCCTCCTCGGCTGTGGACTTCACATCCTGCCAGAGCTGCTCCTCGTCCGTTTCCGTCTTCACCACCGTGAATGCGTCCGGAATACGCAGCACATTCGACAGTGAAAGGTCGTCGGTCAGCCCGAATTCGTCCTTTACGGAGCGCATAGCTTCTACATATTCCCTGACTATCTCGCGGTTTATGGTGATCTTCTCGTCAGCGGCCTCAACATTGTTCAGCAGCACGGAGACCTCCACCTTGCCGCGGTTTATCCTGCCCTGGAGCAGGGATTTCAGCTTCTCCTCGATATAGCCCAGACTGCGTGGCAGGCGCGAGCTGAACTCATAGTATCTGTGATTCACGGCGCGTATCTCCACCGTGATATCCCTGCCGTTAAGCACCTTGTGACCTCTTCCGAAGCCGGTCATGCTCTTTATCATTTTCGTGTCCTTTCGGTCGTTACGGTTCCTTATCCTATCGTGCAGAGTCCCTGGTCAAGCATATACTGGGCGGCGGTCATTATTCCTGCCTTGCCTGTGGGGAATGTAAGTCCGCCCTGTAACCACACCGCATACGGTTCGCGCAGCGGTGCGTCTGCTGAAAGCTCTATCGAAGCGCCCATTGTGAACGCTCCCGCCGCCATAATCACCTGGCTGTCATAGCCGGGCATGTCCCAGGGCTCCGGAGTGGCGAAGCTGTCCACCGGGGAGCCCGCCTGGATTCCCTGGCAGAATGCGATGAGCTGCTTCTCGCCGCCGAGCTTCAGCGCCTCGATGATGTCGGTGCGCTTCTCGTCGTACTTCGGGAATGCCTCGCAGCCCATGAGCGTGAACAGCGCCGCCGCGAAAGTCGCGGTCTTCAGCGCGGAGCACACGGCTTCCGGCGCGTGGTAGATACCGAGGTACATTCCGCGGAGCTGGTTGAGAGAGGCTCCGACCTCCTTGCCGGTGCCGGGAGTGGTCAGCCGGAATGCGCACTGCTCCACGAGATCTGCCTTTCCGGCGATGTAGCCTCCGGTCTCAGCGATACCGCCGCCGAGGTTCTTGATGAGGCTTCCCACGATGAGGTCTGCGCCGACCGCGGTGGGCTCCCTGTCCTCGACAAGCTCGCCATAGCAGTTGTCGGTGAAGATAACGCAGTCAGGGTTCACGGAGCGCACGGCTTCACAGATCTTCCCTATCACCTCAATGGTAAGGGAGGGTCTGAGGGAATATCCGCGGGAGCGCTGAATATACGCCATGCGGCAGACTCCGGCTTTCTGCCTTATTCCGGAGTAGTCCGGGGTGCCGTCCAGCAGGAGGTCAACCTTGTCGAATTTCACTCCGAAATCCCGGAGGGAGCCTATGCCCTCGCCGGAGATAACGCCCTGCATGGTGTCGTAGGGCTCGCCGGTGACGGAAAGGAGCAGGTCTCCCGGACGGAGGATCCCGTACAGCGCCGTAGAGATCGCGTGGGTGCCGTTTACGAAGTTGTGGCGCACGAGAGCGTCCTCAGTGCCGAGGATCTGGGCGAAAACGGCGTCAAGCTTGTCGCGGCCGTCGTCGCCGTAGCCGTAGCCGTTGGTTCCTTTCATGTGGATATCGCTGATCCTGTTGTCGATGAACGCCTTCAGTACGCGCTGACCGTTGTATTCAGCCATGCGGTCGAGCTCCGCGAACTGGGGGCGGCAGAGCTCCATTGCCTTTTCGCTTAATTTCACGAGCTCGGGTGAAAATTCAAAGAATGCCATTTTTGTATCCTTTCACTTCCGGAAAGCCCGGAATCTTATTTGCACATACATATTTATTTTACACAATTTCAGCGCAATTGTCAACCGGTATTTGTGATATTTCGGACAAAGGACACAAAAAAGCGGGAGAGACGGTTCTCTCTCCCGGGGTTCTGGCTTTTGAGCGCCAGCCGCGACCGTATCTCCCATAAAATCTGAGCTGCGGCGTCTGCGCGCTCTCCGTGCCCGTATATCCTGTAAAATGAGAGCAACGGTGTTTACTCGCGGTCGTCCTGACCGCCCCTCGCGGGTCAAGGACGGCGCCCTTGTCGCTGGGACACGCGCTTCGCGCTTAGTCTGCGCAGACAGCGAAATACTCCTCACAAGTAAATTCTATATCACGCTTTCCTCTGTCAAACGCATTATATCACGCTCCTAAAAGCGCAAGGGGTCACGGGCAGACAAACGGAACGTATGTCTGGGAAACTAAGAGTTTTTTCCCCCATCATGCAACATAGCGTCTTAATTTCACCTATCCGGACGGAACCGCAATTATTTAACCAGTCCGTTCCGCTTTTCAATTTCATCGGCGCAGCGTTTCAGCTCTGCGGCTTCCTCAGCTGTGAATACGTTAACATCATACAGAGACACAGAAAAAGGAATACCACCCTCCCGAACGGACTTTACAAGGAACATTGTTATCGCAGTACTCATATCCATTCCGAGTTCAGCAAAAAGAGCGCGAGATTTCTCTTTCAGTTCATCGTTTACCCTTATCGAAATAGTTGCCATAATATCACCCCACTTGTATTGTATCACTATTGTGTTACACTGTCAACACATTCCAGGGATTTTGGGGAGAAAAACTCCCCGGCAGAAAGCCGTGAGCCTTCCGCCGGGGAGCGCCGTAATATTCTGCGCGGATTTACGCCTTCATGCGCTTCTTGTAGTCCGCCTTGATGTTCTCGAGGACAACGGCGTCCTGCTTGCGCTTCTCGCGCGCCTGGTCCTGAATCTGCTGAACCTCGTCGATACCGTTGACGATAGTAGTCCAGGTCTCCTGGAGGGTCTCCACCTTTATCGAGGAGCCGGAAGCCATAGCCGCGATCTGCTTGCTCTGCGCAACGGTGTTCTGCGCGTTCTTCTTCAGCATCTCGTTGGTCTTTTCGTCCAGCGCCTGCATGGAGTCGGCGATTATGCGCTGGCGCTTCAGCATTATCGCCTGTGCGAGAGCCTGCTTGAACACCGGCATGGTGATGATGAACGCGGAGTTTATCTTTCTCACCAGGTTCAGGTTGGAGTACTCCATGGTCTTCAGCATGGGGACCGTCTGGATAGCCACGTTCTCAGCCACCTTGAGGTCCATTACCCTCTGGTCGAGGATCTCGCGCATCTGCGTCAGGTTCGACAGATCCATGCGGATCGTGCCGTCCTCCGGGTTCTCTGCGACTTTCTTCGTGTATTCCTCGATGTACTGGTCGAGCTCCTTTACCGCCTGCTCGCCTGCCATGATATACTTCACCAGCTCCTGGTAATAGCCGAGGTTAGCCTCGTACATGTTGTCGAGCTTGGTGTTCGCGTCGCCTATCTCAGCCTCGTACTTCTTCAGCTGGACGTATATCTTGTCCACCTCGGAGCCCATGGTCTCGTACTTGCCGATTATCTTCTCCAGCTTCTTCTTCAGGTTCCCGAAAAAGCCCGGCTTTTCGTCCTGTATCTCCTTGATGTCGAACTTGTCCATGATGTTGGCAAGCTCCTTCAGCATGACGCCGGTGTCGTTCACCTGGTCTATCGTCATGGAGTTCAGCACCTGGTCGGAAGCCTTGGATATCTCCTCAGCCGCCTCCGCGCCGAACTTCACGATCGTGTTGGAGTCGTTCAGGTTTATCGTGCTGACAAGGCGGTCGATGTCCGCGCTGGTAGCCAGCTGCTGCTTTATCTCCTCCGTCTTTACCTGAATATTGAAGTTCTTCGCTTCCTCGATCTGCACGTCAAGAGCCGCCTCCTGCGGATCCTTTGCCAGAGTCGGAGCGGTGGTCTGCTGGGGCTGCGCCGCGGGCTGCATCTGTGAGCCTGGTGTAAACTGTAATCCCATAATCGTTATCCTTTCCTGAACAGCCTGCCGAAAAATCCGCTGTTCTTCGTTTCGGAGGGTATCCTGAACTTCGGCACCTCCAGGTCGTACATGAATTCGTTGAGTGTGTGCTCCTCGAATGCGTCCGCCGAAACGAACGTCTCGAGGTTCTTATACCCCGTCGGGGTGTAGATCAGTATGTCAAAGCCGATGAGATTGCACAGCACGAGCTGTATGCACTCCTCCAGAGTGAAAGTCTGCTCCACCGCGTCTATCCATATCAGCTTCGGGAGCTGCTTCGTGAAATCGAACGCCTGGAGCGTCTTCATGAACTCCTTGTCCATGTTCAGCCCGTAGTGAAGCACCGAGCACATCAGCTCGTCCCCGGTCAGCTTCAGGAACCCGCTGTCCACCGCCTCCTGGAGCTTGAACAGGTACATGTCCTGTATCCTGTCCGGCAGGTAGCTGCACCGGTTCAGCGTGGAGCCCTTCAGCCGCTCGGTATCTATCTTCCCGTTGCGGTAGAAGCTCCTGTACGCCGACAGGTCGAGGTTCCCGGGCTGGGGGTCTTTCGCTTCCTTTACACGCAGGATGGTCTCCGGCGTGAGCCGCCCGCGTATCTCCTCCCAGTAGGCGGAAACATTGCCATCCTTTACGCCGCTTATCTTCGCGAAGATGTTCGGCACCGTCACCAGATTCCCGGAGGTGCCGAAGCCCTGCCGGAACCGCGCCTCCTGCTTCCAGAGAATGCCTATCTCCTCCAGAGTGGTTTTCAGCGTGACGGTCTGGCTGTTCGGGAACTGGAAGTCCCTGAATATCCCCGCGTCCCCGCCGTACAGCATGGTGTCGAGCTCCCGCTCAGCGGAATAGGCGACAGTCGCCATTTTCATCTTGACCGGCTTGTCGGGGTAGCTGCCGCTTTCGCGGCTCTGGGGCAGCTGGAATATCTGCATCCTGCCGCCCTGATTCTTGTCGATAACAAGGTCGAGAAGCTGCTTGTCCGGCGTGATGTAGATAACGTCGAACCCGCACCGGGACATGAAATTCAGGAAATACAGCTCCGACTGGGATATCGCGCCGTAGTACAGTATCACCGGGATATCCTCGTACTGCACCGCGTATTTCCGCGCCTGGGTGCAGCGGTACAGCCATGAGATAAGCTTGCTGCCGTAGTTGAACGCCACCGTCTGGTTGCCGGTGTACAGCTCGTTCAGGAGCTTTCGCAGCTCCGTCTGCGCGAGAGCCGTGCGCACCGGGTCGCCGTTGAGCTTTATTTTCAGCGCGAGGTCGTCTATCATGTCGGAGGTGCTGTTCCTGGTCACGCTGCCGAGGAGCTTTATCTCGTCAGCCGTGGGGTTCGCAAGCGGCTTCTCGATGAAGATGAGCTGCTTTTTGCTCCCCGCGAAGCCCTCCTTGAATTTCAGCAGCATATTGCTGTAAACCGCCTCGTCGTCGTAGCCGATGAGCGCCGCGCAGTACACCGGGATAACTCCGTCCTCGGTGAACACGCCGCCGTTCTTTATCACGCGGGTGCGGCGGTCCGTCATGAAGTCCTCGAAGATACCCGCCGCCGTGGTGCTCAGCCGCTGGACCTTTCCCTCCACCTGACCGGCGGAGGCGCGCATTGCGGAGACCTGCTCCGCTTTCGTGAGGTCGATATGCGCGAAATCTATCTGGAGCATCTCGTTTCTGGAGCCGCCGACAGTCTGCACGGCTTCCGCATGCGGGAATCTCTCAAAATCCTTGTCCATGCCGTAGGAAACGTAGATCACCTTCACCCCGGCAAGGCTCATGATATAGAGGAAAAACAGCTCCCGGAGCGTTCCCGCGCCGATGAACACCAGGCTCTCCGGTCTGATCGAAAGGTACTTTATCAGCCAGCAGAGTATCACGTAATAGGTGTTCCTGCCGTTCATGCCGCAGAGGGACACCGCCTCCAGCAGAGCCGGAGTGAGCGCCTCCGCGCTGTAAGGCAGGCGCTGCGAGGAAAGCCAGCTTTTCAGCCCCGCCCCCACGGACTGCGCGTCCGTAATGTCCGCGGCGGCGTAGTCCGCGGCGGCGGTTATCTCCGTGGTTGAAGCCATGGGGATCTTGCCCTCGAAGAACAGCCCGCTCTTCTGCGCGGCGGCGAAGCTGCCGATAAGCATATTCCTGAAAACATCGGCGTTGTCGTAGCCGGTATATCGTGTAAAATTCTGAGCCATTCTATCCCTCTCGTCAGCCGCTGACCTCAATGCCGTAGCGGTTGCAAAGCTTCACAAGGCCGTCCCGGTACCCCGCGCCTACCGCCGAGATACGCCACTCGCCCTTGTATATGTAGAATTCCGCGGCGACCACGGTGACCTCCCCGGAAAGCCCCTCAAGGTCGAACTGCACGCGCTCCTTTCCGCCGGCGAAAAGCGAGAATCTCGGCTCCGCCACCAGCGAGAAGTTTTTCGCGGAGTTCCCGGAGTACACCGAGTACGCCACGGTTATGCGCTTCACGTTGTCGTCCACCTTCGTGAAATCCACGCTGACCCGCCCGTCGTCCGGGTGGTAGCGCACCGCGCCGTCCGGGGAAAGCTCGTTGCCGAAGAACACCAGCCCGCCGTCCCCGAAGGACTGCTCCTTTTCATTCAGCATGAAAACGTAGGGGTCTATGTCCAGCTCCCCGAGCTTCCGCCCGGTGAGGAACACATCGCAGGAGCGCCCCACATACTGCGCCAGCGGAACGCGCTGTCCCTTTTTCAGCACGAGAAGCGGCGCGTTTTCCGGGAGGGGCGCCGCTCCCACGTCGGTGATAACGTCCGTGGAGGGCTTCCGCGCCTCCGGAAAGCTCCCCGGAGCCTGCGGCTGGTTCAGCGTGAGCGTGATATTGCCGCCCACGGCGGGAGCCGTGCTCCTGTCCACCGGCTGAGCCGTGAATATCACGCGGTCCCTGACAGCGGGCGCGCCCGCTGAGAATCTGCCGCAGAGGTAGATCCTCCGGCGGAGCTTTGATTCCACCAGTATCTCCGTATACACAAGCGCGGGAGAGCCGGAGCCCGTGACGGTGAGCGCCACCTCGCTCCTTCCCGCCGGGATATTCTCCGGGGTGAAGCGTATTCCCGCCGCATTGCAGACTAGCCGCGCCGCCGCCGGAATATCCACGGTCATGCGGAACGTGTTTTCGCCGTCCGCCGAGAGCTCGCCGAGCTGTAACGTCCTGGGTATCTCCGGGATACCGTCCTCGCCGCCGAAGCCCCTTACGGAGCCCAGCACCTCGATATTCGCCGCCCGAACCGGGCAGAGCGCCTCTATCGCGGTCTCGGAGATGTCGCCCTCGGTTATCTCCACGCGCAGCCCTTCCAGAGCTGCCCCCGGGGAGGTCACGGTGATAACGCTGCCGTGCTTCGCCCATACGGTGGTGTTGTTCCCGCGGAGGGTCATGGGCCTGCTTATTACAACGGGGCCCTCGAACTCCCCTGGAGGGAGCGCGGCAGTGCCGCCTGCGGGGGTGCCCGCTATTATTTCGCTGAGCGTCACAGCCTGAACGCCCCCTTTCCGGAATCAAATTTCTATAAGACTGCCGAGAAATCGTCAGATGCAAGGAATCAGCGTAACGGCTAGGCTATCAAAGTGTTGCCCTTGATTGCCCGACATCGTGGTCTGTCGGTCAACCCCTCCGGCGCTTCGCGCCACCTCCCCCACCGGGGGAGACACGGGCTTGGGGGCAACACCACAAACATCGTGTTTGTGCCTGCCGTTATGCTGATGACGCCGCAGATGGCGGTTTATCGGCAGTCTGCTCTTTAAACGTTAACGCCGTATGCCCTGCAAAGAGCTTCCAGTCCGCCCTGATAGCCTGCGGCCACCGCGTTGAACTTCCAGTCGCCGTTGTAGCGGTATATCTCGCATACTACGAGGGCTGTCTCAATGGAGAACTCCTCCATGAGGTCGAAGTGGATGACCTCCTCGCCGTTAACATCGTCCGGGCTGTCTATCTTGACAACTCTTACATACGCGTTGGAGACCTGACCGAAGTTCTGTCCCCTGCTCTGCGCGTCAAAGATTGTGACTGCAACCGCGATCTTGTCTATCTCCGGCGGGATCTTAGTGAAGTCGATGATTATAGCCTCGTCGTCGCCGTCGCCCTCGCCGGTGCGGTTGTCGCCGGTGTGGACTACCGCGCCGTTCCTGCCGTTCAGGTTGTTGTAGAATATGAAGTCCTCGTCACGGAGAACCTTTCCGTTTGCGCCCAGCATGAATACGCTTGCGTCCAGGTCGAAGTCGTTGCCGCCGTCATACCGGTTAGTATCCCAGCCGAGTCCTATCCTTGCCAGAGTTACCGCCTTGTCCAGGCTTACGCGCTGTCCCTTAGAAAGATTTACTGCCATTTTGATTTCCTCCTTAAAATTTCAGATGTGCCCCGCTCATCGGGTGTGTTATGTTCAGCCGCGCGGAATGCGCCGCCGTGTTATCTCCGGCACCGTTACGCCGCCGGAGATACGGGTCAGTTTACCTGCCGGAGACCGCCTTTGCGATCGCCTTTCTGATGAGATCCACCGGAATAATGGATATCGCCATTATCAGCACCAGCAGCCACTCTGTGCCGTTAAGTCCGTGGCAGCCGAGTATCTCGCCGACAGCCGGAACAGCCAGACCGATATAGGTCATGGCGATCTGAACGGCGGCGATTATGCCGAATACGGTAAGGAATCCCTTGTTCCTTGAAAGGTTGTCGAAAAGATTCATCTTTTCGGTTCTTGCATTGAAGCCGTTGAATACTGCGATGAAGATGAAGAACGCGAAGTACGCTGTCGTCAGGAAGATATGCGCGTCACCCTCGATCGAGCCCGACCTCAGCCAGCCCCAGGATTCGAGCATTGCAGCGCCGTCAGCGTCAACGATCTTTTCACCGAGGAGCAGCATTGTAATGGAAAGAATGAACGTCCAGCCTGCGCCGACGATTATCTCGCTCATCATGTTCCTGCTGATGATGTGCTCTGTTCTCTTCTTGGGCTTCTCCTTCATGAATCTGGAGAGAGCCGGCTCGCCGCCGAATGCAAGCGCCGCAAGCGTATCCATTACGAGGTTTACCCACAGTATCTGGATAACGTTGAGCGGGGAGGCAAGGTCGAGCAGCGGGCAGATGAACGAGATCAGAACCGCCGCAACGTTTATGGTGAGCTGGAAGATGATGAACTTCCTTATGGAGTTGAAAATAGTGCGTCCGTAAAGGATAGCCTTGTCAATGGAGCTGAAATTGTCGTCCAGGATAACAATGTCGCTGGCTTCCTTTGCGACTTCCGTGCCGCCGCCCATTGCGAAGCCAACGTCCGCCTTCTTCAGCGCCGGGGAGTCGTTTACGCCGTCTCCGGTCATGCCCGCAACGAGGTCAAGTTCCTGCGCAAGGCGCACCAGGCGGCTCTTGTCGGAGGGCAGCGCCCTTGCGATAACGCGGATATCCGGCAGCTTCTGCTTTATCTCCTCATCGGAGAGCTGCGCCAGCTCATCAGAGGTCAGCACGATGTCGCTTTCCTTTTCGAGCAGGCCTGCGTCCTTTGCGATAGCGACTGCGGTCTCCCGGCGGTCGCCGGTGATCATGACTACCTGGACGCCCGCGCCCTTTACCTCGCGGATAGCGGTCACGGACTCCGGACGTACCTCGTCGCGGATTCCGACAGCGCCTACCAGCGTCCAGTTATTGCCCTCGGGCAGAGCCTCGCCGCCGAGTGCGTCGTCGCTGGTAGCTATTGCAAGCACGCGGATAGCGCGGCCTGCGAGCTCGTCTATCTTTGCGTTGAGCTTCTGCATGTCAAACGGCTGCTTTTCGCCGTTCTGGTCGTAATATGTCGCGCAGCGCTGGAGTATCTTTTCCGGCGCGCCCTTGATGAGCGTTATCTTCTTCGCGCCGTCTACCTGGGTCGCGGAGTACTTGTTCGTGGAATTGAACGGTATATTGCCGACTGCGGTGATACCGTCCTGCTTTGCTCCGTCAATGTCGAAGCCCAGGATAGCGCGCTCGGTCGCGTTGCCGCCGATGACCCTGCGCCCGCTTCCCTCGCCGCTGACCATAGACAGCGTGTTGTGCTGGATAGAAAGGGACAGCATATCGTGGAGCCCGCTTCCGAGCTCGTTTATGCTCCTGAATTCCTGCACGTCTCCGGTGATGAACGAAACAGCCTCCAGCTTGCCCTTGGTGATCGTGCCCGTCTTATCGGAGAACAGGATGTTCAGGGAGCCTGCGGTCTCGATTCCGGCTACTTTTCTTACAAGGACGTTGTCCTTGAGCATTTTGCCCATGTTCTGCGCGGAAACTATCGCTATCATCAGCGGGAGTCCCTCCGGGACCGCCATTACGATGATGATTACCGCCAGCATTACCGCGTTGATGAGCGCCTCAACGAGGGGCAGCCACTGGAATACTCCGTCCGCCATGAAGAACGCCGCCGGGTCGAACCCGGTGTCCATGAAAATGGTCTTGAACAGCATTGCGACCGCGATCGCGATACCGCCGATATAGCCGAACTTGGAGATCCCGTCCGCAAGCTTTCCGAGCTTGACCTTGAGCGGGGTCTCGCGGTCGTCGTCGGTCTGGAGCTCGCTTGCGATCTTGCCGTAAACGGACTTGTCGCCGACTACCGTGACCTGCATTACCGCGTTGCCGGAACATACCACTGCTCCGCGGAAGACCTTGTGCTCGTTGTCGAAATTGATGTTCTCATCGGTATCCGTCCAGCCCTCGGGAACGGCTTCTTTCCTTGCCTCGCGGCTCTCGCCGTTGAGCACGGACTGGTCTACCTTGATGTCGCCGTCGATGATGATGCCGTCCGCTGGTATCTTATCGCCGGACTGGAGCAGGATAGCGTCCCCGACAACGATGTCGTTTATTGCGACCTCGGTGATGTCTCCGTTGCGGTAGACCTTGCACATGATGCGGGAGGCCTCTTCCTGGAGCTTCTGGAACGCGTTCTCATTGTTGTACTCGGATATGGTGGAGACCAGCGTTGCCAGCATTATCGCAACAAGGATTCCAAGCGGCTCGTACCACTCGGGAGCGCCGCTCTTGATAACCCCGGCAAGGCCAAGTATCCACAGCAGGACGTTCACGCCCAGCGCCACGAGGAGTATCTTTATCATCGGGTCGCCAAGGTTTCCCCTGAGCTTATCCCAGAAGCTCTCGGAAGCCTGCTCGGTCATGCTGTTGTCGCCGTATTTCTTCCGGGACTCCTCAGCCTGGCTGTCTGTTAAGCCAAAATTCTTCATGCTCTTCTCTCCTTTTTCAGCCGGGACTAGTGCACTGTTACCTCGCACAGCAGTCCGTTCTCACGGTCTGTCATGCGGAACACGGCGCCGTCCCTGAGCTCTACTGCCTGCCCCTTCGGGACAAGCCTGCCGGTCGGGGAGGTCATTCCCTCGATACCGCTGTTGACGAGCAGCCACATTCCGTTATGCCGACAGATGTAAGCCCGCATATCGGTGCCCGCCTTTTCATCGTTATGGATATTCGACCAGACGTGCCAGTCGTACAGCGGCATGCCATCATAGGCAATGACCTCGCCGCAGTCCCTGTACACGCCGGCTCTCCCCCTCATGCCGCTCTTGAAGCTGAGCCTTATCACGCGCCCGGATGAGCGCGCATGGCAGTAGGGGCACACCGGGTTATTCTCATCCCTGAGAATGAACCACTTCTTCTCGCAGCCGGGATTTTCGCACCGCACCAGCCTGTCCCACGCCCGCAGGAGCTCGCGCTCCCACTCCATGGCGGTCGGACGCTGCGCGGGGTCGTGAAGCCCGTCAACGAAGGCTCTCAGGAACAGCTGCTCCAGCCCCCTTGACAGCGACTGTATCGTTACGTCAAGGTCGGGCGGGCGGTTGCTCCTGTCGCCGGGATCTTCTATGAACAGCGCCTCGCTGCCCATGGCGAGGAAGTCGTCCTCCTCCGCGGAGCTTGCGCTGTGTATCTTCGGCCCCTTTAAAGGGTGCCTGAGAAAGAGGTATTCGTAAATAAGCACCGGCAGCGCGTGCAGGTCGGTAGAAACGCACGGGAGCCTGCGGCGCGGGTCGCCTGGGTCGTATTCCAGCGTTGCCAGCACCTCCGGCGCAATATAGCCGGAAGTCCCGCAGACCTCCGGGGGATATTTTCCCGGCACCACCAGCGAGTCGATGTCGATGACCACCGTGCTGCCCGTCTGCGGGTCTATCAGCACGTTGTTGCAGGACAGGTCGGAATGCGCAAGCCCCGCCTGGTGCATCCGCCGGACGCTCCTGGAAAGGCATATCGCGGCGCCCAGCATGGTGCGCAGGTCGCCCTTTTCACCGGGCGCGATGTACTTGCGCATTCTTCCGGTGAACCAGCTGCTTTTCTTGTCCTTTCCCCGGAGATTCAGCCCGTGCGTCGCCGCGCCCTCCCCGAAAAAGAACTTCTGCGGATATGTCGGACAGACTATGCCGAATTCCGGGCTTTTCACTATCGCGACAGGCCAGCAGAACCGGCTGCGGAAGTACTCCGCCGTCTTTTCCGTGTTGCCCAGGGCGCCGCCGTCCTGCTCGGAAAGCGTGGGATTATACCTCCCCACGATCGAGCGTATGCGGTCCTGGATATTCGGATCCCTGCCGTCCGCCGGGTCGTTGAAGAACTGCACCGCGTATTTTCTGTCCGGCGTGAAGAACGTGTGCTTCATGCCGCCCCTCGGTGCGTTGGCGTCCAGAACGAAATCTATCGTCCCGCCGCTTTCCAGCACCGCAGTCACTATCTGACCGCTGTTCATGTTCCGCTGCCCTTTCCTGTTATATTGCCTGAAGTTATATCGTACCTGTTTTTTCGTATAAAGCCGTATCTGCTCCTGGCTTTTCGTATAATCACGCGGAATATACTCACTGTATCATCGCGCATGGATATTACTCTGCGTTCAGCCGGAGCACCACCAGCGTGCGGTCGTCAAAGCTGCCGCGCTCGTTGTAGTTGTCCAGCCAGCTGAGGAGCCGCTCCTGCGGCTGCCCGCCCAGGGAGACGCCGTAGGCTTCCAGCGAATGGGGCTTCAGCTCCCCGCGCCTGTCCCAGAGCGCGTTCACCGCGTCCGCGGAGCCGTCATCCAGCAGACGCTTCGCGTACTGGAGCGCCACGGAGCGCTGCTCCGGGCTGACGGAGGGATACCTCACCGGCTCGGGGGGCTGCGGCTCTCCGCATTCGCCCTCCATGGGGAGTATCCCGTTCAGGAAAAGATCCAGGCACAGCCGCTTCATCATCGGCTGAGCCGGGAAATAGTCGTCCGCAACGCCGTCGCTCATCAGCATTAATATGTCTGACTTTCCGCGGCTTATGCGGGTTCTGGCGGCTGTCGCGCCCTCGGAAACGGTTTTTTCCGTCAGGAACTCCGTTTCGCCGGAATACGCGCCGCTGTCCGCTTCCCCGAGGAGCCGCAGGCAGCTGCCGCTGTCCGCCCTGCTGTCCACCGCGCAGATACAGCCGTCGCCTATCTGCACGGACATGACGAAGGTCTGCCTTTCGCCGTCCACATCAAGCGGCACCGCAACCGCCGCAAGGAATGTCGAGCCGAGGTCGCCCACTGTCGGAGTCCTGCCCAGCGCCTTTGAGTACACCGGGTCGTTTTCCAGCGCGGAGTGCTTCTTCACCACCGCGTCATACGCCGCCTGCGCGGACTCCCTCATCAGCGGGGCCATTACGCCGCACGCCGCCAGGAATTCCTGCCCGCCGACCTCCGAGGAAAGCTGCCGCTTTATCTCAGGATTTTCCTCCATGAGCGCCGCCAGCTTCTCTTTAAGGCAGTCCACCGCAGCCGAGCAGGCGACCCGCGCGCCTATGCGCGAAAGCGGTCTGGAGCCCGCTCCGTCCGCCACGACCGCGATAACGCAGCCGCCCGCCGCGCCGGTCTCGAACCAGTCGTCGCAGTTGCTGCCCTCGTGCTTGTGCTTCTTGCCGCGGACGCGCGCGCCGATGACCTCGCAGCCGCATTCCCGCGCGTATTTGCTGTGATATTCCGTGTGGAGCTCCGTGCCGTCCTCGATGACGGTGCGGTAGCGCCATATCCCGGCGGTGTGCTGCATAACGTCCTGGTCGGACAGCTTTCTTTCGGGAGCCTCCAGCGGCACGGACTGCGCCGCCTCCGGGGAGAACATCGCGGTATCCTTTATCTCATTGTCCATGGCTCACCCCGTCAGGGCACGATGACGAATCCCTGGGGAGGAGGCGGGAGCTGCACAGCCTCTCCGGGCTTTGCGTCAATGCTCTTGGAGGACGCCTTGACCGAGCTCGATACCCATGCGAAGAACGCCGCAAGGTCGCCCGCCGTGAGGTTGTTCATCATCAGGACGTTGTTGGTTATCCTGCGGAGCGTGTTCGTATTCGCGTTGGCTCCTGCCGCGCAGGCGATGATATTGCCGTAGGACACCTGCTTCAGCGCGTCAAGTCCATCGTCGAGGTTGTCCGTGGGGGCTCCGTCCGTAAGGAGGAACACCAGCGGCTTCCAGTCGCCCTTCTGCGTGGCGGTGGAGGTGCGCACCTCGTTCTTTATGCAGTCCGCAAGGACGCACAGCGCCCCGCCAAGCGCGGTCGCTCCGCCGGCGGTTATCTCGGGCTCCTTGAAGAGCATGAGCTCTGTGAGCGGGGATATCTGACGCGCGGTGCTGTTGAATGTAATTACTGATAGACAGGCGGTCTCGAGAGCCTGGGGGTCGCCCTTGAGCTCGGTGAGCAGAGCCTTGATGCCCTGGCGGACTGCCTCGATAGGCTCGCCGGACATGGAGCCGGAGCAGTCCAGCAGGAGATAGACCGGCAGCCTTCTGATATAATCTGACATAATATTACCCTCCGTAGAGTTGCCGCAGAACGGCGGCATATAGGTCGAGGTTCGGGGATATGAGCGCTGGCAAGCAAATCTTTGCCAGCCTAATGTTAATTATACCCGAAAAACAGTGCGTTGTCAATATGGATTATGGTAATATCTATGAAATGCGGGTCTTTTGGGTGCCGCGCGACCCGTGTCACGTATCTCCCATAAAATCCGAGCAACGGCGTCTGCGCGCTGTCCGCATACTGTATCTCTTTTCAAAATTGAGCCACGGCGTTTACTCGCGGTCGAGGGGGTGCGCCCTTGTCGCTGGGACGCGCACTTCGCGCTTAGTCTGCGCAGAGGCGAAATTCCCCTCACATAGTCTTATTTCAGCGCGTTTTTATTTACGGAGCGCGTCGTAATTCCGCTTCAAAAGCGCTAAAAGGGGCGTGGGGGAAAACAAGGGCAACACCGCACAAAGATTGTGCGTGTATTGCGCAGTCAGATTTTTCGTCAGATTGTACAATGAGGACGAAGCAAGGCTGTCGCCTTGCTAGGACGAATTGTGCAAGATGACGGAAAATATGCAAGCAAGACACGTGCAAAATCCAATAAATGGTCTTTGTGCGGTGTTGCCCAAGAGTTTTCCCCCACTAAGCAACATAGAGTCTTGATCTCACCTATCCTCCCGAACAGTCCGGCGGACTGTTCAGTACGGAACGTTCCAACAGATCTCCTATAAAAACGCGTGCAGTTATTCCGCGATGATATCCTCAAACACGGCATTGCAGGACTTCGCAAGGTCAGCCGGGGCGAGCTCCAACTGGGTGCCGAGCTTTCCGCCGCTGATGATGACGTGCTCGAAATCCTGCGCGGTTTTGTGTATGACCGTCCTGTACTGCTTCTTCATGCCGATCGGGGTGCAGCCGCCGCGGATATAGCCGGTGACCGCGTTGATGTCCTTTACGTGCACCATTTCCAGGGACTTCTCCCCGACTGCGCGGGCGCACTTCTTCATGTCGAGCTCCTTGTCCACAGGGAGCGCGAAAACGTAGTAGTTCCCGCTTTTTCCCACCGTGACGAGGGTCTTGAAGCAGCTGTCGCAGCTCTCGCCGAGGAGATTCGCGATGTGCACGCCGTCTATGAATTCATCGCACTCGTACAGATGAACCTTGTAGGGGAGCTTCATCTTGTCCAGAATGCGCATTGCATTGGTCTTAACTTCTTTTTCCTTTGCCATAATTACTCCTGAATGGTCACCTCTAAAAACCTTGTTTGAGTGAAAATGTGTATAGCACACCGACTGCTTCTTCAAACCTCCTCGTAAGGCATACAGCCTTACTTCGTCGGCTTTCATCGCATTCGGCGCACTCTACCCATTTTCCCTTTCAAACCGGTTTTTAGAGGTTCCCGAATAATATCGTAGAAAATGTCGTAGAAAAATTCCGCCCGGCTGTTAACCGGGCAGAAGATTTTCAGATCTCATCGTCCTCGTCACAGTCAAGGCACTCTGCGATAGCCTTGTTTCTTGTGAGGAACCACGCAACTCCTGCCGCGGCAGCCGCTGCCAGTCCGATGATGCCTGCGATGATAACAAGCTTCTTAGTCATAATGAATACCTCCTGAAATTACTTCTGATATCTTGCAGCAAGCTCCGAAATGCTGTTGTCATTCGTGGGCTCGCCGATAGCGCTGAATTTCCACTCGCCGTTGTAGAGATAGATCTCGCCGAAAATCATGGCGGTCTTTCCGTCATAGTTCTCCGAGAGGTCGTACTTGCACAGCTCAACGCCCTTGTCTGCGTCAACAAGGCGTATGAACGCGTTCTTTATCATGCCGAAATGCTGCTTGCGCTGGAGCGCCTGATAAATGTTCACAACGAACACTATCTTCGAGTAGTCCTTGCCGAGCTTCGGCAGCTCGACCAGTATCTGCTCGTCGTCGCCGTCCCCCGCGCCGGTCAGGTTGTCGCCCATGTGATGCACCGCGCCGCTCCTGTGGGTCAGGTTGCCGAAATACACCACGTCCACCGGGCCGTTAAGCTTGCCCGTCTCCGCGCTGATGAGGAACGCGGAAGCGTCACAGTCTATATCCTCGTGCTTTGAAAAAAGCGAGAATTTCCTCGGAGCCTCGTCCCAGCCAAGCCCTACAAGTATCGTCTTTAAGCCGGTGTTGCCCTTGGTCAGGTCTACCTTCTGCCCCTTCTGTAAGTTTACTGACATGATTTGCCTCCTTTATGGTAACCTCTAAAAACCGGGACACGAGCAGATTTCGTACATGACTTATATCAGATGCTAGGCGTCAAACCGCAGTAATACTGTATGTATTTCAAGGTTTGACAACGAAGCAGATGATATAAGTCATAGAAATCTGCCGTGAAGGAGGTTTTTAGAGGTTACCTTATATTATCATCAAAATTTGCCCTACGCATATTGTACCACAAAATTCCTGAAAAATCAAGAGAATTTTATCGCCTCGCCAACAAGTGACACAAATGTAAGCCATATCGTGAATATATCCCCCGCTCCGGCGGCTGAAGAGCGCCTTTTTCGGCAAAATCTGCTTTACACCAGCACGGTTTTGTGGTACAATATATAATGAAGACGGCGCGGAATGCCGCCTGATACATATTTTTTAACAAGGAAAAACGATGAAAAAAAGTCATATTTTCAGCCTTATCCTGACATTATCCTGCGTACTGATGCTCGGCGGCTGCGGCGGGGCTCATCCTGAGATTGTCCCTGAGCAGGACGACCTGCCGGCGATAACCGTGGGCTGCGACGACTACACGCCGTTCAGCTATGTCGATTCCAACGGAGAGCTCACCGGAATAGACGTGGAGCTCGCCGAAGAGGCGTTCGGCAGGCTCGGCTACAAGCCGGAATTCACCATAATCAACTGGGATGAAAAAAAGACGCTCCTTGAAAACGGCGACATCGACTGTGTATGGAGCAGCTTCACCATGAACGACAGGGAGGACGAATACCGCTGGGCGGGTCCCTATATGTACAGCGCCCAGGTCGTCGCCGTCAACGATGACAGCGACATATATTCCCTCAGCGACCTTGAGGACAGGCTCATAGCCGTGCAGTCCACGACAAAGCCGGAGGATATCCTGCGCAGCCGCCCGGACGGCGTCCCGTCATTCCACAGGATAATTTCCGTGCAGAAGCGCGACCTTATCTTCACCATGCTCGCAAAGGGCTACGTTGACGCGGCTTCCGCCCACGTCACCGCCGTAGAGCAGTTCATGAAGGAGTTCAGCGTGAAGTTCCGCATACTTGACGAGCCGCTCCAGTCCGTGGGACTGGGCGCCGCATTCAGCATTGACGACGACCGCGGCATTGACGTAAGGCTCGGCGAGGTCATGGAGGAAATGCGCACGGACGGCACCTCTGCCGAGATAATCGGAAAATACCTGTCGGACCCTGAGAAGTATCTGGAGGCGGCAAATGGAGGATAAAAAACGCTTCTTCAGCTGGAACCACCTGCTCCCCATGGAGATAATAGGCGGTCTGATATTCCTGGTGATAGTGTTCTTTATCGGCTCCAGCTCCGACATGAGCTCCGCCGGAAAGCACCTCACAAACATCGTAAGCTACCTGAAGCTCCAGTGCAACAACGACCAGCTGCGCAGCCTCGCCTCCGAGTCCAAGAGCCTTATCCGCGTCTCCGAGAGCGTTGAGACGATACGCTGGCACCTGGAGTACGAGGACGCGGACGACGACAGACAGAGCCTGCGGCTGGTGGACTACGCCCGGGACTGCTTCCTGTCCGGGCTGATACTTCTGGACGGCGACGGAAACGTTCAGGCAAGCTGCGACACCGCCAACGTTAATACGAATGAGCTGCTGTCACAGATGGACGCGGCGGCGCTGCTGGACACGGTCACGTTCCCGGAAAAGATATACACCGTGCGCATAAACTGCGGCGACTACTTCGTTGACCTTGCCGCCACCGGCAGAACGGACAGACCTGGCGTGGTAATCGCATACTACTACACCTCCGCGAAATACACGAAGATATACAACGACTCGCTGACAACGCTGGTCTCTGCGTACTCCACCGAAACGGACGGCACCGTTGCGGTCAGCAGCGGCAATAAGATAATCGCCTCCAACGACAGCGCCCTCATCGGCACCAACGTGGAGGACACCGCGATATTCAGAAAGCTGATGAGCAGCGGCAGGGAGGGTCAGCTCATACACGAGTGCGACGACGAGCACGCGCTGTCGTACAGCTTCGGGCTTATGGAAAAGAGCCGCGACTACTACATCTACGCGTTCATGCCGGAGCGCGGAGTGTTCGATTCCACGCCGAAGAACCTGCTCTACTCGCTGCTTGTCTACCTGCTGGCGCTGGTGGTGCTCCACATAATGCGCTGGCACATGAAGCAGTCCTACCAGAAGAAGCAGCTGAAAGCCCAGCAGGAGTACACCGACAATCTGGAGAAAATGAACGCGCAGCTGCGCGAGGCGGCTTTGCAGGCGGAAAAGGCGAACTCCGCGAAGAGCACGTTCCTTTCCCGCATGAGCCATGATATCCGCACGCCGCTGAACGGCATAATCGGTCTGCTGAACATAGACGAGGCGCATTTTGAAGACCAGGAGCTTGTCCGTGAGAACCACAAGAAAATGCTGGTATCCGCAGATCATCTGCTGTCGCTGATAAACGATGTCCTCCAGGTCAGCAAGCTTGAAGACGGCAGGATAGAGCTTGCGCGCGAGCCGCTGGATCTTGTGCAGCTCTCGCGTGACGTGGGCACGATAATAGATGCCCGGGCGGCAGAGGCGGGCATAACCATGGAGACGAGCGTTCAGGAGCTCCCGGAGCACTACATCTACGGAAGCCCGCTGCACATCCGTCAGCTGTTCCTTAACATTTACGGCAACTGCATAAAGTACAACCATGTTGGCGGAAAGGTGACGACCGAGGTCAGGTGCCTCGGCGACAAGGACGGTCGCGTGACCTACCGCTGGCTCATCACGGACACCGGCATTGGCATGAGCGAGGAGTTCCTCCAGCACATCTTCGAGCCGTTCACGCAGGAGAACTCCGACAGCCGCAGCGTGTACCAGGGCACTGGTCTGGGCATGACCATAGTAAAGAGCCTTGTGGACAAAATGGGCGGTATCATTGAGGTCTCCAGCAGGGATGGTCAGGGCACTCAGTTTATGATAACCCTGCCGTTTGACGTTGCTCCGGCGCCAGAGGGCGCCCAGGAGGCCGCCGTTGAGAGCACTGGAAGCATCCGCGGCATGAAGCTGCTCCTGGCGGAGGACAACGAGCTCAACGCTGAGATAGCGCAGCTCCTGCTGGCTGACGCGGGCGCTGAGATAACCCTGGTCGGAGACGGAAAGCAGGCTGTGGACAGGTTCCTGGGCGACCCGCCGGGCACTTATGACGCGATACTCATGGACATCATGATGCCCGTCATGGACGGAATCACCGCCGCCCGCACCATACGCGCCGCGGAGCGTCCTGACGCGCGGACTATTCCGATAATCGCCATGACCGCCAACGCATTCGAGGAGGACGCGAAGAAGTGTCTCGCGGCAGGCATGAACGCCCACCTCGCAAAGCCGCTGGACATCGACAAGGTCATCGCGGCGATAGCGCGGTTCGCAGGGAAAAGGTGAGCGCGGGGCTCTGTACAGGGAAATCCGCCTGCCTTCCTGAACATTCCGCCGGACTATTCAGGAGGGCAGGCGCTTTTAAGACTTTATGTGCTTTAGGGGGGAAAACTCTTAGTTTCTCAGACAAACGTTCCGTTTGTCTGCCCCTGACCCTTTTCACCCCTTTAGCGCTTTTGGAGCGTAATTCCACCGCTCGCGACAGTGGGGAACGTGATATAGAATTTACTTATTAGGGGAGTTTCGCTGTCCCAGCGACAAGGGCGCACCCCCTCGACCGCGTGTAAACACCGTTGATTAACTTTTATAGACACAACGAGCACGGAACACGCGCCCAAACCAGGAACGCGCGAGCTCAGTTTTCTGTCAATAATTACTTGTTCAAAATACCTCTTTACAAAACCCTGGAGTTGGAGTATAATCTAAGTACAGGGAGACGCCCCTGTAACCTACATTCCCACGGAGGGCACAAAATGGAGAACAAAAGAGAACTGACCCAGCAATACCTTACAGGAGAACGCGCCCTTTTCCAGGCGCGCGGCATGAAAATAACCGCCTCTACTTTCGCGGACGGAGAATCCCCGCTCAAGGAAAGCACGGACATCGACCTTTATCAGTCCATGTTCAAATGGAAATACCCGCTGTGGTACAGCCGCAGCGTCACGCTCCGGGACTGCACGCTGTTCAGCACGGCGCGCGCCGGGATCTGGTACACCGACGACCTTTCAATGGAGAACTGCGCCGTGGAGGCTCCCAAGACATTCCGGCGCTGTCACCGCCTGGAGCTCCGGAACGTCACCATGCCGGACGCCTCGGAAACGCTGTGGAGCTGTGACGATGTGAAAATGGGCTCGGTCATGGCAAAGGGCGACTACTTCGGCATGAACAGCCGTAACATTGAAGCGGAAAGCTTCCAGCTCTACGGAAACTACCCGTTTGACGGCGCTGAGAACATCGTCATCCGGAATTCCCGCCTGCTCAGCAAGGACGCATTCTGGAACTGCCGCAATGTGGAGGTATACGATTCGTTCATTTCGGGGGAGTACCTCGGCTGGAACTCAGAAAACCTGACGTTCGTGAACTGCACGATAGAAAGCCTCCAGGGGCTGTGTTACGCGAAGAACGTCACACTGAGGAACTGCGTCCTGCTGAACACCACGCTGGCGTTTGAGTACTCCACGGTGGACGCGGAAATAAACGGCGCCGTTGACAGCATAAAGAACCCGATTTCCGGCAGGATAACGGCGGACGGAATAGGCGAACTCATCATGGAAGCGGACAAGGTGGATCCCTCCCGCACCGTGATAGAATGCCGCAGCGACAGGCGCTGCGCCTGCCTTTGAGGAGGAACCATGAAATACGATTTTGACGCGGTGAACGACCGCCGCGGGACATACTCCCTGAAATGGGACGTTGCAGAAAACGAGCTCCCCATGTGGGTGGCGGACATGGATTTCCGCACTGCGCCGGAGATAACCGCGGCGCTTGAAAGGCGCGTACAGCACGGGATATTCGGCTACACGGAGATACCGGACGAGTGGTACAGCGCGTACACCGGCTGGTGGAAGTCCCGGCACGGCTTTGAGATAAAGCGGGAATGGCTGGTGTTCTGCACCGGAGTAGTTCCGGCGATATCAAGCGCTGTGCGCAAGCTGACCACTCCCGCGGAAAAGGTGGTCGTGCAGACCCCGGTATACAACATCTTCTTCAACTGCATACGCAACAACGGGCGGAATATCCTGGAGAATCCGCTGATCTACGAGGACGGCGCATACCGTGTGGATTTCGCCGACCTTGAGGCGAAGCTTTCCGACCCGCAGACCTCGCTTATGATACTGTGCAACCCGCAGAATCCCGGAGGAGTTATCTGGGACCGGGAGACCCTGGCGAAAATCGGGGAGCTCTGCCGGAAATACAGCGTGACGGTGCTGTCTGACGAGATACACTGCGACCTTACCGACCCCGGCGCGGAATACGTTCCGTTCGCCTCGGTTTCCGAGGACTGCCGCATGAACAGCGTGACCTGCATAGCCCCGACAAAGGCGTTCAACATTGCGGGACTGCACACGGCGGCGGTGTTTTCCGCGAATCCGGTCCTGCGGCACAGAATGAACCGCGCCCTCAACACGGACGAGGTCGCCGAGCCGAACGCGTTTGCCGTCACGGCGGCAGTCGCGGCGTTCACGGAAGGCGGCGCATGGCTTGACGAGCTCCGGGAGTACATTGCCTGCGGCAGGCGAACTGCGGCGGATTTCCTGGCGGAAAAGCTCCCGGAGGTTCGGCTGGTGAAGTCCTCAGCGACATATCTTCTCTGGCTGGACTGCTCCGACATAACGGACGACAGCGAATCCCTCGCGGAATTCATACGGCACAAGACCGGGCTGTATCTCTCGGCGGGAGGACACTACGGCGGCAACGGCGCACGCTTCCTCAGAATGAACATCGCCTGCCCGCACCCGGTGCTCCTGGACGGGCTGGAACGGCTCCGACAGGGCGTTTACGCGTATATGCTTGGGTGATACGGTATTCCCGCTGTATCAGAATCCAAATATCCGGGATTTTCCCCCGAACCTCATCTGAAACGGAGTATGCTATGACAATAAAGCAGGTAAGCGAAAAATACGGCGTATCGCAGGATACGCTGAGATATTACGAGAAAGCCGGTCTGGTGCCGGAGGTGACCCGCACCGCCAGCGGAATACGCGACTACCAGCAGTCCGACCTTAACTGGCTGGAGCTCGCGCTGTGCATGAGAAACGCCGGGCTCCCGGTCAACGTCATCGTGGAATACCGCCGGCTGTACCAGCAGGGCGACAGCACCATACCACAGCGCCTGAAGCTCCTGACCGACCAGCGCGGGGAGCTCCTCGCAATGCAGGAGCAGATAGCGGAGACCCTGGAGCGCCTCAACTACAAGATAAGCGTGTACGAGCGCGCCGTTGAAACCGGAAAGCTCTCCTGGGACGAGCCTGTGAAGTGCTCCGTTGACGTTGATGGATAAGTTCACGGCAAGACTGCGCTGCGGGAGCGTCTCGGCGGCGGCAGTGAGCCACGCGGGCGCCCGGGAATATCAGGAGGACAGCTATGGCTTCTCTGAGCTGAATCCCGGACTGGAGCGCTTCGCGGCGGTCCTCGCGGACGGAATGGGCGGGCTCCCCGGCGGTGCGCTGGTCAGCTCCCGGACTGTTTCCGGCATGCTCGCAGAGGATATCTCCACGGCTGGCGCGGACGTCCCGGAATGGCTCAGGAATGCGGCTCAGCGGACGAGCTCCGGGATCGCCGCAGACGGAAGCGGCGGAGGCTCCACCCTTGTGGAGGCGGTCATCACGCCGGAGGGACTGTATTTCTGCTCGGTCGGGGACAGCCGCATTTACCTGCGCCGCGGGAACTCCCTCACACAGCTGACGGAGGATCACGACCACCTGCGCACGCTGCTGACCCAGACCGCCGCGGGTCAGCTCACCTATCAGCAGGCAGTCGGCGATAAGGACTGCGGGGCGCTCACGCAGTACATCGGAAGCAGCGCGGCGCTTTCCCCGGACATCAGCCTGCGGGCATTCCCGCTGCTGCCGGGCGACCGCGTTATGCTGTGCAGCGACGGTGTTTACAACGCGCTTTCCAGTGCGGAGCTGCTCCAGTCGCTCACGCTCTCTGCGGCGGGAGCCGCCGAGGATATCCTCGGCAGGATACTTGCCCGGAACTTCCAGAACCAGGATAATTTCACGGCGATAGTACTGGAAATTCTCCCCGACTATGTCCCGGAGCCGCTCCCGCAGCCGGAACGCCCGGCGATTTCGGTGGAGCATTCATCGCACACCAGCCCCGGCGGAGAGCCCTCCAACGAGGACTGCGTCTATGCGGACGGCAAGATCTTCGCGGCGGCGGACGGTCTCGGAAGCCAGGGCGGCGGCGCGCGTGCCTCTGCGACGGCGGTGGGATTCCTCGCGGAGCACCGGGACGCGGACTTCTCCCCGGCGGGAATAGAGGAGCTTTTCAGCGGCGCGGATTCAGCCGTGCGTGAGCTCGGGGGCGGGCTGGCTTCCATTGCGGCGGGATTCGTGCAGGACGGCTGTTTCACGCTCGCAGGCGTCGGTAACGCCCGCGGGTTTTACTTCCGCGGCGGGGAAATCACCGCCCGGACTTACGAAGCCTCTCAGGGCGCGGAGCTCCGGTCGCTCGGAAGCTCCCCCGCGCCGGAGCTCCGGCAGGACTGCCAGCCGATAGAAATACGCCCCGGGGACGCGTTTCTTGTCTGCACGGACGGCTTCTGGGAGCACGTCCAGGAAACGGAAATGACCGCAGACCTGCTGAAATCCCACGACAGCCGGGAGTGGCTGGAGCGCATGACAAGGCGGCAGATACAGTCCGCGCATGAAAGCGGGGATAATTATTCAGCGGTGTGCGGTATCTTCACCAGCGAGCCGGAGCCCGCGAAAAGGAAACGGCGCAGATGGCTCCCGGCGGTGATAGCGGCGGCGTGCGCGGCGCTGATGATACTTGCGCTGGGAGCGGTGCTGATGTGGCTTTCAGGGGATAGAGAGGCTCCGGATGAGCCCGCGGCGCAGTCCGGGGAAATGCTGCGGTAAGCGCGCTGTCATGCCCGTTATATTTCGCTCCCAAAAGGGCTTAAAATGGGGGAGAGTTTTCTCCACAAGCAACATAGAGTCTTAAAAGTACCTGCCCTCCGGAACGCGTCAAATATTCCAAACAAAAAGGAGGGCTCGCGCCCTCCCCAGCTTGTCGAAAAAGTCAAAATATCAGGCTGTCGAGAAGCCCTCAGATTCTAGGAACCCGCACTGCGACTAGGCTTTGTGCCTGTCGCAATGCGGAGTTGCGGCAGGACGCTGCGCACCACATGCTTTCGCCTAGCGACGAAGATGAGGGTTTATCGACAGCCTGAGGAGGGCTCGCGCCCTCCCGTTTTTTTATATCTGTTCCTGTTCCTCCGGTTCAGCCGGAAGCTCCTCGTGCTTGTTGCGCGCGGCGTATGACAGGGTCATCAGGCTGTCCGTGAGGTGGACGTTCTCCACCGCCGCGTCCGGGTGATCATAGTGTATGTCGTAATGCGAAAAGTTCCAGAACGCGTTCACGCCCAGACCTATCAGCATATCCACCATGTCCTTCGCGCCGCTCTTGGGAATGCACAGCACTGCCATTGTGGGGTGATTTTCCGTGCAGAATTCCGCAAGACGGTTGGTGTGCATTATCTTTATGCCGGAGATCTCGATGCCCTCCAGCGAGATGTTGCTGTCGAATATCCCCGCCAGCTCGTAGCCGTACTTTGCAAAATCAATGTGCACCGTTATCGCCCTGCCGAGGTTCCCCGCGCCGATGAGCACTATCTTGTCATGCTTGTCAAGCCCCAGGATATGCCCTATCTCCCGCCGGAGCTCCGCCACATTGTAGCCGTAGCCCTGCTGACCAAATCCGCCGAAGCAGTTCAGGTCCTGGCGTATCTGCGAAGCGGTCAGGCGCATCTTCTCCGAAAGCTCACGGGAGGATATCTTCTGGATATCCTGATTCAGAAGCTCCCCCAGGAACCTGTAATACCGCGGAAGCCTGCGGATAACTGAGTTGGATATGTTGCCTTTCTGCATGAAAATTATCCCCCCTGTCCCCTGCCGTGCGGACCGTATCAGCCCATAAGCACCGCGAGGCGCTTGTTGATCTCTGTCAGGAATGTCTCGGTATCCACCGGACGCTTGTTCTCCAGCTTGGACATCGCCGCAAGGTTCTTGTCCATTACGCCGTCCTCCATGGTCTGGATCGAAGCCCTCTCAAGCTTGTCGGCGTAATCGCACAGCGCCGGAATGTTATCCAGCTCGCCGCGCTTGCGCAGTGCGCCGCTCCATGCGAAAATGGTCGCGATAGGATTCGTGGAGGTCTTTTCGCCCTTGAGATAGTTGTAGTAGTGGCGGGTGACCGTTCCGTGCGCCGCCTCGTACTCGTATACTCCGTCCGGAGAAACCAGCACGGAGGTCATAAGTCCCAGCGAACCGAAAGCTGTTGCCAGCATGTCGGACATAACGTCGCCGTCATAGTTCTTGCACGCCCAGATGAAGCCGCCCTCGGAGCGGATGACCCTTGCGATAACATCGTCAATGAGCGTGTAGAAATACTCTATCCCAGCCGCCGCGAACTTCTCCTTGTACTCGTTCTCGTATATCTCAGCGAAAATATCCTTGAAGCGGTGGTCGTAGGTCTTGGAAATGGTATCCTTTGCCGCAAACCACAGGCTCTCCTTTGCGCCCAGCGCATAGTTGAAGCACGCCCTCGCAAAGCTCTCGATGGACTTGTCAAGGTTATGTACGCCCTGAACTATGCCGTCGCTGTTCTTGAAATCGTGAATGAGCGCCCTTGTCTCCCTGCCGTCCTTGTCGGTGACTACCAGCTCAGCCTTGCTCCCCTGCTCCACCTTCAGCTCGGTGTTCTTGTAGATGTCGCCGTAAGCGTGACGCGCGATCGTTATCGGCTTTGTCCAGGTCGGGATATAGGGAACGATGCCCTTTACAAGTATCGGCTTTCTGAATACGGTGCCGTCCAGGATAGCGCGGATAGTGCCGTTCGGGGACTTCCACATCTCCTTGAGGTTATACTCGGTCATGCGCTGTGCGTTCGGAGTGATCGTCGCGCACTTTACCGCAACGCCGTACTTCTTCGTGGCGTTCGCGGAATCTATCGTTACCTGGTCGTTGGTCTCGTTCCTGTGGACCAGACCGAGGTCGTAGTAGTCGGTCTTTAAGTCAACATACGGATTTATAAGGATATCCTTTATCATCTTCCAGATGATTCGGGTCATCTCGTCGCCGTCCATCTCGACCAGCGGAGTGGTCATCTGAATCTTGTCAGCCATTTTCGTTATTCCTTTCAAGTATGCTTAGCGTCAAAGCAGTTGATTATGGTCACCTCTAAAAACCTCGTTTGAATGAAAATGTGTATAGCACACCGCCTGCTTCAGAAAACCTCCTCGTAAGGCATACAGCCTTACTTCGTCGGCTTTCATCGCATTCGGCGCACTCTACCCATTTTCCTTTTTCAAACCGGTTTTTAGAGGTTCCCTTATCTTATTCCCACAGCCTGTGGAACCGCCGGAGGGCAGGAACCTGCTCCCGACTATAACTCCCGCCAGAAAAGCCGCGAGAGCCATGAAAAAGCACGTCCAGCCCCTCATACAGCGCCCCCCTGAATTACTTGCCGTTCTTTGTGAAGTTCAGCAGACCGCCGGCGAGCATCATGCCCTTTCCGCGCTCGGAAAGCTCGCACTTAACCTCGAAGGTGAAGCCCTTTGTCTTGTCCTCTACCATGATCTTTCCGCCGTTCTCAACGATATTGCGGATATTCGCGATGAGCAGATCGTCGCCCTGCTCTACCTTGTCGTAGTCAGCCTCGTTAACGAACTCCAGCGGGAGGATACCGTTGTTGATGAGGTTCTGGCGGTGGATTCTCGCAAAGCTCTTGCAGATGATAGCCTTAACGCCCAGATACAGCGGAGCCAGCGCCGCGTGCTCTCTTGAAGAACCCTGACCGTAGTTCGCGCCGCCCACGATTATGCTCGTGCCTGCTTCCTTTGCGCGCTTCGGGAATGTCTCGTCGCATACGGTGAAGCAGTACTCCGAAATAGCCGGAATGTTGGAGCGCAGGGGGAGGATCTTCGCGCCTGCGGGCATGATGTGGTCGGTGGTGATGTTGTCGCCGACCTTGAGGGTTACGCCGGACTCAATGGACTCAGCCAGCGGCTTGTTTACCGGGAACGGCTTGATGTTCGGACCGCGGAGTATCTCAACGTTCGGAGCCTCCTCCGGGGAAGCCGGCGGAACTACCATATTATCGTTGATGATGAACTTCTCAGGCATTACGTAAGCGGGCATTTCGCCGCAGGTGCGCGGGTCGGTGAATACGCCGGTTATCGCGGAGATCGCCGCAGTCTCCGGGGAAACGAGGTAGATCTGCGCGTCCTTGGTGCCGCTTCTGCCGAGGAAGTTTCTGTTGAATGTACGCAGGGAGATACCCTTGCTGTTCGGGGACTGACCCATGCCTATGCACGGACCGCATGCGCTCTCGAGTATTCTGGCGCCAGCCGCGATGAGAATGGACAGCGTGCCGTCCTCCGCGATCTGGTTGAATACCTGCTTGGAGCCGGGAGCTATCGCAAGGCTTACGTCCGGGTGAACGGTCTTGCCCTTTAAGATATGAGCGACCTTGCGCATATCCTGGAGCGAGGAGTTTGTGCAGGAGCCTATGCAGACCTGGTCGATCTTGATCTTGCCTATCTCCTCAACGGACTTTACGTTGTCCGGGCTGTGGGGACAAGCCGCAAGGGGAACCAGCTTGGAAAGGTCGATGTTTACTTCCTCATCGTAAACCGCGTCAGGGTCGGCGGAAAGCGGAACATAGTCCTCCTCCCTGCCCTGAGCCTTCAGGAACTGGAGGGTGGTCTCGTCAGACGGGAAAATGGAGGTAGTCGCGCCGAGCTCCGCGCCCATGTTGGTGATAGTTGCGCGCTCCGGAACGGAGAGGCTCTTTACGCCCTCGCCGGTGTATTCCATTACCTTGCCCACGCCGCCCTTAACGGAAAGCTGACGGAGCACCTCAAGGATAACGTCCTTTGCGGAAACCCAGTCGCTGAGCTTTCCGGTGAGGTTGATCCTGACTACCTTCGGCATGGTTATGTAATAAGCGCCGCCGCCCATTGCAACTGCAACGTCCAGACCGCCTGCGCCCATAGCCAGCATGCCGATTCCGCCGCCGGTCGGGGTATGGCTGTCGGAGCCGATAAGGGTCTTGCCGGGCTTGCCGAAGCGCTCAAGGTGAACCTGGTGGCAGATACCGTTTCCGGGGCGTGAGAACCAGATACCGTGCTTCTTTGCAACAGAGCCGATGAAGCGGTGGTCGTCAGCGTTCTCAAAGCCGCTCTGGAGGGTGTTGTGGTCGATATAGGCAACGGAGCGCTCCGTCTTTACGCGGTCAACGCCCATAGCCTCGAACTGGAGGTAAGCCATAGTGCCGGTAGCGTCCTGGGTCAGGGTCTGGTCGATCTTTAAGCCGATCTCTGTACCCTTGACCATCTCGCCGTCAATGATGTGCGCCTTGATGATCTTTTCAGTTAAAGTAAGTCCCATTTCTTTGCTCCTTGAATAGTCAGATTTCCGGTGCCCTGCCCGGAACAATTATACATATTATATTATATACTACTTTTGCCGATATGTCAAGAAATTCACAATAATTTTATGTTTCCAGGCGGAGGTGCGCGCGGGCGATCGCCCTGACTGTCCGGTCTGCGTCGGGAAATGCACGCTCCAGTCTGTCAAAGAAGAACAAACGGGAAAAAAAGAAATCATGGGGGAAAACTCTTGTTTTCCCCCACACTCCTTTAGCGCTTTTGAGGCATAAAACCGCACTCCGTGCGGAGTGGCGGGGCTCCGCCCCACACCCCGCCAGCCTTTTATAAAAGGCTGGACCGAAAACTTTCATAGCGCTGCGCGCAGATTTTATAGATTTTCCGGTGCCGCTATTCCGTAAACGCGTACTCCTGGAAATCCGGGAGCTCGTCAAACGAGGTGCATATCTCGCTGTTATACGCGTCATGGAGCGACTGCCAGCTGTTGTATTTCTCCGAAAGCTCGCCCGTGGTGGTGATTATGCACTCGCCGCTGCCTATTGAGAACCACAGCCACATTGCATTGTCCCGGCGCATGTAGTCCGGAGAGGGGAACCTGTCGCACACAGTCACCGCAAGCGCCTTCGGCACCTTCCCTGATATCCCCGCAAGCACCGAGAATCTCCCCGCAAACGGAGACGAGGAGCCCTCATAGAAGCTCTGCCCGATCATATCGCAGTGGTCGTCCCCGGGGTAATAGTCGGAGTCGCTGCCGTTCCATACCCAGATGAGGTTGTTCAGGCAGTGATACTTGTCCATGCGGTCGAACACCAGCTTCCACAGCCACTTGTAGTTTTTCGCGCTGCCGCTCCACCAGTACATGCTTCCGTCACCGTCCGCAAGCGGCTGGAATACCACCGGTATGCCCTCCGCGCGGAACTGCTTGAGCACCTCCGCCACTGCGTCGATGTCGTTCACCAGCGCTATCGCGGAATCCGATATGAGCCCGCTGTCCCGCAGGGCGGCAAGCTCCTCCGCGCCCGCCATGGAGATGTCGCGCTCCGTGTACGCTTCGCCCAGGATAAAGTCCGAGGTGTCCGCATAGTACGCCGAATGGTCGGACGGCGAGTACCAGTGCCAGTTGAACGACACTATCCCGCCGGAGCGCCCCCACTCCAGCGCAAGCCGCACCTCCTCGTCCGCAAAGCTCTGGTTCTTCTCGTACTGACCGGGGGTCGAGAACATCAGGTCGCCGGTGCGCATGGCGGGCTTCCTGCCGGTCTCCTTTTCAAGCACGTCTATCTCGGAGTTCGAGCCCGGCGTGACGTTCTGCCCGAGTATCACGCTCTTGCCGTAGCTGTCCCGGAAATACTTCATCAGACCGAGCGTGGATACCGCCGTGGTGCTCCCCGCGCAGGAGCCGGAAACATAGTAGCACTCCCTGTCCACCTGCGTAGAGTTGGTCACGGTGATGTAGTCCAGCGCAGCGCTGCCCTTTATCACCTCAAAGCTCAGTATGTCCGGTCCGGAGGAAAGGTACACATTGTCCACCGCAAACAGCGAGAACTCCGTTGTGTCCTCGGCGGGAATGTAGAACGCGCCCACCGTTTCGTTCGTCACGCGGAGCCTCACCACCGCGCCGTCATAGGAGTGCGCCGCTATCGCTATGCGGTAGTGCTGGGAACTCGGGGCGTTCACGATGTGCTGGAGCTTCATGCCGTTGTCCAGGACGATGTAGCCCTTGCCGTCAAACTCGCCGTCCGTGCGGACGTTCCCCTCAAAGCTGCCGCCCTCGGCGTTGAGCTTCGCGGAAAACTCCACGTTCTCTATGATGTACTGCTTCGCGGGGACCTCGTCATAGTGCGCCTCGTCAGAGGCTTCCGCGGTAGCCTGCGCGGAGGCTTCCTCCGTACCCGCCGCAGGAGCGCGGTCGGGTATCGCCGTACATCCGCACAGCATAGCCGCCGCTGTCAGCAGCGCCGCTCCCCGGAGCTTATTCAATAACGATCTCATCACCGCTGTGTATCACCTCGTCAAGTCTTGCGGTCCTGCCGTTTATCGTGACCGTTGCAGAGTGCGCCAGCAGCTCCGTGGGGTCGTCCGCGAATGCCGCCAGGATATCAAGGAAAATCGGGGTCTGCCCCGGCTTTGCGGGGAACTCCGCCGGCATTCCGTTGAACACTATCGGCACCCCGCCCTGCCCTGCGGGAGCTTCCTGCTCCGCCGGAATTGCGGGCGCTTCCGGGGCTTCAGCAGGCTCCGGCGCCGTTGTGAGCTCGTCGCCCTCCTGCGGGACCGCGGAGGGCTCCACAGCTTCGCCGCCGAGACGCGCACGCGCCGGGTCGAGCCCGAGCTCCGCCAGGATATCCGAATATGTGCCGCGCTTTATATGTACGATAACGCTGCCGTTTTCGATGTCCGCGTCAGCCGTCACGGGGGCGCCGTTAACAAGCAGGTAGTCCCCCGCGAGAATGCGCTTTCCGTCAGCGTTGATCTCCGCTGTGAACATTCCCGCCATGTCGTAGTGGTCGGAGAGCAGCGAAGCCGCGTCCTCGCCCGGAACTGCGGGAATGACGCACACCTCGTCCCCCTTGCGCACCGGCGTGTTGAGGGAGCAGGGCTTTCCGTTGAGGGTCATCTCCGCCTGTACGCTGGGAGTGCCGCGCAGGAGCTGGCGCTCGCCGTCCAGCGTGAAGCCCAGCGCCTTTCCGGAGCGCGCCATGAGCTGCTCCGGCTTTATCCCGCCGAGACTGCACAGCTCGAACACGGTCAGCCTGCGGGTGTCGAGCGCGCGTATCTTCCTGCCGTTGAGGGTTATCGTTGTGAAGTCGTACTTCACGCCGTCCGTGGAGGTTATCGCTATGCCTATCGGGGTCGCGTGCTCCGCGCCGATGACGATGTTTTTCGGGACGGAAATGCCGCGTATCATCTCGCGGGTCCCCGCCGCCACCCTCTGCGGAGGCATTCCGAGGCGCTCCGCGACAAGCTCCGGCAATCCCGCCAGACGGCTCCCGCCGCCCACCAGGAACACCGCCTGCGGAGCCCCGCCGTTAGCCGCGAGTATCTCCTGCGCTATCGCCTGCGCGAGCTGCTCCGCCGCCGGGCGCAGCAATTCCGCGACCTGCCCGGAGGTTATCGTGTGCTTCATGAACAGGATATCGGTGTATTCCAGCTGCGGCTCAGCGGAGGTCTTTATGCGCTCCGCCTCGGTGAAATCCACCAGCAGCTGCTTCATCAGGGATTCGGTTATCTCGTCCCCGGCGACAGTCGCCATTCCGTAGGCGACTATGCTGCCGTCCCTGGAGGCGGCAACGTCCGAGGTGCCCGCGCCGATGTCGCACATGACGATGTTGATGAGCCTGAGCTCCTTCGGGACAACTGCGTTTATCGCCGCGATAGGCTCCAGCGTGAGCCCCGCGGTCTCCAGACCCGCCGCGTCAACTGCGGCGCAGAGGCTCTCCACCACATACGCCGGCAGGAATGCCGCGATGACCTCCGTGGTGAGGGTATTCCCCCGGTGTCCCTCGGGCTTGCTGACCCTGTATCCGTCCAGCTCCAGCGAGATAACGCTGTGACCAACGCAGTAGAAGGAGCCGCTGCCGTTTTCCCCGGTGAACTGCTCCTCGGCGGAGCGCACCGCCTCGAGCTCGGCGGCGCGGATATCCTCCGCGGAAATGGCGCGCCTGCCGGACACATCGTAATCGCTCCTGTGGCGGAGCGTCCGCAGCGCCCTTCCGGCGGCGGCAGCGCACACCCTCTGGAGCTTCACGGACTGCCGCTTTTCCAGCGCGGAGCGCACCGATTTCACCACCGCCGCAACTGCGTCGATGTCCTCTATCTGACCGTCGGTCATGGAGCGGCTCTCGTGCTCCCTTGTTTCCATGTCGATGATCCGGTAGCCGTCGCCGTCCCTCTGCGCGAGGATACCAACGACTGTGCGGGTGCCGATATCCAGCGCGAATATCATGTCGCCCTGCTGCTTCTTTGTCCGCCGCGGCGCGGAGGACCCTGCGGCTCCGGTTTTTTTCGGAGAATTTTTCGCTGATGTGCGCGGTTTCTTTTCTTCCATAATGCTGTCCTCGCGGGAGGGCTCAGCGCCGCTCCCCCTGAATTTTCAGATGGTCACTTTAATTTCAGCGCCCTGCGCAGCTCCTTCTCAATGGAGCTCAGGGCGACTACAAGCAAAACGTCGCCGCCGTGGAGCTTCGTCTGACCGCGCGGGATTATCGTATTCCCGCCGCGGTTTATGCAGACGATGTTGCAGCTGACCGGCAGCGAGAGCTCCATGAGCGTGGTGCCGGCAAGCCTGTATTCCTCCGGCAGGGTTATCTCAAGGAGCGTTGCACTGCCGCCGCTGAGCTCCAGCAGCTCCTTCACCGAGGAGATATCCACCTCGCGCTCCAGGCACTGTATGATGTGGTCGGTGGCGGAAACCACCGTATCCACGCCGAGCGATTTCAGCGCTGCGACATTCTTCGGGTCGTTTACCTTGGCGACGGTCTTTTTCACGCCGAATATCTTCTTCGCGGTCTGGCAGCAGACGAGGTTGCTCTCGTCCCTGCCCATGACTGCCGCGACAACGTCCGCGTCGGCGGCTCCGGCGGCCCTCAGCGTTTCCTGCGAGGTGCCGTCCCCGCAGCACACGGTGACGTCAAGCAGATTGGCGCAGACGCGGGACTGCTCCCGGTCGCGCTCGATTATTACGGTCTCATGCCCGTCCCGGCGGAGCGATTCCGCAAGGTAGTAGCCCACCCTGCCGCCGCCGACAATGATTATCTTCATTCCTGAAGCACCTCCGGTCTACTGCGCCCTGCCGAGCCCTGCTGCCTCCGCTATCTCGGAGACCATCCGGCGCAGGTCGCCGCCGCGGTTCTCCAGCCATCTGGAGACCGTGCGCGTGGTCTGACCGCCAAGGGACATCTCGCGCAGCCGGTCGAACGTGACCCACTTCGCGGCGCACACCTCCGTGGACTGGAGCGCCAGCTGCTCCAGCCGGACGTCCTTGTGTACGATGTAGAAGTCACGCAGCATGCTCTCGGTCGTGAGCGTCCATTCAAGGAATATCTCCGCGGTGCTGGCGCGTATGCCCGTCTCCTCCCGGAGCTCGCGCACCGCCGCCTCCCGGCTGGATTCGCCGCTCACCGCGCAGCCTCCGCTGCACTCCCACCTGCCGCCGCTGGTCTTTTCAGGCACGCGCTGCGTCAGGAGTATCTCCCCCCGGCTGTTCACCGTCATTATCTGCACCACGATGTGGTACTCCCCGTGGGGAACGGGCGCGCCCCGCTGGATCCTCCTGCCAAGACGGTGCCTGTCGGCGGTGTATAAGTCGAAGTATTCGCTCATGCCTTACGCTCTCCGGCAAGGTTCTTGGAGATGAGCTCGCAGCGCTGCTTTACGCAGTCAGCGGAACGCAGCGGGTCGGAAGGAGTATTGAACGTGTAGTCCATGAGCTGCTCGATAGTAGTGGAGGCAACGTGCAGCCTTGTATCGGAGGAAGCGTAGTAGATGTAAACGCTGCCGTCCTCGCGCACGATAGCGCCGTTGGTGAACGCAACGTTGGAAACGTCGCCCACTCTCTCGATTCCGTGCGGCGCGATGAACAGTCCGGACGGGCTGGCGATGAGCTTTGACGGGTCGTTCAGGTCGGTTGCGAAAACGTAGATGACATAGCGGAGACCTGCGGCGGTGTTTCTAACGCCGTGGGCAATGTGAATCCAGCCCTTGGGGGTCTTTATCGGAACAGCGCCTGCGCCGTTCTTGACCTCGGTTATGGTGTGGTATACTCTCGGGGAGATGACCACCTCGTCAGTGCAGAGCACGGGGTTCGTGATGTCCTTGCACAGCGCGAAACAAACGCCTCCGCCGGAGCCTGTGGAGATGAAGTCGTCCTGCGGGCGTGTATAGAACGCGTACATTCCGTTCACGAATTCCGGGTGGAGCACAACGTTTCTCTGCTGCGGGGACTTTGAGATGAGGTTAGGCAGACGCTCCCATGTAACGAGGTCCTTTGTGCGGACGATACCAGCCTGCGCGGTAGCCGCGGAGAGGTCGGGGTTCTCCTTGTCCTTGCTCTCGGAGCAGAACACGCCGTAGATCCAGCCGTCCTCGTGCTGGGTGAGGCGCATGTCGTACACGTTGGTCTCCTCGGGGCAGGTGTCGGGCAGGATAACGGGGTAGTCCCTGAAGCGGAAGCCCTCGGTAGGCTTGTCGCTCTCCGCAACCGCGAAGAAGGACTTGCGGTCTGCGCCCTCAACGCGGGCAACCAGGCAGTACTTTCCGTTGAGGTATACCGCGCCGGAGTTCATGACCGCGTTTACGCCGAGGCGCTCCATGAGGTTGGGGTTGTCGTTATAGGAAAGGTCGTATCTCCAGATTATCGGGGCGTGAGCCGCGGTGAGCACCGGATTCTGGTAGCGGGTGTAAACTCCGTTGTAGAAATCGGACTCGGGGTTCGGACGGGCGATGAGCTCCTCCTGAGCCTTTACAAGCTTTGCAAGCCTTGCGTCAAACTGTTCTTTTGTCAGCATAATTAAATCCTTTCTTCCGGGGAAAATGAAACTCCCGGTCTGTAAAAAATCAATACAAATTTATTATAACATAAATCCGGAAATATTTCAAGGTTGACAGGCAATAAAAATATCACTATAATAGAGTATATGGTATAAAAAAAATAAGGAGTGCTTTCAGATGCTGAGAATAACGGACTTTATCCTGGACGGAAACATCCTCACGGTAACGGTGCAGATAGAGGGCGACCCGGAGCGCGCCTACCGCCTTTCGGTGGACATGAGCACGGAATACTGCCTGTCAAGGGGCTCTGATATCCCTGACGAATACCGCGACTACAAGCGCCGCGCCCAGCAGGAGCTCAGCAGATACCGCGGCAGTCAGCTGCCCAGAATGATAGAGCTGATATGGAATACATAAATATACAAGGAGCAATATGGATAACAAAACCATTTCACAGATAGTCTCCCTCGCGCAGGACGGCGGCGCGGAGGGAAACGGCATTCCCGAGGTATTCTCCCGGGTATACTGTGCCGTGCAGAATACTCTCGGTATAACTCCCTACGAGGAGCAGATAGGCGCGGCGCTGGCGCTGTCCTGGCACAATATGGTGCAGATGCAGACCGGCGAGGGCAAGACGCTTTCGGCGGTTTTCTCCGCCTGCCATGAAGCGCTGAACGGCGGTCAGGTCATGGTGCTGACTTTCAACGACTACCTCGCGCAGCGCGACTGCGCCTGGATGAAGCCGATCTATGACGCCATGGGGGTCTCCCTCGGCTGTATCACCTCCGGCACTCCCCGGGAAGAGCGCCGGGAGCAGTACGCGAAGCAGGTGGTATACCTCACCGCGAAAGAGGCGGGATTCGACTACCTGCGGGATTTCGCGTGCTTTGAGCCGAAGAGAATGGCGTTCCCTGAGAAGCTCAATTTCGCGATAGTGGACGAAGCCGACAGCATTATGATAGACGAGGCGCGCATTCCGCTGGTCATCGCCGGGGATATCGCCGCGCAGGACGACGGCTCCACTGCGGAGGTCTACAAAAAGGTGGCGGGATTCACGGAGGACGACTACTGCGTTGACGGCGACAGCCGCAACGTGTACCTCACGGACGCCGGCGCGGACAAGGCGGAGCAGATATTCTCCTGCAACATCTATGACGCGGATTCCGCGGGACTTCTCGCGAAGATATGCGCCTGCATAAAGGCGCGGGAGCTCCTGCACGAGGACAGGGACTACATCCTGCGGGACGGCGCGGTGCTCCTTGTGGACGAATTCACCGGCAGAGCCGCCCCCGGGCGCGTTTTCCCCGGAGACCTCCAGGCGGCGGTCGAGGCGAAGCACGGGCTGAAGATAACCTCCCGCGGCAGGATAATGGGCAATATCGCGCTCCAGTACTTCCTGCGGCTGTTCCCGAAGCTCGCCGGAATGACCGGCACAGCGGTGCAGTCCCGGGAGGAGTTCGACACGATATACGGGCTCCCCACGGAAGTCATACCAACAAGGCTCCCGTGCCGGCGCACCGACCACCCCATGGAGCTCTACTACGACCAGGACGAAAAGCGCCGTGCGGTAATCTACGCGATAACACAGGCGCACGAGATAAACCGCCCCGTGCTTGTCGGCACGGCAAGCATTGAGGAATCAGAGCGACTTTCCGCAGAGCTGGAAGCCGCCGGGATCCCCTGCGCCGTGCTCAACGCCAAGAACGACGAGGCGGAGGCGGACATAATCTCCCGGGCAGGCGAACCGGGAGCCGTCACCATTTCCACCAACATGGCGGGACGCGGCGTAGACATAAAGCTCGGCGGCGCGGACTGCCGCGCGAAATCCGAAGTGGAGGAGGCGGGCGGTCTTCTCGTGCTCGCGGCGGCTATGCGGGATTCCTCCCGTATGACCCAGCAGCTCCGCGGGCGCGCCGGACGTCAGGGCGATGTCGGCGAAAGCCGCTTCTTCGCCGCCCTTGACGATGAGATAATGACCCGCAACAATCTGCGCTCGCTGGTCTCCGGCAGGCACTACCCCGCTGAAAAGGTCAGCGGCGCGATAGAGGACAAATCCCTGCTGAAGGAGGCGGAGCGCGTACAGCGCATAGCCGAGGGCGCCGCCTTTGACGAGCGCGTGAACCTCATGAAATACACGATGATAGGCGAGAAGCACCGCTCCATGACCTTCGAAAAACGCACCGCGCTGTTAGAGGGCACCTGGCACAGCGATATGTGGCAGAAGCACGCGCCGGAGCAGTACGCGGCGGCGGTGAAGCTCCTCGGGGAGGAGAAGCTCCAGGCAAAGCAGGACATCGTCCTTGCGGCGCTGCTCAACGAATTCTGGTGCGATTATCTCGACTACACGGCGTACCTCCGGGAGGGAATACACCTGACCCAGATAGCCGGGCGAAATCCCGCCGAGGAATACAACATCGCCTGCGAGGAATATTACCAGGGCGCGGCGGAAAGCCTGCCGGAGCGCATGGCGGAGAAGCTGGACGAGCTGCTTGCAAGCCGCTCCCCCGCGGATTATCAGCCGCTTATCCCAAGCCGCACCTACACATACCTGCTCAACGACACCGGCGAGGAATTCAGGCGCAAGCCGCTCCTGCTGAACGTTTTCTCGGACAACGAGGAGATTGCGGACGGCACGCCGAAACAGTCCGCGCCCGCGCCGGAGGAAGCTCCCGCAAAACAAGAGAAAAAGGGCTTTTTCGCGAAGCTTTTCGGTAAGAAGTGAGGGAACCATGTCAACGATATGTGCAATAGCAACTCCCCCCGCCGCGGGGGGGATTTCCGTGATAAGGATATCCGGCGAAAACGCCGCGGAGATAGCCGCAAGGGTGTTCAGACCCGTTTCCGGGAAGAGCGCCGCGGAGCTCCCGGGCTACCGCGCGGCATACGGAAAGATATACGATAACGGCGAGCTGCTCGACGACGGAGTGCTGCTGATGTACCGCGCCCCGCACAGCTACACCGGCGAGGATACGGCGGAGATCTCCTGCCACGGCGGCATCTACGTCACAAGGCGCGTGCTTTCCGCCTGCGTAAAGGCGGGGGCTCAGCCGGCGGCTCCCGGGGAGTTCACAAAGCGCGCGCTGCTCAACGGCAAGATGTCGCTCACCCAGGCGGAGGCGGTCGCTGATATAATCAGCGCGCAGGGCGGGCAGTTCCTGAGCTGCGCCAACGGTCAGCGCGAGGGCGCTCTCTACCGCCGCATGGAGGACTGCGCCGACAGGATAATGGACATATCCGCGCAGATATCCGCCTGGATAGACTACCCCGAGGACGACACACCGGTGGTCACTCAGCAGTGGCTGACCGACCGGCTGACCGCAGTGCGGGATATGTTCCGGGAGCTGCTTTCCGGCTACGACACCGGGCGTATGCTCCGGGAAGGTATCTCCTGCGCGATAGTCGGCAAGCCGAACGCCGGGAAATCCACGCTGATGAACAGCCTCGCGGGTCAGCAGAGGAGCATAGTCTCCGACATCGCCGGAACTACCCGCGACATCGTGGAGGAAACCGTCTCCCTCGGAGATATAGTGCTCCGCATAGCCGACTGCGCCGGTATCCGCGAAACGGACGACCCCGTGGAGAAAATCGGCGTGGACATCATGCTGAAGCGCCTTGAAAGCGCGGATATAATCCTCGCGGTGTTCGACGGCTCCCGGGAGCTTTCGGAGGAGGACAGGCGGCTTATCGGGCTTATCTCCGGCAGGAACGCCGTGGCAGTCGTGAACAAATCCGACCTGCCGCAGAAGCTGGATATCAGCGAAATAGAGCGCGCCCTCGGCGCACCGGTGGTGATCTCCGCAAAGCAGGACGGCGCGGCAGAGGCGCTCTCCGGAGCGATAAGCGACAGGCTCGACCTGTCAAGGCTCGACCCGGACGCGGGATTCCTCGCGAACGAACGCCAGCGCGACTGCGTTATCCGCGCCGCCGATTCGGTGGAGCAGGCGCTCGGCGCGGCGGCAATGGGAGTAACTCCGGACGCGGTGGGAGTAATGCTGGAGCAGGCGCTGGACGCAGTTTACGAGCTCTCCGGAAAGCGCGCCGGGGAGGAAGTCATAGACGAGGTGTTCAGGCGCTTCTGCGTGGGCAAATGAGGTGAAACATGAATATTATCATAATCGGCTGCGGACGCGTCGGCAGTAAACTCGCGGGAGTCCTCGACAAGCGCGGCAATGACGTTTCGGTGGTAGACCGTGACGAGCAGAATTTCGACCGCCTGCCCGGGGATTTCAGCGGGTTCACTACCGCGGGAGTCCCCATAGACCAGGAGGTCCTGAAAAAGGCGGGCATAGAGAGCTGCGACGCAGTGTGCGCCATAACCCAGGACGACGACCTGAACATCATGGCGGCTCAGCTCGCAAAGGACATATTCCATGTGGAGCGCGTGTTCGCGCGTATTTCCGACCCGGACAAGGTGGATGTGTTCCAGGGCTTCGGCATACAGACGGTCTGCCCGACAGACCTCACGGTGGACGCGGCGCTGGCGGCGATAGAGGACGTCAGCGAACAGTCGGAGGTTCGCATACAGCGCAGTACCGTACGGTTCACGACCATGGATATGCCGCCGGAATTCGTGGGCAGGCTCCCCGCGGATATCGAGCTTGAGGACGGCGAGAGCCTTTTCGCGATAATCCGTGCAAACGGAGCGTTCCTGCTCTACACCGGGCAGGTCATCACGCTGTCCGCACAGGACAGGCTGGTTTTCGCAAAGAAAGCATAACATACAGAACAAAGGAGACGCATATATGTTCAAACTAGTAATTTTCGACCTTGACGGGACCCTGCTCAACACCATAGGCGACCTTGCCGCGGCAGGAAACCATACCCTCGCTGAAATGGGCTACCCCACGCACGATGAGGAGAAATACCGCCATTTCGTGGGCAACGGCATTCCGAAGCTGATAGAGAGAATGCTCCCCGCGGGCACGCAGAAGCCGGTCATCGACCTCGCATACGAGATGTTCATGGAGTACTACTCCGAGCACAAGTGCGACCATACCAAGCCGTATCCGGGGATCCCGGAGCTTATAGTGACGCTCCGTGAGCACGGCGTGGCATGCGGCGCCAATTCCAATAAGGCGAACGAATTCACGCAGGAGCTTATAAGGCTCAATTTTGGAGACGAGATAACACATGTGATAGGCTTCGGCGCGGGATTCGAGGCGAAGCCCGACCCGGGCGCCGCCCTGGAGATAATACGCCGGGCGGGCGTAAAGCCGGAGGAAGCGCTCTATGTCGGCGACAGCGATGTTGACATTATGACCGGACATAACGCTGGGATAGCCGTGTGCGCGGCACTGTGGGGATTCAGGGGCTATGACGAGCTGGCGGCGCAGAAGCCGACATTCTTCGCGCATGACGCAAAGGAGCTGGAGAAAATAATTTTAGGGTGAGCCATCTCAGCCGGTTCTGTCCGTATTCGCGTGTACCGTTGACCGTTTCTCCCATATAATCTGAGCCACGGTGTTTGCTCACAGTCGAGGGGTGCGCCATCCCCGTATTTGTCATTTTGATGAATTTCCCCCGCCGCAAATTGACTATATGCACAAAAATCCCGGTTATAGCAGTACATTTTTGTGAAAAGTGTAGACAAATTACCGAAATCGTGCTATAATATGATCAGAAACCGCCAGAGGGCGGAGCTCATAAGCAGACGGAGGCGATATATATGTCAAAACGCATAATTACGATCACAAGACAGTACGGAAGCGGCGGACGCGAAATAGGCGAAAAGCTCGCAAAAAGACTGGGGATAGAGTTCTACGACAATAAGCTGCTCGATATAGCGGCAAAGGACAGCGGTATACACAAGACCCACTTCGAGGAAAGCGACGAGCGGCGCACGAACAGTTTCCTGTACCTGCTCTCCACTACCTACGGTCAGGGCGGGGTTCCGTTCGATGACGCACTGTTCTTCGCGCAGCTCAACGCTATACAGAAGATAGCCTCCGAGGGCTCCTGCCTTATTATCGGCAGATGTGCGGATTACGCGCTCAGGGATTTCTCCGGCGTTGTGAACATCTACATAACCGCCCCCCTCGAGGACAGGATAAAGCGCGCGATAAACTCCTACGGTATCGCCGAGAAGCACGCCGCAGAATACGTCAAGCGCATGGATAAGCAGCGCATTTCCTACTACAACTACTACACCGACAAGCGCTGGGGCACCCCGGAGAACTTCGAGCTCTGCCTGGACAGCTCCGCGCTCGGAATAGACGGCTCAGTCGATCTTCTGGACAGCTTCCTCAAGATGTACTACAAGGACTGAGAGCTGATCAATAAGCAATAAAAAGTGCCGCACCCAGAAAGGTGCGGCATAGAGACTGTCGAAAAAGTACCAACGGCATCAAAGTTTTAAAGAAACTGTGGGGGAAAACTCTTGTTTTCCCCCACACCCCTTTAGCGCTTTTGGAGCGTAAAACCGCACTCCGTGCGGAGTGGCGGGGGCTTTGCCCCCACACCCCCACTACCTTTTGCACGGCAAAAGGTAGCGAAAAACGATAGCGCTACGCGCAAATTTTATAGATTTTCGACAAGCTGAGTGCCGCACCCAGAAAGGTGCGGCATATTTTTATCGTCACGCCAGCGTGATAGCCGAAATATAGAACGCGGAGCTCTCCCCCGGAACGCCCTTGGGAACTATCTTCAGAGTGTGCTTTCCGGAGCTCATGAAGCTCTTTACCTCGGTGAACTGGACGTAATTGCCCCAGCCGCCCGAGAAATCCGCGTTGAGCGTAGTCACGAAATCATCGTCTATGTAGATGTCCGCCAGACCGCCCTTGTTAGTCAGCTTGCCGTACAGGAAGCCTATGCTCTGCGCCTCGACCTCCACGACAAGCGCCGCGTCATCGCCGTAGGTTCCGTCAGCCGTCTTAGCTATCCACGGGTCATCAAAGCCGCCGAATGTCATGTTCTTCTTCTCGAACGCGCCTGTGGATACCGGCTGAGCCTCCTCAACGGTCAGCATTCTCGCGTTTTCGTACTTCTCGCCGCTGTCGCCGGGAGCCGCAAGCTCAGGGTCGGCGTCGTCTATGCTGTCAAGATTGTCGGTGACGTACTGGAGATACGTGGTCAGCATTGCGCTGAGTATCGCGTGTCCCGCAACGTTCGGATGGATATTGTCGCCGGAAATGTCCGCCCATACCTTGCCGCTGGCGTTGGTGTTCAGGAAGTTCAGCATAGCGTCATGGTAGGAGATCAGCGGGACTGAATACTTCGCAGCCACCTCGCCGTGGCATTCCTGGACGCTGGTGCCGTTGTCCTGGGTCATCGCAACGCAGATTATGCCAGGGTTCGTGGAGTGCTTCCATATCTTGCGGATAAGCCCCTCGTAGGTCAGCTTGTTTATCGCGTTGTTCTGGGATTCATCGTTTACCGAGAAATCAATGAACACAAGGTCCGGATCGTGGCTGAGCACCTGCTCGTCACAGCGGTGTACGCCGATATAGGAGCCTGTCGCGCCGATACCCGCGTTAACGTAATTCACCTTTGCGTCCGGGTACTGATCCTGTATCCACTTTGCGGTGAGAGCCGCGTAGCAGGTCTCTCCGTCAGCGCCGGTGCCCTGTGTTATGGAGCCTCCGAGGAACGCAACGGTGACCTCCTCACCCGCCTGGAGCTTCTTTATGAACTTCGCGATACGCGCGGGGTTGCCCTCGTTGTACATCAGCAGGGGGAGCATGTCCTGCGCCGCCTGGTCTGCCGCCGCCTGGTCAAGTCCAAGCGCGGACTGCACAGCCTGCGAGAGCAGGTCAGGCTTCATTGCAGCGGGGAGCGAATCCCCTGCTTCTGCGCCGGATTCGGCAGTGGACTGCGCCGCACTGTCGCCGTCCTCCGCGCCGGGATCAGCCTGTGTGGTTCCCGTCTCTGCCTGTGAGGCAGACCCTGCCTGGGAGGCAGACCCTGCCTGGGAGGCAGAGGAGCTCTCCTGAGCCACTGATGAATTTCCGCCGGAGCACCCCGCCATAGCGAGCACCATAGCTCCTGCGAGCATTACTGCAAGAAATTTCTTCATAGATGTTTCTCCTTAAATTAAGTAATAAGTCACGAATGTTAGCTTCAATAACTGCTTACAATCAGCATTATACACCTAAAAAATGAAGATGTCAATATACTAGCGGCAATCAGCCGGGATCACGCCGGAACGTAATAAAACCAAAAATCCCCGGTACGCATTGCGTATCGGGGATTTTGATTTGGTTGCGGTGGAAGGATTTGAACCCTCGGAATGGATGAGTCAGAGTCATCTGCCTTACCACTTGGCGACACCGCAGTAACTCAACGAATAGTATTATAGCACATCAAATCCATTTTGTCAAGCACTTTCTGAAAAAAATCCGAAAAATTTTCAGACTTTTTTCCTGAGCATAGTATGCCCGGATTATCCGCGGATATTCACGGATAAAAAACTCCCGGCTCGATGAGCCGGGAAAAGTGATGAAGTATACTCTATTAAGGTATTCAGGAAAAACCTGTAACAAGTGAGGCAATATCTGGCGGAAAAATTATCTGATCGCAGCGAAAGCGGTATCAAGCGCCTCGATAAGGTCGTCGATGTGCTCCGTGCCGATAGAAAGCCTGATAGTGTTCGGCTTGATCCCCTGCTCCAGCAGCTCGGACTCGGTGAGCTGGGAATGAGTGGTGGAAGCCGGGTGGATAACCAGGGACTTAACGTCCGCAACGTTCGCAAGCAGGGAGAATATCGGCAGGTTGTCGATGAACTTCTGAGCGTCTGCCGCTGTGCCCTTTACCTCGAATGTAAAGATAGATCCGCCGCCGTTCGGGAAGTACTTCTTGTACAGCTCGTGTGTCGGCTCGGTGGGGAGGGACGGGTGATGTACAGCCTCTACCTGCGGGTGCTTGCTGAGGTACTCAACTACCTTCAGCGCGTTGAATACGTGGCGCTCTACGCGCAGGGAGAGAGTCTCCAGACCCTGGAGGAATATGAAAGCGTGGAACGGCGAGATAGTCGCGCCTGTGTCACGCAGGAGAATAGCCCTGATGTATGTAACGAACGCCGCCGCGCCTACTGCGTCAGAGAAGCTGATGCCATGGTAGGAGGGGTTCGGCTCGGAGATCCAGGAGTATCTGCCGGACTTCTTCCAGTCGAAGCTGCCGCTGTCAACGATAACGCCGCCGATCGCCGTGCCGTGGCCGCCGATGAACTTTGTCGCGGAATGTACCACGATGTCAGCGCCGTACTCGATAGGACGGAGCAGGTAAGGAGTAGCAAAGGTGCTGTCCACTACCAGCGGGATATTGTGAGCGTGCGCGATCTTCGCGAGCTTCTCAATGTCGGCTACGTTGGAGTTCGGGTTGCCGAGGGACTCAACGTACAGCGCCTTGGTGTTCTCGTCAATGGCCGCCTCGAAGCTGCCCTCAACATAGGGGTCAACGAACTTCGCGGTTATGCCGTACAGCGGGAGCGTGTGCGCCAGCAGGTTGTAGGTTCCGCCGTAAATGGTGTTGGAGGCAACGATGTTCTCGCCCTGCTTTGCGAGCGCCTGAATGGTGTATGTGATAGCCGCCGCGCCGGAAGCCGTAGCGAGAGCCGCAACGCCTCCCTCGAGAGCCGCGATGCGCTTCTCGAAAACGTCCTGTGTGGAGTTGGTCAGTCTGCCGTAGATGTTGCCTGCGTCAGCAAGTCCGAAGCGCGCCGCCGCATGAGCGGAGTTCTTGAAAACGTAGGAAGTCGTAGCGTATATCGGCACTGCGCGTGCGTCGGAAGCGGGGTCGGGCTGCTCCTGACCAACGTGGAGCTGTAAGGTCTCAAATCTGTAATTCTTGTTCTCTGACATGGTAATTATCCTCCATAAATTCGATAAAATTCTGTGTTCCGTTAGTGTTAGTTTTCTGTTCTGAGCGTGGTCAACAACACATTCGGTCGTTCCGCGCTTCAATGATGTACTTCATCTCTGCACCTCCAGCGGTGTTTGTTTTTTCTTTCTGTACTAAGTATATCACAACAGTAGGTATTTGTCTACTTCTTGTTTTTTATGGCTGGTTATAGATTCAGCTTATATCTCATACTTTAAAGAGAGGTTATGCCTCGTTCCTGAAACAAATAGAATGAACCGCAAAATGACTTGACAAAGCACTGCTGATATGCTATAGGTAACCTCTAAAAACCGGGACACGAGCAGATTTCGTACATGACTTATATCAGATGCTAGGCGTCAAACCGCAGTAATACTGTATGTATTTCAAGGTTTGACAACGAAGCAGATGATATAAGTCATAGAAATCTGCCGTGAAGGAGGTTTTTAGAGGTTACCTATAATTAAATCGTTATGAAAGTAATATCGTCTTCCTTCGGTGCTGCTTCAATGCAGCAGAAAGGGAGGATTACTATGTCACATAGTAAAAGCTCATTGAAAATTGAAAGTAAGCTGATCCTTGGTTTTAAGTTCAAGTTTGAACTCACCATTCGCGTAATCCCGGATTTTTCTGTGAAAGTTAAATTCAGGCTCACGCACGACAGCGCTCCCCGCACTCCACGGCTTCCGGACAGCAGGTTCAGCGCATTCCCCGGCATATTGGAGCTGATTCTGATCATGGCATTGGTGTATGTATTATCAATGCAGCCAGATATTGCACTGTGGAGCAGTTCACTGAGTGTGGTATCAAACATTATTAACATTTTAAATAACATTTTTAAGTAAGACCAAAAACAAATTGATGTTAGACGCGGCATTGATTCCGCAATGAAGAAATTTTATGATGAATTATTATTGATGATTTTTATGATGAATTTTATGATGATTTTACAACTTTTAAAACACAGGAAAGACGCTGACTTTCATAACCAACCACAAAGGCTCCCGGAAATCGGGAGCCTTTTATTTTTAACTGCTTTATGCAAACGCGGTATCTGCATTTCATCTCTGATAAGCCGGAACGTTATTCTTCTGCTTGAACTTCAGCCGCAGGTGGTCTGCGATGAGCGCGATGAACTCCGAATTAGTGGGCTTGCCGCGGGTGGTGTGCACGGTGTAGGAGAATATCCTCGTCAGCACGTCCACGTCTCCCCTGTCCCAGGCTATCTCAATGGCGTGGCGGATAGCCCTCTCCACCCGGGAGCTGGTAGTCTGGTAGTACTTCGCGACTGTCGGATAGAGCAGCTTCGTGATGCAGTTTATCATCTCGTCATTATTGACGGAAAGCATTATCGCGGTGCGCAGATAATGGTACCCCTTGATATGAGCCGGAATACCCACCTGGTGGATTATCTCGGTGACTGCGCATTCAAGGTCGGTCTCGTCCGGGACCGCCTCCGGCTCCTCGCGGTTGGAGCACAGGCGCGTTACCCGGCTCACAAGGTATTCCGGATCGATCGGCTTCACCATGAATCCCGCCGCGCCCGCGTTCATCGCCTCGCGCTCCAGCATGGGGTCCTCCCTGCCGGATACTATAAGAACATTGGGGCAGTATTTCTTCTCGGTCTTGAGCCTGCGGATGACCTCAACCGCGTCGCAGAACGGCATTTTTGCCTCCAGCACTGCCACGTCCGGCGCCTCTGATTTTATGGAGCTCAGCACCGCGTTCCCATCGCAGTGGCGGGTTATCGCGTACATTCCCGCGCCCTTGAGCGCCCCCGCCCATGCCATGCCGCAGTCCACCGTGTCGCTTCCGATTAATACCTTGATCTTGCTGTTCATGTTTTTTCCTCCATATAATTACAACTATTTTCCCCGGCGGAACTTTCCCCTCTCCGCCTTGCTTTTCGGACTTCACGTTCGTTCTTTTTCTGTCCGGTAACTTAATAATACCATATTCTGGATATAATTGCAAGAGGTTTTTGGAAATTTCTTGAAGCACGAAAAGCCGCCGGAATTCCGGGAGAAAACTCCCGCAAAACCGCATTCACACGCGTGAAACGGACATTTCGCCGCAAAATCTGCGGATATTCTTTAACGTCAAATTAACACGAACGATAAGGAAATCCCCCGGAATCTCACGGAATCCGGGGGACGATTTATGGGGAACCTCTAAAAACTGGTTTGAAAAGGGAAAATGGGTAGAGTGCGCCGAATGCGATGAAAACCGACGAAGTAAGGCTGTATGCCTTACGAGGAGGTGCAACACGATGTTGCAGAGCGAAATAACCGGGCGACGGCATGGACGCCGTCGCATCAGAAATTTCGCTCGTTGAAAGTAGCAGGCGGTGTGCTATACACATTTTCACTCAAACAAGGTTTTTAGAGGTGACCTATGGTAATTTCCAGGCGCGGTACGGGGTCTGCCGGAATTCCGGTCATTCCCGGTCGCTGCGGTACTGCTTGGGCGTCATTCCTGTATGGGAGCGGAACAGCTTGCAGAAGTACGCCGAGCTGCTGAAGCCGCACTCCAGCGCCACGGCCTCCACGGTCATGTTGCTGTCGCGCAGCAGCTGCATGGAGCGCTCCACCCGGTGTTTCAGCAGGTAGTTCACCGGGGAGGTGTGCAGGTAGCTCTGGAAGCACCTTGAAGCCTCGCTGCGGCTTATGCTGGCGGCGTTCGCGATGTCCTGGAGGGAGACGTCCTCGGCGTAGTGCTCCTGAATGAAGCCTATCATCTTCTGCATTCTTATCTGGAGAACGTGCTCGTTCTTTACGGCAGGCGCAAGCTCTATCTCGGTGTGGTGCATGAAAAGGAGCTCCCACGCGCGGTTTATCTCGCACTGCACGCGTATCTCGAAGCACTCCGGCGAACCGGGCTGGTTGTGGAACTGCAGCATCGGAACCTCGCCGTAGCTGCCCACCTCGCCGTAGCTCTGGAGCATGGAAAACACGCGGTCAAGACAGTCGAGTATCTCGAGCTTCCAGGGTGCGGAGCCGTCCAGCACCACGTAAGGCAGCCGGGAGTTCAGCGTGACCGGCATTATGTAGCGGGAATTTATCACGCTGTTGACCGGCGCGATGAACTCCGGCTGGAGCACAACGTTCGGACACCAGCAGGGCGCGCCCTCCTCCCAGGTGTAGCTGTGCAGGCAGTTGGTGTTCATAAATATGCCCTGACCGGCGTGCAGCGTTATCTCGCTGTTTGCCGCCTGGATCCTGACGGTGCCGCAGTGCACCACGAAGAACTCAAGGTTCGGGTGCCAGTGAAGCGGCACGTTGTTCCCCGGGACATGCAGGGAATTAACATAGTATTGTATAGGAAACTCAGCCTTTCCATGCTGGATAAGCTCCTGAAAGTTCTCTTTCAGCGGCATGCGGAATTCCTCCAAATGCTCACCTCCACATTGAAACAGATAAACCAGGGGTTGACCACGCAGTGCGCGAACCCCCTTGGGAATATTATAATATAAATCGGGAATATTGTCAATTGCTCATTTTGATTATAGAGAATATAATAATATTATACAGATAAAGGCAAAAATATTTGTGCACATCTGCTAAAGATAACGATTACATATTGTCGGAATTGCCTAGGGTAATTTAAGTAAAACCCCGCAAAACCGCACGGTTGAGCGAAAGCCGCAATTGTGCCGGTATATCCGGCAGGTTTGAAGTTACCGTCAGATTGTACAAAAAATGTAAAAGGGAGTATGCCAATGAATTTCAAGAAAAGCACCGCCTGCGCCATGACCCTCGCAATGATCATGGGACTGACCGCGTGCGATGACGAGGCTCCGCAGCAGAGCTCCGGCTCAAACGCCGTCTCAGCGCCCTCCGCCACCACGACTACCCAGGCGTCCACGACCACCGACCCGAACGCCGGTCTCGATATGACCGACAAGGAGACCAAGGAGCTTGACACTTCCGCCTGTCCGCCAAGCGGCAGCGCCGGAGTTATAAAGTACCTCGGGTTCTACGACATCACCTCGGACCAGAAGGGCACCGAGCAGTGCCTCATCTTCCAGTCGGACCTGTACGGCGGCACCATTGAGTACATAAGTGCGCCGTATGGCACCGCATATTTCGAGAAGCTGACAACGCTGATCTCCAGCGACGATTCCCCCGACCTCGTGACCAAGGACGCGATGCTCTACCCCGGAAACGTCAGCAAGAACCTCTTTGAGCCGCTGGACGACTACTTCGACCTCTCCACTCCGCTGTGGTCGGACATGAAGGGCGTCATCGACAGCTTCGCCTGGAAGAACAAGCACTACTATTACCCGCACCGCACCACCACAAAATACGCGCTGAACTACAATAAAAAGACCATCGCCGACAACGACCTCACGGATCCCTACGACCTGTACAGGGCCGGCGAATGGACCTGGGACGCATGGCGCGACCTTATGATACAGTTCTGCGACAAGAGCGATGACCACGTTGGATTCTACACCACCAACGACACGATAACAAGCTTCATCGCCACCACCGGCACAACGCTCATCGACACCCAGCCGGACGGCACTATCACCAACAACTTCCTCTCCGCGGACGTTTCCCGCGCGATGACGTTCCTCGAGGGGCTCTGCCGAGACGGTCTGACCTACGGAAAGCAGTTCGGCGACTGGGTTTCCCCGCAGGTGTTCTCCACCGTTTCCGATAAGCTGCTGTTCACCTGCACCGAGCCGGAGTGGACGTACATAGCCGAGACCGAGAACCTCCAGAACCCGAAGGGCGTTGACAACGACATATTCGACACCGTTTCGGATTTCTCGTTCGTTCCGTTCCCCCGCGACCCCAGCGCGGATAAGTACTACACCGAGTACGACACGTTCGGATACCTCATTCCCAAGGGCGCAAAGAACATCAGCGGCTCCGTGGAGTTCATGAACCTCAACCGCATCTACGACACCGACCCCGCGATAATCGCAAAGGTCCGCGAGGATCACGTTAATCCCACCAAGATATACTTCGACAAGGGCAAGTACGCCGGCACCGAAAAGTGGCAGATGAAGTGGGGCGAGCGCGAGTACGACCTCTGGCGCGAGATGTGCGACCCCAACAACTTCGCGTTCATTGACGAGGACGCATACGGCTTCAACTCCGAGTTCAAGGACGACATAGGCGTTCTGCTCATGGGCGTTGTCGAGCGCGGCGAATCCTGGTCGAAGACCAGCGCGGAATTCTCCCCCGTTGCGGACGGAGTCATCGCACCTTACATGAACAGTTAATACACCGTTTCACGGTTATTCAGACCGTCGAAAAAGTCCCGTTGGGACTTTTCCGCCGAACATTCGCATTGCGCGCACTCATTGTCAGCTACGCTGACAATTCGCACACTTGTGCGGATAGAAGTGTTTTTTGCCTCGGCAGAGCTGAGGCAAAAAAAGATTATAAAGACCCGCTTCGCGGGCAAGAAAGTACTTTTTCGACAAAATGAATACACCGTTTCACGGTTATTATAGGCATTACCCATTTAATTAAGGAGGAACCAAAATGAATACTTCAAAAAGAATTCTCGCCTGCGGACTGGCGCTCACCATGGTAGCCGGACTCACCGCCTGCGATGATGAATCTCCCGCTTCCAGCGGCGGAAGCAACGCAAGCAACCAGATGACCGCTCCTGCGGCGGCTACTACCACCACTTCCGCTTCCACCACCACAGACCCCAACGACGCCCTTGACCTCACCGACAAGGACACCAAGGAGTTCGACACCTCCCTGTATCAGCCCTCCGGCAAGGCAGGAACAGTAAAGTACCTCGGCTACTACGACATCAACTCCGACCAGAAGGGTACCGAGCAGTGCCTGATATTCAACTCCGACCTGTTCGGCGGCACTATCGAGTATGAGAGCACACCCTCCGGTTCTGCTTTCTTCGAGAAGCTCTCCAACAAGATCGCTTCCGATGACTCCCCCGACCTCGTTGAGAAGTCCGCGATGCTCTATCCGGGCAACGTATCCAAGAACCTCTTCGAGCCGCTGGACGGACTTATAGACGCTGATTCCGCGCTGTGGAAGGACATGAAGGACGTTGCTGAGTCCTACGCATGGAACGGCAAGCACTACTACTATCCGCACAGAATAACCACCTCCTTCGCGCTGAATTACAGCAAGAAGACCGTTGAGGAGAACGACCTCCCCGACCCGTATGAGCTTTACAGAAACGGCGAGTGGACATGGGACGCATGGCGTGACATGATGATCCAGTTCTGCGACAAGGACGATGACAACATCGGCTTCTACGCTACCGACACCACCGTTGACGCATTCATCCTGACCACCGGCACATCTCTCGTTGACACAAAGCCGGACGGCACTATCACAAACAACCTCCAGAACCCGAACGTTACAAGAGCTATGCAGTTCATCGAGACCATCTGCCGTGACGGTCTTTCCTACGGCAAGCAGCTCGGCGACTGGGTTCCTCCGCAGACTTTCGCTACCGAGTGCGACAGACTCCTGTTCCTCTGCATGGAGCCTGAGTGGACCTACATAGCAGCTACCGAGCAGCTCCAGAACCCGAAGGGCGTTGATAACGATATCTTCGACACCGTTTCCGAGTTCGCATTCGTTCCGTTCCCGAGAGATACACAGGCTGACGCTTACTACCAGGGCTACGACACCTTCGGCTACCTTATCCCGAAGGGCGCGAAGAACTCCGCAGGCGCCATTGAGTTCATCAACCTGAACAGAGCTTACGATGTTGACCCCGTTATCCAGGCTCAGGTAAAGAACGACCACGTTGCTCCCAAGAAGATCTACTTCGAGAAGGGCGCAAACGAGGGCAAGGAGAAGTGGCAGATCACATGGGGCGAGCAGGAATACGACCTCTGGAGAGAGATGTGCGACCCTGCAAACTTCAGCTTCATCTCTGAGGACGCTTACGGCTTCAACACCGACTTCCAGAACCAGCTTGCAACCGTCGTTATAGACGTTGTAGAGAACGGCGCTTCCTGGACGCAGACCAGCGCAGAATTCTCACCGATAGTTGACGCTATCATTGCCGAGTACGCGCTCAAGTAATCCCAAGTAATCCGGTATATTGATTATTCCCCCTGCTTTTGCAGGGGGAATTTTTTATCCATCAGCACCCGACATAATATTTCGCCTGCTCTGCGAACATTCCCGCGTATATTCCCCCCGGAATCCCCGCCAGCTGCTCGTGAGTGCCGCTCTCCTTAATGGTATCCTCAGCGAAAACCACTATCCTGTCGCAGAACTTGCAGCTTGAAAGCCTGTGCGAGATATACACCGCCGTCTTTCCGCCGACAAGCCTGCTGAACTGCCGGTATATCCCGTATTCCGCAACGGGGTCGAGCGCCGCGGTCGGCTCGTCAAGTATCACCACCGGAGCGTTTCGGTACAGCGCCCGGGCTATCGCGGTCTTCTGCCGCTGACCGCCGGAAAGGTCGGTGCCGTTCTCGTCAAAGCTCTTGTACAGCATTGTGTCCAGCCCGTCCGGGAGCTTCTGAACGTCCTCCCACAGACCTGCGAGCCTCAGCACACGTTCAAGCTCACGGTCGTCAGCCGGCTCACCGAATGCGATATTCTCCCGCAGGCTGAACGCAAACAGCTGGAAATCCTGGAACACCACCGCAAACAGCCGGCGGTACTCTTCCTCGGAGTATTCCTTTATGTTCACGCCGTCAACCAGTATCTCGCCCTCCGTGACATCGTACAGCCTGCACAGCAGCTTGATGAACGTTGTCTTCCCCGCGCCGTTCAGCCCGACTATCGAAAGGTGCTCGCCCGGTCTTATCGTGAGGTTTATGTCCCGCAGAACAAACTTTTCAGAGCGCGGATATCTGAAGCTGACATGGCGGAATTCTATCGTGTGCTCCCCCGGCTTCACGCACTCCGCGCCCTTTTTCATTGCCGCGGGGAACCGCAGGAATTCAATGTACCTGTGCGCGTAGGCGCATCTCCGGCTGATGTCCTGAACTCCGCTGACAACGCCGTAAAGGCTCCAGTAGAGCGTTCCCGCCGCGCTGACGCACATTGAGAAATCGCCCACCGTGATAGCCCCCGTCACCGCCAGGAATCCGATGTAGAAGTAGCTTATGCCGTCCCGCAGGGCGTTCGCCGCGTCCATGACCCAGCTGTTTTTGCGCTGCTTCCGCTGAGTGTTGCGCCATATTCCGACCTGCTCGTCAGAGAAGCGCTGCGCCTTGCCGCACATCATGTCCGCGCTGTCGTAAAGCCGGATATCCTTGCCCAGCCTGAAATCCGCAAGCTGATAGAACACGTAGCTGAATACGCGGTTGCTTTTCGAAAGCTCCAGGAAACTCTCCTGGTCGATCTTGTTGTTCCGCGCGTTGAACAGCGTGATAACCACCAGCGCCGCCGCCTGTACCGGAAGCAGCCACGGGCAGGTGAACAGGATTATCACCGAAACGCCCAGCATTGCCGCCGCGCTGTTCACCAGTCCGAACACCGCGCCGAGTACTCCCACGACGCCGCCGCTGTACCAGCTCATGCCCTCCTGCGCCTTTTCGAGGGCGTCAAGGGCTTCTGGGTCTTCGGTGTGCTCGAAATCCATTTTCATGGAGTGATCCGCAAGCTGTATGTCGATATACTCGTTGAACCACTCCTCGTGGACGGAGCCAAGCTGTGCCGCCGCTGAGTCCAGCATGCTAGTCAGCAGCTGGACGACAATATATATCCCCGCGAAAACCGCCGCATTCCGGACGTGCTCCGCGATATCGCCGCCGGTTATGACAAGTGCCAGCTCGTCAATGATGAGCTTCGCCATGAACGCGTTCTGCATTTTTGAGATGAACTGCGCGGCGAACCTCATCAGGTAGACCAGGAACACCGACGGCCGCTCGCGCCATGCCGTCCGGAACACGAATTTCAGCGTTTCCCGAGTGATCTTCTGCTTCTTTTCAGGCATTCGCAGGCACCTCCCCGTCAACATAATACTGCGCCTGTAAGCGGAACATCTCCGCATAAGCGCCGTTTTTCTCCATAAGACTGTCGTGCGTGCCGTACTCGCACAGCTCCCCGTCCCTGAACATCGCAACATTGCCGCAGAACTGCGTGGAACTCAGCCTGTGGCTGATGTATACCGCGGTCTTTCCGCCGATAAGCCTGTCAAATTCGCCGTACAGCCGGCTCTCCGCGACAGCGTCAAGCGCGGCGGTCGGCTCGTCGAGGACTACCACCGGAGCCTCCTTGTACAGCGCCCGGGCGAGCGCCAGCTTCTGCTTTTCACCGCCGGAGAGGTCAACGCCGTCATCATGTATGACCTTCAGTATCTCGGTGTCCACTCCGCGCGGGAGCTCCGCCAGTTTATCGCCCAAGCCCGCCGCGTTCAGGCATTCCTCCGCGCGGCGCCTGTCGGTGTTTTCCGGGGACTGCATGGAAACATTCTCCGCCAGCGGGAACGCGAACAGCTCCACGTCCTGGAAAACTGGCGCGAACAGCCGGTAGTAGCTTTGCCTGCTGTATTCCCGGATATCCACGCCGTTAAGCAGTATTTCGCCCTCAGTCGGCTCGTAGAGCCTCAGCAGGAGCTTTATGAACGTGGATTTCCCCGCTCCGTTGAGCCCCACCACGGCGAGCCGCTCGCCTGCCTTCAGTCTGAGCGAAAGGTTTTTCAGCGCGTAATTCTCCGATTTCGGGTACCTGAACGAAACATTCCTGAACTCGAACTCATAGCTTCCGGACAACGGCACGGTTCTGCCGGTATCGTCCCCGGCGTCAAAGTCCATGAAGCTGCGGAAATCGTCCACCTGCCTGCTTTTCTGGAGCAGGTCGCCTATCCCGCTGAAAAGCTGGCTGATGAACTGGAACAGCGTTACCGCCGAGGCTAGGTACAGGCTGAAATTCCCTATCGAGAGCCCGCTGTACGCCACCGACCAGATGAGCCAGCCGTAAACCGCGCAGTGCGTGAGCGCAAGCATGACCTCCGCAAAGACCGCCGCCCAGAACCACAGCGCCGCGTTTTTTTCCTGCGCGCGGAGCCGCTCCTTTTTGAGCTCCCGGTATTTGTTCACCAGCCATTCCCGCAGACCGAACAGCCGGATATCCTTGGCGGGGGCGAAATCGGTTATCTGCCACTTCATGTAGTTGTCCCGGCGCCACCACGGGGCAAGGGGGTCCCATATCTTCTCCTTGGAGTACCTGTTGAACCTGTCGCCGACAAGGCAGGTCACCGCGGAAATGGCGATCATCACGAGTATCAGCCACGGGCTGAACGTCCCGAGAATGACCAGTCCTGCCGCCGTCACCGACAGCGACATCAGCAGCCCGGATATCTGGCGCATCATTCCCTCAACGCCGTCGTTGTTGCTGTTGCAGGCGTTGTTCGCCTTCTGCCAGCAGTCCATTACGTCAGGGTCCTCCAGGTGCCGGAAATCAATGCGCATGACCCTGCGGTTCTTTTCGCCTATCAGCCGGAAGCGCACGTCTATGAACCTCCACCATATCTCGCTGTTGTACCAGGTGTTGAGCATAGTGGAAACAAGCTGTATCGCAGTGAATATCCCCATGACCCATAGCAGCGCCTCCCAGCCCGCCTCGCCGGTTATCATGTCGATGACGAACTTTGATATGAACGTCCACAGGTAGTTCATAAGCGGTGCGCAGACCACTCCCACGGGGATAAGCGCAAGTATTCCCCGGGAATGCCGGCGCATGGCGGAAAAAGTCCAGCGGACATTGCTCCACAGCCCGTATTCCCGGTGGAGCGGGTTCTGATTTTCGTCAGTCTTTTTCATCGCCGCTCTCCTTTTTGTAGGTGTCGTTCCTGAAATACCGCTCGCTGCGCCAGTCGTTGTTATAGCTGAAATTTGTCGGCGGGCGCATGAGGTATCGCGCGGCGGCGATAAAGGCGACAAGCTCGCACCGGGCGATGTACTGATAGATTTTCTCGCTGCTGTCCCCGCCGTTGAGGGTCGCCTCCCAGATGAATCCTATCCCGCAGAAATCCCTGATTATATCGGCGGCGTTCTCGGCGGAGATACCCAGCTCGTGCATGAGGGTGCTCTTTTTGAAGAACATCGTGCCGTCCCGCCCCGCGATGAAATACAGCGCCTTGAGGGCGTTCGGTCCGGAAAGCACGGTGAACAGCCTGACATACTGCTCGTCGTATTTCAGCACCTTGTCGTAGCCGCACTTTGGCTCCGGGAACAGGAACGCGAACTGAAGATCGCCATTGTTCCGCATTTCGAAGAAGCCCTGCGGTAAGTTGATACGGCTGTGGCAGTCGAATTCGCTGTTAAGTATCTCATCGGGGATCGGCTCGTATTTTACCGCCCCGCAGAATGCCAGCGGAAACGCCCTGAATATACGGAACAGCTCGTCAAATCGCCGTTCCACAGGAGTTTCGCCTATATGCCGCATAACTCTGTCGTAAATGGATATGCTCTCGTTTTTCAGACCGTAAAGCTCATCAATGGAGACCCCGAGCTTCTGCGCTATTTTCGGCAGCAGCGCCGCGTCCGGGAAGCTGTTCATCTCCCATTTGGAGACCGCCTGCGGGGAAACTCCCACCGCCTCGGCAAGCTGCTCCTGGGTTATCCCCTTTTCCTTGCGTATCCTGCGGAGATTCGTGTTGAATGCGTTGTCCATTTCGGTGCCCTCCTTTGTTCGTTGCCTTAATTATATCACAATCCACTGTTGAATTCAACGTAATTGTGGTTTATATATTCAACGCCAGGTTGCGGGAGACGCGGAAATCAACCGGACATAGAAAAATCCACCGGCTGCGCCAGTGGATTTTTGCTGATGGGAACCTCTAAAAACCGGTGTGAAAAGCAAAAATGGGCAGGGTGTGCCAGCTTCTAGGAAATCCGACGAAGTAAGGCTGTATGCCTTACGAGGAGGTGCAACACGATGTTGCAGAGCGAAATAACCGGGCGACGGCATGGACGCCGTCGCATCAGAAATTTCGCTTGTTGACAGACGAAGATGGTGCGCACTGCACATTTTCGCTCACATGAGGTTTTTAGAGGTGACCTGATAATAATTTAACCGCGGATTCACCGTATCCAAAGCGCGGTCTCCTGTGAGATCACGCGAAGAAATCAACATAGACCTTCATGTCGGGATTGTCCGGATTAGCGCTCTTTGCAATGCTAGAAACCATGGAGCGCGCATTCATTTCAGCGTTTTCCCTGAAAAAGCTGCCGTCAAAGGTGGTTTTCAGCGTATCCTGAGCTTCCTTCATCATTTCGTTGTATCTGTCGATTCCATCGCTTATGTTGTCGAATATCCATTTCTGGTTTTCGAAATGTATCTTTTCTACCTTGTCGTAAATTACGGTGTTATTGGTGAGCTCCGGCTTGGGGATCCTTATGCTGACCGAATTATTGACCTCATCGGTCACTATCTCGGCGCGTTGCATATCTACCGTGAACACCCCGGTTCCCGGCGCGGACAGCCACACGTTGAGTCCGTCCTTTTCAGACTTTAGATATACGATATCGCTCGCACGGAGGACTTCCAGGCGCGCTATTTCGCGCAGCTCCGTTATGCTTATCGCTGCGCGGTCGGTCGTGTGGTGCTGCTGTTCGCCAAGGTCCAGACCGGTTTTTCTTGCCGTTTCCGTCATTGACGTGATAATGCCGGTGGACTGCTCCAGATAGCTCGACCTGGCAGCGTCAGTATATATTGACGAGGCCGCGATAATAAGCCCTAAACCGATCAGAAAGCTGGCTATCCTGATTATCCATTTTGCCGAATCTGACATTTTTACCCCTCCTCGCTGTCGCTGGCAAAGAACGAAACTTCGACTCTGCTTCCGTCCGTGCTGAGGGAGCTGTAAAGATTCGCGACCTGTACCCTTGCCGAATCCTTAGCCTGAGAAAACAGCTCGTCATAATTCGCGAGCTTTTCCTTTGAATTTTTCATGAGCTCCTTCATGGAATTAAGCGATATATCAAATCCGTCCTCCGCGCTGCCGCCGAACGCCAGCCCGTTGTATCTTCCGATTACCTCGCGCGCGGATTCGTCATTATACAGCGACATTTCAGGTTCCGGTATCACCACCGAGCCCTGCGAGACCTTCGCCTTGCTGAGGTCTACCGTAAAGACGATTTCAAAGGAGAGCTTTTCGAGCTCCTTATAATCCCACTTGAACGTTTCATTCGTGAACGTCAGCAGATTCTGTACCGTGGTCTTCCCGACAAGCACCTGAAGCTTCTGACCCTCGCCGTCCAGACCGGTGCTGACGCTTACCTCGGTATCCTTCACCTCAAGGGCTTTGCTGGTGCCCTCGTCATAGGCTTCCGAAAATTCCTGCACGCTCTTGAACGAGCCCACGCCAACGCCTACCGCGGTTCCAAAATCAGTGCCCGTCCTGCGGCCGACAGTCCCGGAAACGGCAATTGAAAATATTCCGACAAGCCCGATACCGATACTCGCCACCCATGTTATTGTATTTATATTCAGATTTTTCATATATTCCTCACTTTGCAACCACGCCAAAGTTGAACTTTTCCTCAAGGAACGCTATGTCGATCAGCTTTCCGTCAAGCTCTGGAGTCACCTCAAAGGTGTATGTGAAAGTATCCTTGTATTTATCCCAGAAAGCGTTGTTCCTGCATTCTATCTGGTAATGCTCGCTGTCGTTCACCGTGTAGGTAAAGGTCAGCTTCTGACCCTGCCTTGCGGAAACAGAATTCTCCGTGACAGGCGATCCGTCAAGCTGGAACGATAGTTTTCCGCTGCCGTCCTCCGTACTGAGCTGAAGCACTGAATACTTCCTGATGTAATTATTAACCCTGCTGTCAAGCTCCCTGGAATAATCCCTGAACGCCACGGTAAACGTGCCCATATTTTCGTCAGTGATGTAGTAGCCGTTCTTCGGAGTGACCGTAACAGTCACATTCTGATCCGGGTTTATCATCTCGCCCGTTCTGGGAACGTGATGATTGTCCTCATCGCTGAACTGTACCTTAATATCAACCTCATCGCGGCTTGGTTCAATGAACTCTATCGCGGAATCCCTGCCCGGCTTATGAACGAACAGGAGCGCTATATTGGTATCCGAACCGGTAAATTCGAACGTATAGCGTGTGCTGCCGTCTCCCAGCGACTGCTTGTCCATCGGGGTTATCAGCTCCGTGTAATCCATCTCGTAACCGCTGCTGATATCAACCACGACCTTACTGTTGACCTTCATTTCCTCAAGATAGTAGTACCGGACGTTCTCTATAAACGCAAAGCTGTCAGTCTTCCTGTTGCTTTTCAGCAGTGAAGTCATATCTACGCCGTCTACCATTATTTTATTAACGGCATTTATTTCGCCCTGTACGCGGCACCTGAGATAATTGCGCAGAACCACGTCAAACCTGCTCACGTCTTCCGTAGCGGCATACGGGCCGAATGTCAGCTCGCCGGGAGCGTCAGTCTTGTGCACGTTCGAATCGTCAGGAGTGCAGCTTTCGACATAGTAGTCCTCATACGGATATGTATATGTGACCTTATAATCCTTTGTGGGATCCATTCTGGAGGGGTCGCACTCCCTGTAATCAGTTCCATCGACCTTTATAAGGGCTTTCCAGCTGCCGCAGTCGGAATTCTGCCCGACAACTGACGCATTCATCGCAAGTACCCGGTCGATGTACTTCCCGACGGGCTCAACTGAATATTCCCCCGCCTCTGAAAATGTGATCTCAGCCGTCCTGCTGACCCTGTCGTATTCTGTATCAGGCGCAGCGGCGGAGCGTGAGCCGTTCACATATTTATATACATTGAAAGCGTCAAGCTCATACATACTGCTGACCGGATTTTCAGTATACCATTCAGCGGACAGAATATCTCCCGGATCCGCGTAAAACTCATCGCTGTCCAGTATCCTCTTCTCCCCGGAGGAATGATCCGTCAGATAGTAGGTCACTTTAAGGTACTTATTTCCTGCCAATACGCAGTGGATGCTTTTATCCGCCTGCGCCATAGTTTCCTCGGCAGTCGCCTTTTCGTCATATTCCGCGTTATAGGTATCATTTATGTAGTAGCCAGACTCGTTCAGCTTGTCCTCTGCCATAAGCTGTCTGTACTCGTCTGCATTGTCGTCAGAAATGACGCTCTCGGCTGAACAGCCGGCAAGCGTCAGCAGAACTGCCGATACGCAGAGCCATCTCAGATTTATTTTCAAATTACGCACCTCTTATTTATGGTCACCTCTAAAAACCTTGTTTGAGTGAAAATGTGTATAGCACACCGCCTGCTTCAGAAAACCTCCTCGTAAGGCATACAGCCTTACTTCGTCGGCTTTCATCGCATTCGGCGCACTCTACCCATTTTCCCTTTTCAAACCGGTTTTTAGAGGTTCCCTTATCAAAATATTAAAATTACCCATATTGATTATATCACGGTGGTCAAAAAATGTCAACAAAACTGTGGAGGCACAGGGCAGGATATTCAGCCCAGTAAAAGTACATCCGGAGGCTGTCTGCAAGATGAATCGTCCGTAACTCCTTGCGGCGGTTGACTTTTCATTTGCTATGTGGTATATTATTCATAGCAGAATTTTTTGTCATCACTATAAACCGGAGTCTGTCAGTCGGATAAAGAACGTCTGGTAAAAGGATAATCTGGCGCATTGGCGCCTTTCGCAGAAAGGCGGATTATAAACATGAAAGGTCCTGAAACTATAAAGGTCACCTCTAAAAACCTTGTTTGAGTGAAAATGTGTATAGCACAACGACTGCTTCAGAAAACCTCCTCGTAAGGCATACAGCCTTACTTCGTCGGCTTTCATCGCATTCGGCGCACTCTGCCCATTTTCCCTTTTCAAACCGGTTTTTAGAGGTTCCCATATTCTTGAAATTAACACAGATAAAAAAATCAATCCAGATTCGATCATACCAGTTGAGAAAATAGAAGCGCCAATTCTGATGTTTTCAACGGAAGTGGATACAATATGGCCGTCAAAGGAAAGCTGCGAAAAGCTGGAAGAACGTCTTAACATCAATAATTTTTCCTATCCGCACAAGCATATTTGCTTCAGGCATATAAGCCACATGATGCTTGAAAACTGCGGGAAGTCGATCAAATGGTTTATAAAATCCGAGAAACAGTTTCCGGAAGAGTGTGCCAAAGAGCGAGCTATCATGGGACAAGAATGCATAAAGTGGATAGAGGAAGTATGGTGAACATAAAGATAAAACAGCCTTTGCATAGCAGGCATGCCGATTCATCCACCACGATCAAATAACCACACATGGGGCAGTCGAAAGATTGCTCCATTTTCCATTGGAGGTACTTATGAGCAGATGGTCGTCTGCGCCCGCGTCCTCAAAATCACAAAAGCGTAAACCGCTGACCTATCCTGCTGAAATCGCATAGGCGATCTGACGCATAAAAAACCTCCCTGCCGAAACAGAGAGGTTTGTTGACCATAAATTGACCAAAAGTAAGTCGGGATTCCCACAAATAGCTCTGCTGAGCCATTCCTTGGGCGACTGATTATCTCTTGGAGTTTTGGATAGCGGTTTGAGCGATTTTGCGCAACCTGCCACAAGCCGCATAATAATGCGGTTTTCAGCGCTTCCTTTTCGGTTCTGTTGCTCGGCTTTTGGTAAGCTGTTGTAACATTAAAGACCAAATAAAGACCAAGTAAACCTGTTGTGACAGCCCTCTGCAAACAGTTTTTGTCATATCAAATATATTGGGATGTTATCATTATGAGCAATAGCATTATCAAGGAAGATGAACTTACAATAGGTCACTGGGGCATTGCTTGGCAGCGGTTTATGACGGAGAACTACCCCGACGAAACAGCAGAGTTGAAAGAAAACAATCGCTGGGACGAGCTTGCCCATGAAATTGACAGAGAAGCATACAGCCTTTGGGAGCTGCTCAGAAAGCAGTACGCGAAGGCTAATCCCCGCCCGACCACCTTTATGGAAATAGTGAAGTGGGAAAAAATACGAGGCTTCTATGTTGACCACGAGATTATGGAGCAGATGGTGCTGCAATTCAGAGTGTAAGATAGTTGTCTCATAAATAATGATAACAGGCTCTATGATTGTATGTAGAGTCTGTTTTTTCTCATTAAACCTGCGATATCCGTTTCGGCGGAATCCTATTCTGTAAAGCGCCTATATAGTATATTTGTTGTTTTTCAACAGTATACATATCAACTCATGGGCAATACTCCAAAGTATCAGGTTGAGATCCAAGCGGTGCGTTCACAAATTTGTAAATTTTATTAAATTGAGGGTTGACAAACGCGAAATATTATGTTATAATAAGCTAGAGAGGAGGAAGAAGAATATGCTTAGTTATGTGGGTAAATTTTTAAGGCGATTTAGGATTGATAATAGTCTCCTATTAAAAGATATGGCAGATGCGCTTAGTATATCACCAGCATATCTTTCATCCATTGAAAACGGCAAGAGGAAACCTACCGCTGATTTTGTATCTAAGATTAAGCAGCATTATTCATTGAGTAAAGAAGCAGAGCAAGAACTTGATGACGCTTTTTGCAAAACTGTCGAGGCTATTACTATTGACACATCGTTTGCAAATGACAATCAACGTGAAATAGGCTTGGTGTTCGCGAGAAAGATTAACGGTTTGTCGGATGAACAAATAAAGTCTATTCAGAAAATACTTTCAGATAAAAAAGATTAAATGGAGGGGGGGAATAATAATTGCAACAATTAATTGCTGATCCTTTAAGCAGGCAAGAAATTGAAAGATTTGCTTGGGTTGTTCGGGAAATTGCTGACTATACAAACAAGTTACTTTTTCCTGTAGTTCATTTTACCGAATTGGCATTACCGCAAATAGATCCCGGCTTTAACTTCATGGTTATGGACATAAAAGAGATGCCTGACAAATATGCGACTTACAATGCATTTAACAACACAATGGAAGTTAGAGAGGATGTATATCAAAAAGCCATCGAGGGCGACGGTAGACAAAGATTCACAATTGCGCATGAACTTGGTCATTATTTCCTCCACAAGGAAGGTGTGAAACTTTGTAGAACAGATGGAAACTCAAGAGTGGTGTCGTACTTAGATCCAGAATGGCAAGCTAACACTTTTGCAAGTGCGTTGCTTATGCCGCCGAGAATGATTGAGGGATTATCTCCTCTTGAAATATCATTATCCTGCAAAACTTCAGCTCAAGCAGCTGAAATTGCATATAATAAAGCAAAAAAGCCAAGCTAACGCTCGGCTTTTAGCACCAACTGCAAATCCAAAAGGATGTTCCAGCAAGTACTGATCTAGACAGTTAGTATTATACCACATTCTTTTCTGATTTGCAAGAGGTTTTATAAAAATTCTTGCGAAAGGAGAGGAACACTATATGTGGATTTTTACTACATATATCACCCAGAAGGATGGAACTCGCATCTATGCGAAAGACTATGGCAAGCGTGCATTCCATATTTGGGTTGACGGCACAAAGAAGAAAAAGAAGTAGTTAAAAAGTTGAGAGGGGCTGGACTCTCAAAATCTTTTTGCCTGGGCTTCGGCTCCAGAGATGTTATGTTTGTCATAAAGCTGTTTGATAATAGGCATTTTGAAAATGCTTGATTTTGTGCCACATTAGAAAGCGAGGTTTTTCCTATGAAATTATTTAATGAAGTATACGATTATTGCCGAAATATTCTTCACAGTAACCCTATTGGTTTATTGACAACTGTAGAAGGAGGTTCTGTTCAAATATATGCTAATCCTGTCAATGTCCAAATTGCAGTTACTCCTGATAAATCAGAATATCCGACATTGAAGCTTGAATACCATGATAATATACATGAATTTAGGATTGGTGTTGCAGAAAACGATAATGGGACTGTAATTTACAAGCAGAATTACTATTCATTAGATCAGGAAATCACTTGTATTATCAATGATATGTATGGTGCTTATCTTCTAATAGATTCTGTTTCGATTCTCTTGAAGATGTAATTCACACTTTGAAACATTATACACCAGAATAGCAATAAACACGCTTACAAGAGTTTCCTTATAAGCGTGTTTTTCCATCTTGTTTAAAGGATAATTTTCTATTTCATTATTGCAGAACCTGCCAAATACTGCCGTTCTGCCACACCCATGTTTATCATCAACCTCTCCGTTATACGTTGACCACGAGGTAATGGAGCAGATGGTGCTGCAATTCAGGGCATAAGATACACTGCCCCGAAATATGAGAACAGACTCTATGATTAAAAACAGAGCCTGTTTTTATGTGTTGTTATACTTGATTATATCACTCGGAGAACAGTTCAGAACATAACAAATCCGTGCCAAAACGTCTAAATCAAGCTTCTCAACCTTGTTTGAGTACCATTTGTTAATAACCTCAAATCGAGTGTTGGAAGCCTTTGCGAGATAATTCCTTGATAAACCACGCTTGTCCAAAATCTCTTTTAAGCAGACATCTATTTTACCATAATCTTTAATAGTTATGATAGTAATGGCATTTTCCATATTATCACTCCCCAATAACTATTATTCTATTATGATAGTTACTTGTTTGATAATATACATATTTGTGTGCTACTATGTATATAGTAACATTAAAAGGGAGCGATAAATATGGTGGCATCGTTTTTCGGACACAAAAATACTCCAAGTACAGTAAAGCCGCTCTTGAAGCATACTATTCAGCGATTGATAGCGGAATATGAGGATATATCTTTCCTTGTGGGCACACACGGGGCGTTTGATTTAATGGCACAGAGCGTTCTTAAAAGTGCTTTCGAACTATATCCAAATATTTCCTTGTACATTGTTCTTTCCTATATTCCTGTTGGCAAGAACAATGAGTGCAGTTTACCGACCCTTGTACCTGAAGACATTGAGAGCGTTCCAAAGCGCTTTGCAATTTCGTTTAGCAACAAGTATATGGTGAACGAGTGCGGCATCGTTGTATGCTATATTGAACACGATTGGGGCGGCGCAGCGCAGTTCGTCGAGCGGGCACGGAAACAGGGCAAGGTAATAATTAACCTTGCAGAGGCTGACAAATTGTAAAAATATATTGAATATAATGTGCTATAATATATTATGTGAAAGTATGATTGCTGTGGTATCTTGAAATATCATAATCAACATAGAGTATGTGTTTCAAACTCACTCTATGCTACATTGAGGCACAAAGAATTATAGAAAGGGGTGTTATTATATGGCAAGCCCATCTTGTAAAGTAGCATACAAGACTACTGCTATAAATAACAGGCGTTATCTTGGAAATAAGTATCGTCTGCTCCCTTTTATAAAAAGTGTTGTCGATGAAAACTGTATTGGAATTGATGTGTTTGCGGACATCTTCGCAGGAACAGGCGCTGTTTCCTCTGCTTTTTTGGACAAGATGTTAATTACAAACGATATTCTTTATAGCAACTATATATGCAATTTGGCTTGGTTTTCTTCCGAGAGGTTTTCAAAGCAGAAGATTGTTGACTTTATCCTACACTATAACTCGCTTGATATAGATGAAGAAAACTATATGACGAAGAACTTTGCTGATACATATTTCAGTAGAGAGGATTGCAGTCGTATAGGATTTATCCGTCAAGACATTGAGGATGAGTTTCTTGCAGGCGCATTAAATGAGCGTGAACGGGCAATACTGATTACTTCGCTCCTATACGCAATGGACAAAATCGCCAACACCTGCGGTCACTACGATGCATTTCGTCAAAGTGTAGAGTTTGACAGACATTTGGAACTTGCAGTACCTACTCCAAAGCAGAACAGAAGGAAAAATCAGTGCTTTAACGAGAATGCAAACGAGCTTGTCAATCGCATACAGGCAGATTTGGTGTATATTGATCCGCCCTACAATTCTCGGCAATACTGTGATACGTATCATTCCTTAGAGAAATGTGCATAAAGGAACAGTGACAAATGACTATTAGCTGTGATAACTGCGTATGTTCAAAATGTGACTTATGGAAAAGCTGTAATGACAAAATCTACAATGTTGAGAATTGGTGTGATGTTTGTAATGATATGGACATTGACCGCTGTTTTACGGCAGAATGCGATAAACTAAGATCAACCAGCAATTATTCAACACATCCATTGCAAATTCTATCAAAAGGTGATACTGTATGAAAGATACATCATATCTCGCAGAGATTATTCGTGCATTAGAACAATTGGGCGGAGCTGCCTCTTTGGCAGAAATAAATGACCGAATATGCCAAAATGGCACAATGCCATATATAAGAACAAATACTAATTGGAAAGATAATGTTCGAGCTACTATTCAGAGACATTGCAAATCAACTCGTTCATATAATGGTGCTTCAGACCTGTTTTATTCGGTTTATGGTTTAGGTGAAGGTTTTTGGGGATTAAAAAAATGCATAGATGATGTAGAACTTTCAAACGTAAATCCGATAGAACAAAGGCAAATAGAACGTATAATTCAAAACGAAGAATTGGCTCAAACTGAAAAGGAAGCAATTATTCTATCAAGAAGAGGACAAGGCGAGTTCAGAAGAAAGATAATTGAAAAATATAAGTCATGTATTGTTACGGGTATCTCCGATAAACGCTTATTAGTTGCGAGCCATGTAAAACCTTGGAGAAGTGCAACAAATTTTGAAAGACTAAGTGGTGAAAATGGGCTATTGCTTTCCCCGTTGTATGACAAACTATTTGATTTGGGCTTAATCACTTTTAAAACAAATGGTTGTATTGCTGTATCTCCAAAATTATCAAATAGTGACAGAGAACGAGCGAATATTGATGAAACAACCTGTTTTATTAGTGATATATCCATGGAATTAAGGAACAATATTGAATATCACAATGACATGATATTCCTTAAATGACATGGTTGGAGAAACAACAATAACATTCAGACGGAATACTATCTGTTTATGCAAGACAAGGGCTTTGTAGAAGGCGATGCAGGCAACAAGCCTAAAGATGCTTGTGAAAAGACGTCGGGACTGGTCGATATTGGATTGATTGATGACAACCGCCGTCTGACTGACGTTGGAAAATCTCTGCTTGCAATAAGCGAAAGCAATGACTTTAGTTCGGACAACCATTTCGAGATTCCCAAAGACAGCTTTATATATCTGAAACAGCTGCTTAAAACCTCTTGCGTGGTTGACGGTAATACAGTTAGACCGCTCATCGTGTTGCTTTATCTTCTCTCCAAATCGGGAGAGCTTTCAACAGATGAGTTTACATACCTGCTGCCGCTTTGTACAAGTAAGGAAACTACTGATGAGATTATCATCAGTATCGACGAGATTAAGAATGGTCGTAAAACTGTTGATGACATAATCGTTTCAAGGCTGTTGTCAATGGACAACTACAAAGAAGCGTTGTCGCTGCTGTTGTCGCAGAAAAATGTTGATGAGAACTTGATTTGTGAAATAGGTATAAATAGAAAGAGTCGAAACTATGACAAAGCCTATTTTCCGCTTTACCAAGCCCTGCATAAGGTGTATATGGAGAAAGATAGGTCGGCTTTTGTTGAGGTTTTTGACGCGGCAAAGAAGATACGCATAAGCAATTATTGGATAAAGTATCTTTTTGACACTAATTCCCGAGTTGCACTTGTAAGGAATGCTGAAGCCCATATCAAGCCTACCGATTTCGATAATGTTATTACAGAAAATGATTTCAAAACAGTCTTCTTTAAGCGTATGCAGCTGTTCAAGGCGAAGGCGACGCTGCGTGATTATTTTGACTTAAACCGTCGCTATTTCAAAACAAGCGATATTGTTCTGTTTGAGGATGGCAAAGTAAAGCTTGATGTTGTCCCCAAACACTTCTTTAAGTCGGTTATAGAAAAACTGTATGAGCAAGCCTACACATCGTCTGACCGCTTGTACGATAACTGTGCTCTTGAGGAAATTGCAGATTGCCTTGTAATAAATGATGATATTGTTATCAAGTGCATAAACGCGGAACTCGGTATCGGCACAACAACAATTGATAATGCGAGAGAAGCATTGGAGCGTGTCAGATACAGACGTTTCAAAACGCTTATTGACAAGAAATTCTCCGATGACAATCTGATCGAACTGCTCACCTGCTTTGAAAACCGCAACGATGATGAAATCAGAAGAATGGTTACTGATAACGCAGATGTTCCGACGATGTTTGAATATGTGCTTGGCGTATTGTGGTACAAAATCAGTGATTATCAAGGCAAAGTCCTTGACTATATGAAGCTCTCGCTGGACGCTGACTTACTGCCTAAAACCCATGCATCAGGCGGCGAAGCTGATATTGTATATGAGTACGACCAGACGTCGTATTACCCCGAACACGCATTATTGTTGGAAGCTACTCTTGCCGACAGCTCCAATCAGCGGCGAATGGAAATGGAGCCTGTATCAAGACATCTCGGACAGCACTTGCTTCGCACAGGCAATCTGAACTCCTACTGCGTATTTGCAACAGGGACATTGAATATAAATGTCATCGCCGATTTCAGAAGCAGAAAGTCAATTCCCTATTATGACCCGCAGGACTATTCAAAGAACGTTTCGGGAATGAAGATTATCCCCTTGCAGATTTCAGAGCTGAAAGCTATTTTAAAGGGCGGCAAGCATTATAAGGACTTGTATTCGCTCTTTGACACGGCATTTAATTCGGATTTGCCGCCTCACGAGTGGTATGAGCAATGTATTTCTACGCATATATATTGATAGATATGGTTTAATGAAAAGCAAATAGATTCACAAATTCCGCTGTATTTCATTTGTGGGGTCTGAAAAAATAACTGTGTAAACGCGAATAATCCCGAAAAACGCACCAAAGCTAAAAATGCAGCGAAACAGGGCAACGCTGGAGAGTGGCCCGACGCGGCTGTAAGATATACGGTGAAGAGCAGCAGAGTCAGTTCGCTGCTTTTCATACTTCACCGGTATCTTCCAGCGGATAAACTCCGGGAGTTTGAGGGCGGAGCCCTCAATGGTTGTCATGCTGCAAATCTATCCTCAAAATAAATCGTGAACTGAGCGTAAGCCAGCCCCCAGTCGCGAACCGGTATGGTCCACTTCTTCGAAATCTCGGAAACGCTCATATAAACGACCTTGCGGATAGCGTCATCGGTCGGGAAAATCGACTTGGATTTAGTGAATTTCCTGACCATTCTATGGTAGCCCTCGACAGCATTCGTCGTGTATATTATCTTCCTGATCTCCTGCGGATATTCGAAAAATACAGTAAGTTCAGCCCAGTTTTTATCCCAGGATTTCAGAATATTCGGGTACTTCTTATTCCACTTCTCACGGAATTCTTCCTTCGCAAATTCGGCGTCATCGAGGTTCACAGCGCCGTAGATTTTCTTCAGATCAGCACATACTGCCTTACGATCCTTGTACGGTACGAACTTGCAGCTGTTGCGAATCTGGTGGACTATACAGAGCTGGTTCTTCGTCTTGGGGAAAACCGAGTTTATCGCATTACAGAGCCCTGTGAGGTTATCATGGCAGGCAATGAAAATGTCCTTAACGCCGCGGCTTTGGAGGTCAGAACATATGCTTGCATAGAAGCTCGCGGACTCATTTTCCGATATCCAGGTGCCGAGGATTTCCTTATGACCCTCCATGTTTATACCCAGCACAGAGTACACGCATTTCGTGACAATTTTGTTATCCTTGCGCGAATTGAACACGATCCCATCGAAGAAAACTACCGGGTAAACTGCCTCCAGAGGACGGTTCTGCCACTCGTTGACCTCAGGCAGAATTTTGTCGGTTATCCGCGAAACCAGGCCTTGTGATATTTCGGTTCCGTAGATCTGCTTTAACGTATCTTCGATGTCACGCTGGGATACACTGAACATAGCGAAGCGTATCAAATTCAGACCGGTGAGTTCGCTCGTTTGAACCGGTCGAATTTGATATGGTCAGTGTATCCCGTTGACATTTACCTTTCGAATACATCTGCATGATTTTCTGTTCAATTTCGTCGGTTCTTGTCTGTCGCTTTTCGATGACTTTAGGTTCAAAATCGCCGTTCCTGTCGTGCGGAACAGCAATTTCGCACTCGCCATAGTCGCTGATTATCGTCTTTTTCCCGTAACCAATTCCGCCTGCTGCCCTATGTTGTGCGGCGTCCATGCCGAACTTTGGGGGCAGCTGCGCAAACATCCTGTTTGCGGCTGTAACCGGAGTTATTCCCGGCTTCAGAGTTCTTCTCGTAGCCTAGATGTTCGTCCATTTCAGCTTCGAGCATATTCTCTATCGTCCCGGCAAACAGCTTTTTCAGCTTCGCCTGAATGTCTACGGTGGCTCAGACCAACAAGTTGGTCTGGCAGTCTGCCATCAGCAGCTTCACCAGTTCAAGCTCTCGCTCGTCTAATCTGTGTGTTCTTTTCATGTGCTCATACCTCACTTTCTGTGGGTATTATTAGCATTTACACGGTTCGGTATTCAGACTCCATAATTATTAACCTTTGTTTTCCAAAGTATTTCTGAAGCTGTCTGTTTCACTTAAATATCTAATGAGTTTGTTTTCCAGTTCCTTACTCCCGCTTTTCTCATACTCCTTGAGCATCTCCCCGGACCGAGCAACAAACTCATCATGCAGCGCCCTGTACTGCGCTTTTTCAGCCTCGGATAGCCTGTCCCAGCCTTTTTTCTTGTGCATGAAATTCTCAAAGCCGTACTTGACCCTCTGCCGTAGGTTAAAAACACCCTCGGAGCATTTCTCGCGGTAGACCGCCTTGCTGTTCTTCCTGCGGAGCAGCTTGCAATCCCCACAATACAGCGTGTTTTTGGACTTCGCAAGAAAATAGCTGCCGCAGAGCCTGCACTCAATGCAGAACAGCTTACGGCTTTCAAGAAAACGCAAATACTCCGTAAGAAACTGCGCAACATCTCCGCAGCCAAACCGAATAACACTCAAAATCTCCGTGTTCTGCGGAGATTTTTTCTTTTTCAGTGTGGTAAATGTGTCGCTGATAAGCGACTCCACCTCGCTGCGGAACTGTTCGCCAAGCTCTGCCCTGTCCGCCTGTTTCATTCCCAGACCAAAACGGGCGTTCATGTACAAGTCGGTCACAGCCCTATACATTTTCAGAACGACCCTCGCGAGCAGACGAACGGGCGTGCTCTTGTCAACCTTGAAAATGTAGTCAAGCGTGTTCAGCGTTTCGGCAACGCGGCTTTTGTTGGTGTTCTCATATTTGAGATTTGCGTAGAGCCTGTCCACCTGCTCCTGTATCTTCTCGGATTCAGAAAACGAGCTGCATAAATCAAGCGCGAATGTTCCGAGGGACTGACTGCGGAAGTATACGTCAAGCTCCTTGACAGCAAAATTCGGTGCGTCCGGGTTCTTCAGCGCCTTGTTTATGGTTTTCTCCGAGCCGCCGATCAGCGTTTCAGAATTGTCCGACAGCAGTAGAACTACCTCATAATCGCAGTTTATTTCGTATTTATTTTCCATAATTATACACCAGCCTCAAAAAATTTTTCTTAATACAAGGATAAAGTATGCGTATTCAGCCGAATAGCGGCTGAACTTCAATAATAATGAGCTTTCAATGCCGCATTACAATGCGGATTTTGCACTGCTCAAAATTACTTTTGGTGACTACAAGGATAATGTATAAAGCGGCAACAATCCGCGCTATAAAGCTAATTATCCAAATAACGAACAAGCGATTATTAGAATACTATCCTTGTAAAGTATAACACGACCTATTGCATTTGTCAACCCTTTGTGATAGAATACCATCAACCGAAGTAATCTCGGAACAATATCGCACAAGGAGGTAACTTTTATGACCAACGAAAAGAAAGAAGAAATTATCGCAGCAATGACAGGCTTACTTGAACAGCTGACCAACAACGAACCGCCAAAAAACGAACCCTCCCATGCTCCCGAACAAGTGGTCGAAATGCTCACTATCAAGGAATGCACTGAGGCAGTCAAAGGTCTGAACGAATACACCGTAAGGCAGCTTGTTCTGCGCAAGGAACTGCCCTCCATCAGAACGGGTCAGGGAAAGCGCGGGAAAAAACTTGTCCCGAAAGCGGCACTGATGGCATATTTTACTGGAGGCAAGCTATGATAGAACAGATAATCAAGCTACTTAATTCAGACAACACAGTATCTGCCAACCGACTGCTCGCTCATGCTCTGGGGATAAAGGCGGCTCTGCTCTTTAATTCCCTTGTCGGAAAGCAGGCGTACTATGAGAAACATTCCATGCTTGACAGCGAGGGCTGGTTCTATTCGACAATCGAGGATATGCAGGAAAGCACAGCGCTGTCCCGCTGTCAGCAGAACAAAGCTATCGGCGTTCTTGTCAAGGCAGGACTTATTGATTACCGCACAGGAGGTGTGCACTGCCGCCGTCATTTTCGTGTTCGTAATGATACGGCGCAGCTCGAAAAGTACCTCATAAAAGGTGCAGAAAAGTTGAATAGCACCCTGTCGGAAATTGACAATGCACCCTGCGAAAATGCGGCATACAACCCTGTCGAAAACGCTCAAAGTACATTGCAGGAAATCGACAATCCCTTTATATATAATCTTAATAATCAAACAAAAGAGAATAATCCTTATCCATCAATCATATCCGACGGAACAGATAAGATACAGATTTCCGAACGCGAGAATTATCGTGACATTATCCGTGAAAATATCGAGTACGACTGCCTTTCCGAGGACAAAGCGCGGGTGAACGAGCTGGTTGAGATAATGCTCGATGTGGTGTGTTCGGCAAAAAGCACTACCCGCGTGAACGGCGAGGAAATTCCAACTAGTACGGTTAAAAGCCGTTTTCTAAAACTCACGCATGAGCATATTGAATATGTGCTGACTGCACTCTGGAATAATACCTCCGATGTTCGGAACATTCGCGCATATCTTATAACGGCGCTGTATAATGCGCCCATTACGATGGACAGCTACTACACGGCTCTGGTTAATCACGATATGTATGGGAGTGGGTGAACGCTCAGAAAGAATTTTTCTGTCAAATCTGAAATGAAGAATTTAGCGGGATTTTGAGATTTCCTTAATTCTCCGGGCAGTTCATTCTGAACAGTTTTATAATTTTCCCCGTTTCACTGGCAAGGTATCCGAGAGGGGTTTGGGGGATTTCACCCAACTCAATGTGATAATGGCAGGCGCAGCTTGTCACTATCACTATTGAGTTTAGCAACAATGACAACAGCCGTCAGATATAGTCGATTTCCCTAATCAGTTCAAATAAACGATTTGAAGAAAAATGAAAAATCAACATAAAGGAGATGAAGCGTATGAGCGAGAAAAATCCAAAAGGGCTGTCGATTTCATTTCGTGTGGATAGTGGTTTTCTCGACCACAACAACCGAGTTATCACCGCCCATAATGTAGACATTTCACGAACCGATGACAACATTACCTACACGAAAATCGATCTGCACGATTTTTATGAACAGATTTTCGGCACGGCTCTTGCGGAATACAACGCAAAGCAAAAACGCGCTGACCGACAAATCCCCGACTACTATGAACACGTCAAAAATTCCGGCAAGGGCAAACTGTTCTATGAGGTTGTGGTGCAGTTTGGCGATTTACACGACTGCGGAGTCGGCTCGGAGAATTGGAAAACGGCGCAGGCTATGCTTGACGAATATATGCAGAAATTTGAAAAAAGAAATCCCAACCTCAAAGTGTTCAATTCCGTAATGCATTTAGATGAAAGCACACCGCATTTGCATATTGACTTTGTTCCCGTGGTGCACAAGGGGCAGCGTGGAATGCCGCTGAAAAATTCTATGAGCGGTGCTTTGCGTGAGCAGGGATTTTCGTCAAGTAACCGAATGGAGAACGAGTGGACTGCCTGGTCGAAAAGCGAGCGTTCTGTAATGGAGAAAATTTTGCTGAAACACGGTCTGCGGCGAGAGGATAAAAATGTTCACCGTCCGCATTTGTCGGTTGAGGACTACAAGAAAGCCGCGCTTGAAGCAAGGAATATCAGCGAAATAAACGCACATATCACCGCACTGAAAAAGAAACCCGAAAAGGAGTTGACCTCCGAGGACGCTGTTCTGCTGAACAATCAGAACGATTTTTTGCGTGAGGAAATCACGAAGCGAAATGCGACTATTTCCGATTTAAGAAAGCGTGCAAACGCCGCCTTTGTTCCTGTGATTGTTTATAACCCCGACAAGCTGCAATACATAGCGGACAGTCTGACGCGGGCGAAAATTCCGTTTGTTGCTGAGAGCAATACTCTCTACATTCCCGATTACGCCCTTGAAACGGCGAGGGCAATTTCACGGCACTACAAGCCGAGCGAGAACGCGCCCTCTATCCGTGAGCATATCAAGCTGGATATTGACAGGCTGGTGTATTCTGCAAATAGCTTTGAGGACTTGCTTGCAAGGCTGAAAGAGCGTGGTTACGAAATCAAGCAGGGTAAGTATATCTCCGTGAAAGCACCCTCTGCGGAGCGGTTTGTGCGGCTGAAAACTCTCGGCGAGGAATATCTGCCGAAAAACCTTGAACGGCGCATAACTGAAAGCGGACGGTTCGCCCATTGCGTTCGGGAAAAAGCACTGACCGCAAATCCTGTTGAGAAGCGGTTTCACAGCGTTATTTTGAATGTTACCACAGCCGTTACGCAGTTCCGGCTTGAACCGAAGAAAAGCAATGCACGCAGGCATTACTGCTTTCAGAACGACGAGCGGATAAACTATCTGTCGCAGCAGCTTCTGACTATCGGGGAGTTCGGCATTACTTCCCGTGATGACATTTACGCAAAGGCACAGGATTTGCAGAGGACAATACACAAAATGCGTTCCAACGGCGAAAATTCAGAGCCGGAAGAAACGAATTTGAAGCGCATTAATGAACTTATCAAGTCTTACGAGGAGATAGTCGAGGGGAACTACATAGACAACCTCATAAGGGCGCAGAAGTCACGGGAAGCTGCGGCACAAAGAATGGAGAAATCTCCAAAGCACAAAAGATGACGATATGCCTCTTGGCAAATCACGCTTTAAAGCGTAAAATAGAATTGCAGAGGGTATGTCATAAATCTATGATATTTAAGGAGAGTATCATATGGCTACCATTACCAAACGAGGGGAAACCTTCAGAATCAAAGTGTCATTAGGCTACGATACCAACGGCAGGCAGATCGTCAAATCAACCACATTCGTCCCTCCGGCAGGAGCAACGCCACGGAAAGCCGAAAAACTTGCACAGGAATACGCTCTTGATTTCGAGCGCCACTGCAAGGGATATGCACAGCTTAACGAAAATATGCGATTCTCTGAACTTGCGGACTGGTACTTTGAAAACTACGCCCCAGTGGAGCTGAAAGAGGGAACGCTCTACAACTAAAAAAGTGCCTACAAGAACCACATTGAACCTGTTCTGGGAAATCTGCGGGTCAAGGACATCAACACGCCTAGGCTCACAACATTTGCTCAGTCCCTCAAAGTCAAGCCCGAAACTGTGCGGAAGATTTATGTCGTTGTGCAGAGCATATTTCACAGGGGCGTAGAGCAGGGATTTATCCGTGACACTCCGTGTCGAAATGTTATTCTTCCAAAGGACAGGAGCAAAAAGAAAAAGCCCGTCCTCGACGAAGAACAGGCAAAGAGGTTTATGGAGCTTCTTGAAACAAAGCCCTGCGACCTTGATGTTAAGCGAATGATAAAGGTGCTGCTTTTCACGGGACTGCGCAGTGGTGAAATGCTTGCGCTGTCGTGGGAGGACATTGACTTTGACGAAATGACTATCTCGGTCAATCACAACCTTGCCGATGTAGGTGGAAAACACTGGCTCACCACCCCGAAAACCGAAAGCAGTATCCGAACAATCGGAATGAGCGCGGCTGTTGCGAAGATTTTCAGAGAGCAGAAATCCTATCAGGAACAGCTTATCAGCGCTCTCGGCGGCAAATTTGCTCACCCCGAAATGGTGTTTACGTCCGCTAATGGCACCTACCGCGACAGGTCGGCGCTCCGAACGTCATTCAAACGTTTCCTCAAAGGCACGGAGTTTGAGTTCCTTACCCTGCATCAGTTACGGCACTGCAACGCAACATTACTGCTAAACAGCGGAGTAGATCTAAAGGTAGTATCGGAACACCTCGGACACTGCGACATAGGCGTTACAGCGAATATCTACGCTGACGTCCTCAAAAGCACAAAATCAAAGGTTGCAGACCTTATCTCGCTTAAGCTGGCATAACAAAAATCCTCCCCGAAAATCGGAGAGGATTTAAAAAGTTCTCTGATAAAGACCAGATAAAGACCAATTTGATAACTCGATTGCCACAAACCGCTTCGTAAAGCCGTTTGTAAGGGCTTTGATTATCTCTTGGAGAACTGAGGAGCGCGACGTGCAGCCTTGAGACCGTACTTCTTTCTTTCCTTCATTCTCGGGTCACGAGTGAGGAAGCCTGCCTTCTTGAGGACGGGGCGCAGCTCATCGGAGTACTGGAGGAGGGCTCTGGAGAGGCCGTGGCGGATAGCGCCTGCCTGACCGGTAACACCGCCGCCTGCAACAGTAGCAACGATATCGAACTTCTCAACGGTATCTGTGAGGGTCAGGGGCTGACGAACGATCAGCTTGAGGGTCTCCAGACCGAAATAGTCATCAATGGAACGGCCGTTTACAGTGATCGTGCCGCTTCCGGGGTAAACTCTGACTCTGGCAACAGAGTGCTTTCTTCTGCCGGTGCCATAGTAATAAGGCTTAGAATCGTACATTGTTCAGGCCCTCCTTATATCTTGTATTCAACGGGCTTCTGAGCCGCATTGTTGTGCTCTGCACCTGCGTAGCAGCGCAGTCTGGTGAGAGCCTTTCTGCCGAGTGTGGTGTTGGGCAGCATGCCATTTACAGCAATGGTCATTGCCTTCTCGGGGTTCTCCTTCATCAGCTTGTCATAGCCGACTTCCTTGAGGTGACCGATCCAGCCGGTGTGCCATCTGTAAACCTTCTTCTCCAGCTTCTTGCCGGTGAGGACTGCCTTTGCGCAGTTAATGATGATCACATGATCGCCGCAGTCGCAGTGGGGAGCGAATGTCGGCTTGTGCTTGCCTCTCAGGATGTGAGCGGCTGTTGCAGCTACACGGCCGAGGGGCTTGTCAGCTGCGTCGAGAATATACCAGCTGCGCTCAACTTCGGCAGCCTTGGGCATATATGTTGACATATTTGTTTCCTCCTTATTTCAAGTTTACGGTATTTTTCGCGTAAATACCTCTATGCAACGTTAATATTATACTCGTTTCCTCCGGCTTTGTCAAGGGTTTTACGGCGTATATTTCAAATATATCCGGTTTTCTCTTGTTTTCTTTGCGGTTCTCTCTGTTTTTCTCGCTTTCTCTAGATTCGTTTCATTTTAACGAGCAATTTCATATACGCGAGAATAGACACGATTACGCCAGAAAAAGCGAGCATTCTCACATTATTTTAAAATTGTCGGATTATTTGTCCTGCCGAGGAGGTAGTCAAGCGAAACATCGAAATAATCTGCAATAGCAATAAGCGTCCGGTAGTCTGCCTCCCGGGCGCCGCTTTCGTATCGGCTGATGGTGTTCTGATTGAGGTCGAGCTCTATCGCAAGGCGCACCTGCGACATTCCGCGCTTCTCGCGCAGCTCCTTCAGTCTGAACATTCTCATCACCTCTTGACAAGAGTATACCATAGTGGTATAATATAAATATCCCGTTTTGGTATATATTATACATGGCGGAGAAATCAGCTGAGGAAGGTAAGGATATGAAAATTTTCAGGAAGCTCGCAGCTATCATTTCGGCAGCGGCGATTTCAGTGGCAGCCTGCTCAATTACAGCGGGCGCGGACAGTATTTACGACACGGCAAAGGCGGTTGACAGCGGAAAATCCGTTTCAACAAAGCTTCCCTACTTTTATGACACAGCCGACTATAAGATAACCACGTCCGAAACCGGCGCGCTTACGCTTGACATTGAATCGCACATGCCGTCAGTACGTGTATATGTCTATGACGCAGACGGAAACAAGCTGTCCACGGCAGAAAACACAACCACGACCGGCTCATGCTCCAGCGCCGGGAAAACGGATCACGACGTCAAGTGGAACGATGCAGCCGAAAAATACAGCGGCACCGTATCCTACTCTGTCGGAAAGGGAACCTACTATATAAGATTTTACAGAAATTCCTCCGGCACTTACGGCTCCGGAGAGATCAAATTCACCGCAAATTACCCCAGCCTGAACAGCACCGCAAAGCTGAACTGCATTACGGTAAATATGGAGCGCGGCGACACTCTCTCCCTAGGCGCAGACATGACCGGTACAGGGACTGTGACGTGGAAAAGCTCCAAGCCAAAGGTTGCGGCAGTCAGCTCCACCGGAAAGATAACCGCGAAATCCAAGGGCACAACGGTGATCTCCGCGAAGTGCGGCAAGACCACCAAGAAAATCAAAATCAAGGTTTCCTGACGGAAACAGCATAAAAAAACCGGGACTTCACAGCCCCGGTATTTTTTATAGCTTCACAAACTCCGGCTTACGCTTCCGGAAAACCGTATAATGCGTGAATCCCGCCGCTCTGAGGATATCCTCCGCAGCGCCGAATTCCCACGCGTAATGCTCCGACTTATGTCCGTCCGAACCCACCGTTATCACCTCGCCGCCGAGCTCCCGGTAGCGCCGGAGCACCTCCGGGTGCGGATGAGCCCAGCCCAGACCGTATTTCAGCCCGGCGGTGTTCAGCTCGATTCCCTTGCCCATGGATACCAGCTTCTTCAGTATCTCGTCCAGAATATCCGAGTAGTCCGCGGGACGGTAGCTTTTCGCGCCGCTGTACCGCACCACATAATCCAGATGTCCGTACACGTCAAAATCATCGAACGCCGCGATATTTGCGAGAATGCTCTCGAAATAGCGCAGAATGCCGTTGTAGTCCCCGTGCTGCGCGAAATATTCCGGGTAGTAGGGGTCAACGCCGTCCACCAGGTGGGAGGAACCGATAACGAGATCAAAGTCCCACTGGCGGACGTACTCCCGCAGGCGCGGCGCAAGGTAGTCCATAAGTCCGAGCTCCACGCCGAAAAGCAGCTCCATGTCCGGGAACTGCCCGCGCAGCTCGTTCAGCCGCCGCAGGTAGCCCTCCGTGTCGAGAATGAACTCACCGTCGGGGTAGTCCATGTCCATGTGCTCGGTGAAGCACACCGTCCGGAGACCTTTCGCCCTCATTGCCCTTATCGCGCCCTCCATAGGCTGGTCGCTGTCAGTGGAAACGAACGTGTGGGTGTGCTGGTCAGCCGTTATCATCGTGATTCTCCTCTGCGCCGCTGTCAGCCGGAGCCTCGCTTTCGCCGCTCTCCTCCGAGGAAGCCTCTCCGGACGTGCGTTTTTCCTGGCTGGCGCGCATCGCGCGGACGCTCTCCAGCAGATTGCTTATATCCTCCTTGGAGTACTTTCGTCCAGCCGCTTCTTCTTTCTTCTTCTGGAGCTCATTTTCCTGCTCGCTGCGGATAAGCGCTGCAAGCACCTTTGCCGCGTCCGCAGTCTCGCGGTCCTTTTCCTGCTGGGCAGGAGTGGGCGCGGGCTCGGCGGCTACCGGTACATAGTCGTTGTCTATCTCAACGTTCCTGTCGGCACGGCGGTTTATGGTGTTGAGCGCCGCTCCCGTTCCGAGGAGCACCCAGAACACCGGAGCCACATGAACAACGGAGTCGTTGAACATTCCCGCCGCAAGATAGCCGACAATGCCCAGCATTACCGCCGCGCCCATTATCTGCTCTGCGCGGTACTCCCTGCGCAGGGCGTAAAGCCGGAAGCAGTCCACCAGATAGAACACGCATATCACAATGAACGCCAGCAGGGCGATAAGTCCATTGCCGTAAAAGATCTGGAGATAGAGGTTATGCGGCTTGTCCACGGTAACGTAGAAGCCCTGGTTGAACTGTTCGTAGGAATAGTACTTTGCAAGCACATCGTTCTGCGGGAACACGTATGTGAACGTATCCGCGCCGTAGCCGGTCAGCAGGCAGTCCTTCAGCAGCGGGAACGTCCTTGACCAGATGTAGCCTCTTGAGGAACCGAGCTTTTCCTTGCCCTCAAAGCCGATGTGGTCTGCATTTACCGGGTCGAATCTCTCAATAGTGCGGTAGTGGATCATTGTAATGCGCTTTTCGTTCTCCAGCATGAAAAACAGGTTGTTGCGGGAGTCCTCGTTGAAGTAAAGGCTGATCGTATCGCGTATATAGGAGCCCTCAAGGGAGTTCATCAGCCTGATGTTGAGCCCGTCAAAGCGTCCGGGGAATTTTACGGTTTCGCCGTATTCGATCTCTTCCATGTCGGAATTCGTGAATACCAGGCGCTTGTAATCGGTATCGTACTCCATGTAAAGATTTGCCGAGCCGTCGGAGATCTCAGCGATACCGAGATTTCCTATCCTGATATAGGTGCCGTCCTCGCCGTCGGTCACGAAGTCCGTGAATTCATTCAGGGAGAGCGCGCCGTCCTCGCCGATAAGGAGCATTGCATGCGACTGTCCCATCGAAACATCAACGTAGTTCTCGGAATAATGCGCCGTGATGTTCAGGTCGCCGAAACCGGTCACGGCAAGGACTATGGATGATTCAGCGGGCACGACAGCCCCGGAACTGTCTGTAAAGGCGTAGTTCTTGGACGCGCTGTCGTATGCCATTGTCAGGGTGTCGTCCTGCCCTGTCAGCAGGAGCGTGTTGTCTCCGGGGGTCTTTATCTCACGCAGCGGGAGCTTGGAATAAAGGTCCTCATCGGCGGAGTCCGCAGGCAGGAACAGTCCCACAGCGTCCTGCACCAGGGACGGAATACGCGCAAACAGCTTGTTGCCGAGGGCGAAATTCGCGCCGACCACCAGCACCACCACAGCGGCAAGCACGGAAACGGAGAGCTTCCAGTGCTTCCCTATCTGGCGTGCGAAAACTATGATGCCAACGATAAGAGCCGCCGCGAGCGCCACGATACCGCTTCGTACATTGCTTCCCACCAGCATGAGCACAGCCGCCAGGTCGAATACGATATAAAGTATGCGCCAGAGCTTCTCCTTTGAATATATCGCCATGACCGTGAACAGCGGGATGATAAGTCCCATGAAGCTGCCGACATAGTTCGGGTTGTACAGCGCGCCGTAAGCCTGCGGATTTGTTATAGTTACACCAAGATCGGAGCCTGCAAGCGCACGGTCCCTTATCAGGTTCACGAACCAGTCGTAGCTGAGCAGGTTGTGCCCTGCGAGCTGGAACGCGCCCATTACGGCGTTCACGCCCACCGCCACAAACAGCGCAACGGAAAGCGGCTTGAAATTCCCGGAGGTGCGGAATGCGAACATCGAAAACAGGAACATCACGATATAGCAGGAGAGCGTCCAGAAGCCCTCGGCGCGGTCGTACTCGCCGAAGAATGCGACGTTCGTGAAGTCAGATCCAAGCGCGGAAGCCAGCGCGAACGCCACGAACACAACGGCGCTGCCGACATACACCAGCGCCCGCTTCTCGATCCGCCGGAACAGCGATATGCAGCATAGCAGAGCCATTCCGAGCATGATCAGTGCGATGACCATTATTGCAACGCCCTTGCCCTGAGAATATGAATCTATGAGCTGGTACTGCGTCACGCCGTCTTCAGTAAGCTGGTTGCCGCCAAAATACTGATATGTAAGCTCAGATGAGGTCAGCACCTGCGAAACGTGCATGATAATGGGTATCAGTCCCACCGCCACGACTGACGGCAGGAACATCAGCAGCGCCATCAGGTCTATTTTTGCTTTTTTGTCGTTCATGTGTGATTTCTCCGGTCTGTATTTTTTCTTTCTGCCGCCGGCGCCGCCGGACAGCTTTTCCGAGTTCATGAATCCGCTCAGCGCGGTCCTTAAAAGTATCGAGATATCAAGGAAGAAGCTCCAGTTCTCTATGTACTGCACATCGAACTCTATCCGCTTCTCTATCGAGGTATCGCCGCGGTAGCCGTTTATCTGCGCCAGTCCCGTTATTCCGGGCTTTACCTGGTGCTTTATCATGTACATGGGGATCTTGTCCTTGAAGTCGTTGACGTAAAACGGTATTTCCGGGCGCGGACCCACAAGGCTCATTTCGCCCTTCAGCACGTTCACAAGCTGCGGGAGCTCGTCTATCGAGAACTTCCGGATAAACGCCCCGAATTTCGTGCGGCGCGGGTCGGTGTCCCTTGACCAGGCGGTGTCGCTCTCGGCGCTGTCCCGCATGGATTTCAGCTTGTACATGGTGAACACCTTTTTGTTGAGCCCGACGCGCTTCTGCCGGAATATCACCTCTCCGCCCATGGTCAGCTTTATCACGAGCATGCTAACCAGTATCACCGGGGAGGTGAGTATCAGCAGCACCGCGGAGCCCACGATGTCCAGTGCGCGTTTGAGTATCGCGTTTCCGATGTTGTCCAGCGGTATGCGCCGTATGTTCATCATCGGGATATTCCCCACGATATCAATGGAGGGCGTTGAGCTCATGTACTTATAGATGACCGGTATCACGGAAATTTTGGTTCCGGTCAGCTCGCACGCCTCCACCACTGTGCCGAGCTTGTCGTTGTCATCGGAGTCCAGCGCACAGACCACCTCGTCGTAGCTCCTTGCCTCCAGCACGGAGAGCAGTTCGGACATGCCGCCCATTTTTTTTGCCCCGGGGAGTTCCCCGTCTGCGACATAGCCGGCGCACACGAAGCCGAGGTGTTTTTCCTCGGTGATAGTTCGGAGGTAATCCCTTGCGGCGGCGCCGCTGCCGACTATCAGGACGTATTTCTGGTTGTAGCCGCTCCTGCGGAACGCGCGCAGCAGCTTTCGCATAAAGAAGCGCTTAACGGCAACGAGCGCGAAATCCAGCCCGAGGAAAATGGCGAGCGCCCAGCGCGAGAAGTCCACGATCTGCACGACATACAGCAGCGCCACCAGCACCAGTCCATCCAGGATGAACGCCGCGAACAGCCTGCCGAACTCCCTTGTGAACCTGCGGCTGCGGAACGAGCCGTAAAGCCCCATGCACCCATAGGTCAGCAGCTGCACGGGGATAAATATGAGCAGCAGCTTGAAGTAATCTATCAGCGGGTAGTTCCTGTCGAAGTCAAGCAGATGGAACACCAGCAGATACGCCGCTGCGACAGAGACGAACGAAGCCGCCGCGTCCGTCAGGACATTCAGGCGGTTGAACAGCTTCTGGTTTTCTTTTATCATCAGCAGTACCTTTAGGTAACCTCTAAAAGCCTCCTTCACGGCAGATTTCTATGACTTATATCATCTGCTTCGTTGTCAAACCTTGAAATACATACAGTAAACGCATTATCCGCCTACGGCGGAAAACGCTGCGGTTGATACTAATTCCAGAAACACGTTTCGGTTGTGCATATTGTGTGTAATTGGAATTAGTATAACGCCTAGCATCTGATATAAGTCATGTACGAAATCTGCTCGTGTCCCGGTTTTTAGAGGTTACATTTATATAATATCCATAGTTTTACATTCTTTTCAGCATACCTATTTGATTATAGCACATTTCGGCGCACGTTTCAACCGCAATCGGCAAAAAAACCTTTATTGGCGGTAATTTTCGTTGTTTTCTTATAAAATATGGCTTTTGGTACTTATTTTTTAGTCACAGGGAAATTGCGGCGGTCAAGGACTATGACAAAATACGGCACAATCTGTATACATTTCGTATTATTAGTCAGAATATTACGATCTGACATCAGAATTACCAGTAAACGAGCCTTTTCCCTGCGGACTGAGCGTTCGCAGACAGCAAAAAAGGAGAGCCGACTGCTCTCCTTTTGATATACCTATGAGTAATTTCACGCCGGTATTACACTTTGCGACAAATCAGATCTCGTGCAGAGCCTTGTATATATCCTGCATCTGCTGGTCCGTCTTTGCGATTGTTTCGGCGCAGTCCTTCAGCTGAGAGGCGAGGTCTGCGGATACAACGCTGTCAGTCTTGTATTTCAGGTCGTGCTCCAGCGTAGCCCAGAAATTCATCGCAATGGTGCGTATCTGCACCTCAACGTGAACCAGCTCCTTCTTCTCGGAGAGGTACACCGGGGTCTCTATCACGAGATGCAGGCTGCGGTAGCCGTTCGGCTTGGGATTCTGTATGTAGTCCTTGCGCTTGACGAGCTTCACGTCGTCCTGGGCGGTCAGCAGATCCGCAACGGTGTAGATGTCGTCAATGTAGTTGCACACGACCCTGACTCCGGCGATGTCGTTTAGCTCCTGCCTTGCGTTCTCGCAGCTGAAAGGTATTCCCTTGCGGTTGAGCTTCTCAAGAATGCTCTGCGGGGACTTCACGCGGTCCTCCAGGTGATGTATCGGGTTGTGGTCGTACTTCGTCTTGAACTCGCTGTCGAGTATCTCGAGCTTGGTCTTGACCTCGCGTATCGCGGATTCGTACAGATGCTCCAGTTCCATGAACTGGTAGAGCTGATCCATTATTTTCTGCTGGGAGTCGGCCGGGATAAGCTGCTGCACCGGCTCCAGCTCGTATGAGCGCTGTTTTTCTTTTGCCATTTCTGCTTCCTTTCACGATTCAAGCGTATTAAGTATATCACACACATGTGAAAAAACCGCCCCGCTTGTGTGAAACTTTTATGAAAAATGCCGGTTACTTGCTGGCTTCCTCTTTCATGCTGTTAAGGAGCGCCTCTATATCGTCCTGGGACATTTTGCCGCCGGAGGGCGCCGTTTCGGGCACTGGAACAGGCTCGGTCTTTTCCGGCTCGGGTGCGGGCTCCGCGGGAGCGTTAGCCGCGAGGAGCTTCTCTATGTCCTCCTGGGACATTTTCCCGCCGGAAGCTTCCTGCTTTTCCGGCTCGGCAGGCGCGGACGCCGGAGCCAGTCTGTCCATGAACGCCTTTTCTATATCCGCATGGGACATCTTTCCGTCAGTGGACTCAGACGATGACCCGGGAGCCAGCCTTTCCAGGAGCGCCTTTTTGGTGTCGCGGGATTTTCTGGTAGATTTAGCCGGAGTGGGCTTCGCGGGTGCCGGAGCAGGCTCAGGCGCGGGCTCTGCGGGAGCATTCGCCGCGAGGAGCTTCTCTATATCCTCCTGGGACATCTTTCCGCCGGAGGGCTCGGTCGGTGCCGGAGCGGACTCGGGCGCGGGTTCCGCGGGAGCATTCGCCGCGAGGAGCTTCTCTATATCATCCTGGGACATCTTTCCGCCGGAGGGCTCGGTCGGTGCCGGAGCGGGCTCGGGCGCGGGCTCTGCGGGAGCGTTCGC
>CAKSLI010000006.1 GCA_934466475.1 uncultured Oscillospiraceae bacterium
AATTACCAGTAGAAATTGAAAAAATAATAGGTCACCTCTAAAAACCTTGTTTGAGTGAAAATGTGTATAGCACACCGACTGCTACTTTCGCTTGTTGACAGACGAAGATGGTGCGCACTGCTCATTTTCGCTCAAATGAGGTTTTTAGAGGTGACCATGTATGAAAAAGAAAGCAAGAACGAGAAATATCGCAATGATCCATACAGAGCGGTAAATTTCCCTGTCAATGAACGTGGTTTGCCAGTCTGCCCGAACGGAAAGGAATTCCATTTCATTTACAGCCGGCCTGTAAGGGGCAATAAATACGGCAGAACCGAGGAATATTTTCAGTGCGAGGATTGCAGCGGCTGTCCGCACAAGGAAAAATGCTGCAAGTGCAAGGGAAACCGGATCGTCCGTCTGAACGAGGAGCTGACGCAGTTTCACGCAGAGGTTCTGAATAATCTGAACAGCATTCACGGCGCACTGCTCCGCATGAACAGAAGCATTCAGTCCGAGGGTACTTTTGGCACGATCAAGTGGAACAGGTCGTATATCCGGGCGCGCCGCCGTGGGCTAAAGTCGCTTTTTCTTGAGTTCGGCATGATTTCCTGCGGTTTTAATCTTCATAAGTTCCATCTGAAAAGAATGGCTTTCAGGTCTGCTGCCTGATTCAATATTTATTACATTTTGTGCATGGCATTTTCCTGCCAGTTTTTTTTTGTCATACGCTTTTTTCGGTTCATTCTTCTTTTTTGCAGCATCAGCAAGCCCGAGCTTCCATAGGATGGTTGCTCGGGCTTGTGTGTTGAGTTATTTTACAGTCCCTAATTTTATTCTTCGGTTTCAGAATTGAACTGGCTCGGGTGCTTGGTAAAGAAATCCACTCTGGGCTCAAGGAATTTCAGCTTGTGATCCTTTCCTCCGGTGAAATCAGCAATGGTATCGAATATCTTGTCCCAGCTCCAGAAGCTCTTGTCAAGCTGGAGATACTCAAGTATCATCTCGGTTCCCTGCGGAGCCATCGGGTGGAGCAGCACAGCCGCTGTCCTTATCATGTGGAATACCTGTATCAGCGCGTGGCGGCGTACCTCGTTGTCGTCAGCCTTGTCGGCGTCGCCGAGGTTCTTCGCCATGTACTTGCTCGCCTTCCTGATATAGCTGTCAAGCACGTAGGTCGCCTGGTGGAACTCAAAGCGGTACATGAAACGCTCGTAGTCCAGGATCGCCTTCTTCGCGTCTGCGAGAACCTGCTCGTCTACCTCGCCGACAGGCATTAAGCCGTCAAAGTTCTTCTGAACGGAATAGATGCAGGTGCGTATAATGCGGTTGAACACGTTTGAAAGCAGGAATCCGTCCTTGACAACGGGATCCGGATCCTCCGGCTTTGCGTCAGGATTATAGGGCTTCGGCATGAAGCTTACGCTGCGCTGACCCAGACCAAGACCAAGGAAGTGCATCCTGAGCTGTTCCGGAGTGTAGTAATCCAGCAGGTCTGCCGCCATGGGAGGCTTTATCTCGCCGGAGCTGGAAGCCTTCTTATTCAGGAAGAGAATATGGTTGTTTGCGCAGAGTATCGGGAGCTGCATTTCTCCCTCCGGCGGGTCGATCGTGTTCTCGCCCTCCATAAGTCCCATGAACATAGCCATTTCAGCCACGCCGTAGAAGTAGATGTTATCAGCGCCGATGAACTGGTATACCGTGGAATCCTTGCTGCACCAGAAGTCCTTCCACTCGTCCATGCTCCTGCCCTGCTTTTCGAGAGCCGCCTGTGTAAAGGAGATAGGAGCCCAGAGTGATTCCGGCCATACCCAGATCGTCAGCGGATCCTCGCCCTCAAGCACCGGCGCGGGAACTCCCCACTCGATGTTGCCGGTAAGCCTGAACGGAACCAGCGTCTTTCCGGTGCGGTAGCGTATTCCGTTCGCCGAAAGTATTTCAGTCGCCTTGTTCATCTCGTCAAGCTCCCTAAACTTAATGGTGAAGCTCGGCTTGTTCTTTTCCTCGATGAACTCATGCTCCGGGAGCTGAGCCTTTACTGCGTTGTAGCTGTCAAGAAGCTCGTTCTTGATGTGAACCACCGGATCCGCAAGGAACTCGGAAATGGTCTTGGAAACCAGCTGGCGCACGTTCTTCTGCTTTGAGATCTTCGCAACGTATTCCTTGAGCAGCTTGTTGTACGCAGGCAGGTCAAAGTACCAGTTCTCAACATCCTTCATTATGGGTGTATCGCCGGTGAGCGTGCTCTTGGGGTTGATGAGGTTCTCCGGCATGTACTGATGTCCGAGGTCGCACTCGTCAGCGTATGCCTTGTCGCTCTGGCAGCCGTCCACCGGGCACTTGCCTATTACCTGTCTGCCGTTGAGGAAGCAGCCCGCCTTTTCATCATAGAACTGCTTCGTGCTGATGCGGTGCAGGTGTCCGTTTTTATATAATGTGCGGATAAACCAGTCGGATACTTTATTGTGTATCTCAGCGGTCCTGCCGAGACCTGAGGCTCCGAATATGTTCAGGCTTATCATATAATCATCAAGGGTCTTTTTCTGCGCCTTGTGGTTCTCCTCCACGAAATCGTGGATAGTACCCTGGAAGCCGTGCTCCTTGACCAGCTTGCGGTAGCTCTCCGCGATAGGCGAGCCGTAGCAGTCCGTGCCGGACACGAATATTACGTTCTCATCGCCCAGCCTGTCACGCAGGAATCTCGCGTATACGTCCGCGAAAACGAACACGCCGCCGATATGCCCGAAATGGAGCTTCTTGTTGCCGTAGGGCATTCCTCCTGTGATTATGGCACGCTTCGGGAACTCCGGGCGGGGTATCTCGTGCTTTACGAATTCCTTTTTCTCTTCACTCATTGTATCTGTTTCCTTTCCTGTGAAAGTATTTTCCGTTTCCTTTCCGTCTGTATGCGGATATTTTTTATAATCTATATAATACCACAATATTGCTAAAAAATCAAGTAGAATATGTGAGCCGGGCGTTATTCGGGAAAAATACGGAAAATATTTCTCAAACCACTTGACAAATGAGCGGCAACAGTGTATACTGTATATACAACACATTAACAGCTTGAAAGGGAGCGTGAAATATATGTCGCTGAAAGTCGAGAATATCGTCAAGACCTACGGCAATTACAGGGCGGTCGACGGTCTCAGCTTTGAGATGAATGAGCCGGGAGTTTTCGCACTGCTCGGAACAAACGGAGCCGGAAAGACCACGTCTATCCGCATAATACTCGGCATGCTGAGCGCGGACAGCGGTTCCGTCACATGGCGCGGAAAACCGTTCTGCACCGCCAATGAATCAATAGGCTATCTCGCGGAGGAGCGCGGTCTTTACCCGAAGTACAAGGTAATGGATCAGCTGCTCTATTTTGCTTCCCTCAAGGGAATGCGCCGCCAGGACGCACAGAAATCAATAGATTACTGGTTCGAGCGCCTTGGAGTGCAGGAGCACCGCGACAAGCGCGCAGAGCAGCTTTCAAAGGGAAACCAGCAGAAAATACAGCTCATCGCGGCGCTTGCGCCGGATCCGGAGCTGCTGATACTTGACGAGCCGCTCAGCGGACTTGACCCCGTAAACGCCGAGCTTTTCAAGAGCGTTATCCGCGAGGAGATAAAGCGCAATAAGTTCGTGATAATGTCCAGCCACCAGATGGCGACCATTGAGGAATTCTGCCGGGATATCGTGATACTCAACAAGGGAAAGACGGTGCTCCAGGGCAACCTCAACGAGATCAAGAAGGGCTACGGCAGGGTGAAGCTCACGGTAAAGTGCGAGGGCGATATCACCGCAATGGCGCAGGAATGCGGACTTGTGGCGACCGAGGAGACCCCGAACGGATCCAGCTACAACGTAAAGAGCGAGGATCAGGCTCACGCACTGCTGAACAAGATAATCGAAAGCGGGATCCCGCTGATAAAGTACGAGCTCCGCGAGCCCTCGCTCAACGAGATATTCATAGAAAGGGCGGGTGGAACAAATGAATAACAACAGCGCCGCAAAAGGCTGGCAGAAGGTATTCGGCTTCACGTTCGTGCAGTTCGTAAAAACAAAGTCATTTATAGTAAGCTCCGTTATAATCGGAATAATCGTGATTCTTCTCGTGGGAGGCCTGAACATAATCCCGAAGGTAGCCGGTGCCGGGGATATCATCACAGGCTCCGGGGACGAGTCGGTGGACATGAAGTTCAGCACGGTATATCTCGCCGATGAAGCCGGTATACTCACGGACGAGGACATATCGGCACTGGATAGCTACGGGCTCAATGTCACGGCAAGCGGAAAATCCTCAGACGCGCTGATAGAGGAGACCTCCTCAGCAGACGCAGGACAGGCAGTGATACTTATTTCGGCAGATGAAACGGAGGGCACAGTCTCCGGATATTCCGTAAAGGTGTACTACTCGCCCGACACTGACAGCAATTCCATTGACGCAGCCGCCGGTCTGGTCTCAGGGCTGGTAACATACCGCAACATGATGAACTGCGGCGTGTCCCCGGAGAACTATGCGGCTTCACAGCGCTACGTAAACACCTCAAAGATAGAGGCGGGCGCAGGCGAGTGGAGCGTCCTTGAGACGATGATAAACTATGTCGTCCCTATGGTGGTATCTCTGATACTGTTCATTCTGATATTCGCATACGGTCAGACTGTCGCACAGTCGATCGCTACTGAAAAGACCTCCAGGGTAATGGAGCTCCTGCTGACGTCCGTAAGACCGCTCGCGGTGGTTATCGGAAAGGTTCTTGCAATGGGTCTTATCTCCCTGCTCCAGTTCCTGATGATAGGGATACTCGGCGTTGTCAGCTTTGCCGCCACTGCCCCGTTCGGAATAGGCGGGGATATCATGAAGATAATGGATAATCCCGCGCTCCAGACCGGGCAGAACGCAGATATCGCACAGGCGCTGACCAGCAGCTTCGGCACACTGTCGCCGCTCACGTTTATCCTGATATTCGTGATATTCATTCTCGGCTTCCTGTTCTTCGCGCTTATCGCCGCCCTTGTCGGCGCTTCCGTCAGCAGGATGGAGGATCTTGCGCAGGCAATGCAGCCCTATTCCCTGCTGGGAGTTCTGGGCTTCTATCTCGCGTATTTCCCGGTGATATTCACTATGGACAGCCTGGAATCCGGCGCCGCTTCTATCAGCGGAATGCAGATGTTCTCCTACTTCTTCCCGATAAGCTCGCCGTTCGCGCTTCCGTCAGCGCTTCTTCTTGGAACGCTCTCGCTTCCGCAGGTGCTTATCGCTGTGCTGATACTCGCCGCATTTGACGTGATCGTTGCCGTGATCGTTGCAAGAGTTTATGAGATGATCATACTCCACAACGGCAGCCGCCTGAAATTCGGAGATATAATCAGGATGGCAGGAAGAAAGTGATCTGATGGGAACCTCTAAAAACCGGTTTGAAAAGGGAAAATGGGTAGAGTGCGCCGAATGCGATGAAAGCCGACGAAGTAAGGCTGTATGCCTTACGAGGAGGTTTTCTGAAGCAGGCGGTGTGCTATACACATTTTCACTCAAACAAGGTTTTTAGAGGTGACCTGATATAAATATGCGCCGCGCAGGATCTGCGCGGCGCTTCAGCTTGTCGAAAAAAATCAAATTTGCCCGCGAAGCGGGCTTTTGAAATCCGTTTTTTGTCTCAGCTTTGCCGGGTCAAAAAATACTTCTATCCGCGCAAGTGTGCGGATTGGCGGCTATGCCGCCAATCTGTGCGCGCGGCGCATTTTTAGTCCTAAACGACTATACAGTTCATTTTGTGGGAAAAGGCGGTGCAGGCGTCAATGGCGATAATACCCTGCGCATAGTACGGCGAGAAATCCCCGTCCTCGCTGAACTCACCGCACGTCCCCTCATAATTCGCATGACCAAAGGACGTATGCCAGTGGCCGCAGACTATCGTCTTTCCGTTTTCGATCACACCCTCGTGAGCCGCTTCCATTCCGTTCGTCCAGCGGGCTGCGTCCCACAGTCTCTTATCGGCGCTGCGCCAGTCCGGCAGCGGGGAATACAAATACATTCCGTTCAGCCTTGTGGCAACGCATGGTATCCAACCATGCACGAAAATGTAGTTTTCGGTCTCATAGTAATCCGACATGGCGGGAATGATCCTGCTGACAAACGGCGTTTTACTGAATTTCTCCGCCGCTTTCCGCGGATCAAGCCTGCTCTCCTCCGGGGACATTCCGGTCAGCTGGCATACCGTGCCCACGGTACCGTTGTCGAAATTAAACGCGGGGATATATCCGCGGAACATGTCCTCCAATAATCGCAGCGCAAGATCCTCATGGTTTCCGCGTACAAGAATGACCTCGTCCTTTTCCATGAGCTCCGCGATGAAATCCTGGAGCTTCACCGCTTCTTCGCCGCGGTCAAACAGATCCCCGCACACCACCAGTCTGCGCGGTCCGTCGTCCTGAAAGAATCCCTGCTCCGTCAATACTGAGATAAGCTCGGTGTAAAATCCGTGAATGTCTGATACAACGTAGTATCTCATGGTGTCTCCCCCTTGTCTGCGTGCGGCGGGAGCAGCGCGGCTATTCCCCGGCAGAGCCTTTCCGGCACCCTGCTGAAATGTCCTCCCGGCTCATGCAGGAAGCTCACTTCGGCAGTGCGCCCGGCAATGCGCCTGACCTCCGCAGTCTTTTCCTCAACGGACGCCATAAGCGGATCCGGCGAGTTCTTCTCCTTTCCGCCAAGGCTCAGGAATATCCTGCCGTGAAGCGGATGAGCCGCAAGGAACTCCGTCCAGCCGGGAAACCACATCGACCCGGAACAGCTCGCCGCCCCGGAGACCCTGCCGTCTGTGCTTATGCAAGCGGCGTACAGCGCGAACAGTCCGCCGAGTGAATATCCGCAGTAATACACCCCGGAAAACTCCCCGAAACGCCTTTCAAGCTCCGCAGTGAACTCCGGCAGGAAACCGGCAAGCCGCCCTGCACCGCCGCTGAAATGCCTCCCGCCGGAGCCGTCCGCCTCCCACGGGGAATAATCCCTGTCCCAGTCTATCCCGCCGAATTCCGCGAGAACCAGGGAGCTTCCCTCTTTCGCAAGAAGCCCGCAGATATTCCCGAAAAGCTCCCGGTCAAAGCCGCTGAACAGCACCACAAGCGCCGGGGCTCCCACGCCGAGCCGCTCGGCGCGGCAGGAAAATTCCCCAAGCGTGAACTCCGTCATATCAGAATGCCCTCGAGGTGGTCGAGCTCATGCTGGATTATTTCGGCGGTTATGCCATCGTATTTCTTTTTGCACTTATTCATGCGCAGGTCGAGGAATTCCACCTCTATCGCGGCGTAACGTGTAACGTCCTGCGCGCCCTCATGACAGAGGCAGCCCTCTTTTATCTCGTATGTCTCCTTGCTGTGCCATGTTACCTCCGGATTCAGCATTACGACATACTTGCTGTTCTCCTCAAACACGATGATGCGCTTAAGCACGCCTATCATGTTTGCCGCCATGCCAACGCATTCCTGGGAGTGCGCGGCTATCGTCTCGACCATGTCCTGCGCGGTCTGGAGGTCGTTTCTGTCCGCAGGCACGGACTTCCGGCTCAGAAGGAATTTATCCCTGATTATAGGTTTTACCATGTTTTCAGTCCTCCGGTTTCTCACCAACGTATTCAAACCTTATGCTGTGGAGCTTCAGCCCGCTGCCGCCGAAATACAGGCGTATGGACATGAAGTGCGACAGGAACGTTCCGTTTCTCGTCTGGGAGACCAGCTTTCCGTCAGTTCCATTGAACGTGTAGGTCCCGCTGGCGCTTCCAAGCGCAAACAGCGAAACCGAGGTCTGCGCAAGCTCCGAAAGCCCGCAGGAGGCGGTTATCGTCACCCTGTAAACTCCCGCGTGGGTTAGATTCAGCCCGAATACATGGCTGCTTCCCTTGTCGGTCGGCACATTGCTGAGGTCAAGGGTCAGCTCCCTGTCTATATCGTGGAATACCACGTTAGTGCTGTCGATATCGCTTACGTCTGCCGGGCGGTTGATTATCTCGGTAACGTCGTCGCAGCCCATCATTCTCTTCAGCGCGTGGGTTTTCAGCAGGAAGCGCAGTATGTTCATCGCATTGCGCTGGAGCTCCCCGCGGGTCAGCCCGCCGTTTTTCAGGCTGTCCAGTACATTGTCGGGATTGTGCGCCCCATCCGCAGTTACCATGTAAACGTCATTCTGCGCCATAGCCATAGCCGCAAAATCGTTCTTGTCCGGAGCCTGTCCGCGGCGGTTCAGGTTAGCCCACCAGTCGGTCATTGTGAAGCCGGTATAGCCCCAGTCCTCACGGAGTATCAGCGTGTTCAGGTCGTAATTTGAGCCTGTCCACACGCCGTTTACAACGCCGTAGGTTGTCATTATGGAATCAGCGCCGCCCTCGTCCACGGCAATTTTGAACCCGCGCAGGTATATTTCCCGCAGCGCCCTCTCGGAGATAACGCTGTCAAGCGTATGGCGGCGGGTCTCGCGGTTGTTTCCGCAGAAGTGCTTTATGGTTCCGGTGACGCCCGCGGTGTGGAGCCCGCGCAGCTCCGCGGCGGCGATCTCGCCGGTGAGCAGCGGATCCTCGGAGAAGTACTCGAAATTCCTGCCGTTGAGCGGGTGGCGGTGAATATTCATGCCGGGGCCAAGAAGGCAGTCCACCTGATTCGTGTGCATTTCAAGCCCCATATAGCCGAACAGCTCGGTCATAAGCCCGCGGTTGAACGTGGAGGCAAGCAGAGTGCCGTTCGGCAGGCTGAAAGCCTTGGTGCCGCAGTCCAGGCGCATTCCGGAAGGACCATCGGAGCAGCAGCCGCAGGGAATACCCAGAGCTTTCAGCTCGTCTGAAACTCCGCCGAAGGCGGCGGCAGTTCCGGCAGTTACCTTCGGTGAGCCCATTCCCTCGCCGCGTATGATACAGGACAGGTCGTAGTCGGAAAGCTGCGCCGTGAATTCCTCAAGGGTATTCCTGCCGCTGTAAACGTCCGAAAGCTTTATTCCGCGGTCGCCGGTCTGCGGGAGCTCCTCCGGGAGCTTTGCGTGAGAATGCGGGTCAGGGTCGTTGGTGAGAGGTGCATCCTCGTACACGAGCTTTCCGTCCTCGTTCTTCATTCTGCGGAACTCCGTCACGGGCGCAAGAGCGCTGCGGCACTGCCTTACAACAGTTTCCGGAAGCTCCACGCTGAACCTCTCGGCGGCAGAGCGCACGTCCGTGCCGACATAGAAGCGGTAATCCCCTGCTTCAAGCAGCCAGCAGTATCTGTGCCCGGTAACTCCGGAATCATCGTAGGAAGCAAGGCTGTCAACCGGGATAGTTACGGTGAGCCTTTCGGCCTCCCCGGGCTGGAGGAGCCCGGTCTTGGCAAAGCCGCACAGCTCCCTTGCGGGCTTGCCGAGCCTGCCCTGCGGCGCGGAAAAGTACACCTGAGCGACTTCCTTTCCGGGGACGCTTCCGGTGTTTTTCACCGTGACGCCGGCGGTTATGTTCTTTCCGTCTGCGTTGAACTCCGCGGAGGTTATCTCAAAGCTGGTATAGGAAAGTCCGAATCCGAACGGATAGCGAACCTTGTCCTTTGCGAACGTCTCGAAATAGCGGTAGCCGACATAGATATCCTCGGCGTAGCAGTCGCGGTCGCCGCTGCCGAAATTACTGTCGGAAGGGTAGTCGGAAACATTGTACGCTATGGTGTCCGGGAGCTTTCCGCTCGGGGAGACAGCTCCGGTCAGCACCGCCGCCGTGCCTGTGCCGCCGACCATTCCGCCCTGCCATACATACATCACCGCAGAGGGAGAATATCTGTCCATGAAGCCCATGTCGATAAGTCCGGCGGTGTTGAGCAGTACAACCGTGTTCGGGAATGCGGAGGTAACGCGCCTTATCATGTCCTCCTCGGCGTCCGACAGCAGGAATCCGCCCTTTTCAATGCGGTTGTCCATTTCCTCGCCGGCTGTCCTGCCTATCACGATTATCGCGGTGTCCGTCTTGGCGGCAGCCCTGCTGACTATATCGTCAGTGAGCGGCATTTCCACCTGAGACCACGGCTCGCTTCCCCAGCCCTCGCCGGGGTCAAAGGGATTCTTCTCGTCCCACTCCTGATAGGTTTTAAGAAGCTCCTCGTCTACCTTATATCCCGCCTCAATAAGCCCGTCAGTTATTCCGACCACGCGCGAAACGTTGACCATTCCGCCGCTTCCTGTGCCGCTCTTGTAGTAGTGCAGCTGTATTCTTCCGAAAACAGCCGCCGTACCGCCATTTTTCAGCGGGAGCGCCCCATCGTTCTTCAGCAGGACCAGTCCCTCGGACACAGCCTTTGCCGACGTCTCAATATATTTGTTCCAGTCGAGTATTCTCTTCATTTTACGCTCCTATATTTTATAAAAATGCGGCGCTTTCCGCATTATGTGGAAAAGCACCGTCAGGACATCACTTCTTGAAAAATCCGCCCAGACCGCCGAGCTTGTCCTTCAATTCGCCGATGTTCACCTTTGCCTTTACGCCGTCAACCACCTGCTTTATCACATCGTCCGGCAGGTCAACGCCGAGTATCCCTTCAACGGTCTTGATAGGGTCGCTCTGGAATTTCCCTGCGATATCCGGGTCGCTCTTTACCTTGTTGACTACCTCGTCTATTTTAGCCTTGATGTCCATTTGCGGTACCTCCGTTATTATTTCCTTATTATCCCCTTTGCGGGTATGCTTTCAGTATAGCACAAACGGGCGCAAATATCAAGCGGTATACGGCAAAAATAGACGGGCGTTTTTTCACAAAACACTTGCATTTCCAGTGGTATGCTGTTATAATAAAAGGTAGACATTTTTATCAGGAGGTCATGCCGTTGGATACGTTCAATTTCCACACGATAAAGGCTAATTTCATCGCCACTATACAGAATTTCGGTATCTGGGACGTTATAGATATCCTAATTCTGGTGGTGATATTCTTCGTCATCATACGCTTCATGAGAGAGACCAGAGCGGCTCAGCTGTTCAAGGGAATTATGCTGATCATCATAATTCTGCTGGTGATGTCGTTCACCCCGCTGAAGGTCACCAGCTTCCTGTTCCAGAACATGTTCCAGATGGGAATACTGGCGGTCGTGGTGGTGTTCCAGCCGGAGCTCCGCCGAATGCTGGAGAAGATAGGAAACGCCCGCGTTGCCAAGATAAAGAGCCAGCCGGAGCAGCGCCGCGCCCGCCTCATACAGGGCGTATCTGACGCCTGCGACCAGCTGCTGCGCACCAAGACCAGCGCAATGATCATCATTGAGCAGAAGACCGACCTCACCGATTATATCGAGCACTGCACCGTGATAGACGGCGAGCCCGACCCGCAGCTGATATGCAACCTGTTCTACTTCAAGGCGCCGATGCACGGCACCGCCGTTGTGATACGCAACGACCGCGTATACGAGGGCGGATGCATGCTTAAAGGTCTTACTCCTGAATCCACCGAGGAAGAACGCTTCGAGGCGCTGCGCAGCCTTGTGGAAAGCACGGACGCACTCGCTATCACCGTTTCCGAGCACGCCGGAGAGATATGCTTCATAAAAAAGGATAAGGTGATCGACCTGATATATAACCCAAAGGAAAAGGTAAAGCTGAACCTCACCGAAAGCATGAGCTTCTCCAACGACAGCGCCAAGCGCCAGGACTTCGACTTCCTTGCCTCCGCAAACGAGAGGGAGGAGGCTATCGCCGGCATAGCCAACGCCTGTGAGCGCCTCAGCCGCACCAGGACGGGCGCGCTTATAGTCATCGAAAGGAACACGAAGCTCGGCAATATCATCGAGCAGTCCACCGTTATAAACGCAAAGCCGGATCCCGACTTTATATGCAACCTGTTCTACAACAAGGCTCCGCTGCATGACGGCGCCGCGATAATCCGCGGAAACCGCGTGTACGCCGCCGGGTGCTTCCTGCCGCCGACCACGCGTAACGACGCAGTGGACAGCAGCCTCGGCTCAAGGCACCGCGCTGCGATAGGCATGAGCGAGAATTCCGACGCAATGGTCATCGTTGTGTCCGAGGAGACAGGTATCATCTCTGTTGCAGAAAGCGGTCAGCTCACACGCTCTACCGGTCAGCAGGACCCCAAGAAGTGGCTGACGCATATCCTTCAGGACAGAATGCCGGCAGCCGTCAAGAGGGGAATTTTTGGTAACAGGCTGCGCAGATCCAAGAAGAATGGTCAGGAGGAAGTATGAGCAGTGAAAACAAAACTCCTGCAAGCCAGGAGGGAGCGTCCCAGCGCCGGGACATGAAATATTATCTCAGGGCATTCGCCGCGATGTGCCGCAACGGAGGCAACATCACAACGCTGCTTATAAGCGTTGCGCTCGCGCTTGTCGTGTGGATCCTCGTCAGAGTGTTCGCCTACCCGGACACAACGAAAAAGATAAACGGAGTGGATATCCAGGCGCAGATCACGCAGTACATGAAGGACAACAACCTCCAGATAACCAGCATGAGCGACAAGACGGTTGACCTGGAGCTCTCAGGCAAAAGTGTGGACATAGTGAACTACCGCGCAGACGATTTTCTCGCAAAGCTGGATCTCTCCATGGTACGCAGCGCCGGAACATTCCCCGTGGAAGTGGACATCTACCGCACCGACAACCCCGATCAGCGCGCGGACACCTCGGATTACAGTCCGAGAATAGTGACCCTTGTGGTCGAGGAGATCGTGACAAGAGTATACAACATCAGCGCTGACGCCTCCGGCGTGAGCGTCACGGACGACTACCACCTCGATACTATCACGGCGGAGCCCTCCACAGTCACCATCACCGGCTCCATTGATATACTCAACAAGATAAACAGAGTAGAAGCCAGGGCTGACGTCAGCGGCATGCTGACCGAGACCGTATCCTCCGACACGGGGCTTGTGCTGTATGATTCCACCGGGGCGCGGGTACAGTCCGACAGCCTTGAAATGAGCGCGCAGAGCGCAGTCGTGAATATCCCGGTCTACCCGAAGAAGGAGCTCCCGCTCACATTCACATTCGGCGGAGTTCCCACGAACTTCGACATCGACAGCCTTGAATACACCATTCAGCCTGAGAGCATAATGGTAGCCGCGCCGGACGAGAGCATATTCAACCTTTCGGAGCTCAACATCGGCACCGTGAACATTGCGGATATCAAGTTCAACCAGACTACCTCCACGATACCGATATCGCTGAAGGAGGGCTACAAGAACCTCTCCGGCAACAACAGCGCCCGTATCACATGGAAGATATCCGATTACAGCAAGCTTGACTACCAGGCGACCAACATCACGGTGGTCAACGCGCCGAACGACATGGACGTTGACATAATCACCAAGGAGCTCACGCTCAGCGTTATCGGACCGTCCTCGGAGATCAGCAGGCTGTCGTCCGCAAATCTGTTCGTCACCGCAGACCTGCTCGGAGTAACGCTCAACGAGGGCTCGCAGGACGTCCCGGTATCCGTAATAATCAGCGGAAGCGGCTCGGATAAAACGCAGTGCTGGGCGCTCGGAAGCTATATGATAACAGTCAATGCCAGAAAGACAACACCCGCGGAGGAATAAATGGCGATAATCGTTTCACAGATAAAGACCTCGCTCGACGAGCCAAAGGAAAACGCAGTCGGAAAAGCCCTCGCCGAGCTCGGCATAAAGCCCGGCGGGGCGGACGCGCGGCTGTACAAGAGCTCCGTGGACGCGCGGCGGGAAATATGCTTCGTGCACTCGGTGTACGTCTCCCTCAAAGACAGCTCCCGTGAGAAGCGCCTTGCGGAAAAACGGCAGAACGTCCGGCTGTTTGAGCCGGGAGAGCTGACCGTAAGCTTCGGCACTGAACGGCCGCAGGGCGACATAATTGTTGCGGGCTTCGGTCCGGCGGGAATGTTCTGTGCGCTGACCCTGTGCGAATTCGGATATAAGCCGATGGTGCTGGAACGCGGCGCTGATATGGATTCCCGCGTGCAGGCGGTCGAGGGTTACTGGAAAGGCGGAGCGCTCGACCCGGCGACAAACGTGCAGTTCGGCGAGGGCGGCGCAGGCACATTCTCAGACGGAAAGCTCACCACCAGGATAAACGACCCGCTGTGCTCCCGCGTGCTGGAACGCTTCGTGGAATTCGGCGCCCCGGAGGACATACTCACCAGCGCCAAGCCGCATATCGGCACGGACAGGCTGCGCGGCGTGGTAAAGAATCTCCGCGGCAGGATAACCGAGCTCGGCGGAGAGGTGAGGTTCCTGTCGCCGCTGAGCGGGATTACGCGCGGCACCGGCAGGATAGCGTCAGTCCGCGCAAACGGCGCGGATATACCGTGCGGAGCTCTTGCCCTTGCAGTGGGACACTCGGCGCACGATACCTTCAGGATGCTGCTTGACAGCGGAATAGAGCTTGTCCCGAAGCCGTTTTCGGTCGGCGCGAGGATAGAGCACCTCCAGTCGGACATTGACCGTGCGCTTTACGGAAAGTTCGCCGGACACCCGGCGCTCCCGCCGGCGGAATACCAGCTCTCCTACCATGAGGGCGGCAGAGGCGTATACACATTCTGCATGTGTCCGGGAGGCTACGTTGTCGCCTCCGCGAGCGCCACGGGGACTGTCGTGACGAACGGCATGAGCTACTACGACAGAGCCGGAAAGAACGCCAACAGCGCAGTGCTGGTGTCCGTCTCCCCGGAGGATTTCGGCGGCGGACCGCTTGGCGGCGCGGAGTTCATTCAGCGGCTGGAACAGAAAGCGTATCAGCTCGGAAAGGGCGGCAGGGCTCCTGCGGCGCTGACCAGGGAGTTTATTTCCGGCGGGAGCAGCTTCACTCTCGGCAGGGTAGACCCGACATATTCCCTCGGCGTCGAGCCCGCAAAACTTGACGAGCTTTTCCCGGAATTCGTCACCGCGCCCATGCGCAACGGACTGCGTTACTTCGACTGCCGCATTTCCGGTTTCTCAGACAGCGACAGCATTCTCACCGCGATAGAAACGCGCAGCAGCTCCCCAGTAAGGCTTCCGAGGAACGAGGCGGGATACTCCGAATGCGCCGATAATCTGTTCCCCTGCGGCGAGGGCTGCGGCTACGCCGGCGGCATAATGTCCGCGGCAGTTGACGGAATACGCACGGCTCTCAGGATAATGGAGAGATTCGCTCCGCCCGGGGACTGAATATTTCCGGATATACAAAGCAAAATACCCTTCGGAAGATAAATTTCGGAGGGTTTTATTTTATGGGATTTGTTCTATTTATCGGCAGCTGCGGGATCAGTTCCATGCCGTTCGGCATTCCGACAGCAGCGGCAGAGCGCGTTCATTCGGTAGACTGCCCTGAGTGTGTCGTGGTGCTGGGTGCCGGCGCGGAGCTCCCGGTGGTCAGCCGCGCCGCCGGAATACTGATAAACGGCGACAGCTGCGGAGAGCTCCCGGTGGAAAGGCTGTCCGGGATCCAACTGATAACCTGCGGCAGGTGCGGCAAAAATACTGTCAGCCTTACCTCGGATTCCGGCGATACCGTGACCGCCGCGCTGAACCGCGCCGTACTCACGCTTCACGGCGTATGCGAGCCACTCGAATATCCCATGAAGCGCCCGGAATCAGCCACGGAATTCGGCTGTATGGCAGCATTCGCGGCGGCGGTGCTCCTTGGCGAGATAACATAAGACTGTCACTTTTCCTTCGGGGGACTATGCAAATCAGGGAATCTGTGCTATAATAAACGAGAAATCCTCTGAAAGGAACAACACAGATGTACAAGATACTTTTCGCCTGCCACGGCACTAGTAAGGCGTCAATGTTCCGGGTGGCTTTTTAGCGGCAAAGCGTCGAAAGATGTGGTGGCTGTGCAAGCCTCTACCAATTGTTTTTATGGTAGTAAAAGCGCCTTATGCCATCTCATTAGGCGGTCCTTTGTTTACCATAAAATGGTGATATTATGGGAACCTCTAAAAACCGGTGTGAAAAGCAAAAATGGGCAGGGTGTGCCAGCTTCTAGGAAAGCCGACGAAGTAAGGCTGTATGCCTTACGAGGAGGTGCAACACGATGTTGCAGAGCGAAATAACCGGGCGACGGCATGGACGCCGTCGCCCGGTTATTTCGCTTGTTGACAGACGAAGATGGTGCGCACTGCTCATTTTCGCTCACATGAGGTTTTTAGAGGTGATCTTATAATTATGCTTGACATAATGCCGTAATCAGTGTAAAATAAACAGGATATATTTTAGCAACGACCAGTGTAACAAAGGAGAAAACAATGGCACACAAAAAAAAGCAGTATAGCCCCAAGGGCTTTACGCTCGTTGAAGTTATAATTGTTCTGATGATAATAGCTATCTTGGCAGCTGTGCTTATTCCCAGCCTGGTAGGGTATATAGAAAAGTCAAAGGAAAAGCGCCACATCTCCGAAGCGCGGCAGGTATATATAGCTGCACAGACTGCCATCTCAGAAGCCTATGCGGAATATGGCTCGGACTTTAAGCTGTACAGGAAGAAAAAGGCTACCGGATACTATCTCCCTAAGATCGATAAAGATGGAAACATTCAGCACGACAGCAGCGGAAACATAGTCTACGACAGAACACAAAAGGTATCATGCGGCAACCTCACTGTTTCTTTTTTCTATGCAGCACAGCAAAACAACGCAAATTTTAAAAGATACAGCGAAAGCACATTAGAAAATACAAAAAATCCTGAATTCATTGATGCATTTATTGCAAAGGAAACCCTGAAATATCTCGATTCCTACGACGATGCAAATTACAATGGGTTAGGAAAAGGTCTGAATAAAAAGATCGACAGTTGCAACTACTCATTTACATTCAAGGATAGTACGCCATATGGATATGATAATGCGCTTCTTTCCCCGCAAAAGTACTTTGAAAAATCCAAAAATGACTTCACTTTCGTTATACGCTATGATGATAATGGAAAGGTGCTCATGGTAGAATACGCTGCAAGGGATTTTGAGAAGGTCATTATCATCATGAACGGCACCATAAACATTGAAGAAACCGGCTCATACGCAACTTATTGATTCAGGACAACGTATAACCATTTATTGAGTTTTACGCCTGCTTTCGACTTTCGTAAATAGTATAATGTTCAGATTCATTGGATAACACCAAGAAGGGGACTGTAAAATAACTCAACACCCAAACCCGAGCAACCATCCTATGGAAGCTCGGGCTTGCTGATGCTGCAAAAAAGAAGAATGAACCGAAAGAAGTGTATAACAAACAAGCCGGCGGGGAATGCCATGCACGAAATGTAATAAATATTGAATCAGGCAGCAGACCTGAGAGCCACTTTTTTTAGATGGAACTTATGAAGATTAAAACCGCAGGAAATCATGCCGAACTCAAGAAAAAGCGACTTTATCCCCCGGCGCCGCGCCCGGATATACGACCTGTTCCACTTGATCGTACCAAAAGTTCCCTCGGACTGAATACTTCTGTTCATACGGAGCAGCGCGCCGTGAATGCTGTTCAGATTATTCAGGACCTCTGCGTGAAACTGCGTCAGCTCCTCGTTCAGACGGACGATCCGGTTTCCCTTGCACTTGCAGCATTTTTCCTTGTGCGGACAGCCGCTGCAATCCTCGCACTGAAAATATTCCTCGGTTCTGCCGTATTTATTGCCCCTTACAGGCCGGCTGTAAATGAAATGGAATTCCTTTCCGTTCGGGCAGACTGGCAAACCACGTTCATTGACAGGGAAATTTACCGCTCTGTATGGATCATTGCGATATTTCTCGTTCTTGCTTTCTTTTTTATACATGGTCACCTCTAAAAACCTCATGTGAGCGAAAATGAGCAGTGCGCACCATCTTCGTCGTCAAGCCTCCTCGTAAGGCTGTATGCCTTACGAGGAGGTGCAACACGATGTTGCAAAGCGAAATAACCGGGCGACGGCATGGACGCCGTCGCATCAGAAATTTCGCTCGTTGACAGAAGCAGGCGGTGTGCTATACACATTTTTACTCAAATAAGGTTTTTAGAGGTGACCTATAGAAGCATCAAACCCCTGTGATTTCTCACAGGGGTTTGATGCTGGTTTGGTTGGTAATTATATGAAAATGAACGGTGTCAAAATTCAGCAGAAAGCATTGTCTCACTTTCTGTAACATAGTATAGACGATTCCAGTGTAATTATAATGTTTCGTTTGTGAAAATTATGTGAATTTTTGACCTGATGCGAATGTTCACTTCATGGCCATGCTGTTGTATGGCGTTTCCCTGAAGCTGAACTTACGATAGGCGGCTGTGGAAATGACGCCGCCGATCAGCGCTCCGGCAATGAATCCGCCGGCTGCGATGAGCGCCCCCGCCCAGAGCGGCAGTCCGAATCCGTATGCGGCAGTCTGTGAGCCCGGAGTTACAGACATTATGAGAACCACCCAGTACGGAAGATAAAACAACACGAACGTGAATCCCCCGAACCGGAACGACATCATCGTGCAGGATATCACGGTCATGATTCCTCCGACGATTCCAGTGAGTATCAGCATATCCGTGAGGTTGCAGATATCGCGCCCGGTCGCCAGGATAAATACCGAGTACGCCATGTTTGTGAGCGCTCCGCCGACCGCCGGGATAAGCGCGGAGAACAGCGGGATCCCCACGGTGTACATCTTTTCAGCACAGGGAATGGCGCGCATGAAGCGGCTCCCGACAGTTTCCTGCGCCATGAATATTATCGGTATCATATCCCAGAACATCATCGGCATAAGGGCGCATATCTTGCACATCAGGTAGTCGCTGTCACCGTCCTCGGAGAAGCCCGGATCGGCATGGAAAATCATCACGGCGGCGAGCATTCCCGCAAACACAAGGGCAATAACCAGTATTGCTGTCCTGTGCCTGAAATATCTGCTGAACAGCAGTTTAAGTCCTGTCATTTGTCACGCCCCCACTTTCTTTCGCAGGCCCTTAACGTATAGATAAGGCTTGCGGCGTATACTATGGCGGCAATAATCGTCAGGATGACCGCCGCAGTGAGATGTCCGGCGATAAGGTTTGCAAGCGACCCCTCCTCCTCGCTGGCTCCTGCTGAAAAGCCTGAGATAAAGCCGAACGTACTCAGCGCTATTATTGTCGCCAGCATTCTTGCCGATGTGCTTTTAAGATATCCGACAAAATTGCACACCGCCGATTCAACGAACAGCACGATAATGCCGAAAAATATGATCCCGCAGTCCAATCCGAGGAGAGAATACACCACCGCGGTAATAGCGAGCAGTACGGCACCGATAAGCAGAAAAAGCACATTCGTGGAAACGAGGGCTCTTCTGAAATGCCCGGCTATGTCAGGCACGGAGGCAAAATGCTTGTATCCCGGGGTAGTCGGATTTATGTAGGTGTACAGGCTGTTCAGGAATATAAATCCCGCCATGGGAATCATGAGGGCAAGCATTGAGGAAATTCCCTTAATGAATCCGGCGAGGAAGTCGCTTTCGTCGATCGTCATGGTTATCGCGAATACAACGATAAAACCTGTCATAACGCCGAAAAATATCGCGAGCGATTTCATCGGGCAGCTCCCGAAAAACAGCCGGAATGACTGAACGTACTTTTTCATCTGTGCTCCTCCGCGTATTTCAGGAGCCCAACGCTCAGCTGCTGGAGCGTTGGAGATTCGCTGTCAACGTCCATTGCCGCGAGGGTCTCCGCGTTTTCCGCGAGGGAGAGCCCGTCAAATGTGGTGCGGTTGTGGCTCCCACTCAGGAGATACGGCTTTGCCTTTTCGTAATTTTCCGCGTCACCGCGCACTATCATGTACTTTTCCTTTAAATCCTCAATGAAGCCCTGCTCGATAACGCGTCCCCTGTCCATGAAAACCGCGTAGTCCGCTGCGTTCTCCATATCCGCGATATTGTGCGTGGAGAAGATTATGGATTTCCTGCCGTCGCCGTCGTCGAGGTATTCCCTCATGCGGTCGCACAGCCGGTCGCGCATGAGCGGGTCAAGGGAGCTTCCCGGCTCGTCGAGCACCAGCAGTTCGGTATTCCGCGCGAAAACCGCCGCAAGACAGGTGCGCATCCGGTTGCCGTCAGACTGCTTGGTCATGGGGCGGGGCTTCCTGGTGCGTTCGCTGTCCACCTCGAATTTTTCGCACAGCTCCGCGAATTTCTGTCGGTCGAAGCTCTTGTAGGCTATCTCCATTGAGACCGCGATATCCTTTGCGTTGAAGCCGATCGGGAAAAACGCGCTGCTGGCGCAATAGCCTATCCTCTCCCGGAGCGCCGGGTCGCTTATGTCCTGCTCCGCGTTGAAATATGTCACTTCGCCGGAGCTTTTGCTGGTAACTCCGCAGAGGATATCAATGAGCGTAGTCTTTCCCGCGCCGTTTGCGCCGATGAGCGCCGTGGAGAATCCCATTGGGATATTTAAATCAAGCTCTCCCAGCGTGAACTTGCTGTATTTTTTCGTGAGCCCCCTTGTGCTCACGCAGAAGTTGTTTTCCATAATAATTACTCCCTGTTTCCTGCGTTCCATTACAAATGTTCTTTTACAAATAAAAAAATGAAGACCGGCAGGCAGATGATGTCTGCAATTCCGATAATGCGGACTGCGGTATCCGGCAGGAATCCTCCGCATATCCCATTCACCGCCAGCAGAAGCCCGCTGAGTCCCAGTATAATGAGCGTTATCCCGTACAGGCGCTTTATTGCAATTCTGTCCATGCTCCCACCTCACATACGGTAGGAGCCCGCGCCGCCCTCGAACGCCGCAAATAATTTTTCCAGATCGTCCATGGCGGTCTTTTCGTCCGCGTAGTATGCGAGAACTCCGTCATAGGTAGTCCCGAAGCCACTGGAGCCTATTATCGCGTATTTTTGTTCCTTTCCGCCACCGAACACCTTCTGTACCGCGATGGAAACGCAGTCCTGCACCTTTTTCCTGTCCTTTGAGAATATCAGCATAATTACCAGCCTTTCTGTGTCAGTCCGCGTCGTAGAGTACGCGGAGCATTTCCGTGAGCTCATCCCGGGAAACTCCCGCCAGCTTTGCCGCCTCCATAGCGTTCTGGAGGTGCTGCTCCAGAAGCCGCAGCTGCTGCTCCCTTACCATTTCCCGGTCCTGCGGATTCACGATGTAGCCCTTTCCCTGGACAGGGGCTATCATGCCCTCCTCTGTAAGGAGCTCGTAGGCTTTCATCGTGGTTATCACGCTTATCTTAAGATCCTTTGCCAGTCCGCGTATCGAGGGGAGGTATTCTCCCTCGTGTATTCTGCCGTTCATGATGTCGTCCTTGAACTGCGATGCTATCTGCCGATATATCGGGACATCGGAGTTCTGTAAAATCTTCAAGCGTATATCCTCCTTTCTGCGTGTTTATGTGTCATATATACAGTATACACGGTAGTGGAAGTTTTGTCAAGGGGCGGCGCAAAAAAAAAATGAAACTTCGCATGCCGGACGCGAACAGAATCCGGATAATTGCCTTTGTGCATTGTTTTATTATGGCAATACCGCACAAAGATTGTGCGTGTATTGCGCAGTCAGATTTTTCGTCAGATTGTACAATGAGGACAACGCAAGGCTGTCGCCTTGCTAGGACGAATTGTGCAAGATGACGGAAAAGATGCAAGCAAGACACGTGCAAAATCCAATAAATGGTCTTTGTGCGGTGTTGCCTTAGGTAATTTACATTTAAATCGTGCGGCTTATGGGCGTTTTTTCGGCTATTCGTTACATTGACATCAGATTCATATTGTAGTATAATAAGTTCACCTCTAAAAACCTCGTTTGAGTGAAAATGTGTATAGCACACCGACTGCTACTTTCAACGAGCGAAATTTCTGATGCGACGGCGTCCATGCCGTCGCCCGGTTATTTCGCTCTGCAACATCGTGTTGCACCTCCTCGCATTCGGCGCACTCTACCCATTTTCCCTTTGCAAATCGGTTTTTAGATGTTCCCATAATTGAAATTGAGTTCAGAAGAAAATGTATTATATATCCTTACATGGAGGTTTTTATGAATTATGCAAAACGCGTTCTGGCGGGCAGTCTTGCAGCCGGAATAATATTCACGCTGACCGGCTGTTATGAGGAAAGGCCGGCTTACAGCACACCGAGCTATTATGCCACATCATCCGAGGAGCCCGCGGGGACTTCCGTTGTGACAACGACATACGACACTGACCCTGCCGTTATCGAGGTAGTCGGCGGAGGCGCCGCAAGCCTTGACGACCCTGACCTTGAGGTGACCAAGCGCCTGAAATGGATGGCGTGGTGGGACATAGATGAGACCACAGCGGCGGCAGAGATGTTCAAGGTGGCTTACGGGATCCCCGAGGAGGGTGACGATCCCGCCAGCGAGGGCAGAATATTCGAGTATATCAATGTGGCGTATGACGACCGCTACGACAAGCTGACAGAAGCTATCCAGTCGGGAAATTCCCCCGACCTGTTTCCGTTTGAAATGCGCGATTTCCCTTACGGCGTTGTGGAGGGAAGATATCAGCCGGTAGACGAGATACTGGATCTTAACGGTTCCAAGTGGGATCCCGCCCGCGGCGTGCTTGACCAGTTCCGCCTGAACGGAAGGTATTACTGCGCGGTGTACGAGGTTTCTTTCGATTCGCTGCTGTATTACAGAAAGAGCGTTCTTGATGAGGCAGGTCTCCAGGATCCGCGCGCCCTGTTTGAGGACGGAAACTGGACGTGGGATACATTCCTTGACATGGCAAGGGAGTTCCAGAAGACAGGCGATAACAAGTTCGTTATCGAGGGCTACAATTCCGAGAATGATTTTCTGGTGTCTACCGGAACTCCGCTCATCGGAACGAATGGAACCGGGCTTGTCAACAATATGTACAGCGCCGATGTGGAGCGCGCCATGGATTTCCTGACGACGCTCCAGCAGGAGAATCTTCGCTATCCGTTCCACGAACTCAACGGCTGGAACATCAATATGAAGGCATGGGCGCAGGGAGACATCCTGTTTTACGGCAACGGCGGAACCTGGGAGTTTGAGGACGACCACGGTCTGAACCGCCTGGCGCAGAAATTTGGCTGGGATCCGGAGGATATATGCGTTGTTCCCTATCCGAAAGACCCCAAGGCTGACAAGTACTATCACCTGATGAAGAATGACGCATATATGTGGTGCAAGGGTTCCACGAACAGCAGCGGCGTTGCCGCATGGATAGACTGCAATATCACTTCCTCGCTAGACCCGGAGGTAACGGAGGCTTCCATGAACCAGATCAAGGAAAAGAACGGCTGGAGCGACTACAATCTCGATTTCATATACAGCCAGACTGCCCTTGACGGAACAAGCAGGCTCACTCCTGTGTTTGACTTCAAGAATGGCATAGGCACTGACATAGCCGACGCCGGCAAGTCGGATTCCGCCGTTGAGTCGCTGACCAAATCCGTGTATCTTATGGGTACCAGGACCTATGACAAGATAAGGGAGGATAAGTACTCCATTATCAATGACAGGGTCAATGAGATAAATGAAACAATCGCGTCGCTTTAATTTAATATGACTGAGCGCCCTCCGCAGGAGGGCGCTTTTTATGCACACAGCAGAGCGCCTGTGTTGATTTCCGGACATTTTGTGTATTTTGATTATTGAAAAAAATTCCTTGCGGTGCTATAATCTATAATGTATTTCTTTTTATTTACAACAAACGACACAATGGAGTGATGAGATGAGTACGCAAAAGAAAAAGCAGACGCCCATAGAAAAGATAGCAACGCTTATCGTAGACAAGCGCAAGGCGTTCTATCTGTTTTACATCATTGCCGGGATATTCTGTGCCATTGCCACAGGCTGGACGCAGGTAAACAACGATATCACGAGCTACCTGCCGGATTCCTCGGAGACGCGCATGGGTCTTGACCTTATGAACGACCAGTTCGTGACCTACGGCTCAGGAAGCATAATGCTCGACAATATCACCTTTGAAAAGGCGGAGCAGATTGCCGCCGAGCTCGAAGAAATAGACGGCGTTACCTCCGTAACGGTGGAGAATGACGAGGACAGCTATAAGGACGGCTGCGCCCTGCTCTCCATAACCTTTGACGGCGAGGAGGACGACCAGATATCCAAGGACGCCATGGTGCAGGTCAAGGAAAAGCTGGTTCCGTATGACGAATACATATCCAGCGCTGTCGGAAGCAGTACGTCTGAAACGATAGCGGCGGAAATGCAGGTCGTTGTCGTGATAGTCCTTGTAATTATCATCGCGGTGCTGTTCTTCACATCGCATACATACATGGAGATACCCGTACTGCTGGCGACATTCGGAACGGCGGCGCTGCTCAACATGGGTACGAACTTCCTGTTTGGCGAGATCTCGTTCGTTTCCAACTCCATAGCGGTAGTTCTCCAGCTGGCGCTCGCTATCGACTATGCGATAATCCTCTGCAACCGCTACACTGAGGAGCGCGTGAATTTGGACGCGCGCGAGGCGGTTATCACCGCGCTCAGCAAGGCTATTCCGGAGATCTCATCAAGCTGCCTTACCACGCTTTCCGGTATGATCGCGATGATGCTCATGCAGTTCAAGCTCGGCTTTGACCTTGGTATCGTGCTCTGCAAGGCTATCTTCTTCAGTATCTTTGTAGTATTCACGCTCATGCCGGGACTGCTGATGTCTTTCTCACCGCTCATCGACAAGACCCACCATAAGAACTTTGTTCCTAACATCACCGCAGTCGGAAAGTTCGATGTAAAGACAAGGTTTATCGTGCCTCCGCTGTTTGCCGTACTCCTGGTGGCGGGATTTATCCTGTCCAACCAGACAAATTACGTTTACGGCTATTCCACGCTTTCCACATATACCAAGAACACCACACAGATAGCCGAGGAGAAGATAGACGAGAACTTCGGCACAAAGAATCTGGTCGTAGTAATGGTTCCGGCGGGAAACTACGAGCAGGAGCACAAGCTGCTTGAAAAACTCGACAGCCTGCCGGAAGTGGATTCCTCCATGGGACTTGCCAATATTGAGGCGATGGACGGCTATGTGCTGACGGATTCCCTTACGCCGCGCCAGTTTGCCGAGCTCACCGATATGGATATCGAGATAGTACAGCTCGCATATACGGCTTACGCCGCAAATCAGGAGGACTACGGTCAGATAGTCGGCTCGCTGACAAGCTCAACGGTAAGCAGCTACTCCGTGCCGCTGATAGATATGTTCAGCTTCATCTATGATGAAAAGGAAGCGGGCTACGTTCACCTCGACGACGACATGAACGAGACCATAGACGACCTGCATGAGCAGCTCGACAAGGCAAAGCTCCAGCTCGGAACGGACGAATACAGCCGTATGCTGCTTTACACTAATGTCCCCGAGGAGGGACCGGAGACCTTTGAATTCCTCGACAAGCTGCACGAGGTAATTCAGGAGTATTACCCCGAGGGAAGCTACGTTGTCGGCGATTCCACCTCTGACTACGACCTGTCGAACGTATTCTCCACGGATAACCTTATGGTAAGCATACTGTCGTTCCTGTTCGTACTTGTTATCCTTGTGTTCACGTTCAAGTCCGCGGGACTTCCTGTGCTGCTGCTTGCGATAATCCAGGGCTCGGTATGGATAAACTTCTCCGTGCCGGTACTGACTGATACGAACATATTCTTCCTCAGCTACCTCATCGTAAGCTCGATCCAGATGGGTGCGAATATCGACTATGCGATCGTTATTTCCAGCCGTTACACCGATCTCAAGAAGTCAATGTCCACCAAGGACGCAATGGTTGAAACGCTGAACCAGGCGTTCCCGACCATAATCACATCCGGTGCGATACTTGCTATCGCCGGACTGCTGATAGGCTTCCTGTCGTCTGATGTTGCGATATCCTCCGTTGGTATCTGCCTCGGACGCGGTACGCTGATGTCTATATTCCTGGTAATGTTCGTGCTCCCTCAGATTCTGCTGCTCGGCGATACGATAATAGAAAAGACATCGTTCACGCTCAAGCGCCGCGACCTTGTTCAGAAGCACTCCGGCTATATCCGCGTCAACGGAAGAGTGCGCGGTTATGTTTCCGGTATTGTTGACGCGCAGATCACTGGTATTATCCACGGCGAGGTAAGCGCACAGCTTGAATCAGACGCTGCCGAGGATATGAAGGCAAAGGTGGACAGGCAGATAATCAACCACATAGACGCTGACGGAAAGCGCATTGAGGATATAGACAGCATAGCGCCGCCGTCGTCCGCCGGAACAGCCGAGGACGTAGACGATATCATGGACGAAACGGAGGAATGATGAAGATGAAGTATATAAATAAGATCATTTCCGTTGTTGCCGCGCTTACGCTGGCTGCCGCCGTACCCATGGGGAGCTACGCAGCCGGAGGGAACACCTCCCAGACTCAGACCAGCCGGACGGAGATCACCATATCCGACGCCGCGGGTCTCAGGCAGCTCTCGCAGGACTGCCGCCTGGATTCTTACAGCAGCGGACTATATGTTACGCTTACAGCGGATATAGAGCTTTCCGGGGATTTCACGCCGATACCCGTGTTTGAGGGAACTTTTGACGGCGCGGGACATACGATTTCCGGGCTGAACCTGTCAGATGACGGCTCCTATTCCGGGCTGTTCAGATATGTGCTCCGGGGCGGACTTGTAAAGGACGTCACAGTAAAGGCGCATATCACCGCCGGCGGAAGCGCCGACTACATCGGCGGCATTGCCGGAAGCAATGCCGGAAACATCACCAACTGCAAATTCAGCGGCACCATAAAGGGAACCGACTACATAGGCGGAATCGCCGGCATCAACGAAAAGAGCGGACTTATCTCCGGCTGTGAGGCTGCGGGCGCTATGCATGGCAGCCACGACACCGGCGGTATCGCTGGAAGCAATTCCGGAACTATCCTGAACTGCTCCAGCAGGTGCAGTGTTAACACCACCGCAAGCGAGGCGAAGCTTTCCATTCAGGACATCGACTGGGACAGCATAATGTCCTCCGAGGAGCCCGCCTCCATGACTGACGCGGGCGGTATCACGGGCTATTCTGACGGAATAATCCAGGGCTGCGAGAACCACGGCACCGTGGGATATCCGCATATCGGCTATAATGTCGGAGGAATCGTGGGCAGGCAGTCCGGCTATGTAAACAGCTGCGTGAACCACGGCGAGATATTCGGCAGGAAGGATGTCGGCGGTATCGCAGGTCAGCTGGAGCCCTATCAGAGCATAGATTTCGACAAGGACACCGTACAGAAGCTGCTCGATGAAATGACAGTGCTCGGCGACCAGGTGGATAAGCTAATATCTGACGCAAAGGGCGCAGGCGACGCGATAAACGATCAGGTTCAGGGACTCACATATCAGATGAACAACCTGAGGGATTCCGCGGACGATATTTCCGACCGCACCCAGGAGATATACAACGGCTGGACGGACGGCGTGAATGAGATATCCGCGCGCGTTGACGAGGCTCTTGACGGGCTTTCCCCGGCGCTTGACGATTTCCGTGACGGGTTTGATATGCTCAGTGATTTCAGCAGCTCTCTTGAAGAGGTGTTCGACCAGATGACTGCTTCCAGCGATGATATGCAGGCGGCGATAGACAGCGCAAAGTCCGGTATGGACACGCTCAACGGAGCGATAGAGGGAGTATCCGCAGCCCTGGACGATATAAGCCTTGCAGCGGATAAGCTCAGCAGCGCAATGGGCGACACCGACAAGACAGAGGCCGCGGTCAAGGATATGATCAAGGCGCTGAACAACGCTAACGGCGAAATAAAGACCATTACAAATGCCCTGACCAAGATAGGCGAGGCGTGTGATGATCTCCAGGAATGGGTCACCGGCAAGGATTTCAAGCAGCTTTCCGACGGAATAGTTGATCTCGGCGAGGCTATGCAGGACGTAACAAGCGCCCTCAGCAAGATGAGCAAGGCGCTCCAGAAGATAGCGGGTTCGGTTGATGCAGACCAGATACAGAAGGGTCTTGACGAGCTGGCGAGCGCCTCTGTGGAGCTCAGCAAGGCGGCTGTGCATGTGGCGGCTGCTATCAAGGCGGCTTCCGGAACAATCCCGGATACCGATACTGTGCAGAAGGAGCTTGACGCTGCTGCGGATAACATCATTGCGGCGGCAGAGCACGTCACCAAGGCGGCGGACGCGCTCAACAAGGCGGTAGACACCAAGGAGCTGAGCGATGGACTGTCCCAGATGCAGACAGCCTCCAAGGAGCTTTCCGCTGCGCTTGATGACGCAGGTCAGGCGATAGAGGACATCACCGACGCATACGATAAAATAAGCAGCTCAAAGGTGCCTGGCGATACCTATGATGAGATATCCGCCCAGATAAAGAAGATGAACACCGCGATCGGCAACATCTCCAATTCAGCGGACACTATAAACGCGGCTCTTGATGTAATAACCGATCAGATAGATTCCGGCGCGATAAAGGACAGCATTGAGGACGTTTCCGCGGCGGCTGACAAGCTGTCTGCGGCTGCGGACGAGATCGCTTCCGCCGGGGACAGCTTCAATGACGCGGCTGATTCCATAAGCAAGGCGCTGGATTCGCTTCAGGGAGCTTCCGAGTCAGCTTCTGACGCTTCCTCTTATCTTTCAGACGCATGCAGTAAGTTCTCTGACGGCGCAGATAAGCTGTCCAAGCTGGTAAAGAAGCTCGGCGACAAGCCGACTGTCGAGTTCCCGGCTGCGGACGATGACTTCACTGCGGCTGTTGACAGCTTCTCGAATAACTTTGCGGGGATCACCAGCGCGCTTTCTGCTATCAGCAGCACTGCTGAAAGGCAGGGAGACATCCTGCTGGACGATGTTCAGGCGATAAGCGATGAGTTCGGCAAGATAACGGATATCCTCCAGGAGCTCAAGGACAAGGCAATGAACAACGATGACAGCAGCGATGGCTTCACGACTGACGTTTCCGAGGACGAATCCTCCAGCAGGAACGGCAAGGCTGCGTCATGCATAAATTACGGCGGCGTCCAGGGCGACCTGAATGTCGGCGGTATAACTGGTTCCATGGCGATAGACGTGGATTTCGACCCGGAGGACGATATCACGTCCAACGGCGAGCATTCGCTGAGCTTCAGCTACAAGATACGCGACATCATTGAAAACTGCACCAATACCGGCGAGATAACCGCCAAGAAGAACTACTGCGGCGGCATAGTCGGAAAGCAGGATATGGGCGTTGTACGCGGTTCCGTTCAGAACGGAAAGGTGACGAGCACCAATGGGAGCTATGCCGGCGGAATCGCGGGCAGCTCTTCCTCCGCAATAAGGAAGTGCATTTCCAAGGCTACTGTTTCCGCTTCCAGCTATGTCGGCGGAATTGCGGGTCAGGGGCTTATCCTGACGGATAACGCCTCGATACTTGACGCGTATGATTACACTGAATGCGTCGGCGCAGTCGCAGGCTACGTTGACTTCACGGACGAAAACGCCGAGGTGCTCAGGAACAGCTTCGTTGACCGCGGCATTGCTGCGATAGACAACATCAGCTATTCCGGCAAGGCAGTCCCGGTGGATTTCGCAAGGTACCGCGAGCTTGCAGGCGCTGCCGCTGTGATAGACGTTAAGTTCATGGTTGACGGTCAGCTTGCAGATACCATTCAGGTGGATTACGGCGGAAAGCTCCGTACTTCGGATTTCCCGGAGATACCGGCAAAGGACGGCTGCTTTGCAAGGTGGTCTGATTTTGACAACGACTGCATAACCTTCCCGGTAGTGGTAGAGGCTGTGTACACACCGTATGTGACCGTTATCGAGAGCGATGAGCAGTCGGAGGACGGCTTCGCACTTGTCCTTGCGGATGGGCTGTTTGATGACGGCAGCAAGATAAAGGTATCTACGCAGAGCAGCAGCGTTTTTGCTCCGGATAACAACAGCGAGCTGCGCATGATCAAAATAGTTTCCGATGTTACAGACAGCAGCGCAACGCAGCTCAGATTCCTGAAGCCCGAGGGCAGGGGAAATGTAAATGTTATGCAGTTCGTTAACGGCGCGTGGAAATCAGTCAGCTTCACAGACAACGGACATTACCTGCTGGTTGAGGACCCGATGCTGGACAACGGCTCCGGAACGTTCTGCGTTCAGCTCCAGACTATGGATATTGTTCCGATCATTATAATCGGAGGCTGCGCACTTATCGCGCTGGTCAACGTTATACTCTGGACTATTCTCATTAAGAGAAAGCGCGCCGCCAGAAGAGCGGCAAACTCTGCTGAAACCAAGGAAAACGCCGAGGAAAAGCAGACAATAGAAACCAAGTAAAATAAGAACCTCCCGGCAGATTAAAATGCCGGGAGGTTTTTTATCTGAGCGATTTATTCGCCGCTTCTTCAAGCGACGCGGTTATTGAGGCGGTGAGCGTGACCGTTATTCTGCGGGTGAGCTCCTCGCGGTCTGAAAGGGAATCACGTTCTATGCAGTCCATGAGCACACCGGCGATGGCCTCCGTCAGGAATTTTCCGAGAAAGGCACGGTATTCTTCTCCGGCGTCGAGTTTTCGGTTTTCTGCGCAGGTGCAGACCAGTCTGTATACCGGCTGATAGATGTCGTTGTAGAAGAACCTGCTGAGCTCCGACCTGCCTATCGAGTGGACTATGTTACGCAGCATGGCGTGGTTCGCAGCGATGTAATCCAGCGCGAAGCCGATAGCCTCCGTATGCTGGGTCACCAGGTCAAATTTGTCGAACTGTGCGATTGCCTCCTGGTCGAGCGTCCATTTGAGAAGCGCGTATATGTCTTCAAAGTGGTAGTAGAAGGTCTTACGGTTAAGACCGCAGCTGTCAACTATTTCGCTTATGGTTATACGTCTGAGCGGCTTGGTTTCCATGAGCTTTTTCAGCGCGGCTGAAAGCGTCTGCCGGGTGAGCTGTGACTGTTCTGTGTGCTTCATCTATATTCTCCGTTACGGTGTAACCTTTGTGTTTCCCGGACAATTTCGGCAATTTGTCCGGTTATTATATTATAACCGATACGTTTCACTTTGTCAAGCACACGGAAAATGTCCGTTTTGTGCTGAAAAAAGTCTTTCCGGCACTTGAAATTCCGATGTCAGGTGCTATAATGTAATCAGTATATTCAGTATTTTAAAGGAGAGTACCGCCATGACATATAAAAATCCGGTAGTAAAGGGATTTTATCCCGACCCCAGCGTATGCAGTCACAACGGAAAGTATTACCTTGTGTGCAGCTCGTTTCAGTATTTCCCCGGAGTTCCGCTGTTTGAGAGCAGCGACCTCGTCAACTGGGAGCAGATAGGATATGTCCTCACCAGAAAGAGCCAGGTAATGCTGGACAGGATAAACAGCTCAGGCGGAGTTTTCGCGCCGACTATCCGCTGCAACAACGGCAGATTCTACATGGTAACGACAAACGATACAACGCACCAGAATTTCTATGTCTACACGGACGACATCTATGGCGAGTGGTCGGAGCCCATTTATGTTGATCAGGGAGGAATCGACCCGTCCCTTTACTTCGAGGACGGAAGGACCTACTTTATGAGCAACGGCGCCGATGACAACGGCGTTGGCGGAGTTGTCCAGTGCGAGATAGACATTGCAACTGGAAAGAAGCTCTCTCCCAGCCGCTGCATCTGGCAGGGAAGCGGCGGACGCTACCTCGAGAGCCCGCACCTTTACAGGATAAACGGAACCTATTACCTCATGGCGGCGGAGGGCGGCACGGAGTACGGTCACATGATAACCTGCGCCCGGGCTTCCTCTGTTTGGGGGCCGTTTGAGGGAAACCCGCACAATCCTGTGCTCACGAACCGCAACAAGGCTCCGTTCATTATTCAGGGAATAGGCCACGGCGACCTTATTCAGGACAGCTTCGGCGACTGGCATGTACTTTCTCTTGGATTCCGTCAGCAGCACATCTGGAGACCCTATCACCACCTCGGCAGGGAGGTTTTCCTGACCCCCGTGTACTTCACGGAGGACGGCTGGTTCAGGTGCGGCAGGGACGGCACAACGGACGAAAGCTACGAAATGCAGGGCGATTTCACGCAGAATGAGAAGCGCGTATTCACCTTTGAAAATACCGACTGGAGCAAGGAGTGGTGCTTCATGCGCCACCCGCATATAGAGAATTACGAGCTCTCGGAGAATAAGGCGGTCCTTCATGGAACTGAGCTCACGCTGGACGATGTGGATTCTCCGACATTTGTGGCTATGCGCCAGCGGGATTTCAACATGGAGATGAAGTGCGATGTTGAAATATCAGGCGGTTTCGGAGGTCTTACAGTACTCATAACGGAAAACGAGCATTACGATATATTCCTTGAGCAGACATTGGAGGGCTGCAATGCGGTGCTTATGCTGAACATCGGCGGGATAAAGCACCGTCAGAGCGCCGTTCCGATAAGCGGAAACAAGGCGGAGCTTATCATACGCGCGGATAATTTTGGTTACAGCTTTTTTGTGGTCCAGGGAGGGAACGAAGTGCAGCTCGGATATGGCAGCACCAAATACCTTTCCAGCGAGGTAGCCGAGGGCTTCACCGGAGTAATGACCGGGCTGTTTGCGGTGCGCGGCACGGCGGTATTCACGGGATTCACCTGCGATTACACGGAAAACTAATGCTGATAAAAACACGGGGCTGTGTATTCACAGTCCCGCGTTTTGCATTATCTGATGAAATTGGTCCTTATGGGCTTTTCAGGCTCGGGACAGGCGATCCCGGCAGCCTTTCCGGCTTCAATGCACTTGAGCAGCCATGCCATGTTCTTTGCGAGGATATCCAGGGTCTGGAGACCCTCAAGGTCCTGCTCAACCTGCTCTGCGGAGTTTCCGTGTACCTGATTCCAGTACTGCGAGGAAACGACCGGCATATTGTTGATAGTAAAGTACTTGTTGAGCTGGTCGAATGCGGCTGAGGCACCTCCGCGGCGGCAGCTTACAACGCCGGCAGCCGGCTTGTACGCCATCTTCTTTCCGCCGGAGTAGAACGCTCTGTCCATGAAAGCGCCCATTGCTCCGCCGATGGCCGCATAGTGTACCGGAGAGCCGAATATGTAGCCGTCAAAATCCGCAGCCTTGTTTACGAATTCGTTAACTACATCGTCAATGGCGCATTTCCCGAGACCCTTTTTGCAGGCTCCGCAGCCGATACAGCCGGAAATCGGCTTGTTTCCTATCCAGAATATCTCAGAATCCACTCCGTACTTTGCAAGGGACTCAGATACCTGCTTCAGCGCCCTGTCGGTGCAGCCGTGCTCATGCGGGCTTCCGTTGACTAATAATACTTTCATTGTATGACCTCCTGTGTATACTCCCTGGAATGGGATCATTACGCTCTTATTATATATCATTTTGCGGAAAAATGCAACTGCTCAGAAGCCGCCCACAACGGAGATCTCTCCGGAGCGAAGCGCCTCGGTGCCATTTTCGGAGCTTATAACAAGCCGCCCTTCATCGTCTATGCTGACCGCCTTTCCGGTGTGGAGAACTCCGTCTTTCAGGAATGTTACCTCCCTGCCCAGCACAAGCGAGCGCTCCCGGTATTTCCTCAGAAGCTCGGCGTGGTCGTCACGGACGGCGCTGTCAAGGATACGCGCCGCAATATCTGCGCACATGCGGCTGCGCTCCGCGAATACTCCCACAGCGCCCGCGACCGTCGCGATATCCTGCGGAAAATCCGTGGTGGAAATGTTCAGCCCGATTCCAACGATGACCTCCTCCACTGTTCCGCTTTCAAAGTCGCTTATCGCCTCGGTAAGTATGCCGGATATTTTTCGTCCGTTTAGGAAAATATCGTTCACCCATTTTATTCCGGCGTGAACTCCGCACAGCTCCTCAAGGCTGTCGGTGACTGCGCAGGCGGCTGCGGCGGTTATCAGCGTGCAGTCGGAAACCGGTTTCTGCGGCTTCAGGATAACGCTCATGTAAAGTCCGCTGCGGGCGGGAGAATAGAAGCTCTTGCCGAATCTTCCGCGCCCGGCGGTCTGCTCGTCCGCGGCGATTATGGTGCCGTGCGGCATTCCGCGAAGCGCCGCGGCTTTCGCCTCCGTGTTGGTGGAGCCGACCGAACGGTAGACCTGCACGGGCAGCTCGCGGTAGCGCTCCGGGAGATTCAGCCGTATTCCATCGGCAGTCAGAATGTCTGTTTCATTTTCCAGAAGATACCCGCGGTTGGTCGCGGCGGAAATACGGTAGCCCTCGTCCTGGAGCTGCTTTACAGCCTTCCATACCGCCGCCCGGGAAACCCCCAGCATATCCGCGAGCTCCTGCCCTGAAACCGCAGTGCCGCGCCGCTGCTCCAGAAGTGCGGCAACCTCGTTTTTTACAGCCATCTGTCTGCCTCCCCTGTGATTTACTACGCTCTATTATATACCAAAGTTCCGTTTTTTTCAAGGCTTGCCGGACAGGTCAGCACAATTTTTGCAAAACTACTTGATTTTTTGCGTGAAATAGAGTATAATATGAAAGTAAGTACATAATCAAGCAATAAATGCTCTCGCTTATGGGGGCAGACCCTGTGCAACAGAGTGCTGTGAACCATGTCAGGCGGGGAACCGAGCAGCATTAAGCGGATTTCTCTGTGTGCCGCAGTCAGCCTGTTCCCATAATCGAGGGCATTTATATTTTTATGCGCGGGAGGTGCGGCAGTGTATCTGGCTCTTTACAGGAAATATCGTCCGAGGACATTTGACGATGTAATATCCCAGCCGGAGATCGTGACGACGCTGAAAAACCAGATCGCCACCGGTCAGAACGCCCATGCTTACCTGTTTACCGGGAGCCGCGGCACCGGCAAGACCACCTGTGCCAAGATACTGGCCATGGCGCTCAACTGCAAGCACCCTGTCGGAGGGAATCCCTGCCTTGAGTGCGAGAGCTGCCGCGAGATAGCCAGCGGAGCCGCCACTGACATCATGGAAATAGACGCTGCCAGCAACAACAGCGTAAACGATGTCCACACGCTTCAGGATCAGCTTTCCTACACCCCGGTCAGCTGTAAATACCGCGTATATATTCTGGACGAGGTCCATATGATGACCACGCAGGCGTTCAATGCGTTGCTAAAGACCATCGAGGAGCCTCCGCCGCATGTTATATTCATATTCGCCACTACGGAGCTTCACAAGGTTCCGGCGACTATTCTTTCCCGCTGCCAGCGTTTCGAGTTCAGGCGGATAGAGATCGCAGACAGCTCTGCAAGGCTGCTCAGCATTGCAGAAAAGGAGGGCGTGACTCTCACGCAGGAGGCTGCGGATCTTATCTCGCGTATCTCGGACGGAGGAATGCGTGACGCGCTTTCACTGCTGGACAGGTGCATTGCCGTCAGCAGCGAGGTTACGGACGAGGTAGTCCGGAACTGCGCAGGCGTGGCGGACAACCATTCTCTCTATCGGTTCGCTGAGATGATAGCTGCGCGGGATATTCCCGGCTGTATCCAGCTGCTGGAGCAGCTCTACAAGAGCGGCAAGGACATTGCTCGACTTATGGACGAGCTCAGCGGAGTTTTCCGCGATCTCATGCTGTATACCAGCGCCCCCGGGGAAACAGGGCTGCTTGAAGCAATGCCGCACGATCACCCTGAAATAGAGCGGCTTTCCGCGATGTATTCGCTTGATGAGATACTCCACGACCTCACGCTTATCCAGGAGTGCACGGACGGTATCTCAAGGACGCGCCAGCGCCGTACTCTTGCGGAGATGTGCTTCGTAAAGCTGTGCACGGGCGCAGCGACCGCAGCGCAGGCTTCCGCGCAGAATAAGGCGGCTCCGGTAATGACCGCTCCCGCTCCCAGGCAGGAGTTCAAGCCGATGGGCAGCGAGTTCACCCCGGTGTCAGACGACAAGCTGAAACCCGCCCACGCTGCAAACCTGAGCAAGCTGCACGAGCTCTTCAAGGAGCCGGAAGCCGCTGAGCCTGCAAAGCCCGAACCAACGGAAGCAGCGCAGGAAAAGCCTGCTGAACCGCCGAAGCCGACATTAGCGGATAAGCGCGCAGCCTCAGAGAAGAACGCCAATATAAATAAGATACACGAGATATTTTCAAAGCCGCCGGAGACTGCGGCTGAGCCGGTCCCGAAGCGGGAAACCGCTCCGGAAGCGGCAGAGAATATCAGCAGGCTTCATGAGATAACCGGGCAGCACAGTGCGCCGGAGGAATCGGCGCCCATGCCGGAGCTCAACAGCAGACCCGCCGCGCCGGAGCCTTTCGATTTTGCCCCGCCGCCCGAGGAACCGCCGGAGGAATTCATTCCGCCGCGTGAGTTCATGCCGGAGCCCGCGCCGGTACCAATGCCTGAACCCATTCCGGAGTCCAAGCCTGTTAAGACCGAGCCTGTTCCCGAGCCAGCGGCAGAGAAGCCCGCGAAGAAGCCTGAACCCGCTGCTGCGGTAAAGCCCGCCGCGGAGAAGAAAGCTCCTGCAAGGCAGGGAAGCGGGGAATACGAGAAGCTCTCCGGTCTCACGCCGGAGGAATGGACAGAGGCTTCAAAGAAGCTGTCTCCGCTTTTCGCCGCGATGTTTGACGGCGCAAAGGTCAGCGTGAACGGCGATGGAGTACTTGAGATAGTGACCGGAAACCTCATGCTGCAAGGCAGCGCGGGAAGCCGTCAGCTTGACGAGGAGCTTTACAATGCGTTCGGAAAGAAAGTACGTGCGATAGTTAAGCCCGAAGAAATGGAAAACGCAGCCGGAGAGGAGATCTCCGCTGTAAAGGAGCTGCTGCGAAAGGCAGAGCAGCTCAATATAGAAGTACAATATAAGTGAAAGGATAATACCACTATGAAGGCAAGATTACCCCAGGGATACCAGAATTCCACACCCAACATGAACCAGATGGTAAGAAAGGCACAGAAGATGCAGGAGGACATCGGCAAGATCCAGGAGGAGCTTGCAGTCAAGGAGTTCACCAAGCAGGTAGGCGGCGGTGCCATTGAGCTGGTCATGACCGGCGACAAGCAGCTGAAGTCCGTTACCATTAAGCCCGAGGTCGTTGACCCCGAGGATATCGAAATGCTCCAGGACCTCATCATCAGCGGCGTTAACGAGATACTCAAGGAAGTTGACGACTACGGCGCAGCAGAGATGGAAAAGGTTACCGGCGGCGTTTCTTTCCCCGGCTTCATCTGATAGCCTGAAACATAACATCTGCGGGCGGGTCGGCTGACCCGCCCTTTAAAGTATGAACAAGAATATAAAAGCCGTATTGAAGCTGCCTCTTGTAGCTCTTGGACTGTCTTTCTTTGCAGGCTGCATTGCCGGCAGGGACGCTCCGCTGGCGCTGCTTGCAATGGCGCTCTCTTTTTTCGTGATATGCCTGATCAGGAAGCGCTGGCGGCTCTGGTCGGCGGGGCTCCTGCTGGGGATGCTGTGCATTTCCGCATGGGAGGGCTTCTATGCGCAGCCGCTTCGCCAGCTTGACGGCACGGAGCAGCGGCTTCAGTGTCACATTATGTCTCAGAGCTATTCTTCGGAGCGGTTCAGCGTTTCGAGGGCGTTATGCATTATTGACGGAAAGCCGGCGGTCATAACGCTCACCGGGCAGTATTCCGCCGAGCCAGGCTCGGATATCGAGGCGCTTGCGCTGATGTGCCCTGAGCAGCAGAGCAGCTTCAATTATGCGGACGGAGCGCTGCTGAGCGGCGAGGTCTCGGAGGTTTACAGCTCCACGGAGCCTCACGGGATATTCCGCTGGACGCATCTTATACGCAGGGCGGCGGAGTCCCGGCTGGACGTACTTGGCGGAGACGAAGCGGAGCTTGCGAAAGGGCTTCTGCTGGGCGACACATCAGGATTTTCGCTTAAGCTGCGGCGGGATATCAAATACAGCGGCGTGAACTATATGTGCGCGGTTTCCGGAGCGCACATCACGCTGTGCATTGCTGTGCTGACGGAGCTTTTCTGCCGTAAGCGCGGAAAGGCACAGGCATACATAGCGATAGTCTCGTCGCTTGCACTGGCGGTGCTGTTTGATTTTTCGCCGTCCGTCATGAGGGCGGGGCTTATGCTGATAATATGCCGCAGCGGAGTACTCCTGCGCAGACAGCCGGTCACGCTCAATTCGCTGTGTGCGGCGCTGCTGATGATGACCGTATTCACGCCGAACGCCGCATTTGATCCGGCGCTCCAGATGTCGGCGCTCGGAGTTTTCGGCGCCGGGGAGCTCGGTTCAGCGCTTAATCGTCTGCGGCATTACCACTGGGAGCACTTTTGGCTCCTCGCCAAACTAAAGAAAGCCGCGCTGATGTCGCTCGGGGCAATGGTTTGTATTGCTCCGGTGAGCATTTCGCTGTTTGGCGGTATATCTCTTGCGGAGGTTCCGGCTTCCGTGGCGCTGTCGCCGTTCTTTACGCTGGCGGTGCTTTTCGGAATAATGCTGCTGATAAGCGGAGTTCCGCTGATCGCGGTGTCGCTTAAATGGACGCTGGTCTGCTTCACTGATATCCTCGGCTTTTTCGGGAATATTGACGGCGCATGGCGTGCTCTGGACTTTGAAGCTGCCGTAATACTGGCGTCCGCCGCGGCGGTACTGCTTATTATCGGCGCCTTTGTTCCTGATTACTCCAGTCTGGTGCTGGAGTGCGGCGGGTTATGCGCCGCGCTGCTGATTGCTGCGAGCTTCTGCCATGATTCCGGACGGAATTACACCGGGTTCGTTTCTGACGGAAAGAGCGGGGCAGCGGTCGTCTGCGAAGGGAATGAAGCGGCAGTGCTGATCTCCGGCAGCGGAAATATATCCCGGGAGCTTTTTGATGTGCTGACGGACGGCGGAATTACGCGGCTTCGGCTGATAAACGCTCCGCAGCTTGACCACAGCGGGCTTCTGGCGATGAAAGAGCTGACGGAGCTTTTCCCGGCGGATATTTTCCTGTGCCCGGAAGAGCAGCTGACCGAAGCGCAGAAACGGGTCTCCGCCGCTGAATTCGGCATTGCAGAGGATATTCTGACCATAGGCGGCAGGAGCTACGCAATGCTGAAAGCCGGAGACGATACTCCCGCGGATATCGCGGTATACTATGGCTATAAGAAGAATACGCCCGCAACCGGAGCGGAGCTTCCGCTGTATGCCTCGGCATGGCAGGACGAGCTCCCGGAAAACGGCGTGAATATCTATGATAACAGCCTGCGGATAGTTCCATGAGAACCGCCGCAGGCATAAGGAGAAAACAATGTCTGAATTTATATCTGCGCCGCTGGCGCTTGCCGCCGAGCAGTTCGCGAAGCTCCCGGGTATCGGCATAAAGACCGCGCAGAGGCTCGCGTACTACATGCTGAACCTCCCGCCCCACGAGGTTGAGGAATTTGCGGAATCGCTGGTGCGCGCAAGGAACGGCGTGCAGCTCTGCCGCTGCTGCCAGAACTTCACCGACCGCGAGGTCTGCGAGATATGCGCGGACGACAGCCGTGACAAGGGCGTTATCTGCGTTGTGGAGTCGCCAAAGGATGTTTCTGCATTCGAGCGCTCAGGAGGCTACGAGGGCGTGTATCATGTCCTGCACGGGCTTTTGTCCCCAATGGACGGAGTTACCGCGGAGGACCTCAAGATAAAGGAGCTCATGGCAAGGCTCTCGGACGTCCGCGAGGTGATCATGGCGACTAACCCGACAGTAGAGGGCGAGGCTACCGCAGTGTACCTCAGCCGGCTCATCAAGCCAATGGGAATAAAGGTGTCCCGCCTGGCGTATGGTCTGCCCGCAGGCTCCGCGCTGGAATTTGCGGACGATGTAACGCTGATGAAGGCGCTTGAAAACCGCAGCGAGCTGTGATTTTCCGCTATCTCCCCCAAAACAAAAAGATCCCGCAGCTTTGAGGGCTGCGGGGAATAAGATATAACGTCCACACGAAAAAAGGAAGGAAAACGTGGGGACGTATGATGAAAACTCATCATAAAAAAGGGGAGGTAGGTTATTGGAATGCCGCGATCCCGCGGCGCTTGTTCGGCGATGACCTGTATGTCATCTGCTGTGATTATATAATACACCACATCTATGAATTTAGCGTAATCGAAATGTGAAATAATGGTGAAAGATTAGGCTGACGATAAGCCCCCTTAGCGTGGCTTCCGGCGGTTGGATCAAAATAATTGCAGAACAAAGGAAAAGAGTATAGAAAATGAGCAATACCCCTGAAAACGCAAAGAGCGTCCGCTCTGAACTCCTCGGAAATGCGCCGGTCACCTCGCTTATGGTGAAATTCGCAGTGCCAAGCATCATAGCTATGCTGGTGGGAGCGCTGTATAACATCGTGGATCAGCTGTTTATAGGTCAGGCTGTCGGACCGCTGGGAAATGCGGCGACTAATATCGCGTTCCCGTTTTCGACCTCCTGCCTGTCGCTGGCGCTTCTTTTCGGAATAGGCGGCGCAAGCTGCTTCAACCTGAATATGGGCCGCGGCGAGCGCGAGAAAGCACCCTACTTTGTGGGAAACGCAGCGGTTATGATGTTGTTGTGCGGAGTCCTGCTTATGGTGATAACCAAGCTGTTCCTGACTCCTCTGCTGAACCTGTTCGGCTCTCCGGCGGACGTCCTTCCGCTGGCGCAGGAATACGTCAGGATAACCTCCTGGGGATTTCCGTTTATGATAATCACGACCGGCGGCGGGCACCTGATACGCGCTGACGGAAGCCCGCGCATGACCATGCTGTGCAATCTCCTCGGAGCTGTGATAAATACAGGGCTTGACGCGCTGTTCGTGCTTGGATTCCAGTGGGGAATGGCAGGGGCTGCTTACGCGACGATAATCGGGCAGATAATCTCCGGAACCGTTGCTATAATCTACCTGACGCGCTACAAGACTGTCCATGTGGGGCTGAAGCACCTGCGTATACGCTGGAAATACACCGGCAGGATAATGGCGATAGGCATGGCGAGCTGCATTAATCAGCTTGCGATGATGGTGGTTCAGATCGCAATGAACAATCTGCTGAAGCATTACGGCGCTCTTTCGGCCTACGGTGAGTCCATACCGATAGCGGTTTCCGGAATCGTGATGAAGGTAAACCAGATAACCTTTTCGATAGTCATAGGGCTGGGACAGGGTGCGCAGCCGATAATCAGCTTCAACTACGGCGCCGAGAAGTTCGAACGTGTGCGTAAGGCGTTCCGTTCGGCGATAACCGTTGGAGCGGCAGTTGCAGTTGCGGCGTTCATACTGTTCCAGCTTTTCCCGCGGGAGATAATCGCGGCATTCGGAACAGGCTCTGATGAATATTTTGATTTCGGCGTGAAGTTCTTCCGGGTGTTCCTGTTTTTCACATGGCTGAACTGCCTCCAGCCGATAGCCTCGACTTTCTTCACCTCGATAGGAAAATCGGTCAAGGGCGCGTTCCTGTCGCTGACAAGGCAGATACTGTTCCTGCTTCCGCCGATGATAGTGCTTCCGCTGTTCATGGGTATCGACGGGATACTCTGGTCAGGACCTCTTGCAGACCTGCTTTCAGGAATCGCGTGCGTTATCATGCTGATAGTGGAATTCAGAATAATGCGCAGGCAGGAGAATGCGAAATCCGAATAGTATTACAGGCGCGGTATAATAAAAACAGGGGCTGCATTGATTTGCAGCCCCTGCTTATATCCATAATAATTACTTTACAGCAGCTCTGAGTTCATCTACCTTGTCAGTCTGCTCCCACTTTACGTTAAGATCCTCTCTGCCCATGTGGCCGTAAGCGGCAAGCGCCTTGTACTGGGGCTTTCTGAGGTCAAGCGCCTTGATTATCGCAGCAGGGCGGAAATCGAACACCTTTGCAACTGCGTCTGAGATAGCCTCATCGGAAACCTTGCCGGTGCCGAATGTATCAACAAAGATAGAAACGGGCTTTGCAACGCCGATAGCGTAAGCGACCTCGATCTCTGCCTTGTCGGCAAGACCTGCCGCAACTACGTTCTTGGCTGCATAGCGCGCCATGTAAGCCGCGGAGCGGTCTACCTTTGTCGGGTCCTTGCCGGAGAATGCTCCGCCGCCGTGACGGGAATATCCGCCGTAGGTGTCTACGATGATCTTTCTTCCGGTGAGTCCGCTGTCGCCCATAGGACCGCCGACAACGAAGCGTCCTGTCGGGTTGATGTAATATTTTGTCTCATCGTCAAGGAGCTCAGCGGGGATAGTGGGCCTTATCACCTTTTCAATGATGTCAGCGCGGATCTGCTCAAGAGTTGCGGAAGCCTTGTGCTGGGAAGATACTACAACGGTATCAACACGGGCGGGCTTGCCGTCAATGTACTCTACTGTTACCTGAGTTTTTCCGTCAGGGAGCAGGTACGGTATAGTGCCGTCCTTGCGTACCTCGGTGAGCTTCTTGGCAAGCTTATGCGCGAGGCTTATCGGCATCGGCATGAGCTCGGGAGTTTCCGTGCAGGCGTAGCCGAACATCATTCCCTGGTCGCCGGCGCCGGTGTCGTGCGCGTTTTCCTCTCTGCCCTCAAGCGCATTGTTTACGCCCATTGCGATATCCGGGGACTGCTTGTCGATAGTTGTGAATACAGCGCAGCTGTCGGCGTCAAAGCCGTACTCTGAGCTGGAGTAACCGATATCCTTGATCGTTTTGCGGACGATAGCCGGGATATCAACCTGTGCGGTGGTTGTGATCTCGCCCATTACAGTTACCATACCCGTAGTGGTGATGGTCTCGCAGGCAACTCTGCCCATGGGATCCTGCTCCAGAATTGCGTCAAGGACTGCGTCGGAGATGTTGTCGCAGATCTTGTCAGGGTGACCCTCTGTTACGCTCTCAGAGGTGAAGAAGTATTTGCTCATTTCGTTTTTCCTTTCTCTATATGTCCCTTACTTCCAACAAACAAAAAACTCACTCCAGGGAGTGAGCCGAAGATCGTATCACTCCTCATCTTTCGGTCGGATAAACCGCCGCAGGAAGTAGCACCTTTTCCCTCCGTACTGCGTAAACGCAGACATCAACAGGAGAGGTTGCCGGGCTTCATAGGGACCAGTCCCCCGCAAAATGCACGAAGCCACTCTTGATAAGGTTTTTTGTCGATATTTAGTATAGCATATACTAATTACTTTGTCAATACCTTAAGCGCCGTTTCACGAAAAATATTTTCTTCCTGAAAACCAGATAAAAACATCAAACCCCCGCGATTTTACCCGCGGGGGTCTGATGCTGGTTTGGTTGGTAATTATATGAAAAGGTGCGGTTAACATTTTAACGTAAAGCTCCGGTCTGTGTCCCGATTTGCTGTTCCCTTTGCTTTACGGTTATATTATAACCATACAACGTGAATTATATACGTTCGTAATGTGAAAAATAGATAAAAACGCGTGCACAAAACTGGTATATGTTACAAATTAAATCTTATCGTAATTTTTACAAATGCTGTCTTGATTTATAAGGGAAAAAATGCTATAATAAATAGGAATAGCGTTCTGAGCTATCGCATCCACCAGACAAAAGAACGGAGTGTACACCTATGAGAAGAACAAAGATCGTATGCACACTGGGTCCTGCAACAAAGGACGATAAAATACTTCGCGCGCTGATTGACAGCGGAATGGACGTTGCCCGCCAGAATTTTTCACACGGCACGCATGAGAGCCACAAGGTAGACCACGACCGCGTTATCCGCATTGCAAAGGAAGCCGGGAAGCCCGTTGCCACCCTGCTCGACACCAAGGGACCGGAGGTAAGGCTCCGCAAGTTCAAGGGCGGAGTAAAGCCCGAGATACAGACCGGCGCTGTTTTCACCCTGACGACCCGCGAGGAGGAGGGAACAGCCGAGCGCGCTTCCATAAGCTATAAGGGACTGCCCGGAGATATCTCCGCAGGCACACGCATCCTCATTGACGACGGAAACATTGTGCTCCGCTGTAATGAGATAAAGGACAACGGAGACGGCACTTCCGATATCGTATGCTCCGTACTTAACGGCGGCGTGCTTTCTGACAACAAGGGCGTCAACGTTCCCGGCGTCAAGCTCTCCATGCCATACATCAGCAAGGTGGACGAAAGCGATATCCGCTTTGCGGCACAGGAGAACTTCGATTTCATCGCGGCGAGCTTCGTGACCTGCGCGGACGATATCCTCGAGGTAAGGAAAATACTTGAGGAAGAGGGCAGACCCGATATCCGCATAATCGCGAAGATAGAAAGCGGAGACGGCGTGCGCAACATTGATTCTATCCTCCATGTTGCAGACGGAATCATGGTAGCCCGCGGCGATATGGGCGTTGAGATCCCGTTTGAGGAGATACCGCAGCTCCAGAAAATGCTCATCAAGAAGGGCTACAACGCCAACAAGCAGGTCATCACGGCGACCCAGATGCTTGAATCCATGATAAAGAACCCCCGCCCGACCCGTGCTGAAACAACTGACGTTGCAAACGCTATCTATGACGGCACCAGCGCGATCATGCTCTCCGGTGAAACTGCCGCGGGACTCCACCCGGTAGAGGCAGTACGCACGATGGCGCTCATCGCTGAAACCACTGAAAAGGCGATCGACTACAAAAAGCGCTTCTACAAGCTGGAGAATCCCGATGTGGTGAATGTTTCCACCGCTATCTCCCATGCGACTGTTTCCGCCGCCATGGACCTTGGCGCTACCGCGATAATCACCGTTACCAAGACCGGAACCACTGCCCGCATGCTCTCCCGCTACCGCCCGGAGTGCCCGATAATCTCCTGCACGACCAGCGAGACCACGCTCCGCCAGATGGCGCTTTCCTGGGGCGTTATCCCGCTTATGGCAGAGGAGCGTATGACCTCCACTGACGACCTTATCCACCATGCGGTTCAGAAGGCTGTTGAAGCCGGTCTGCTCCACAACGGCGATCTGGTCGTAATTACTGCCGGAGTTCCGCTGGGCGTATCCGGAACAACTAACCTGATGAAGGTGCATATCGTTGGCGATGTTCTGGTTACCGGTCATGGGGCTACCTCCGGTACAGTGACGGCGACCGCCTGCGTATGCAAGGACGAGGCTGACGCCGCGAAGTACTTCAATTCCGGCGAGATCCTGGTTATCCCGCGCACCAGCAACGCGATACTTCCGCTGATGAAGACCGCGGCGGGCATAATCACCGAAGAGCGCGGAGACGACAGCCATGCGGCTATCGTTGGCATGACGCTGGATATCCCGGTTATCACGGGAGCTTCCAACGCGACCCAGATACTGCGCTCCGGCACAGCAGTCACCATTGACGCTGAAAAGGGCATAGTAACAAGCGGACGTCCCGCCGAAGAAGAGGATAAGTAACAAAACACCGCGCAGGTGGATTCAGCCTGCGCGGTGTTTTTCTCTGAAAAAAATCCCTGCGGCTCAAAACCGCAGGGATTTTTATGTACCTTGAAATTACTTGATGATTGTGATATTGCCGAGAAGGGGAACGCGGTTCTCCTGACCCTGGCAAGCGCCAACGAAAGCGATTATCCAGCATACGAACATGAATACGCTCCATGCCCAGCCAACGAACGGAATAGCGCTGAGCAGAGAGAACAGCACCAGAACCAGCGCCTGGTTGATGTGGAACTTAGCGCCTTCCTTATCGCCTGCCAGATAAGCTATGAGAAGTCCTATCCATGTAAGATAAGCAACGATACCTGTTGTTTTTGCGTCCATAAAAATTACCTCCTGAAATGTAAGCGCCCGTGCGTATGGCCGCCACATGCCACCGCGTAGTTTTTCCAGCGCTTTAATATAATGATATAATAAAAATTAGCTTTTGTCAACAAAATATTGTATATATTTCAGGTACCTGAAAAGATTTTATACGAAAAAGCTAAAAATTTCTTTCTTGTTATCCAGTATATCGGTAAATCTGTCCAAATATTCGTAAGGGTATTTAGGGTTCATAAGGCGGACGATCCTGCCATTCTGCCTGTCCACCAGTTTTGTGGAGGCTCCCGCGCCTACCGCAAGTATCGTCTGGAGCTCCTCCATGATGTAGGCGTTGTAGAGGCTCTCGCAGCCCGGCTTTGAATATCCGGTGTTCTCCTGGTTGTCGGCGGTGTTTTTCTGCCGGTAGAGGTAGTAGGGAACGTAGCCGCACTCCGCCAGCTTCTTGTGAGAGTAGTCTATCATGCGCTCGGCGGTGCCGGCTTCGCTGTCGCAGCCCTCGTGGAACAGCCTTGCCGCGCGCTTCAGCGAAAGGCTGTGCACCGTGATGTTCTCCGGGGAAAGCGCGCATACCCGGTCAAGGCTTGCGGTGAAGCTCTCGTAGGTATCGGTGGGAAGCCCGGCAATAAGATCCATGTTTATCACATCGAATCCGACTTCCCGCGCCATCAGGAACGCCTGCTCGGTCTGGGTGCTGTCGTGCGCCCTGCCTATTGCTTTCAGCACATCGTCGTTCATTGTCTGAGGATTCACGCTGACGCGCTCAGCCCCCGCCGCCTTTATTGCCTCGAGCTTTTCGAGGGTTATCGTGTCCGGGCGCCCGGCTTCAACGGTGAACTCCCGGATATGCGACAGGTCGAAGCAGTCCAGCCCGGCAAACAGCCGCTTCAGCTGCTCCGCAGAAAGCACCGTGGGGGTTCCGCCGCCCACATATATCGTATCCGGGATAAGCCCGAGATGCCTGGATATCGAAGCAAGCTGCTTCATCTCCTCGGTCATTCTGACGAGGTATTCGTCAAGCCGCGCCGCCGCCTGCTGGACAGAATGCGACACAAAGCTGCAATAACTGCACCTTGTCGGACAAAAAGGGATTGAGATGTACAGGCTGAATGAATTCGCGGGAATGCTTTCCTCAAGCGGCTTCTGGATTTTCTCTATCCGGCGGGCAAGGGCGAGCTTCCGGCTGCTCACCAGGTATCCCTGGAGCGCCTGGGTGTCCGTCATTTTCGACAGCACCTTTACCGGGCGCACTCCGGTGAGAATGCCCCAGGGCAGGTCGCGCCCGGTGAACTCCCGGAGCGCCTTGTAAAGCAGAATGCACATTTCGCGCTCCTGCTCCTTTTCCGGCATGTCTGCGGGGACGCTCCGGCTCATGGAGTAGCGCTTTCCGCCGCATACAAGCTCCACAAGGAGAGTATATCCGCCGCCGTTTTCGGTGCGCGCGGTCAGGCAGTATTCGCCGTCTGCGTCCGCCATTTCGGTGGAGAGCTTTATCTGTACCGGCGGGAAGAAGCTCCTGAAAAGCCGTTCCACCTCGTATTGAAATTTGTGATTGCTGAAAATAAGTGTCATTTCGTATATCCTTTTTGTTGCATGGTAAGCACTGATTAAATCACGCCTGACGGCTTGGTACGCATCTTGCTTGCAGTTTTCCGCCATATTGCACAATCTGCGCATCAGATTTAATCATTGCTTCCCTTGAAAAAATACTCCGTCACGAATTCCGGGAACCTTTCCCGCGGAGCAGTGACCTTTCTGCGCGCCGTTATCATTTCCTCCGGCATATCGTCAGGAAACAGCGCCGTATCTGCGATATTCAGCAGGGGCACGTCCATAAGGCTGTCGCCCGCGCAGATGATTTTACGCCCGGGAGCTATCATGTCGGCGAGCCGTTTTGCGAGGGCTCCCTTGCAGAGCTTTTCCGGCAGGGCGTAAAGCTTCGCGCCTGTGCAGAAGCACTTCACGCGCTCCCCGGCGGCGCTCCTGAGCGCTTCCAGCGAGATTTCCGGGCGCTCAGACTTTGTGAAAAGAAACAGCCCGTCCACCATGCGTATCTCAAAGCTGCGGTGAGGGTCGCGCTCCATTGCTTCGCGGCAGAGTGAGAGCTCCGCGCGGCATTCCTGCGTGAAGCTGCGTGCGAGCTCCGCCCATTCCGGGTCGGGAATACCGTTCACCAGCAGAGTGCCGCCGTTGTCTGCGAGGGCGTATTCCGGCGCGAAGCCCTCGGGAAAGCGTATCCTGCGGTACTGCTCAATGCTCCGCGTCGTGACCGGGATAACCGAGAGCCCGGGCAGGAGCTCCGCCTGTTTTGCAGTAATGCAGGATATTTCAGCGCCGTCCTTGCATTCGCAGACTATGTCCCCCGGGAGCTTTTTTCCGGCTGAAAAAATCAGCGTGCCGTCAAGGTCGGAGAAGAAAACCGCGTCACACATTGTCCATTACCCTGATTATGCCGCAGGCTTCGTAGCACCGGAGCGGGTATTCACGGACTTCTACGCCCTTTTCCTGCGCAAGCTCCACGATGTGCCGTGTGAGAGGACTGTTCCTGTCCCGCAGAAGTATCAGCTCCGGAATGCGCCGCAGGAGCACGCGGGTTGTTTCGCCGATTCCCGGTTTTACGAGCTTGATGTCCTTTACGCCGAATTTCTCCGCGATGTCCCGCGCCTCCGCAAGACCTCCGCCGGATATCATAGGCGGCAGCGTAGCGGCTTCATAGCTCATTTCGCGCTCTATCGCCGAGATGAAATCCATTGTCCTGTCGGAGCCCGCGAGCTCTCCGAAGTACGCCGCCCCGTGGAATCCGTCCGGACTTATCAGCCCGTCTTTCAGCACAGTCCGGCTGAACAGCCCGGAGACCACGCTGTTAAGGCAGGCGCATGGGATGAACATGTCGTCGTGAGTTCCGCACAGCCTGCAAAGCCCGGCCGGGTCGGCGAGCACGGCAATTTCGCAGAGCCTGTCGAGCCTGTCCCTGCCGATGCCGTATTCAAACAGCGGGAATTGCTCCATTGCACTGCGGAGGGTGCGGGTTATCATGCCCTTTCCGGTCCAGCCGTCAATGAACTGTATTCCCTCGGCGGAATGCCGCGCAAGTATATATTCCAGAGCCCGGCGGTCTATCCCGCGCCCGACAATTATCGAGATAGAGTAGTGCGGCAGGGAAACGCCGTATTTCTTACGGATATAGCGCTTTATCAGCACGCCTGCCGGAGTGCCCGCCCGTGCGAGGGAGACCAGGACGGCGCGCCTGCCCTTTTCCGCCCATATAGCCTCGGCAACGGTGCGCACCGCGTCCGCATTCGGCTTTGCCCAGAGCCTGAGACCGCGCTCGTATTCCTGAAAATACGCCGGGGACGGCTCGTATTCCGCCGGGAGAAGCTCGCTGTAATGTACGCCGCCCTGTATGAGCTTTTCGCGCTCCCTTGCAGGAAGCGGCTGGAGCTTGCCTGTGATGTCAGTCAGCAGGAGCTGCACGTCCTCCGGCGGGTAGCTTGTCGGGAGCCTTTTCCCGTGCCAGTGGATCACAATTACCTTTCTGCCGCCTGCGGCTCCGCAGAGAGCCTGCAACGCTGCCTCGTCCGGAGACTCCGCGTCCGTCATGATAATGCTGAGGTCGCACGGCTCGCTGTTGTAGAGGTAAACGGTGCGCCCCGGGTCGTAAACGCTGGGGAGCTTCGCACGGCTCACTATCGGATATTCTCCGGGCGCGGGGAGCTCAAACCCGCTCCTGTCGGAGCCCGCCGGGAGCATAGGGCTCCTGGTGGTGCAGTGCACGACTGTCCTGCGGAATTTCCGCGAGAGCATTTTCCCAAGAATGAGCGGCGCATAGCAGAATTCCTCAGTGCCGATTATTTCCAGCACCTCGCCGGGGGAATCCGGAAAATCCGCTGCAAGCTGAGCGCAGAATCCGCGCGATTCTGCAAGAAAGCTGTCGGAATTTACGCCGAGCCGCGGGTCAAATATCGTGTTTATATGACGGATTTCTGCGGCATTCCTGGGCTGTGTTTCCCTGTCGGGAATGAAGTTTTCCGGTATCGTGCGGTTGGTCATATCCTCCAGACGGGCGAGATATACAGGGGTCATTCCGCTGTCGGAGAGCAGCTCAAGGCTCTCCGCAGAAGCCGCCAGAGCCGCCGCGAATATATCGCACCCGGGGGAGAGACAGCCGTCCAGCGCGTTTTTGAGGTTAACGGCAGTTCGCCCGGTGGTGAACTCATCGTCCACGAGGATCACCTGCGACGCCCTGCGTAGCGCGTCCTCGTCCCGCACGCACAGAAAGTGCTGCTTCGCGTGGCTGTGGCGTTCCTCGAAAGAGAGCGCAGGAGCCCAGTCCGGGAGTTTTTCCCGGGTGGTGGTCAGGAAGAAGCAGTCGTGGAAGAATCCGGACACCACTGCGCCTATCGCCGTGGCGGTCTCCGCAAATGCCACAACAACAGTGGGCTTTTCAGAGCGCCCGTCCTGCGCGAGCTTCTGTCCGAGCTGCTCCATTAGCTCCAGCGAAGCCGCCGGGTCGGACGGGAAGTGCTTTGCCTGCCGCGTGTTCAGTATTATGTGGGCGCGGTCGGGATTGTTTTCCCGTTTTGCGAGAAACAGGTGCGATACGTTGTTTTTCATATTTACTCCAAACCTCGTTGAATCAGAGTTTCAGCGTTCTCTCCCTCGGGTATACCTTACCCTCCCTGAGCAGCCGGAGATAGTCCGCAGGGCAGTTTATGGGCTCCGGGACGTCTATCCCGCCGCCGAAAAGCTTGTCAAGGTGGTGGCTGTCGGAGCCGCCGGTCTTTATCAGCCCATAGCTGTCAGCATAGAGTTTTGCGCGCTCGTTGTAGAGCTTGCGCGGGTCGTGGCTGGCGTTGATGACCTCCACAGCGTCAACGTCGCAGGGATAGAGGCTGATGTGGTGGATATAGGGATCATAGCGGAACGGGTGCGCGTGTACTATGAAGCAGCCCAGTTCCTTGCGGAGCTTCCTGAACAGAACGCGCTCGTCAGTGTGCATGAGGAGCTCCTCGTTCTGCTTCATCCAGTCCTTTTCCATGCCGTATATGAGAAAATCCGCGTTGTAAACAGTGAATTCACAGCCGAACCAGACCTTCAGCCCGATGTTATCGCCGGCTTCCTTTGCGTGCTCGTAGCCAAGGAAGTAGCGGTCCACGCGCTCCTCCCAGGGCAGATCCCGCGGGACCGCCGTATTCGCGTTGAAGAAGTGATCGGTTATGAAAATGCCGTCATAGCCGAGCTCCTTGTGGGCTCTTGCCATATCCGCCGCCGGAGCGGAGGCGCAGGCGCTGCCTTCCTTAGTGTGGAGATGCGTTTCATATTTGTACATTGATATTTGGACCTCCGTAGGTATATACATTGAATCATACAGAAATATTGTACCACAAAGGGCAGATTTTTGCAAGATGAAAAAGCGGGAATTTACTGCCGTTTATCCGCATAATATGGCAGTATGGGGTGATCACATGGTTTACAGCTTCAACGACCTTAAATGCAAGGAGATAATCAATATTCGCAATGGCTGCCGCATAGGATTCCCGGACGATATCGAATTCGAGAACTGCACCGCAAAGATATGCCGCCTGATCGTATTCGGCAGGGCGCGCTTCTTCGGGCTTTTCGGCAGGGAGGACGACATCTGCATTAAGTGGTGCGACATAGAGGTCATCGGCGAGGATACTATACTCGTTTCCTGTCAGGAATCGTCAGGTTCACCAAAGAAACGCGGAAAATTCTTTGGAAATTTGTTAAAGTAGACAGTAAGATTTGTGTTGAAAAAAGCGGTTGTTTGTGGTATAATATTTCAGTAAGTGTGCGGTAATACTATGCACAAATACACACACGGTCTGGCAGTTCCGCCGGTGCGCTCACGCGTCCGGAACACAGCAGACGTGGAGGAAAAATTCAACCAAATTCAGGAGGAAACACAAATGGCAGTAGTATCTATGAAGCAGCTTCTCGAAGCAGGCGTACATTTCGGTCACCAGACAAGAAGATGGAACCCTAAGATGGCTCCCTATATCTTCACCGAGAGAAACGGCATCTACATCATCGACCTTCAGAAGACCGTAAGAAAGCTCGATGAGGCTTACAACTTCGTTCACGAGGTTGCAGCAAACGGCGGCGAGATCCTGTTCGTAGGCACCAAGAAGCAGGCTGCTGATTCCATCAAGGAAGAGGCTACCCGCGCAGGCGCTCACTATGTAAACGCTAGATGGCTCGGCGGTATGATGACCAACTTCAAGACCATCCAGAGAAGAATCGCAAGACTTGAGCAGCTCCACACAATGGAGACAGACGGAACATTCGATCTGCTCCCCAAGAAGGAAGTTGTTAAGCTCAACCTCGAGATCGAAAAGCTCGAGAAGTTCCTCGGCGGTATCAAGAACATGAAGAAGCTCCCCGGCGCTCTCTTCGTTGTTGACCCCCGCAAGGAGAAGATCGCAGTATCCGAGGCTAAGAAGCTCGGTATCCCGGTAGTTGCTATCGTTGATACAAACTGCGATCCTGACGAGATCGACTATGTGATCCCCGGCAATGACGACGCTATCAGAGCTGTAAAGCTCATCGCCGGCGCTATGGCTGACGCTATCATCTCTGCAAAGCAGGGTACAGAGGAAGCAGCTGCTGAGCAGGAAGCTCCCGCTGAGGACGCTGAGTAATTCCGGATAGGAACGTTATATCAAGTAAAGGAGAATACAAATGGCTAACATTACAGCAAGCGAAGTTAAGGAACTTCGTGAGATGACCGGCTGCGGCATGATGGACTGCAAGAGAGCTCTCGTTGAGGCTGACGGCAACAGAGACGAGGCTGTTAAGATCCTCCGTGAGAAGGGCCTTGCAAAGGCTGCCAAGAAGGCAGGCAGAATCGCTGCCGAGGGTATCGTAAAGGCTAAGGTAAACGGCACAAACGGCGTTATCGTTGAGATCAACTGCGAGACAGACTTCTGCGCTAAGAGCGACAAGTTCCTTGAGCTCGTTGAGACTATCACCGATACTATCCTCGCTAACGATGTTGCAGACGTTGAGGCTCTCAAGAACTGCACTATCGCAGGCGGCGCACAGACCGTTTCCGAGTATATGACCGAGAAGATCGCTACTATCGGTGAGAACATGAACATCCGCCGTTTCACAAAGATGACCGGCACACTCGTTCCCTACATGCACGATGGCGGCAGACTCGGCACACTGGTCAAGCTCGACACTGACAAGCCCGAGGACGCAACCGTTCTCGCATGCGGTAAGAACGTAGCTCTCCAGATCACTGCTCTTAACGCTCAGTATGTATCCCAGGCTGATATCCCTGCTGAGGTTATCGCAAACGAGAAGGAAGTTCAGCTCGGTCTGGTTAAGACTGAGAATGCTCAGTCCGCTAAGCCCAAGCCTGAGAACGTTCTTGAGAAGATCGTTGAGGGTCGTCTCAGAAAGTACTACGAGGAAGTTTGCCTCCTCGACCAGAAGTACTTCAAGGATGATACAATGACTATCGCTAAGTACGTTGAGTCCGAGGCTAAGGCTGCTGGTGCAACTATCAAGGTTGATTCTTTCGTTCGCTACGAGCGCGGCGAGGGCATCGAGAAGAAGCAGGACGATTTCGCTGCTGAAGTTGCTCAGATGGCTAAGGGCTGATAAGCTCCGCAGATATTATAATGCAGACCCCAAGGGGGTCTGCATTTTTTTGTATTGACAACGCCGATTGCTGATGTTATAATAAATATGAATGTAAAAACGCAATGCTTTTGGAAAAGAGGTCAGACATGACTCCAAGACTGATAATAGTTATCCCCTGCTACAACGAGCAGGAGGTGCTTCCTATAACCGCGCCGCAGTTCCTGGAAAAGATAAAGGAGCTTTCCTCAGCCGGAATGATAACCGAGGACAGCCGCATAATGTTCGTGGACGATGGCAGTAAGGACCGAACATGGGAGATAATATCGAAGCTCGCCGAGCAGGACGAGCATTACATCGGTATCGCCCAGAGCCGCAACCGCGGACATCAGAATGCAGTTCTTGCCGGTCTCATGGAGGCCAAGGATATGTGCGACATCACTATAAGCATTGACTGTGACGGTCAGGATGACATAAATGCTATGAACGGAATGGTCGCCGCTTACCATGAGGGCTGCGAGATAGTGTACGGCGTGCGGTCCAAGCGTGATACGGACACGTTTTTCAAGCGCTTTACCGCAGAGAGCTTTTACAAGCTGCTGAATTCCATGGGCGCGGAGGTCGTGTTCAATCATGCGGATTACCGCCTGATAAGCAGCCGTGCCCTCCAGGAACTGGCAAAATTCAAGGAGGTAAACATATTCCTGCGTGGAATGGTGCCCCTTGTCGGATTTAAGAGCACCAGCGTTTACTACGAGCGCAGCGAGCGTGCCGCCGGAAAGTCGCATTACCCGCTTAAAAAAATGCTCGCGCTTGCGTTTGACGGGATCACCAGCCTCTCCATTAAGCCGATAAAGCTGATCATAGGAATGGGAATAATCGTTGCCTTTATCAGCTTCATCGGGATAATCTGGGCGGTGGTCGAGGCTTTCCTGGGGAAAACCGTGTGGGGCTGGGCTTCCACGACCTGCATTATCTGTTTTCTGAGCGGAGTTCAGCTTATTTCTATCGGCGTTATCGGCGAATATATCGGAAAGATATACTTGGAAGTAAAACACCGCCCGCGGTATATCATCAGCGAGCGGACATGGGAAGACCACAAAAAGGAATAAAACGCCGCCCTGTCTTCAGAATGCGAGACAGGGCGGATTTTTTATTCCTGGGCGTCAATAAGCGGGAGGAGCTGAAGCTCCGGGTGGTAGGTGAATATCATGATATTGCTGTCAGGGAGATTCCCGGCACCCAGGAGCGTTCCCTCAGTCCTGAACAGAAGTTCCTCGCCGGGATTGTCCGGCTGAATGTCAAAGTCAAGCAGATACAGATGTTCAATATCCTTGAGGTCTTCGTAGGATTTTCTGTAATCAAGCTCGTCAGGGTCGCGCTTGACTTCCACCCTGCCTTCCGGTTTCACCTGGAAGGAGTAGCTTTCGTATTCCGAGTAGTTCAGAGAGTAGAATTTGTATTCAGGCAGATATGCGCTGACGTGCGAGAATATGTCGTTATTCACAACGATAACGGAATCCTCCGGGAGATTCCCGCGGATAAAATCCGCCGCATTCTTCGACTGGCTGTAATCCGTGACATAATCAGCGCCGAGGATGAACAGTCCCATAGGAATAGACGCTGCGTAAAAAGCGCAGAGCAGGGCGCAGAAGTTCCTGTCGAATTTCTGGTCGGCGCGCCAGAGCTTTTCTATGATCTTGCGTCCCGCCGGGGAAATATCCATGCCGAGCAGCCTTGGTTCGCGGACGGCGGGAGTTTCTGTTTCCTTTCCGGTCCAGAAGCAGAACACCAGCACGAACAGGAAGCAGAACGCCCTTGCCGACAGAGTGTACCACATCACGCAGCATACTATCATGTAGAACGCCGTGAAAAACAGCGATATGATGAACGCCTGCCTGTAATGTCTCAGTTCAATTAACGCAAGAACCAGGATCAGCGCTCCGAGAAGCTTTATCGCGCTGCAAAGCTCGGTGTTGATAAGCCCGGTGTTTCCGTCAAGGAACGCATTGAATGCGATGTCCGGGAAGCACGCGAATATCCGCACTATCGCTGGACCAATGCCGTCTGCCGCTGATCCGCCGCCGTTTATCTTGTCAAGGGAGGTGAATATCGGCAGTATCATGCACAGAACTCCCAGTCCGGAGACCGCAAGCCCGGCAAGCCGCATGATGTTCTGCCTTATGGAAGATGACTTCCACAGACGGAACAGATCAATTACCATGAATATGCCCATTATGCCGATGAAGCCGCTCATCATTACATGGGTGTTCGCCATCAGCGCCACAAGCAGCCCCCACAGCAGCGGACGTTCTTTCCGCTTCGGGTAGAGCATCGCCATCAGCACAAGGAACAGGGGGATAAGGCAGTAGACCCTCGACTGAACCGACAGGTAGAACATGGATCCGCCGGAAAACAGCACAACTCCCTTAAAAGCGGTGCTGAACGGAGCTTTCCACAGGAAAAGCGCCGCCGTGACCGATGTAATGACCCAGCTTATAAACGGAAGCACCTGAACCGGGCAGCCGGAAGCCGCAAAAATGTGCAGCAGAATGAACCAGAGCGGTGGGTGTCCCTCAAATTGTATCTGTTCGATTATTCCCGGAATATCGTTGTCCCGCGCGATACACCATGCCTGCGCCTCGTCGTACCATATCTCGTGGTTGAATGCGCCGATGAACGTCAGCACGGCATAAACGGCGAACAGGCATATCAGCACGATACGGCTGCGGGATAACGGTTTTGCTGCTGTATCTGTCATTGCTTCTGCTCCTTGGATTCTTCGTGGTATTCCTTTTCGGTGTTGACGTTCCAGACGCTTTCGCGGTCGCCGCTTCCGCTTATTATGGAGCGCGCGGCGTTCATCGCGGTCAGCATGGAGTGATCCATGTTGTTGTAGCGGTGCTGTCCGTTTCTGCCTATGCAGTAGAGATTCTCAAATCCGTCAAGGTAGCTCCTGATCCTGCCGAATTCCTTATATGTGCCGAAGTATGCGGGATACGCCTTCTTTACCTTTGTGGTGAAGCTGTCAACGATGTTTTCCCGCCTGATTATGCCTATCTGTTCAAGCTCTCCTGCGGCGAACTTTATGAACTCCTCCGGCGGAGTGTTCCACATTTCGTCGCCCTCGGTGCAGAAGTATTCCAGCCCGACCCAGACGTGCTTTGTGTTGTCGTCCACCATGTAGGGCGACCAGTTGTTGAATATCTGGAGTCTTCCGAGCTTTACCTCGCGCTCCTGAATGTATATCCAGCAGTCCGGCACGATGTTGTTTATCGTGGGCGTCTTGGTCTTGTTCTGTATCTCAAGGCGGTCAAGCAGTAGTCCAACGGTTATGAAGTCGCGGTAGGGTAGGTTCACGGCTAGATTCAGTATATCCTCCGGCACCTGCGGCAGAGCCTCCGCGAGATCCTTTATCGGCATGGAGGAAATAAGGCAGTCGCATTCGATCGTGCGCTCATTTCCGTATTCCGGGGAATTGCTGTCGGTGCAGCGGACAGTGACTGACTTCACCTTTCCGTTTTCGGTGTTTATCTTCACGACCTCCTGCTGCATGAGGAGCTCCGCGCCCTTTTCCCTGTCGATTTCAGCCATGCGCTCCCAGAGCTGTCCGGGGCCGAATTTCGGATAATAGAACTCGTCAATGAGCGAAGTCTCAACATTCTGGTTTTTCTTCCTGAACGGTTTTGACAGGGCAGAGGTGATGACTTTCCAGACGGACAGACCCTTGACGCGCTGAGCGCCCCAGTCCGCCGCAATATTCGACGGGTGCACTCCCCAGAGCTTTTCGGTGTAGTCCTCGAAGAACATCTGATAGAGCGGCTTTCCGAAGCGGTTTATGTAGAAGTTTTCGAGGGAGGTTTCCGGCAGCTTGTGGATAACGCTGCCGAGGTAGCCGAATCCCGCCTTCATGGTGTTCACGAAACCCATGTTGATGAATGTCGCAGGTTTCAGCGAGATTGGGTAGTCGAAGAATCTCTTTCGGAAATAAATGCGCGAAAGGCGCGTTCTTGCAAGGAAAACATCGTCCATTTTATCCGGGTCAATGCTGGGGTCGTCTGAGAATGTGTGGGTCCTGCCAAGCACCTTGTCGTCCTTTGAGGGAGCCCCCTGGAGCGGCAGTATGTCCATCCACAGCTTCATGACCTCCCTGTCCTTGGAGAAGAAGCGGTGACCGCCGATGTCTATGCGGTTTCCGTTGTACCTGGCGGTGCGGGAGATCCCCCCGATGAATTCGCTTGCTTCAATGATTATCGGGTGGTATTCGCTGCTCTCGTTAAGGAGAGTATATGCGGCGGTAAGCCCCGCGGGACCTGCGCCTATTATGATAACGTTTTTCATCTGGTTTCGTTCTTTCCTTTTCTGTCGAATATGAGAAGTTTGCGCCCGGCGTAATTCCACACCAGGACTATTGCCGCGGCGATTATCTTTACGATGAGGTAGCTTATATGGAGCAGTTCAGTGCCGAGGTACATGATGAGTTCAGTAAGTCCCAGACCTACTATCCCGACCACTGCGAATATCAGGAATGCGCCGAAGCTCCTGCCGCTGCGGCGGTTATCTTTTTTCCGGAAAACAAAGGTCAGCGAGAGGATGTAGTTCACCGCCAGTCCTGCGATGAAGCCTGCCGCCGTTGACACGAAAAGCTCCCAGGCGGTGCCGCCGGTCAGTATGACCTCCTGGAACAGGAACAGGGTCCCATAGTCGGCTAAAAACGCTATGCCGCCGACTATCGCATATCTGAAGAATTCCCAGAACAGGGAAGTCAGTTTATCCAGTTTTTCTTTAGTCAATCGAAACACCCCGGTCGTGTAATATATAGTATAATTATACTACTTTTCAGCACTTTTTTCAATATCATGTATATAGGACTGCTGAAAATTGTGATATGTAACATATATGCCGTTTGGAATTTGTTTATTTTTATTTTCGCCTATTGACAAAAAGCTGCTGTGGGTATATAATAAAAATACAGCGATAACGCTGAATACATTTAAATCTGTTTCGGGGCGGAGTGCAATTCTCCACCGGCGGTGAAAGTCCGCGAGCCTTTTGGTTGAACCGGTGCAATTCCGGTACCGACGGTATAGTCCGGATGAAAGAATCAGAAAACGAATGTGCCGTTGCTTTCTGCGTGCATATTTGCGCCCCTGTGCAGCCTTTGTGCGTGCAGGGGGCTTTCTGTTTCCCCAGAACAATGGAGGAAAACATGAACAACACAAACACAGTAAAGACCAGACAGACCTTTAACATCAGGAAACTGGTGTTCACGGCGCTTCTCAGCGCTATGGCGGTAGTCCTGATGAAGTTCCTGGCGTTCAAGCTGCCGATAATGCCGGGATTCATCAGCTTTGACTTTTCCGATGTGCCCGCGCTTCTGGCGGCCCTGACGATGGGACCGGTTTCCGGCGTTGTGGTGACGCTGATAAAGAACCTCGGCGGCTTCCTGCTTGCCGGCTCTATGACCGGCGGCGTAGGCGAGGTGTCCAACTTTATCCTGGGCTGTCTGCTTGTGCTCCCGGCTGGGATAATCACGAACAAAACCGGTCACACGCTGAAGCATGTTGTATTTGCATGCCTTGCAGGGGCTGTTTCCATGGCGGTACTCGGATTAGTCACCAACTATTTCATCGTATACCCGCTGTACACGGCGGTAATGCCTATGGAGGCAATACTCGGTATGTACAAGGCTATTCTGCCCTCGGCGGATTCCCTCATCAAGTGCCTGCTGATATTCAATATGCCGTTTACATTTGCAAAGGGACTTATCGCGGTGCTTATCTGTTTACCGCTTTATAAAAGACTCCGCCCGGTGTTCAACAGCAGCTTCCGCGGCGCAGAAAAATAAACCGCACGCTCCGGAATGGACGCGCGGAAAAGGAGCAAATCAATGCCGCTCAGTTCATTCTTCGGACATTTACGCACGATAACGCGCCACCGCCACAGGGTGATAGCCCACTGCGCACGCGCAGGGATACTGTGGCAGGGGCTCCGCCACGACCTCTCAAAATACACCCCCACTGAGTTCATACCCGGCGTGAAGTATTACCAGGGTACGCGCAGCCCTAACGAGGCGGAGCGTGAAAAGAACGGGTACTCCCTCGCGTGGATGCACCATAAGGGGCGCAACCGTCACCATTTTGAGTACTGGATAGACGTGGACCCGGTGGAGAAGGTATACAAGCCGGTAAAAATGCCGCTGCGGTTCCTTGTGGAGATGTTCTGCGACAGAGTGGCGGCGAGTAAGATATACCGCGGCGACAAGTACAGGGACAGCGATCCGCTGGATTATTTCATGACAAGAAAGCCTACGCGCTCGATTCATCCTGAAACCTCCGATATGCTGGAGAAGCTTCTCCGAATGCTTGCCGATGAGGGAGAGGACGCGGTGTTCGCGTATATCAGGGAACTGCTTAAGGCAGGAAATGAATATTAAAAAGGAGGGGTTCTGCCCCTCCTTTTTAATATGGCAACCTCTAAAAACCTCCTTCACGGCAGATTTCTATGACTTATATCATCTGCTTCGTTGTCAAACCTTGAAATACATACAGTATTACTGCGGTTTGACGCCTAGCATCTGATATAAGTCATGTACGAAATCTGCTCGTGTCCCGGTTTTCAGAGGTTACCATATATCAGCTCAGTTTGTTGTAGCCGCCCTTTTTGATTATCTTTGCGTAATTCTTGTAAGAGAGGTTCAGGTCAACATAGCCATCGATCCCTGATACGATACCCTTGCAGCTGTACTGCCATATCCCGAAATCTCCGGAATATGTAGGCACGGTGTTCCACTGCGCGAGCCATACCTCGTAGCCTGCAAGCTGAGACATATCCAGGTACTGCGTCAGCCATGACTTGTTTGAATAGAGCATTGCGTAATATCCAGCAGCGCTTACTTCATCAAGGAATGCCTTGGCGATCTGGGTTATCTTTTTCTTGCCGAGATTAGCCTGAGACTGTTCCTCGACATCGAGTACGACAGGGTAGGTTATCTTGTATGGAGCTATCGTCTTGAGGAAGAACTTGGCCTCTTTCTTTGCGTCAGCGACTGTTTCAGCGTAAAGGTAGTGGTAAACTCCGACATTCACACCTGCCTTGGTAGCCTCGGTTACGTTGTATTTGAATGTGGTGTCCTCCGAGCCGCGGCTCGCGTTCACCGTTGAGCCCCTTGAAGCGCGCAGGAATGCGAACTGTACGCCGGAGTCCCTGACTGCCTGCCAGTTGATAGTTCCCTGGGCATAGGACACGTCTATGCCCTTTATTCCGATATCGGTAGCGTCTTCGCTTGCTTCGTCATCGTCCTTGTCGGGGTATGTAGATGTCTCATCTGAATAGCGGTAGTCGATAAGACGGCTGCTCTTGGAAACAGCGAACCTTGCCGCCTTGGACTTGTAGTATCTTACAGTGCGGTCAAAAACGAACACGCCGCTGTTCACTACCTGACCAGTTAGTGAGAAATAGCCGCCGATCGTTGCACGGCCGTTTATCGTGACGGAAATACTGCCGCGGCAGATAAGGCGTCCCGTATCCGGGGTCTGGAAATCGCCTGTTACCTTGGTCTTACTGCTGGTTGTGAGGCAGATCTCGCCGAAGTTGAGCAGAATGCCCTTTTTGTAAATGCTGACTGTTCCTGAAAGCGTCATTCTGCCGGTGCTTCGGTTGATGAAATCGCTGGAGATCCGCAGCTCGGAGCTAACGCTGGATTTGATGGTTCCGTAGTTTTCTATGCCGGCGCTCTTGTATATCGCGGTGGTTCCGGAAATCATGAGCGTAGCGTCCGGCTCAACGGTTATCGTGCCGCGCACGTTCATTGTTCTTCCCTTGTACACGACAAGCTCGGCGCCGGATTTGATGACCAGCCGGCTGCCGGAGGGAATCGTGAAGTTGCTCCTCGGCGAGGTCTTACCCTCTATGTAGTAATTGGTTCCGGAAACCATTTTGGTTTTTCCGTCCCATAATGTCCAGCCGGTGGTGTCTGTGCCGCCGTATGGACTGTTTGAGAGGTCAAGTCCGCTGGTGTCCTCCGCGTGAGGAGTTTCCTCTTCCGGATCAACGATAGTGGTTTCGGTTTTTTCTCCGGTGTCTATTGCGGAGGCTCCATCGCCGCCTTCTCCGGATTCCGCCGTGGAAGCACCCTCGGATTCGCCTGTTCCGGCGGTGATAACCTGAGTTTCTCCGCTTATGGGAATGATGTCCGCGCCTGTTGGCTCGCCCTGTTCAGCGAAAGCCGCGGCAGAGCACGAAATCAGCGTCAGGGCAGCCAGTGCGGCTGCCGCTGTTCTTTTTAAAAATGTCATTTCTCTACTCCATACTTGTCTTGTCTATTTTCCCGCCGGGAGCATAACTCCCTATTATATTGTGCCATATTTTTTTGATTTTGTCAAATGTTTTTTGCCATATATATCAGTTTTTTTTACAGGTAATTTTAGCCTGAAAAATGCGCTTGTCATATTTGTCCGGGGCGTCGCATATATTCCAGCAGAACAACGGGCGTTGACCGCCGGACGAATATGGGAGGACAGGAATATGCGCATGATAACATTCACGAAAAAGAAAATAAAAAGGCTCACTGTTATAGGACTGCTGGCTGCGGCTACTGCCGCAGCAGGAATAGGGGCGATAGTCACCTCTGTCGGCACGCAGGCCGCTGAGCGGCTCCTGCCGATATACAGCGTTGAGCGCGGAGATAAGGAGATAGCCCTGACATTTGACGTTGCCTGGGAGAATTCCAACACTCAGGAGCTCATCGACATACTGGACGAATATGACGCAAGGGCGACATTCTTCATAACCGGGGACTGGTGCGACCGTTACCCGGAGGATGTCAGACTATTCAGCGAAGCAGGACACGAGATAGGGAACCATTCTGACCAGCACCCGCATGTCAAGGGTATGAACGTGAACGACCTGATAACGGACACCAAGGCGGCTTCGCTGAAGATAAAGGACATCACCGGAAATGATCCCACGCTGTACCGTGCTCCTTACGGCGAATATGACAATTCCCTGATGACCACTATCGAGGGTATGGGCATGAAAGTTATCCAGTGGGATGTTGAAACATTAGATACGGATGGAAAGGGCATGGTTCTGCGGTTTGCAGACCATGCCCGTATTTATGCTGCACCAATATGGGAATGATATTCAGGGACAAGCGGATAAAAGAAGAACACCCCAACAAAATGTTGAGGTGTTCAACTGGTGGGAGCTGGTGGATTCGAACCACCGAAGCGGAACGCAGCAGATTTACAGTCTGTCCCCTTTGGCCACTCGGGAAAGCTCCCACATTATTCAATTTTTCCATTTAAGAAAATGGAGCTGGTGGACGGATTCGAACCCCCGACCTGCTGATTACAAATCAGCTGCTCTACCAGCTGAGCTACACCAGCGATAAAAGCCTGTCAGTCATTTAAACATTGCTTGTTCCTGACGACTTGTATATTATAGCACATTATTTTATCTTTGTCAAGTCTTTTTTCGAAAAAAACTGATTTTTTTTAATTTTTTTTATCTGTCGGGGAAATCAATATGTATTCCCATGCCGCGGGCGCGCAGATAAACCGATCTCAGCCTGCACAGCACCGCGTTTTCCTCGTATATCAGGGCGTCGATCTCCTCACTGTCCTCCGCGTAGTCAAAGCAGGTGCGCACCTGAGAAAGCCTGTCCACCAGCGCGGAGTATTCACGCATTAGCTCCTGCTGGCGCAGCTTGTCCGCAGAGGGACGGCGGTTCAGAATATTTTTCAGCATAGCGGCTCCTTTCACATTTTAAGCTGTATGCTGAAATATATTCTGTGCTGTCCCGGTTTATGCCGCCTTGTCGTTTGATTTTTCCGGGCGTACCGCGTTTACGGTATATCCGGCGTCCTCCAGCAGGGTGATTATCGAAGGCTCGGCGTAGTAGTGCATAGTTCCGACAAAGACGAACCCGAGCTCGCCGTTTTTCAGGCTGTCGCTTATGAACTCTGCCATCAGCTTCTGGCGGGAGGTGTACATCATGTCGTAGTATTCTTCCCAGTCGGACGGGTTGTCTACGGTTTCAGGATCGTAGACTGAAAGCTCCCGGAAGAATTCATCGTCAAAGCTGCTCCACGCCGCATAAAGCTTCCGAGTATCCTCCGCCTGAGCCGCGATATTGTCATCGCCCACGCACTCCGCAAGGGTAGAGAGCTGAATGCTCATCGGTATGCTTCCCATCATTCTGTACTGAGCCTCGCCGCCCTCTATCTCGCGCACCTCTTTCCTCTGGCTGTGCGCAAGCTCCAGAAGGAGGGACTCCGTGCCGTAGGCCGGATCAAGCCCGGCGCTGTCAGTCACCAGACCGCTTGCAGCTGACGCCCAGAAGAACGGGCAGAGGTATTCCATATTCTGCTGGTATATGCCCTTTTCGGTGAAAAATCCGAGCGTGTCCGCATAGGAATCTCCTAGCAGCTGTTCCATTGTGGTATCCTCCAGCCGGAGGTATGCGGCACATTTCCGCTGGAGGGATGCGTTCTGAGAAAACGCCGCGGTGTCCATTTCCGGAGCCACCCATGTGCTGTTGCTGAACGCGTCCAGGACATAATCAGGGTATTTTGTATCGGAGTTTCCGGCGTGCATGCTTCCAAGCATGAATATCTGCGCGCCAGTGGAGCTGTCCTCGACCACCCAGAAGGGCGGGGTAACGCAGTCCTCCTGCGCCTGCGGCGCGAGGTCTACTGTGATCGGTTCGCCGGGCTCAGCCCTGAAGCAGCCCATAAGCAGCGAAGCCGCGGCAATCACCGCCGCCGCACGGAAAAAATCGCTTATCCGTTTCATCATTCTGCCTCTGAAAGCCTGCTGAAGCAGTCGTCGCAGGCTTCTTCCTCAGAGCCGTAATCGCTGAGCTCAAGGCGGTTGCCGTCCTCGCAGTAATACACCAGCCATCTGCCGCTTTCGTTGGTAAGGCAGATTCGCTGATCTTCATCCTCGCCGGTACCGCAGATATTATAATAGTAGTGCGGTATGTCCAGCTCAAATAGCCGGGTCTGTAATTCCTGTACTGTCATATTTCCTCCGTTTATGTCGTCTTGCAGTGATTTGTTGCAGATATTATACTGTGAGTATTTCTGGGCTTCAGCAGAGCCGTCCGCTTATTTCAAACGCGGGGCCTTTCTGCCAGAGGAATGTTGAAAGGAGTATCTCAAAGCCCTCGCCGGGACCGCACATATAGTCGGCGGGGTGTCCCTTCGGGAGCCCGAATCCCGCGAGCAGATTCGTGATGACTCCGCCGTGGGTGACCACTGCGGCGCGGCTGAGCTCCTTTTTCATCATGTCGCGGAAAATTATATCCAAACCGCTTATGCAGCGCAGCGAGAAATCTCCGAACTTCTCGCCGCCGGGAGGACAAGCCTCCGGGCCGCCCTTGAGCCATTCCGTGTATTCCGGGAGCTGTTCCAGCTCGTTCTGGCGCTTGCCCTCAAATTCGCCGAAATCCATTTCTGCCATTTCGTCTACCTTGGCGAGCTTTATGTGCGGATAGATTATTTCGGCGGTTTCAACGCAGCGGGTGAGCGGGGAAGTGTACACCTGCTCAACGTCCGGATAAATCCCCTTTTTGACGAGCTGGCGTATATGTTCGGCTCCCTCGGGGCAGAGCGCGAGGTCTGTTTGACCGATGTACTTTCCCTCAAGATTACCCTGTGTAATTCCGTGTCGAATTAAATACAGATAGTAGTTTTTCATTGCTGTTTTTTTACCTTTCAGTTATTTATTTTTAGATTTTATAGGTGTATTATTACCAGAGGTCGTGCCGCAATATTTAGGGCAAAAAAGCGCGGCGCCGACTAAATCCGGATGTTATGCTGAATTATTATGTATAATATCCTATCTGGCTGTCGATTTTTTGTGAAATATGACACTTTACAAATCGGAATATTCAGTTTATAATATACGATATGGTATTATATAAAAATCGAAAACCATGGGGAAATAACACTAAGGAGAAAATGTATGAATAAAGACTTCCCTCGTATCATGACGCTGCTGCGTAAGGAACGGGGTCTCAGCCAGAAGCAGGCTGCTGCCGACCTTGAGGTGACTCAGGCGCTTCTGTCGCATTATGAGAATGGCAAGCGCGAATGCGGACTTGATTTCCTGGTGCGCGCCGCTGATTATTATAATGTTTCGGTTGATTATCTGCTCGGCCGCTCACCGATGAGCACCGGCGCGTCTGTTACCGAACAGCAGCTACCTGAGAGCTCCGAATCCGAAAAGTACGATGGAGTCCCGTCTGGGCTTACGGTATTTTTCCAGAAGAAGCTGCTCAACAACTCGGTGGATATACTGTTTGCACTGCTGATAAAGGCGAAGAACTCAGGGCTTTCGAAATCGGTGTTTACTTACCTGTCGCTGGCGGTCTACCGCTGCTTCAGAATGATATACAGCTCCGGCAGGCACAATGACGAGCACGGCTTCAGCATTCCGGAGGAAAAGGTCGGATCTCTCACCACCGCTGCTCTCGCCATTGAGGACGCCCGCGGCAGATCCGCCGGCATCTCAGGAGGCTCAGAGGACGAGAAAATCACCACTGCGCGCATCGAGCAGGAATTCGCAAGCAAGGCGCCCGCGCTCCTCTCTATTGTGAACAGCGCTGAAAAGAGTCTGAACAAGCTCCAGTAAAATTGAATCCATAAAACGGACAGCTTCGGCTGTCCGTTTTTTATTTGGCGGCAGGAGGCTGTTTTTCCTGCGGCGAGGATCTGCCTGTCTTACGCCTGAGGAAAAGATTCACTGCCTGGAGCGCCGTTCTGAAGTTCACTGCGCATATCGCGATGAATACAACGCAGTTGATGACATTCTGTAACGTCTCGTTGGTGAGGCACATTATTGAAACCGTCATTATCCCGATAAGGAACAGATTCAGCGCCATTTTCGGGTAGTTTACTTTCATGTAGAGATACTTCCTGGTATCTATCGCGCGGAAGATATAAACCAGCACATAGCTTACGAGAGTGGCGAGCGCCGCGCCCAGAACTCCCATCGGGGAATTCAGCAGGATAAGGTTGAGTACGACATTGCTGACCGCGCCGATAACGCTGGATATGAACGAGTGCGTTGTTTTGTTGCATGCCTCGTAAATTGAGCTCAGGAAGTTGTTGAAGCTCTGGAACACCACCGCAGCCACGAGGAACGGAACGTATATATACGCGCCCTCAAATCCCTTTCCGCCGAAGAATGGCATGATTATCGGGCGGAGCACCAGCAGAATGCCGGCCGCCGCAATATACATCACCGTCTGCATCATGCTGAATACGTTCGAGTAGAATTCGCTTATCTTGCGGGAATTACGCTCGGATATAGCGGACATGTGCCACGCCTGGGAGAATATTCCCACCACGATCGCCGCGAGATTCGGGAACTTGAACGCGAAGGAATACACGCCGTTTGCGGCGCTTCCGTGGATAGCGGTAACCATGAAGGTGTCCGAAACGTTGATTATCCACCACATGACTGTGGTCGGCATGAGCGGTATGCTGTACCGTATCATGGACTTTGCAAGCATTGAGTCGTTGCCGAAAGGACGATACTGCTTATACAGCTTCGCGCGCCATGTCAGGAATATTATCGAGATCAGGTCGCCCAGGGAGACGGACAGAACATATCCCACAACGCCGAGCTTGAACACGCCCAGAAGGAGCAGATTCAGCAGTATCACGGAGAGCGTTGTCAGTATGCCGTCTATCGCGAAGAGCTTCACATGGCCGCGGGCACGGACGTATATAGCGCATATTCCCTTTATGCTTCCGGTGGCTACATACATATAGATGAGCCACTGATATCCGCTGAGCATAGGTATAAGCCCGACCAGCGGCACCGCCGCCGCAAACAGCACCAGTCCTATTATCGCCACGTTCAGTCCTATCGACAGGACGTGTTTGCCGTTGTTCGCCTTGTCCAGGGCATAGCGAAGCACACCCTCGTTTATCGAGAGCGTAACCACGGATATCAGCAGCGAAGAGGCGTTTATTATGTTGTTAACATCGCCGAACCCGCCAGTTCCGAGCATACTTGTGTAGAATTTCAGCATTACATACACGAGTATCTTGGAACCGAACTGACCTATCGCCAGAATTATGGTATTGCTTGCCAGCGTCTGGTATTTATTCATGTGTCGGATTTCTTTCGTTTATTCATGGCAATAACGTACAAGGGGCAGACCTTGTGCGGTATTTTTCATGGTAACCTCTAAAAACCGGGACACGAGCAGATTTCATACATGACTTATATCAGATGCTAGGCGTCAAACCGCAGCGTTTTCCGCCGTAGGCGGATAATGCGTTTACTGTATGTATTTCAAGGTTTGACAACGAAGCAGATGATACGGGATACGCTGAATATAGCGAAGCGTAACAAAATCAGACGCGTGAGTTTCGCGTTTGAACGTGTCGATTTTGTTTTATTCAGCGTTTCCCTTTGGCATAGAAATCTGCCGTGAAGGAGGTTTTTAGAGGTTACCTCATGTTATTTATCCCGCAGCTCCCGGAAAAATTCCGTCAGTATCGCGCCGCATTGTTCCATAAGTATACGGCTGCGCACAAATGGAATGTGTGTGAACCGTTCCTCGAACAGATTCACCACCGAGGCGCAGGCGCCGTTTTTGTCGTCAAATGCGCCGTAGACCAGCCTTTTCAGCCGGGAATTCATTATCGCGCCGGCGCACATGGGGCAGGGCTCCAGCGTGACGTAAAGGGTGCAGTCGGTGAGCCGCCAGCTCCCCAGAGCCTTTGCAGCCTGCTCTATCGCAAGGATCTCAGCGTGGGCGGTCGGCGACTGGAGCTTTTCCCGGAGATTGTAGCCCTCGCCGATTATGCTTCCGTCAGGGGCGACAACGATGGCTCCGACCGGGCATTCGCCCAGGTCAAAGGCGCGGCGCGCGAGCTCCAGCGCCCTGGTCATATATTCTTCGTCTAAGGTCATGCTATATTCGTTTGAGCGACTGGACGATGATCGTCAGAATGAGCCATACAACGTTATATGCCACTATCCAGAAGCTGTTGAGGAACGCATAATTCTTGAACAGCGCGAATATGAACACCAGGAGTATTCCCAGCGCTATGCCGAATATCTCCATTATGCAGCCCAGCTTGATGCGCTCGTTGAGCGCCTTTGCTCCGGTTATCGCGGAGGCGAGCGATGAGAATGTGCCATCGCAGGATACGGCCGCGCTGCCCTTTCCGGCGTACTTGGTGTGCTCCTCAAAGATATCGTGGGTCTCGGCGGGAAGAATACGGACGTTTTCCGGGTCGATGTCGAACAGCTCGGACACGGCGCCCTCGCTGAGCGCTCCGTCCACTGTCTTTATCAGCAGGCTGACGCCGTTCCTTGCAAGGCGGCGCACCTGCTCCTTTACCTGCGGATTTGCCGACAGGGAAACGAAGAACAGCATGCATACCTCGCCGGCAACCGAGAGGTATACGACCTCGTCGCCGAACTGATTAAGACCGGAAACTTTCTTTGAATCCGGTACTGCGATACCGTGTGACTTCATGTGCTCCCGCGTGCCCATAAGCAGACGTCTGCTTCCTATCCAGCCGGAAACGCCGAGTCCGCTTTCATAAACGCAGTTGGAGACTTTTTTCAGCAGTGCCGGCTGATAGTTCAGCATATTGAACATCGGGTCGGCAAGAATGCTGTCGGAGGCTACCGCAAGGCTTGCGCCGAAGATTATAGCCTCGTCCAGGGTAATAGCCGGCGAGCCGTTGCTGCCGTTCTTGTTGTAGTACATATTCCGCACGGAAACGGACCCTGTCGGGAACAGCGTCTTTGCGTCCACAAGGGCGGAATTTACATCGCTGAAATCTTCAGCAGCACTGCATCCGAGGATAGCCGCGCGGCGCTGACCTGTCTTCCTGGAGGCGCTGAGCATAGGCAGCATTACGATTAATGCGCCCGTGAATGTCGCGCCCATGCAGAGCACTGCGGAGAATGCCGTTGCAGCGAACGACCACTGATTCATTATGTTGGTGTTGCCGGTTTCAGCAAAGAAGCCTATGGCTCCGCCGATAACGGAAAGCCCGAGCGTGACAGGCGTGAGAACGCGGGAAAGCCTGTCGGAGGCGTCCTCGCAGTAGGTGGAGATTATAAAGTCGCAGAGCATTTCAGTCTTGCGCATGGAGGCAACCACCGGGAAGCCGTCCACGGCTCCCCGGGCAAGCTGTTCTGCGTCCTCGCCGTCCGTGTATTCCACAAAGTACTTTTCGCTGTCGCCAGAGATGAAACGGAAGTTGTTCTTGGCGGCGCTGACGGTGCAGAGCTTCGACACCGTGTTGAAGCAGAGCGCTATCATGGATACCAGCAGATAGGAGAATGAACGGTTCATCGCAAGGTAGTTAGTCTCCGCCAGATACATTATTATGGCAAGGAGCGCCCCGATATGCGCGATTGAGCAGAGCGTGTCTCCGTCCGGCTTGCCCTTTATCAGGCGCGAGAATCCGTTGGTGATGACGCTGGAGCAGGCTCCGAAGCTCAGTATGCCTATGGTCAGATTGGTGTAAAGGAAGATATCCGGCTTGATTAGCTCGTTTAAAATCGGCACGGAATCTATCTTGAAGAAGTAGAATATCGCAGCCACGGCGGCAGCGGCGGTCAGCAGCAGGAGGATCGTCAGACGCCCCGCAAGACCCTTACCCGCCTTGCCGAGACGGTCAACGATAACAGTTTCGTCATCAAGGTCGATGATCTCGTCTTCCTCGTCCTCATCTTCGTCTGCGTCTTCCTCTTCCTCGTTCTCGTCCAGTTCATCGTCTATATCCTGGAGCATGAAGTTGGAAACGCGGCGCTTCTTGCGCGCTGCAAGAGCCTCTGCCTCGCGTACAGCCTGTACCGGGTCGGTCTTCGGAAGAATGCTGGTGTCGATCACCTTTTTATCGTAATCAATATTCAGCGAACGCGGCGGGACCGCCTTTTCGTTCTCGATATCAGACAGGGTGAGTGTGCGTTCCTCGGCGATGTTCTTTTCGCGCTGCTCCTTAAGCTTCTGGTTGAGGGAGGCAACAAGCGCTTCGCTGCTGCGATTGTCCTTATCCGACTTTTTCTGTGCGCCCGGGGTGAACAGAACATCGTCAGCCCTGGACTGGTGCTTTTTGCGGCTGGTCACGGGGGAGTATTCCTTGACGCGCTCGGTCTCTCCTCCGGACATCTTTTTCAGGTCGTTTCCGGAGACTGCGAGCGTGTCGCCGATCTCTTCCGGCTTACCGCCGGAGTTTTTCAGCTCGTCAACGGCCTTTTCGCGGGATTCCATAGGGTTCAGGGAATCCAGAAGCTCCTCCGGTTCCTCAGCTGCCTTGTCAGCGGCAAGAAGTGCGCGGTTTATCTCCTCAATGCGCTTCATCTTTTTGAGCTGCTGTGTTTCAGAGGGCACCAGGTCGCCGCGGGTGTGGAAGATTATATCATCGTCAGCGGCGCCGGAAACTGTCGGCTTCACAAACGGCTGAACGTGTTCGTCCTCGGGCTGTACCTCCCTGGCAAAGAGCTTTGAGGCCTCCTGCGGGGAAGAAAGCTCGGAGGTATATCCGGAGTGCTCCTTCTTTTTTGCGGAGAACTGCACGTTTTCTGCGGCGCGTTCCTTTTCCAGGCGCTCCTGTGCGCGCTTTTCCTCCTCAGCGCGGAGCTTCTGCTCCTTTTCGCGGCGCTTTGCTTCTTCCTCCTCCTTTTTGCGGGTGAGGCGTGCGCGGCGCTGCTCGGATTCCTCAGAGGCGCGGCGTATGCTTTCGGCGCGGCGGCGGTTCTCTTCCTCCTCGGAAAGCTCCTCCTCGGGCTTTTCCTCCGGCATGCGCGTGGAGCTGTGCGTATAGACCTTGAGCTCGTCCCCGATTATTTCGGTGACGCTCTCCGTGGATTTCGGCGTATCGCCGCGCTTGTGGTCTATCTCTGCCAGAATATCGTCAATGCTGTACTTGTCAGACATTTATCTCTCTCCTAATTTTATATGCGGATCAGCTGCGGTGCTTTACTACTTCGTACATGAGTATGCCGGCTGAAACCGAGGCGTTGAGCGAATTTACCTTACCGAACATGGGAAGCGACAGGATCATGTCGCAGTTTTCGCGGACCAGTCTTCCCAGCCCGAAGCCCTCGCTGCCGATTACCAGCGCAACAGCGCCTGAGAGGTCGGCCTTGTCGTAGGGAGTGCCGTCGGCCTCCATGCCGTAGACCCACACGCCCTTTTCCTTGAGGCGCTTTATGGTGTCCACGAGGTTCGCGACCCGCGCGACCTTCAGCCACGCCGCCGCACCCGCTGAGGTCTTGAATACCGTGGCGTTGAGGGAGGCGCTGCGGCGCTTGGGGATTATCAGCCCGTCCGCCCCCGCCGCTTCTGCGGTACGGATTATCGCGCCGAGGTTGTGTGGATCTTCTATTTCATCGGCGATGATGATGAACGGGGGCTTTCCGCGCTCTTCCGCGGCGGCGAGGATATCCTCAACGGTGGAGTAGGAAGCGGACGCGAGCTCTGCGGCGGTGCCGCCGTGCTTCGGGGTACCGCATATCGAGGTGAGCTTTTCATCGCTGACTTCCTTGATGACAACGCCGTTTTTCTTCGCCAGGGCGATGACCTTTCCGAGAGCCGCGCCTTTCTGGACGTAAACGGTGTCCAGCTCCTTTCCGGAGCTGAGGGTTTCGGTCACGGCATTCTTGCCGTAAATGATATTGTTTTCCTGGTTATCCATTATGTTTCCTTTGCAATATAATAAAGTAATATTATGAGTGCCGCGCATTAATATACATATTACATTATATCACATTTCCAGTTGTATTGCAACCCGGTCAGCACTTATTTAGGTGAAAATTTAATGACAAAAAGGGGAGCCGTAGCTCCCCCTCTTTCAGTGTTCCGCGACTGCTGATCAGCCAACGACTTTATAGTCCTTGTCCTCGACTGCCTTTTTGATCGTCTCAAACGGAGTTTCAGCAGACAGCTTTACTACCGCCGTGCCCTTTTCGTGGCTGACCTCTGCGCTGATAACGTTCGGGACAGCCTCCAGTGCCTTCTTTACTGTCGCTTCGCAGTGACCGCACATCATGCCTTCGATCTTCATTGTAACTTCCATTGATTTTTCCTCCTTGCGATTGTGGTGTATATTTCTGTCATGCGCCGGGCTGTGCACCTTCACGAGATTCAGGCGCAGTGCGTTTGTGACTACGCAGAAGCTCGAAAGGCTCATTGCCGCGGCACCGAACATCGGATTAAGGCTCCAGCCGAACAGGTTCACGAAAACTCCCGCCGCCAGCGGAATGCCGATAGTGTTGTAGATGAACGCCCAGAACAGATTTTCCTTGATGTTCGTGAGGGTAGCGCGGCTCAGCCGCACCGCCGCAGGAACGTCCGTCAGCCTGCTGTTCATGAGAACCACGTCCGCCGCGTCTATCGCGATGTCCGTGCCGGCGCCGATCGCAATCCCTATATCGGCGCGGGTGAGGGCGGGCGCGTCGTTGATACCGTCGCCGACCATGGCGACCTTTCCCTGAGATCTCAGGCTGCGGATAACAGCCTCCTTGCCGTCAGGGAGCACTCCGGCTATGACCTCGTCAACGCCCGCCTGGGAACCTATCGCCCGCGCAGTGCGCTCGTTGTCGCCGGTAAGCATTACAACGCGTATACCCATATTGCGGAGCTGCTTTACGGCCTCGGGGCTTTCGGGCTTGATGACGTCCGCCACCGCGATCATTCCGATGAGCTTTCCGTCACGGCTGAAGCACAGCGGGGTCTTTCCCTTGCCGGAAAGCCTGTCCGCTTCGTCAAGAAGCGTCTGCGGGATTTCCGCGTTCTCCGAGATGAACTTTACGCTGCCTCCGAGCAGCTTTGCGCCGTCTGATACGGCTGAAAGTCCGTTGCCCGGCAGGGCGGAGAATTCCTCGGCGGAGCCCGGCGTGATGCTTTCCTCGGAGCAGCGCTTCATCACAGCCGCCGCAAGAGGGTGCTCGCTGCGGGATTCCAGCGTGCAGGCATAGGTCAGCAGTTCCTTTTCGGAGATACCTCCGGCGGGTATTATGTCGGTAACTGCCGGTTCGCCCCTGGTTATGGTTCCGGTCTTGTCCAGGGCTACGATGCTGACTTTTCCGGTCTCCTCAAGCGAAACGGCGGTCTTGAAGAGAATGCCGTTCTTGGCGCCCATTCCGCTGCCGACCATTATCGCCACCGGAGTTGCAAGACCCAGCGCGCAGGGGCAGCTGATAACCAGCACGGAGATACCGCGAGCCAGCGCATATCCCACAGTCTGACCGCACAGCAGCCAGACTGCAATGGTGACCAGCGCTATGCCTATGACCACCGGCACGAAAACTCCGGAGACCTTGTCCGCGAGTTTCGCGATAGGGGCTTTTGTCGCCGCGGCGTCGCTCACCATGCGGATTATCTTGGAAAGCGCGGTATCTCCTCCGACCTGCGTTGCGCGGCACTGCATATAGCCTGAAAGGTTTATCGTTGCCGCCGAGACCTTATCCCCGGGAGCCTTGTCCACGGGAATGCTCTCGCCGGTCAGCGCGGATTCGTTCACGGCGCTTCCGCCCTCGGTGACCACTCCGTCGGCGGGAATGCTCTCTCCGGGGCGTACTGCGAATATGTCCCCGGCGCTGAGCTGTTCTATGGGGACGGTCTGCTCCTTTCCGTCCCGGACGACCACCGCCGTTGTCGGCGCGAGCTTCATCAGGGAGTTCAGCGCGTCAGTGGTCTTTCCCTTGGAGCGCGCCTCCAGCATTTTGCCTACGGTTATCAGCGTGAGTATCATCGCCGCGGACTCAAAGTAGAATTCTTCCATCCACGGCATTGCCGCCTCAGCGCCGCCGTGGAGCTGCGCGTCAGTCATAGCGAACAGCGCGTATGTGCTGTACCCGAACGCCGCAGAGGCACCCAGCGCCACCAGCGTGTCCATATTTGGCGCTCCCTTGAACAGCGCTTTGAATCCGCTGATGAAGAACTTCTGGTTTATCACCATGACCGCAGCTGTCAGCAGGAGCTGGATAAGTCCCATTGCCACGTGATTTCCCTCAAGGAACGGAGGCAGCGGGAATCCCCACATCATGTGCCCCATTGAGAAGTACATCAGTATTATCAGGAACACCAGCGAGGCTGTAAGCCGGTGCTTCATCGAGCGGAAAGCGTCCTGCTGAGCGCTCCCGGCGGGCTTTTCAGCAGGCTTCGCGCCCTTTTCGGAGGCGCCGTAGCCCGCCGCCTCTACCGCCGAGATTATCTCTGCCGGGGACGCTGTTCCCTCAACGCCCATTGAATTCGTGAGCAGGTTCACAGAGCAGGACGTAACTCCCGGGACCTTTGAAACTGCTTTTTCGACCCGGGCGCTGCACGCGGCGCAGCTCATTCCGGTCACATCGTATTGCTTCATATCTTGCCTTTCTATTTCATCAGCTTCTGGAGAGTGTTAACAAGCTCGTCTATCACATCGTCGTTTCCCTCGCGGATATTCTGCGCTACGCAGCTCTTTATATGGCTTGCGAGGAGCTCACGGTTGAACGAGTTGAGCGCGGCGTTCACGGCGGCTACCTGCACAAGGATATCGGTGCAGTAGGCGTTGCTTTCCAGCATTCCCTCAATTCCGCGAAGCTGACCCTGTATGCGCTTTATGCGGTTCATCAGCGCACGGTATTCCTCCGGGGAGCGCTCCTTTGTCTTTTTGCAGTGCTGACACTGACAGCATTCTCTTTCTTCCATGGGGTTCATCTCCTTCTGGGTATTATTATATACCCCCAGGGGGTATTTGTCAAGGGGATAACACGAAAAAAGTCGAACTTTATTTTCTCTTTTTGGTTGACGGTGGGAAATAAATGTGCTATACTTGATTTATGGGAAACTCTAAAAACCGGTTTGAAAAAGGAAAATGGGTAGAGTGCGCAGAATGCGAGGAGGTGCAACACGATGTTGCAGAGCGAAATAACCGGGCGACGGCATGGACGCCGTCGCATCAGAAATTTCGCTCGTTGACAGAAGCAGGTGGTGTGCTATACACATTTTCATTCAAACGAGGTTTTTAGAGGTGAACTTATGAGAATAATGTAACCTTACCCATTAGCATTCTGTTTTATACATAGAGAACATGATTTCCGGCAAGGAGGATAATATGAGCAGAACCATACGCGTGGCTGCCGCAGTGCTGGCAGCAGTTTTTGTGATAACGCTTGTGACGGCGCTTTCGCTGAATATTTCTACCCGTGCGGAGACTTCCGGCACGGCTCCCGCGGTGCTGATAGACAAGGGAACCAGAAAGATAACGAAAACATTTACGATAAGCAGTGACTCCGTGATACCAGAGGGCGCAGTGCTCTATGTAAGGAACGGCGGCAGGCTCTATATAAAGAGCGGAGCTGAGCTTATCCTGAACGGCACGCTGAAGATAGCCTCCGGCGGCTCGGTATTCGTGCAGGGTGACGTCAGCTGCGGCGAGGGCTCGCTGATATCCGCGACCGGAAAGATCAAGATACTGAAGGTGGGAACTGTTTCACTCGGCGGAACGATGAAGGTCAACAAGGGCGGAAACGTCTGCGGACTCGGCACTCTCAAGGTGCTGAACAATTTCTCGGATATAAGCTGCAAGGGGACGGTAACAGCGAAGATCAAGGCTCCCGCGCCGGTTGAGACCGACGGAGTGACTACTGTCGGCGGAGTTATCATAGTCAACCGAGAATTCGACCTGCCGAAGGACTACGGCAGCGGTCTGGACGAAAGCACCTATGACGCGTACCTTAAAATGAAGAAAGCCTCCGGCTATGACATGAGCATAGTTTCCGGCTTCCGCTCCTACGAGAAGCAGAAAGCGACATTCGCATACTGGGAGTCCATAGACGGCTTTGAGCGCGCGGACAGATACTCGGCGCAGCCGGGACACTCGGAGCACCAGACGGGTCTTGCTATGGATATATCCTCCCTGAAACAGAGCTACGGCGAAACTGACGAGGGTAAGTGGCTGGCGGCAAACTGCTGGAAATACGGCTTCCTGCTGAGATATCCGAAGAACAGCGAGCACATAACCGGCTACATCTATGAGCCGTGGCACGTGCGCTATCTCGGCACGAGTACCGCAAAGCTGGTCCACGACAGCGGGCTGACGCTGGAGGAATTCCTCGGGGTCTACTGATCAGGATAATTAAATATTGCGATTGCGGCGTCATGACAGGCGCCGCAATTTTTTTACAATCATTAAAATACACAATTCCGGTACCGTAAAACCGGAAAATATTCACAATCTTGCGTCTGCTTGTACATTCTTCACAAAAACCACTTTACATAGTTATTTTTTTGTGGTACAATAGAATAAATCACGCGTGGGCATTTCCGCAGTTTTTTACCCGAAACTCTTGCTGTACTGCGGTATGTCCTCCGGTAATTCAGAAAGGAACGGTGGCGAAAATGTCCAAATCTATCCTCATCACAGGAGGGGCGTCGAGCGGAAAGTCGCGGTGGGCGGTAACGAATTATTCCCACTATGATTATGTGCTGTACCTGCGCACGGGCGAGGCGGTCGATCCCGATATACTTCACCGCATCGAGTACGGAAACAATCTGAACGGGGTCGAGTGGGACATCATTGAGGGGATCACGGAAAATCCCGCTTCAAAGATAGGCGACCATAAGTTCGTTATCTTTGACAGGCTCAGCGATTACACGGAGCAGATAATGAACCAGGCATGCCCGCATATCGGCGAGATGAACGATGATATGATGAAATCCATTGAGCGGCGTGTGATAACGGACATTGAGGATATGCGCGAGCGTATCCGCGAAAACGAGGGCAGCCTGACGATAATCACACTGGAGACCGGTTTTTCCATCGCCCCGGACGATCCCAGAATGCGGGCGCTGCGCCGCATAATCGGCAGCATAAACCAGCGTATCGCAAATTCCTCTGATGAGGTATATTTCTCAGCCAGCGGCATACAGTTCAAGATAAAGTGATTTACAGCGAATAATTATATGGAAGGAATAATACCATGACATTTGAAGAATTCATCATGCAGGCGAGGGAAATGAACGCCTCGGATATCCACATGACTGTCGGAGCTCCGACTGTCGTCCGTGTAAACGGCGAGCTGTGCAAGTATACGGAGCTTTCAGACCAGGTGGTAAACAAGACTATCCTTTCGATACTTTCCGCAGAACAGCAGAAAATGCTCGACGAGGGCAAGGACATAGATTTCAGCTTTGAGCTCAAGAACGGCGCGCGTCAGCGCGTCAACGTGTTCCGTCAGAGCGGAAAGCTCGCTGCCTGCATTCGTCTGCTGAACGCTGAGATTCCTACGCTTGAGGAGCTGAGAATGCCTCCCGTTCTTCTTGAATTTGCGAAGAAGCGCAGGGGCCTCGTACTGGTAACAGGTCCTACGGGCGCCGGAAAATCCACAACGCTCGCGGCTCTCGTGGAGTACATCAACAAGACCCGTGCGTGCCACATAATCACCATTGAGGACCCTATCGAGTACCGCTACAAGCAGGAAAAGGCGACTATCCACCAGAGGGAGCTCGGCAGGGATGTTCCCTCGTTCCACGAGGCGCTCAGAAGCGCCCTTCGTGAGGACCCGGACGTTATCCTTATCGGCGAGATGAGAGATTACGAGACCATCTCCCTTGCAATGACCGCGGCAGAAACGGGACACCTGGTATTCGGCACGCTGCATACCTCCAGCGCCGCGCAGACCATTGACAGAATCATTGACGCCTGCCCGATACACTCGCAGGATCAGGTGCGCTCTCAGCTTGCAAGCATGATCCAGGGAATCATCGCGCAGTCGCTTATCCCGCGCTCTGACGGAAAGGGAAGAGTTGCGGCGGTCGAGGTAATGATAGGCACGGACGCTATCCGCAACCTTATCCGCTCTGCCAAGATAAATATGATGGAGACTACCATGGCGGCAGGAAGCCGCGATGGAATGTGCACGCTCAACGACAGCCTTGCGAAGCTTTACAGGGGCAACCAGATATCTTACGAGACCGCGCTTGAGTATTCCTCCGACAGAAATGAGATGGAGAAAAAGCTGCTGAGCGGCATATAATAGAATTACAAGATATATCACGTCCGCAGTGAAACACCTGCGGACGTATTGTGTGAAAGGGGACAATATATGAAATGTATTCCTGTAAAGGAACTTAATTCAAAAACAGAAAATCTTCAGGAGCTCGTGCTGGAAGCTGAAAACCTGTACGCCGACCAGATCTCCAGGGCTGCTGAGCGCATTTTCAGAGAGCGCCGCGAGAAGCCCATCGTTCTGATATCGGGACCCTCCGGCTCCGGAAAAACCACTACTGCCGGGCGCATGCAGAGACTCCTGGAGGATAACGGCTGCTGCGCGCATACAATTTCCATGGACAATTACTTTCTCCCGCTGACGGAGGAGGAAAAGGAACTCGCCGAGCATGGGCAGTTCGATTTTGAGTCCCCGAAGCGTCTGGATACCGGGCTTTTCAGGGCTCATCTGGAGAAGCTGAGCCGCTGCGAGGAAATAGACGTTCCTGCCTTTGATTTCGCAAAGCAGGACCGCTGCCCCGGAATGCCGCTTGTCTGCAAGCCCGGAGATATCGTCATAATGGAGGGGATCCATGCGCTTAATCCGGACGTTACCGGACATTCCGACAGCTACACGAACCGCGTGTACGTTTCTGTCAGAACAAGGCTGGAGCACGGCGGGGAGCTTCTCCACCCGTCAAAGATACGCCTCATGCGCCGCCTTATCCGCGATAAGCTTTACCGCGGGCGGAGCATAATCGAGACTATGGATTTCTTCCGGTCAGTGGAGCGCGGCGAGGATCTGTATATCATGCCGTTCAAGCACCGCGCGAGCTTTGATATAGACACGTTCATCGAATACGAGCCGATGGTCTATCGCGATATACTGCTCGGCGACCTCGAAAAAGCGGCGGAAAGCTACGAAAACTACGCCCACTACGCAGATATAGAGAAATTCCTGCGGGCGCTGGAGCCGGTTCCGCCTGATATCGTCCCGGATAATTCCCTTGTAAGGGAGTTCATAGGGTAATTTTATATAAGGTCACCTCTAAAAACCTCGTTTGAGTGAAAATGTGTATAGCACACCGCCTGCTACTTTCAACGAGCGAAATTTCTGATGCGACGGCGTCCATGCCGTCGCCCGGTTATTTCGCTCTGCAACATCGTGTTGCACCTCCTCGTAAGGCATACAGCCTTACTTCGTCGGCTTTCATCGCATTCGGCGCACTCTACCCATTTTCCCTTTTCAAACCGGTTTTTAGAGGTTCCCATAACAACAAGGAGCATAAGAAATGAACATCAGAGGATTTGAGAAAAAGGACGTCCCTGCAATGGCGGACATCTGGAACGAGGTAGTTGAGGCGGGTCAGGCATTCCCGCAGGAGGAAAAGCTGACAGCGGAGACGGCAGAAAAGTTCTTTTCGGAGCAGAGCTTCACCGCGGCTGCGGAGGAAAACGGCGAGATAGTCGCAATGTATATCCTCCACCCGAATAACGTGGGGCGCTGTGGTCATATTTGCAACGCAAGCTATGCGGTGCGCTCGGATATGCGCGGAAAGCACGCGGGCGAACAGCTCGTGACCCACTGTCTGCACAAGGCAAAGGAGCTTGGATTCCTGGTGCTCCAGTTCAATGCGGTGGTCGCCGATAACGCTCCCGCGCTGGCGCTGTATAAGGAGCTGGGATTCGTGCAGCTCGGCGTTATTCCCGGTGGCTTCCGCAAGAAAGACGGAAGCTACGAGGACATTATCCCACACTACTTTGATCTGAGGAAACTGTAATGGTCAGACCCTGGTTTTATGATAAATTCGTATGCACTGCCGACAAGTGCACCGACAACTGCTGTATCGGCTGGGAAATAGACATCGATCCTCCCGCAATGGAACGCTTCCGGAAAGTCCCCGGGGAATTCGGCGAGCGGCTTCGCGGCGCGATACATGACGGTGAGCAGCCGACCTTTGCGCAGAGCTCCGGCGAACGCTGCGCCCTGCTGCGCGGCGACGGTCTGTGCGAGCTTATCCTGAACTGCGGCGAGGACAGTCTCTGCGACATCTGCGCGCTCCACCCGAGGTTCTTCAATGATTTCGGGAACGTCCGCGAGGGAGGTCTGGGGCTGTGCTGCGAGGAGGTCTGCCGGCTGATGTTCAGCAGCAGCGAGCCGCTCAGCTTTGTCTGCGACCCGGAGGACGCCGCCGCGGAAAACTCCGATGACGAGGTCACGAAGCTCCTGCGGGAGGCGCGGGAGCGGCTGTATTCCATTCTCCAGGACAGGAGCAGACCGCTTTTCGACAGGCTTTCAGAGTGCGCGGAGTACGGCTGGCGGCTTCAGGAGATGTTCGACAGCGGGGAGCTCGGGCTCCCGGATATTCCGCAGGAATGGGACAGCATTTTCTACCCGGACGATATTTCGCGGCTCCTGGACACGCTCGGGGGAATGGAGAGCATAAACGACGAGTGGACTGATCTCCTTGAGAGGCTCACAGCGCGGCAGGAGGAGCTTCTGGACGCGCTTCCGGAATTCCTGGCGGCGGCACAGCCCTGGAGGTACGAGCATATTGCGGTGTATACGCTTTTCCGGCAGCTGACGGACAGTATCTGTGACGGCGCGGTGTACGCAAGGGTAATGCTGGCGTGCTGCTCTGCGATAACAGTCATGCTGATGGACTGCATGAAGTGGCTTGACGCCGGAAAGCTCGCGGAATGGGACTGCATTCTCGACCTGAAGCTGTATTCAAAGCAGGTGGAGTATTCGCAGGAAAACATTGACGCATTCGTTGAGGAATATTTCTAAGGCGGTGTTCCTGAACCAAGTCAACAGAAGCGGCAAAGACGGAGGACAACTGATGAAATTCAGGGTGTTTAAAAAACGGATGTTTGCAGCGATAATTGATTATATCATCATATTTGCAACAGCATATACTGTCTGCGCATTACTTGTGACGGGCGTTTTTAAAGATACATTCGATCAGCAGGCTGCTCCGTTCATGGCGCTTATTTTATTGCTGAATCCGTTATCGCAGATACCAAGGGTATGTTCTGCCCCGCATGATATGCTGACTATAATGGGAAATGTGCTTGTCGTGGTAATTTTTGCCGTTGAAGTATTTTATTACTCACTGTCTGAGCTTCTTCCGGCAAAAAGAACCCCCGGCTATAAGCTTTTGGGAATCCGGCTGCTTTATAACTCGGAAAAATCAATGCCAATTCGTATTGTCGGGCGGAATATTCTTAAGGTGCTGTCGCGGTATTTATTCTGTATTCCGTTTGTGATTTCCGCATTTGACCCGAACGGCGACGCAATATATGATATGGTTTCAAAAATCCATGTAGGAACAGACGATATGAGTCAAGATTAAGGCGGCACCGTCCTGAAAAATAAAACCATAAGCCCCGGAGGATTTCGGGGGCTTATGGTATGAGAACGTCGAAAAATCCCTGGACTTTGGGCTTTGCCCAAGTCCCCAGCTTCGCTTCCGCGCACACTCATTATCAGCTGCGCTGATAATTCTGCGTAAGGCGAAGCCGTCGCTTAGACACTTGCTGGGATAGAAGTATTTTTTGACCCGGCAGAGCTGGGTCAAAAAATGGATTTCAAAAGCCCGCTTCGCGGGCAAATTTGATTTTTTCGACAAGCTGAAACCAGAAGCCCCCGGAGGATTTCGGGGGCTTCTGGTATTGGAGGAGTTTATTTATCATGAAATTGTTTGAGGATAATTATGTTGAGGTTTCTTGATTTCTTTCTGTGATTACATTCTACCACTTCCTCAGTTAAAAATCAAGATATATGACAACATTGTAACCATATTTCGGAAAACTGTCATTTTTCAGTAACCATTCCGTTATTATTGTAACCGTTTTGTAACCTTTTGTAATTCGCATGTAATCACGGGTGAAATAAAGGTGAAATTTTTTAAAAAAGACTGTTCAAAGCCCGTAAAATGTGATATACTAATGTAGTATATAGAATGCAGTATTATGCACAGGAGAGAATAAAAATGATATATCTGGACAGCGCCGCCACGACAAAGCCCTGCCGTGAAGCCGCGGACGCTATAATGAATACCATGCAGGAGAGCTTCGGAAATGCAAGCTCACTGCATAAAATGGGAATAATCTCGGAAAAAATCATCACCGGCGCGAAAAGGACGCTGCTGTCAAAGCTCGGGGAGGGAGACATCATCTTCACTTCAGGCGCGACAGAGAGCAGCAACACCGCCATAATGGGCGCAGCGGACATTTACCGCCGCACCGGAAACAGGATAGTAACCACGGCAATAGAGCACCCCTCCGTTGCGAATGTCATGACCCGCCTGGAGGAGCGCGGCTTTGAGGTAGTGCGCCTTGCCCCGAAGGATCACCCGGATTTTGAGCAGGCTCTCGCGGACACCGTGGACGAGCACACGCTGCTGCTGAGCTGCATGGCGGTCAACAACGAGACCGGCTTCATTGTAGACGTTAAGCGGCTCTACAAGCTGGTGAAGAAGAAAAATCCCAGGACGATCGTACATATCGACGCTGTTCAGGGATTTCTGAAAGTACCGCTGGACGGCGATCTTATCAGCATTTCCGGACATAAGATACATTCCTCCAAGGGAATCGGCGCGCTGTTTATCCGCAAGGGGATACGCATTTCTCCGCTGCTGCTGGGCGGCGGTCAGCAGAAAAACCTGCGCAGCGGCACGGAGCCCGTGGAGCTCATCGCGGGACTTGACGCGGCTGTAAAGGCATACCACGGCACCGCGGAGCGTTTCGGCGAGCTGAAGGCAAGGCTCCTTGCCGGGCTTTCGGAGCTTCCCGGGATAACGGTGAATTCCGGGGACAACTGCGTTCCCAATATCGTGAATTTCAGCGTTGAGGGCGTTCGCTCGGAGATAATGCTGCACTCCCTTGAGGAGCGTGAGATCTACGTTTCCAGCGGCTCCGCCTGCTCCCGCGGAAAGACCAGCGGAGTGCTCGCGGCTTTCGGCATTCCGGATAAGCTCGCGGACAGCGCTATACGCGTAAGCATGTGCGCTGAAACCACAGACGAAGAAATTGACGCACTGGTTTCCGGAATAAAGGCCGGGACAGAGCGTTTCAGAAGATAAAAGAGGAAGAACAAATGAAAGAGATAATACTTGTAAAATACGGAGAAATAGCCCTCAAGGGTCTGAACAAGTCCACCTTTGAGGATATGCTCCAGAAGAACATAAAGCGCCGCCTGAAGTGCTTCGGCACGTTCGGATTTTTCCGCAGGCAGTCCACTATATATATCACTCCGCCGGAGGACGCGGACATTGACGCAGTTATCGGCAGCCTGAAGAAGATATTCGGTATCAGCGCGATACAGCGCTGCGCGGTGTTCCCGAAGGATTTCTCCGTTATTGCGGAGCATGCGGGCGAGTACCTGCGCGAGGCGCTCGAGGGCGCAAAGACATTCAAGGTCGAGTCCAAGCGAAGCGACAAGGCGTTCCCGATGAAGACCCCGGAAATACAGCAGGAGCTCGGCGCAGTGATACTGGAAGCGTTCCCGCATATCGGCGTGGACGTCCACAATCCCGAGGTAACTGTCCGCCTTGAAATACGCGACAACGGCGCTTATCTCAGCGCGCTCAGGATCCCCGGCGCCGGCGGTATGCCGGTGGGAAGCTCCGGAAAGAGCCTGCTCATGCTCTCGGGCGGTATAGACAGCCCGGTTGCCGGATACATGATGGCAAAGCGCGGTCTCATCGTGGACTGCATACACTATGTCAGCCCGCCCTACACCTCCGAGCGTGCGCGCATGAAGGTGGAGGCGCTCTGCGAGAAGCTGACCGACTGGTGCGGCAACATAGTATTTTACTGCGTTCCGTTTACCGAACTCCAGGAGGCTCTCCGCGACAACTGTCCCGAGGAGTATTTCACGGTGCTCATGCGCCGCCTTATGGTGAAGATAGCGAACCGTATCTGCGCCGCCAACGATTACGGCGCGATAATCACCGGCGAGAGCGTTGCGCAGGTCGCAAGCCAGACCCTCCCGGCAATATTCTGCACGAATGCCGCCGCTGAATACCCTGTATTCCGCCCGGTCATCGGCATGGACAAGCGCGAAATAGTCGATATCGCGCGCCATATAGACACTTTCGATATTTCGACCCTGCCGTACGAGGACTGCTGCACGGTATTCTCGCCGAAGCACCCGCGTACACATCCGGAGCTTTCCGAGATACTCAAGGCGGAGGCAGGCTTTGATTTTGAGCCGCTTATCGAAAAGGCGGTAAGGGAAACCGAGGTGAAGAAGTTCAGATACGGTAAGAGAACCGTTGACCTGGACGTCTGATATGACCATTGAAGCAGATATAACGGCGCTTGCGGAGGAGCTTGTAAGGAAGTGCACCGCCCGCGGGCTCAGGGTCTCCACGGCTGAGAGCTGCACGGGCGGGCTTGTTTCCGGGGCGGTCACGGCTATTTCCGGGAGCTCTGTGGTGATAGAGCTTGGCGTATGCTCCTATTCCAACCGCATAAAGCACGAAGTGCTCGGCGTTGGCGGGGATATTCTGGAGAAATACACTGAATACAGCGTACAGTGCGCCGAAGCAATGGCTGACGGAGTGCGCAGGCTTTCCGGCGCAGACCTGGCGGTCTCCACCACCGGGGTCGCAGGACCTACCGGCGGCACAGACGACCACCCCGTCGGGGAGGTCTGCATGGCTGTCAGCACGGCGCACGGCTGTCACGGGACGCGGTTCCTTTTCGGTCAGCACGACCGTGGGACGATACGCGCTATGGCAGTTAAAAAGGCGCTGGAGCTCCTGCTTGAAGAGATAAACGAAAGTTCATTGGGGTGAATACATTACATGGCAAATTACTCAGAGAAGCCAAAAAAGAAAAAGACGACAGCCTCCAGGGATATTGCGGTCGATAAGCTGGATTTCTATACCGAGCCGCACCATTCCCACAAGAAGGAGGATAAGATAAAGGGCAGACCGAAATCCGGCTGGGCGAAGCTCTGCGCTTCCGTTTTCCCACAGAAGGAGGACACCACCGGTGAAAAGCTCCGCAAGATAGTTCTTATCGCGGCGGTGATCGTTTTCGTTGCGACTATCGGAGTGCTGATATATCAGCTGGCGGGAATGGGCGCGGACAAGAGCACTAATTCCCAGATAGCGGATATCGCGGGGGTTCCGGAGGACAGCCTCGTGAACGTGAACCCGGATTACGACCCGTTCAATACCAGCGCCGGGCAGGAAAACGCGGGCACGGAGGAAATAGACGTAACTCCGCTGACCAACACGCCCATAAATCCCAATTGGTCAGAGCTGAAAGCGACTAACCCGGACGTCCGGGCATGGATAAAGATAACCGGAACCAGCGTAAACAACGTTGTCGTTCAGTCCTACGACAACGAGTACTATCTGAAGCGCAACCTCTACAAGGAATACAGCGTTTCCGGTACGGTGTTCTCCTCCTACAAGAACAAGTGGGACGGCACCGATGAAAACATCATTCTCTACGGCCATAACATGATAAGCGGCGAGTTCTTCGCGCATATCACGCACTATGTTCCGAATGACGCAAGCAAGGAGCCACTGGCGTTCTATAAGGTGCACCCGACTGTAATGCTTGCCACGCCGGACGGCGGCTGCCAGACATACAAGATCTTTGCGGGACTTCTGGCTAATACCCAGTCCCAGTATGGCGATGTTTTCGATTATGTTCACAAGACCTCGTTTTACAGCAAGGACGACTTCAACAACTTCATAATTGATATAATGGACAGAAGCTGGTTTTTCACGGACGTTGACATCACCTACGGCGACCAGATACTCACGATGTCGACCTGCTGCTGGCCTCTCGGCAAGAGCGTGGATACGCGCTGGGTGCTTTTCGCAAGAAAGGTTCGTCCCGGCGAGAGCGAAACGGTAGATGTAACTGTCGCAGAGCGAAACTTAAATCCCAGACTGTTTGACTACTATTACAGCAGGATAGGCGGCTCATGGACGGGAACAAGCACCTGGGACAGATCAAAGCTGCTCAGCTACTGAGGTTCTTCCGTAGGAGGTTCATATGGCAAACTTTGTTGAGAAGGAAAACATTTTCCTGAGAATAGCGAAATACCTTATCCCATGGAAGGGCGACAAGCCCGCCGAGATAATACGAAAGTGCATTTTTCTCGGGGCGGCTGTGGTGCTGATAGTTTCACTGACCACGATAATTTCGTTCTATGGGAGCGCGGCTCAGGACGCGAAGTTCAACGAGCAGATAAGCGAGATATATCACGGCTCAGCCAATGTCACCATTGACGAGGTGAAAAAGGAGGAGCTTGTAAAGGAATACCCCAAGGTAGACAAGGAATTCCTGCCGCTGCTTGAGCAGAACAAGGATGTCATCGGCTGGATAACCATGGGCGACCCGGAGGATCCGTTCATCGACAACGTTGTTGTTCAGTGCGACGATAACTCATACTATCTCGACCATAATCTCAACGGCGAATACAGCAAGACCGGAACGGTCTTTGCGGACTACCGCGAGAAGATAACCGCCGAGAATACTCCCGCGAACATTATCCTTTACGGGCACAACGTGAACACCGGCGAGTATTTTGCGAAGCTCACACGTTACTTCAACTACCGTACTCAGCTCAATTACGGACTGGACTGGTACAAGAAATACCCGACAATAACATTCAATTCCCTCTACCGCAAGTCCACCTACAAGATATTTGCGGGTATCCTGGTGAATACCCAGGAGGAGGACGGCGAGGTGTTCTATTACCTCCAGGGCAGGAAATTCGGGAACAAGGCTGCGTTCGATGATTATGTAGCGCAGATCCTTGACAGGACAACGTTCTACACCGATGTTGACCTCCAGTACGGCGACAATCTGATAACGCTTTCCACCTGCATACTCGACTACGGCATTGACGCACGCTGGGTGATTTTCGGCAGGGAAGTCCGCGAGGGAGAGGATCCGACAGTTGACGTTAGCAAGGTGTATGAGAATCCCGACCCGCTGTATTTCGACTATTATTACAGGGTTTTCGGCGGATCATGGGGCGGCAGAAAATGGGATCCTGCCATGATCTATGATTACAGCTATACCACCACATCTGATGATGAGGATTAAGGCATATACTCTGAAAGGACGTTTTTTCAATGGCAGAAATGGACATGGGGCTCACCCCGAACAACAATAAGAAGAAGCGCAAAAAGAAAAAGCAGAGCCTTGGGAAGAGCCTTGTTACCGGGCTTTTCCCCTGCAAGGGCGACAGCGGCGCCGAGATAGCGCGCAAGCTGATCTTCCTGGGCTCGCTGATTCTGATGATAGTTGCGCTGGTCATAATCGCCGTGCATTTCATCACGCTGCTGAAGCCGGAGGCTCCGATAGGCACGACCGTGGTCGACAGCAACGGAGATCAGGTAATACAGGACGACCAGCAGGTCGTTGTAAATCTCCAGGCGCCCACCAAGGAGCAGATAGAAAACCTGCCGGAGGGCTCCATAAACGAGGAGTACGCTGCTTACTACGACGCCAACCCGGATTTCGTGGGCTGGGTGACCATAAACGGCACAAACGTTGACTACCCGGTCGTTCAGGGCGATGATAACGAGTTCTACCTGCACCACAACTTTAACGGCGAGGATGAATTCGCGGGCACCATTTTCACGGATTACGAGGGAAAGTTCGGACCGAATCAGATGCCCAACAACACGATACTTTACGGTCACAACATGCTGTACAGGTATAAGTTCGCGGCGCTGAACAACTACAACAATAACATCGACTTCCTGAAGGAAACGCCTGTCATCGACTTCAACACGCTGTATCAGGACAACAAGTACAAGATATTCTCCGTGTTCATAATCAACACTGACGAGGAGCACGGCGAGGTGTTCGACTACACCAAGTATGTCTACTTCAAGAACAGCGATGAGTTCTATGAGTACATAATGGAGGTAATGGACAGGAGCAAGTACAATACGGGCGTTGACGTTGAATACGGCGACGAGCTCCTGACGCTTTCCACCTGCGATGGCTCCACCGGATTTGAGAACATGCGCCTTGTCATCGTGGCGAGAAAGGTTCGCGAGAACGAGAGCCCGGACGTTGACACCTCCAAGATAACCCGCAAGGACAGCATAAAGTACTTCAAGGCTTACACTGATGTATTCGGCAGCAAGTGGAAGGGCAGGACATGGGACATTTCTCTTGTCAAGGGAATGAAGGAGTACCTTGAGGAGAACGGACTCATGGACGACCCGTCGAACTACTGATACCGGAGGAAATAATGAAGAAGCTATCTCTCACAAGGATTATAGCTGCGCTGCTGATAGTGAACTGCTATATGTTCACCTGCGGCGTAATGGGAAATGTCGGCGGAGCCGCAATGGTGAAGCCCGGCGAAGGAGCCGGCACTTCCGAGGCGGACGCGGTACAGGATATCGGAGAGGCAGACGGTCAGGGAACCATGGATTTCCTTGTTCCCGATGAAACCTCATCGGGATTTGTTGAGCTGAAGCTGCTGAATATGGCTCCGACATCGCTTTCCGGCAAGATGGTGCAGAGCACGTACAGCATAGAGGGCAGTCCGGAGGATATCCCAGAGGAGATACCACCGGCGGACACCGAGGAGATACTTGGCAGCACCGCCGAGGAGGACGCGACCTACGAGCCCTCCAGCAATGAGATATACATAACACTCCCGCCGGAGACCGAGCCGCCGGTGCAGACCACCGTTCCAAAGACCACGGCAACGACCACGCAGGCTACAACGCAGACTACCACGACAATCCAGACGACAACGGAGCCGCCCGCCGAGACCACGACCACTCCGAAGGAGATAGGCGGGATCCCAGTGGACGCGGACAACGACACACAGGCTCCCGCAGGCGATGACCAGCTTGACGAGCTTGCACCAACAGAGGAATCCGGAAATACCGGAGTCAGCGGCGAGATACTCTATGTAACCAGCAACGGCGGCACCGTTTCAGGCACGGCGCTGGATATAGTCAGCAGGGTAACTCAGAACGAGGTAGGTCATACCTTTGCGCCGGAGGCGATAAAGGCGCAGGCTGTCGCGGCTTACACCTATATAAAGTTCTGCAACGAATACGGGACTTATCCCAGCGTAGGGCTTGCAGGCACGGTTTCGGATTCAGTGGCTGTGCTGGTAAATTCCGTTATTGGAAAGGCGATATATTATAACGATTCGCTGATACAGGCGGTATATTCCGCTTCAAGCGCAGGATATACGGCTTCCAGCAAGAACGTATGGGGAACCGAATATCCGTATCTTGAGAGCCGATTCTGCGACCTTGACAAGCAGTACGACCCGAATTACGGCAGAAAGGTGAAGTACACCTCTGACGAGATAAAGAGCAAGGTGCTTGAAAAGACCGGTATCGAGCTCACCGGCGACCCGTCCGGCTGGCTTGCGATAGAGGGCAGGGTAGACGGAAATTACGTTGGCCAGATGAGCGTTGGCGGCTACCACAGCTACACAAATTCCAGCGGGGATTCCGTGAAGATCACAGGACGAGTTTTCCGCGAGAAGATAATGAGCTTTGACCTGCGTTCAAGCGCGTTTGACGTGGATTATGACGCTGGCACGGACGAATTCACGTTCACCACATACGGCTACGGCCACGGCGTTGGAATGAGCCAGAACGGCGCAAACGCCCTCGCGGCCTATCTTGGTTATGATTACAAGCAGATACTTACATACTACTATCAGGGAACTGAGGTAAAGTAAGCTCAGCGGATAAAAATTTTGGAGGGGCGGTCAGAGCGATCGTCCCTCCAGTACATATAATAATGGGCTGTGAAAATCACAGCCCATTATTTTATACTCCTATCCACATCATAACAAGCTCTGCGATGAGCACTCCCGCGCAGGCGGAAACCGCAACCATGAGAAGACCGCGGTTGAAGAACGCTGCGACCAGAGCCGCTGCAAGCCCCACACAGGCGGTAATTACAGAGCCCGTGCTGAAGAATATCCCGGGGATAGTCATTGCGGTAAGGACAGCATAAGGAACGTAATACAGGAAGCTCAGCACGAAAGGCGAGCGTATCTTTTTGCGGATAGCCGCCAGCGGGAGCATTCTGATAAGATATGTAACTACTGCCATTGTCGCTATGGACAGGCACAGGTAAAGTGTATCAGTCATCTGCTTCACCGTCCTCTACTGGTTTCGGGAACAGCAGCGCACCGATCACCGCCGCGATTATCGTACAGATTATCACGGAGAATCCGGAGGTAATGAAGCTGAACACCGGCACGAATTTTATCACGCAGGAGACCGCCGCCGCGATAAGCGCCACAACGAGAACTCCCCTGAATCTGCGCGCGGGGGGAATTACTATGGCAATGAACATTCCGTAGATAGCGATGCCGAGAGCCGCCGTAATTATTTCCGGCAGTACGTTTCCGAGGAGCGCGCCGGCGGCCGTGCCGGCAGTCCACATTATGGCTGGAAGCGTGATGAGCCCGTACATATACGCGGGAGTTACCTCGCCGTCACGTGCGCTTGCCACCGCGAAAACCTCGTCAGTGACGCCGAACGATGTTGTCAGCCTGTGGAGCATGCTGTAATTGCTGCACAGCTTCTGGCTGAGCGATAGGCTCATCAGCGAGTATCTCAGGTTTATTATCAGCTGGGCGACAGCTATCTCGGTAAATCCGCCCATTGCTGCAATGGTCTCAACGCCCGCAACCTGTCCGGCGGATGTCAGGCAGGTCAGCGAAATAAGTATAGCAGCGAGCGGAGGGATCCCTTTCTGTATCGCCATGATACCAAAGGCAAAGGACACGGACAGATATCCCAGCCCTATCGGAAGACCGCCCTTGAAGCCCTCCATATACTCAGAACGATTAGTTCTGACTTTTTTCTCTTTTTCTGGCATAATGCTCCCTTTTCTTTCAGGCGATACTGAGCTGATGTTCGCGTATTGCCTGCGTTTTGTTCACATACAACTTTATTATTGTAGCACAAACGCAGGCATAATTCAATAGCCATTTTGCATAAGAAATCAGGGTATATTGACAAGAAAACGCGCAGGTTTTATTCAGCCTGCGCATCAAACTATCAATAAACCCTCATCTTCGTCGTCACTCCGAACTGTGACAGGCACAAAGCCTAGTCGCAGTTCGGGTTCCTAGAATCTGAGGGTTTCTCGATAGCCTGTTTTTTACTTTTTAACTCTCTCGTAGCGGAAGAATCTGATGTTGCGGCACTCGGAAGCAATGACCGGGGATACTTCCTTGAGCTCCCAGTTTCTGTCGTGCTCGATGTCCTCAAAGAACACATCGCCGTGGAAGCACTCATATATCCTGGTGATAAGAGCCTCGTCGCAGTACGGCAGGAGCTGCTTGTATATCTCAGCGCCGCCGATAACGTATATCCTGCCCTCAGCCTTTTCTGCGTACTTCAGGAAATCCTCAACGGAGCCGAAAACCTCCGCGCCGTCAAGCTGCTTCACCGTGCGGGAGATAACGCAGTTTTTCCTGTCCGGCAGCGGCTTCTTCGGGAAGCTGTCCCAGGTCTTTCTTCCCATAACTACTGTGGAGCCGGTCGTGGTCTCCTTGAAGAACTTCATGTCCTCCGGAATATGCGCCAGAAGATTTCCGTCCTTGCCGATAGCCCAGTCGCAGTCTGCTGCAAGTATTAATGTCATATCATGTCCTCCTTGAAATTATTCGCTGATTATATAATACTATTTTTCGGCGTGATTGTCAAGAGTTTGTCAAAGATAAGCAATATTGTTCATTGTATTTCTAATAATGAACAAAACCTGGCGTATGATTTCGGACAGAATTACCAGTGACAAAACTGATTTTCTGGTGTATAATATGTCTATGGTGTTCATTTGAAATCAATTTATGAACAGGAGGCTGCGATGGACGGAAAAATATATATGTGCATAGACCTGAAGAGCTTCTTTGCTTCGGTTGAGTGCGCGGATATGGGCATTGATCCGTTTAAGGAGAATCTGGTGGTTGCCGACCCCTCCCGGGGAAACGGCGCTATATGCCTTGCGATAACTCCGGCGATGAAAGCACTTGGCATACGCAACCGCTGCCGGATATTCGAAATTCCCCCCGGGGTGAAATACATCACCGCACTGCCCCGGATGAAGCGCTACATGGAGGTCTCCGCGGAGATATACGGCATATACCTGCGTTACATCAGCCCGGAAGATATCCATGTGTACTCAATAGACGAGTGCTTTATAGACGCAACGCCTTATCTTGATATGTACTCCATGACCCCAAAGCAGCTCGCTCAGGAGCTGATGAACGCCGTTTCAGAGCAGACCCACATCTGCGCCACTGCGGGGATAGGCACGAATCTGTTTCTCGCGAAGATAGCGCTTGATATCACGGCGAAGCACACTCCCGACCACATTGGCTGGCTTGACGAAAGGAAATTCCATGAGAAGCTGTGGCGCCACCGTCCGCTGACGGATTTCTGGAGCATAGGCGCAGGCACGGCGCGGCGGCTGGCAAAATACGGCGTTTATGATATGTGCGGTATCGCACATATGAATGAAGATGTGCTGTACAAGGAATTCGGCGTAAATGCGGAGTTCCTGATAGACCACTCCCACGGGCGGGAGCCCTGCACTATTGCCGAGATACAGTCTTACAGTTCAAAGAGCCACTCCATTTCAAACGGTCAGATACTTTTCGAGGATTACAGCTATGACAATGCGCTGATAGTGCTGAAAGAGATGGCGGACACCCTTGTGCTGGAGCTGGTGGAGAAAGGTCTTGCGGCGGAATCCGTGGCGCTCACGGTGGGGTATTCCAAGGATGTGATGCCTCCCACCGGAGGAAACCGCAGGCTCAGCGTTATAACGGCTTCCAGGAGGAAGCTGACGGAGCAGCTCGTGCAGCTCTACGAGGAGACGACCCGCCGCAGATACCCCATACGGAGCATTAATATCGGCTTCGGGGGACTGACGGACGAGATGTACACCGGAATGGATCTTTTCATGGATCCTGCCGAGGAGGAAAAGGAGAAAAAAATGCAGCATGCGATAATAGATATCAAGCGGCGCTTCGGGAAAAATTCGCTGATAATGGGCATGAGCCTTCAGGAGAAAGCGACCGGAATACGCCGCAACAACATGGTGGGAGGTCACAATGGGGGCTGAGAAAATTCGCAGGCACGCCGACCGCGCGAAGCAGTTCATGCCGTTTGCTTCGCTGCGCGGCTACTATGACAAGATACGCGAGCAGGAGCGAATAACCGAGCCGCGCCGCGAGCTTTCCGAGGACGACGCGGCGGAGCTTTCCGACCTGCTCAACCGCGTGGAGCGCGGCGATATGCTGCGGGTCGTGTATTACAGCACCGACCACTACGAAACTCTGGAGGGAATGGTCTCAGAGTTTGACCCGGTATTCCGCAGGCTTTCTATCGTGAGGACGCGGATATGCTTTGACGACCTTTACAGCGCCGAGATACTGGACAAATCCGCCGGATAGTGGTATAATGGCTGTATCACACAACGGAGGGAATCAATGAAACTGGTAATACAGCGCTGCGAAAGCGCAAACGTAAAGGTAGACGGAAAGATGATCGGGGAGATAGGAAAGGGCTTCATGGTGCTTCTCGGGGTAGGAAAGGAGGACACCGAAGCCGACTGCGACAGGCTGGCGGAAAAAATGATAGGTCTGCGTATATTTTCGGACGAGAATGACAAGATAAATCTCTCGCTGAAGGACGTGGGAGGCTCTCTGCTTATAATCTCGCAGTTCACGCTGTATGCGGACACGCACAAGGGGCACCGTCCGAATTTCCTTCTGGCGAAGGAAGCGGGCGAGGCAAAGCGGCTGTACGAGTATTTCACCGAGGTCTGCCGCCGGGAAGTCCCGAACGTACAGACCGGGGAATTCGGCGCGGATATGAAGGTAAGCCTTGTGAATGACGGACCTTTTACCATAATTCTTGAATAAAGGCTGGGCTTACGGAAGTCTGATGTTCCTACAATCTCAATTGGGCAGGTGTACTGCCCGATTTTTTTTACTGTGAACCTCTAAGGAAACGCTGATTAAATAGCCCAGCAGAGTCGTCACGACACGGACTGCAAGTCAGAATTGACATTTTAGTTGAGCAA
>CAKSLI010000007.1 GCA_934466475.1 uncultured Oscillospiraceae bacterium
GCACATACGTTCGCCTTTGGCGAACTCCGTGCATATCGGCAAATTATATCATATCCTTGCGGATATGATATAATAAACGCAGGGCGTTTATTATATATTTAAAATGCCTTGCACATACGTTCGCCTTTGGCGAACTCCGTGCATATCGGCAAATTATATCATATCCTTGCGGATATGATATAATAAAAAAACAAAAAACGCCTTGCAAGGATTCAGGCAATGCGCCAAAAAAACACAGAAAGGAACACTGAATGAAAAAGCTACTGTGCCTTATTATGGCGGCACTTATGGCGTTCACTCTGACAGGCTGCGCAAATTCCAATGAAAAACTGATTTCCGATGTGATATCGGCGATCGAAGAGTTTGACGCGTCCGGCGAATCTCCAGACAGCGGAAAAGCCACTTCCCTGCCAGAACAGCAGACGACCGCGGAAAGTGCTGCGCAGGCAGTCTCCGAGGAACCTCCGGACATTGTACAGTCCACGGAGGAAAATCTGATCGATGAAAACGGAAGCTACACCACACGCGATGACGTTGCGCTGTACATCCACATATACGGAAAGCTACCGCAGAATTTCATCACCAAAAAGGAAGCCCAGGCGCTCGGCTGGAGCGGGGGCTCGCTTGAACCCTACGCCCCGGGAAAGTGCATAGGCGGCACCCGCTTTGGCAACTATGAGGGTCAGCTTCCTGAAAAGGACGGCAGGACCTACACGGAATGCGACATTGATACCCTGGGTCAGGACAGCCGGGGGGCAAAGCGCATCGTATTTTCAAACGATGGGCTGATCTACTACACGGAGGATCACTACTCCACATTCACATTACTTTACGGAGAGGAATAATTATGGACACACTTATAATCAATGCAGAAACTATCGGCGGCATGGACCAGATCCACGGAAGATTCTATGCGGCATTCAACTTCCCCGAGTGCTACGGCGAGAACCTTGACGCACTCTATGACTACCTCTGCGAGATCGTCAAGGAGGACGCCGAGATAAAGATACTCAACAGCTCAAAGCTCGAGCAGACCCTCGGAGACAAGGACGCAGGCGTGTTCCGCAGGGTACTCGCGGACGCCGCAAGAGAGAATCCGCATTTACACGTTATTTTCGAGGACTGAGAAAAAAACTGCGCCTTTATGGGCGCAGTTTTTCATTATGTATGTGCGTCATTTTCGTCACATATTCCTATTGAAATTTTACGCGCGGCATGGTATAATATGAGTACAAAACGAAACAATTCACTGGAAAGGAATCTAAAATGGCAAACGTAGAAAAGGAAGTCAAGGAACCGCTGCTTCAGCGGGCAAGACTGCTGTTCCTCCGCAGCATACTTCTGGAATACACAAGCGCAGACAATCCCATATCCCGTGATAGGATCGAAGAAAAACTCAGCTCATACGGAGTGTTTGAAAGCAGAAAGGCGTTCGCCGAGGATATAAAGGCTCTGAAAGCGGCGGGAATGGACATCCAGTCCACAAACGGCAGAAACGCCGGCTACTATGTGAACAGCCGTGATTTCGAGCTTGTAGAGCTTGAGCTTCTTGCGGACGCGGTCAGCGCTTCAAAATTCCTGACTGAAAAGCAGTCCAAGGACATAATCAGCAAGCTGGGCACCCTCTGCTCCAGGGAAGAAGCCAAGCGGCTCCACCGAAACGTCCAGGTGCACGGCAGAAACTGTCAGCTGCTGTACAACGTTGATGAGATCAACCGCGCCCTCAACGAAAAGAAAAACAAGTACAAGATAAAGTTCAGATACTTCTCGTATGACGTGAACAAGCAGAAGGTATACCACGGCGACTACCGCGTATGCACTCCCTATGCACTCGTTTGGGACAAGGACAGATACTATCTTGTCGCATGGAATGACTACCGCCAGTGCTACTCCAACTACCGTGTGGATCACATGGAATACATCGAGCCAATAGACGAGCCGGCGCGCCCTCTCGACAAGGGATTCAACATCATGGAGTACATCTCAGAGCACTTCTCGATGTTCAGCGGAGAGGCTGTCCCGGTGAAGCTGCGGTGCAGCAACTCCATAGCCTCCTCAATATTCGACAGGTTCGGAATGGATATTCGTCTGACCGAAAAGAACGAATCCACATTCTGCATACATACCACAGTCGTTCCCTCGGGGCCGTTCTATGCCTGGATATTCCAGTTCGGCGACAAAATCGAGATCGTAGATACCCCCGATGTCCGCGAAGAATACATCGCATGGATGAAGAACATACTCCGGGCGCACGGCGTCACGGAGCTGAATTAACCAACTTATGCATAATGGTCACCTAATGAAAATGGAGGGCTCACGCCCTCCATTTTTATTAAAGCACTCTTGCAAGGAAGTCCCTCAGGCGTGGATTCTTGGGCGCGGAGAATATCTCCTCGGGAGTTCCCTCCTCCTGCACCTTTCCATCGCACATGAACATAACCCGGCTCGCTACTTCCCGGGCGAAGCCCATCTCGTGAGTTACAACGATCATCGTCATTCCGCCGTCTGCAAGACGCTTCATCAGCTCCAGAACCTCGCCGACCATCTCCGGGTCAAGCGCGGATGTGGGCTCGTCAAACAGAATAACGTCCGGATTCATCGCCAGCGTGCGAGCAATGGCAATTCTCTGCTTCTGACCGCCGGAAAGCTGAGAGGGATACGCGTCCGCCTTGTCGGAAAGCCCTACCATTGCGAGGAGCTCGTCAGCGCGCTTGTCCGCCTCTGCCTGGGTCATCAGCTTGTGCTTCACCGGAGCCACCGTGATATTGCGGCGGATAGTCAGATGCGGGAACAGATTGAAGTGCTGGAACACCATGCCCATCTTCATGCGCACAGCGTTCAGATCCTTGCCCTTGGCATGGGTGATATCCCTGCCCTCGAACTCTATCGTGCCGCCGGTGGGCTGCTCAAGCAGGTTCAGGCAGCGCAGGAACGTACTCTTACCGGAGCCGGACGGTCCGATAACTACCACCTTTTCGCCCTTTTCTATGTTTGCGGTGATTCCGTCCAGAACGACCAGATCACCGAAGCTCTTTTTAAGATCACTTACGCTTATCATTAGACAGTCTCCTTTCCAGACGGTTTACCAGCGAGGACAGACCAACTACCATTATCAGGTAGATCAGCGCTACCGCGATAAGCGGCAGGAATGCCTCGTATGTCTGAGAGCGGATAGTATCGCCGCCCTTTGTCAGGTCGTTCAGCGCGATGTAGCCGGAAACCGATGTTTCCTTCAGCAGCACGATAGCCTCGTTTCCGAGCGCCGGAAGAATGTTCCTGAGCGCCTGCGGGAGTATTATCGTGACCATTGTGCGGGTATAGCCGAAGCCCAGTGAATATCCCGCCTCGAACTGACCTTCGTCAATGGACATGATACCGGAGCGGACGATCTCTGCAACGTAAGCCGCGGAGTTAAGACCGAACGCGATGACAGCAACCAGCACCTTGCTGATATTAACGGAGCTGAACACAACGAAGTAGATGATAAGGAGCTGTACTACCATAGGAGTACCGCGTACTACCGTCAGGTACAGGCGGCAGATGAGATTCGGAACCTTGAGCCTGCCGGTGCGCTGGTTCGTGGAGCGGATCACCGCAATAACAAAGCCGAGTACGATACCGATAACTACCGCAAGCACGGTAATGAGCAGAGTGTTGCCAAGACCCTGGAGCAGATACATCCAGCGTTCCTTTTCAAGGAATGTGCTCTTCAGCTTCTCAACAAAGCTCTCAGAGGCCGCAGTGCCGCTCTTGTAAATGATCACCTGGTTTGCCTCGGTGTAGCTGTCGGAGAAGTTTACATTCTTCAGTCTGTCCTCGGTGACGGTCATACCCGCAACACCGATATCAGCCTTGCCGGAATCAACGGCGGCGATTATAGAATCGAACGCCATGTCGTCAATGACCAGTTCCTTGCCGAGAATGTCGCAGACAGCGCGCATCATGTCAACGTCAAAGCCTATGATCTTACCCTCTTCCTTGAACTCGTAGGGGGCAAACTCTGCGTTCGTTGCCATGACAAGCTTGCCGTCATAGGTTATACCCTCGGGGCTTGTATAGGGGTGCTTGCCGTATTCGTCATCGACAAGCCAGTTCTGCTCGATAGATGTGAGCGTTCCGTTTTCGCGGAGCTGTGCGAGGGCGTCGTTCACCTGCTGTGTGAGCTCATCGTTGCCCTTCTTGATAGCGCAGGCGTACTTCTCGATTGCAAAGGGCTTGGGAGCTATCGAAAGATCAGGGTTCTTGCTTACAAAATATTTCGCAGGCGAGGAATCTATAAGCACGAAATCTACCTTGCCCTGCTTGAGCGCCTCAATAGCGTCAGCGCCCTTGTTGTACTTCTCAACGGTCGCGCCCTCTACGCCCTCGGCGTAGGTCATGCCGGTGGTGCCCATCTGTACGCCGATGGTCTTTCCGGTGAGGTCAACGGAAACTCCGCGGACGATTATTACCTGGCTTGCCTGGGTGTAGCTGTCGGTAAAGTTTACGTTCTTTAATCTGTCCTCTGTGACGGTCATTCCGGCAACGCCCACGTCAGCCTTTCCGGAATCAACGGCGGCGATTATAGAATCGAACGCCATGTCGTCAATGACCAGCTCCTTGCCGAGTATGTCGCAGACAGCGCGCATCATATCAACGTCAAAGCCGACTATCTCGCCCTCTTCCTTGAACTCGTAGGGGGCGAACTCAGCGTTGGTCGCCATTACGAGCTTTCCGTCATAGGAGGCGTCGGCGGGGCTTTCGTAGGGGTGCTTGCCGTATTCCGCGTCAACCAGCCAGTTCTGCTCGATGAGCTCAAGAGTGCCGTCCTCGCGGAGCTTTGCCAGCGCGGAATTTATCTGCTCTGTCAGCTCATCGTTGCCTTTCTTGACGGCGCAGGCGTATTCCTCGACTGCGAACGGGTCGTCCAGGACAACAAGGTCAGGGTTCTTGCTGACGAAATACTTCGCCGGAGAAGCGTCTATCAGCACGGCGTCGATTTTTCCCTGCTTCAGCGCTTCAACAGCGTCTGCGCCCTTGTTGTACTTTTCAACGGTGGCGTCCTGTATGTCCTCGGCGTAGGTCATGCCAGTGGTGCCGATCTGTACGCCTATCTTCTTTCCGACGAGGTCGTCGGCGCCGAAAACGGTGTTCTCAGCCTTTTGCGCAGCGCAGCCGGTCATCATGCACATCAACAGCACGAGAGCCGAAACCGCCGCAATAAATTTCTTCATGGTGGGAATTCTCCTTTTTTAAAACATTATTTTTATTATACATCATTACTCGCATAAATGCAAGCAAAAAATCAATAAAACTGCATGAATGCGGCATATTTATTCCGGCACTAGTAACAAAAGATGCCCCGCAGCATTCAACACGCTGCGGGGCATGGGGAAGGAATAAAACCAGTTTTTGGATCAGTCAGCGAACATAGCGGTAGAGAGATATCTCTCGCCGGTATCAGGAAGCAGAACAACAATGTTCTTGCCCTTGTTCTCGGGGCGCTTTGCAAGCTGGAGCGCAGCCCACATAGCAGCGCCGGAGGAAATTCCGACCAGGACTCCCTGGGTCCTTGCGATACGTCTGCCGGTTGCGAATGCGTCCTCGTTCTCAACGGGGATTATCTCATCGTAGATCTTGGTGTCGAGGGTCTCCGGAACGAATCCAGCGCCGATACCCTGGATCTTGTGGGGGCCTGCCTTGCCCTCGGAAAGCACGGGAGAGGTCCTGGGCTCAACAGCCACTACCTTTACAGCAGGATTCTTGGACTTGAGGTACTTGCCCACGCCGCTGACGGTTCCGCCGGTGCCTACGCCTGCAACGAAGATGTCTACCTTGCCGTCCGTGTCCTCCCAGATCTCAACGCCGGTGGTAGCCTCGTGGATAGCCGGGTTTGCCGGGTTAGTGAACTGCGACGGGATAAAGCTGTTCGGGATCTCCTTGGCGAGCTCCTCAGCCTTTTCGATTGCGCCCTTCATGCCCTTTGCGCCGTCTGTAAGTACAAGCTCCGCACCGTATGCCTTCATCAGGTTGCGGCGCTCGATGCTCATGGTCTCCGGCATTACAATGATTATGCGGTAATTTCTCGCTGCCGCAACGGAAGCAAGACCGATGCCGGTGTTGCCGCTGGTCGGCTCGATGATAACGCTGTCGGGCTTGAGTATGCCGCGCTTCTCTGCGTCATTGATCATATTTACGGCAACCCTGTCCTTTACGCTGCCTGCCGGATTGAAAAGCTCCAGCTTTGCGAATATCTTTGCGCCTGTCTGCTCCTCAGCCTCCAGCTTTGTTACTTCAAGCAGAGGGGTGCGTCCTACGAGGTCGGTAATTGTCTGATAAACTTTCATGGTGGTTCTCCTTTTCTCTAACTTAATAGATAACTTAATAGATTCCGGTAGGCGGTGGAGCAATACCAACATCACCTATCAACTTGATATGATTTTAGCATATTATTTCGGATTTGTCAAGAGGTTTACGAAAAATAATTCGTATTTTTCTGAGATTTTGTGGCAGAATTCATAAAAAAAGCATATCTGTCTTGAAATACCCGCGATAATATGCTAAAATCAATACAAACGACACGAAAGGAACACTGCCATGAAAAAATTAACAGGAACCTTCCCGAGCACCTCCGGGCTCTGCCGGTGCAGGTGGTATATATACCTGCCGGAGAATCCCCGCGCGGCGCTCATGCTCTCCCACGGGATGTGCGAATATATCCGCAGGTACGAGGGCTTCGCGCAATTTCTCTGCGATAATGGGATAGCCCTCTGCGGAAACGACCACATCGGCCACGGAAGCTCCGTAACAGACCAGGATATGCTCGGCTACTTCGGCGAAAGCGGGGGCTTCATCAGCATGGTGAAGGACCTCCACCGCATGAAGATCATCATGGAAAATAAGCTCCCCGGAATCCCGCATTTCCTTATGGGGCACAGCATGGGAAGCTTCATCGCGCGGATCTACCTTTCCAGGTACCAGGACCGCTGGGACGGCGCGATAATCATGGGCACCGCCGGCGGAGTCACGGGCTCTGCGCCGCTCAGGAAGCTGCTTGAGATACTCTGCCGCGCCAGGGACAGCCGCTTCCGCCCGGAATTCAGCAGCGACCTCGCATTCGGTGTGTTCAATCTCAGGACGCGCCCGCACCGCACCAAAAACGACTGGCTCTCCCGGGACAGCGATAACGTGGACAGGTTCACCGCCGACCCGCTGTGCAATTTCACGTTCACCGTTGCTGGCTTCAAGGATCTCCTCAACGCGCTGATGTGCGCGAACTCCCGCTGCGTTATCGAAAACACTCCCACCGACCTGCCCATGCTGTTCCTGTCCGGCGCTATGGACCCTGTCGGAGAATACGGCGCCGGAGTGCGCTCCGCCTGCATGAAGTACCTTGAGCACGGCTGCCTCGTGAATATCCGCATTTACCCCGGCGCGCGCCACGAGCTGCTTTTTGAGCTCAACCGTGAGGAGGTAATGGGCGATATTCTCCGTTTTCTGGATTCCCACATTAAGTAACAGGCTCTCCGGCTGACTCCTGTAAAAAAATAGTATTATACTATTGTGCAGATTGTGCAAATATCACAACAACTTTTGTCAAAGCCTACAAATAACCGCGCTGGAAACAAAATTATATTGCAATAGTCTGCACTAACATGGTATAATACTTATTATAGACGGGAATGTCCAGTTCCGGATAACGCCGTCAATCAATACAGGAGGACATAGGAGAATGTACAAAATTCTTACCAAGAAAATCCTCAACCCCACAGTTACTCTCATGGAAGTTGACGCTCCGATGATCGCCAAGAAGGCAGAGCCGGGTCAGTTCATCATCCTCAGAGTTGACGCAGAGGGCGAGAGAATTCCGCTCACCATCGCGGATTTTGACCGTGAAAAGGGTACAATCACAATAATTTTCCAGATCGTAGGTGCTACCACCGAGAAGCTCAATCACCTTGAGCAGGGCGAGTACATCCACGATTTCGTAGGACCTCTCGGCGTCCCCAGCCACACTGAAGGGCTCAAGAAGGTCGCTGTTGTAGGCGGCGGCGTTGGCTGCGCTATCGCATACCCCATCGCCAAGAAGCTCCACCACCTCGGCGCTGAGGTACACAGCATAGTTGGCTTCAGAAACAAGGATCTCGTTATCCTCGAGGACGAGTTCAAGGCAGCCTCCGATATCATGAAGCTCATGACTGACGACGGCAGCTACGGCGAAAAGGGTCTTGTTACAAACGCCCTTGAAGAGCTCATCAAGGCTGGCAACCAGTACGACGAGGTCATCGCTATCGGTCCACTCGTAATGATGAAGTTCGTCTGCAAGCTCACCAAGGAATACGGCATCAAGACTGTCGTTTCCATGAACCCGATAATGATCGACGGCACAGGCATGTGCGGCGGATGTCGTCTGACAGTAGGCGGCGAGACAAAGTTCGCCTGCGTTGACGGTCCTGACTTCGACGGCCACCTTGTTGATTTTGACGAGGCTATGGAGCGCGGTACGATGTATAAGGAATTCGAGACCGCAAAGCGCGAAGAAGTCTGCAATCTCTTCAAGAAGGAGGTAAAGTGAAATGCCTAACATGAGTCTTAAGAAGAACGAAATGCCTGTTCAGGATCCTAACGTCCGCAACAAGAACTTCAAGGAAGTTGCGCTCGGCTACACTGAGGAGCAGGCTGTCGATGAGGCTAACCGCTGCCTCCACTGCCCCAAGAAGCCCTGCCAGAGCGGCTGCCCGGTTTCCATTAACATTCCGGAATTTATCGCAAAGATCAAGGAGCGCGACTTTGAGGGCGCTTACCAGATAATCCACCAGTCCAGCTCCCTGCCTGCCGTATGCGGCCGTGTATGTCCGCAGGAAACACAGTGCGAAAGCAAGTGCGTTCGCGGCATCAAGGGCGAGCCGGTAGCTATCGGCCGTCTGGAGAGATTCGTTGCTGACTGGCACAATGCCCACGCAACAGATGCTCCCGCCGTTCCCGCTCCCAACGGACACAAGGTAGCAATTATCGGTGCAGGTCCTTCCGGTCTTACATGCGCCGGCGACCTCGCTAAGCTGGGTTATGATGTTACAGTATTTGAGGCGCTCCACCTTGCAGGCGGCGTTCTCGTTTACGGTATCCCTGAGTTCAGACTTCCGAAGTCCATTGTACAGCACGAGGTAGACAACCTCGTCGCTATGGGCGTTAAGGTAAACACCAACGTTGTAGTCGGACGCACCATCGAGGTTGACGAGCTCTTCGAGCAGGGCTTCGAGGCTGTATTTATCGGTTCCGGAGCAGGTCTGCCGAGATTTATGAATATCCCCGGCGAGAACTTCAAGGGCGTATATTCCGCTAACGAGTTCCTCACCAGAGTTAACCTCATGAAGGCGTACAAGCCTGAGAGCGATACTCCTATCAAGAAGAACACCAACGTAGCAGTTGTCGGCGGCGGTAACGTTGCAATGGACGCTGCACGCTGCGCAAAGCGTCTCGGTGCCGAGAACGTATACATAGTATACCGCCGCGGTCTGGAAGAAATGCCTGCCCGTAAGGAAGAGGTCGAGCACGCAATGGAGGAGGGCATCATCTTCAAGACCCTCAACAACCCTGTCGAGATCCTCGGAAACGAGCACAAGTTCGTTACCGGTATGAAGTGCGTTGAGATGGAGCTCGGCGAGCCGGACGCTTCCGGACGCCGCAGACCTGTCGAGAAGCCGAACAGCGAGTTCGTTCTCGATGTTGACTGCGTAGTTATGTCCATCGGTACTTCCCCGAACCCGCTCATCAGAAACACCACCAAGGGACTGGATACCAACAAGCACGGCTGCTTCATCGCAGACGAGAACGGTCAGACCTCCCGTGAGGGCGTATTCGCAGGCGGCGACGCAGTTACCGGCGCAGCTACCGTTATCCTCGCAATGGGCGCAGGAAAGACCGCTGCAAAGGCAATGGACGAGTACATAAAGAACAAGAAGTAATTCTTCTGAATACAGATATCGGGCAGCGAAAACTGCCCGATATTTTTATGCAGATGATCCCGGAGGCATTGTTGCTTCCGGGATTTTATCTTATGCGTTGATAAGTGACTTAATGTATTCCGTGAGGTCAGCCGCAGCTATGTCGTGGGTCTTTGCGGTGGGGTGCCAGTCGGCTGCGTAGCCGTTGGCGTTGCCGTCCTGTACCTTGAACTGGAATGTGGAGATGTTAGTGTCTCCGGTCTCCTCGGTGTACTTCTCAGCCGCCTTCTTTACGCCGACCATGAGGTCAGCTCCCATTACGCCGAGGGAGCAGATGATGTGCGCGCTGGGGTTGTTCTCGCGAACTACCTTGAGGAACTCTGCGTATGCGTCAACGTACTCCAGCACCTTTTCCTTGTCGCCCTTGGTGTAGCTTGCGTCATTGGTTCCGAGGTTGATAACCACGAAATCCGGCTGGAACTTACTGAAATCCCAGTCAAGATCTGAAACGTTGAATGTGCCGTTGTAGTTTCCCCAGCTCTTGGCGAACTTGGTGTAAACCGGCGGCACCTGCTGAGCCGTTACCTTGTTGCCGTCGTTGGTGTAGCCGGAAATGATTCCGTTTCCGCTGTAAGAAACAAGGCTGTAATCAGCGTCCAGAGCCTGCGCGGTCTTGAATGCATACGCCTTTGTTGCGTCCTCGGTGGAGCACTTGAAGTGGTGGTCGCGGTCCTCATCGTCAACACCGTAGCCGCAGGTTATGGAGTCGCCGATAAACTCGATCTTGAGCTTCTTTTCAGCCGTGGGAGTAAGTCCGCCTACGGAAGTAACTGCAATGTTGCTGATACCCATAGTGGATTCCTGAGCCTCGGAGAGCTTCAGCAGCTTGACGGTAGTCTCGACCGGCTCGTCCGCCGTGAACACCGTGATCGTCTTTTCGGAAGCGTCCATGAGCTCGTCCATGGTCTGCTCACCGTTTATGTAGACCGCATATCTCGGCTGCTTCTCGGCGTTTGTGGTCATGTTGTCGCCTACCAGCGTGAACGCCGCGCTTGTCCCGGTAAACGTGAACTCCACGCCGCTTGCGGAAAGCGCCAGCCAGCGGATACCCTCCGCCTCTCCGGTTCTGCCGATGAGCTTGACATTCTGCTCATCTGCGGGGAAGTTCTTTTCTGTAAGCTCCATGGTGTTGTCCTCCGATGTGTTGGTGGTTTCAGAAGTTCCGGTGCCCGAGGATACCGGCTCCTGAGTATTGGTGCAGCCAGTCAGTGCGATAACGAACGCCGTGACCAGACTTAGTACTGACTTCGATAAATTCATGTTGATTTCTCCTGATAAACGAAAGACCGTCCGGCGCGGCGCTGTGCCGATGGGACGGTCTTGATTGTTTGTTAAGCGGTCAATTAAACACCGAACTTGATGGTGCTTACCTTAACGCCAGGGCCCATTGTGGAAGAAACTGTGCAGCTCTTGATATACTGACCCTTTGCAGCAGCCGGCTTAGCCTTAGCAACTGCGTCCATGAGCGCGTTGAAGTTCTGCTCGAGCTTCTCTGCGCCGAAGGAAGCCTTACCGATCGGGCAGTGAATGATGTTTGCCTTGTCGAGACGATACTCGATCTTACCAGCCTTAGCGTCCTGAACAGCCTTAGCTACATCAGGGGTAACTGTACCAGCCTTGGGGTTAGGCATAAGACCTCTCGGACCGAGAACCTTACCGAGTCTACCAACAACACCCATCATGTCAGGTGTTGCGATAACAACCTCGAAGTCCATCCAGCCGCCGTTGATCTTAGCAACGGTGTCGTTGTCAGCGATGTAATCTGCGCCAGCGTCCTTAGCAGCCTGCTCCTTGTCAGCCTTGCAGAATACGAGTGTTCTTACCTTCTTACCAGTACCGTTCGGGAGAACTACGGCGCCTCTAACCTGCTGGTCAGCGTGACGGGAGTCAACGCCCAGACGAACGTGAAGCTCAACAGTCTCATCGAACTTAGCCTTAGCGGTCTTGCATACTAAATCGAAAGCCTCACCGGACTCGTAAACCTTAGCGGACTCAACGAGCTTGGTGCTTTCTACATACTTCTTTCCGTGTTTCATTAAAAAATCCTCCTTGTGGTCAAGCGGAATTGATCCTCCCACTGAACTGAATTGTTGATTAGTAGTGTGACGGGGTTATCAGTCAACGACCTCAACGCCCATGGAACGTGCAGTACCAGCGATCATAGACATAGCTGTGTCGATGTTTGCCGCATTCAGGTCAGGCATCTTGGTCTCAGCGATCTCCTTAACCTGAGCCTTGGTGATCTTTGCAACCTTGGTCTTGTTAGGAACGCCGGAACCGCTCTCGATCTTGCAAGCCTTCTTGATGAGTACGCTTGCGGGAGGGGTCTTTGTAATGAATGTGAAGCTCTTATCAGCGTAAACAGTGATAACAACCGGGATTATGAGACCAGCCTTATCCTTTGTACGCTCGTTGAACTCCTTGGTGAATGCCATGATATTAACGCCGTGCTGACCCAGAGCAGGACCAACAGGGGGCGCAGGTGTAGCCTTACCGGCCGGGATCTGTAACTTAATAAATCCTGTTACCTTCTGTGCCATGATTTTATTCCTCCATAAAAAACTTGAAGTGTGTTCTGCGCTTTATGCGTCAGATCTTGACGATAGCCGAAAGCTCAAGTGTAGCGGGAGTGGATCTTCCGAACATGGAAACATCAACGTCTGCGGTCATACGCTCAACGTCAACGCTCTTGACCACGCCCTCAAAGCCCTCGAGAGGACCGGACTTGATGCTGACTCTGTCGCCGGGATCGAAGGAAACGCCGGTCTCCTTCGTTGTGATTCCGAGGTTCTTTACCTCGTCTTCGCTCAGTGGAGTAGGCTGGGATCCAGGACCAACGAAACCGGTAACGCCTCTTGTGTTGCGGCAGATGTACCATGACTCGTTAGTAACGATCATCTTCACGAACACATAGCCCGGGAACAGCTTCTCCTCTACCTGCACCTGCTCGCCGTTTTCCTTTGTCCTGGTCTGAGTTTCGACCGGGAGGAACACGTCCTCGATGAGGTCCTGAAGATTTCTGTTCTCAACGACCTTCTTGATGTCGCTGGCGACCTTGTTCTCGTAGCCTGAATATGTGTGGAGAATGTACCACTTTGCCTCTGTGTCAGCCATATTTACCCCCTTGAACCTGTCAGCCCAGTATCAGTCTGTTGATGAACGCAAAGAGAGAATCAATGCCGAATACGAACAGACCAGCCGCAAGGCAGACTACGATAACAACGATAGTGTTGTTCGTGGTGCTCTTGGGGGTGGGCCATACGACCTTCTTGAACTCAGACTTGGCGTCCTTGAAAAACTTGACGAACTTGTTGGGCTTCTTAGCGGACGAAGCCTTTTTGGACTTATCCTTATCCTTTGACTTTCTGGAGTCTGCGCTTTCTTTCACATCGGAAATATCGGGAGTTTCTTTGCCAACGCTCTTCTTTTCGATATCGTTTGCCATGTTACTCCTCCTGATTACTTGGTTTCCTTGTGAAGAGTATGCTTTTTGCAGAAGCGGCAGTACTTGTTCATCTCAAGTCTGTCAGGATCATTCTTCTTGTTCTTCATGGTGTTGTAGTTGCGCTGCTTGCATTCTGTACACGCCAGTGTAATTTTAACTCTCACTTTCGGCACCTCCTATTTTCTTGCCTTTTCAGGCATTATTGCCTCCCTCGGCCGCGGAATTGCGGTTTTAAACGTGGGAACATCCGTTTGTGCCGCTTAAAAACGGGCACAAAAAAATAGACCCCATTCGAGGTAATAATATTATATCACAAATACATCAGCTTGTCAAGCATTATTTTATATTTTTCCTCTCTGTTGACAAAAAAACGCTTTTGTAGTACAATATTTTATATTATTGAGCCAATAATATTGAGCCGATAACAACACTTAAGAGGTACTTTTTTATGATAAGGATAGGCACAGGCTATGACGTCCACCGTCTTGTCCCGGAACGAAAGCTGATATTATGCGGCGTTGAGATCCCCTCGGAACTGGGGCTCCTCGGACATTCTGACGCGGACGTAGCCGTTCACGCGCTGATGGACGCGATACTGGGCGCGCTCGCGCTTGGAGATATCGGGAAGCTCTTTCCGGACAGCGACCCGCAGTACAAGGGCGCTGACAGCATGAAGCTGCTGGCTCACGTTATATCGCTGATGACGGAGCGCGGCTTCGCCCTCGGGAATCTCGACATCACGATAATCGCGGAGCGCCCGAAGCTCGCAAAACACATAACCGCCATGCGCGAAAGCCTTGCAGCGGCATTCGGCTGCGATATTTCGCAGGTCAGCGTAAAGGCTACCACCGAGGAAGGACTCGGACTTGCCGGCGCCGGGATAGGCGCGCAGGCGGCCGTCCTGCTGGTTTCCGCTGAACAATTCACGAAAGGCAGATAAATGACCGAGATAACCGTATCAAAAAATGACGCCGGGCAGCGCGCCGACCGCTTTCTGACCAAAGCATACCCGAACCTTTCGCTCCCGCTGATATGCAAGCTCATGCGGAAGAAGCGGATAAAGCTAAACGGTGCCCGCACCGATCCGAACACTAAGCTCTGCGAGGGCGACGTGTTCCGTTTCTATCTCAGCGACGAACTCCTGGACACAGGCGGCAGGACAAAGGCGGCGGATTTCCGCAGCGTCCCGCCGGAGCTCAGCATTATATATGAAGACGAAAATATCCTGCTGTGCGACAAGCCCGTGGGAATGGTCGTCCACGAGGACAACGACAACACCTCCGACACGCTTATAAACCGCATAAAATGCTACCTCTGGAAGAACGGGGAGTATGACCCGGAAAACGAGCAGAGCTTCGTCCCAGCGCTGTGCAACCGTATCGACCGCAACACCGGCGGTATCGTCATAGCCGCAAAGAATGCGGAATCCCTGCGAATCCTCAACCAGAAGATACGCGACCGCGAACTTGTGAAGCTGTACCTGTGCCTGGTTCAGGGGAGCCTGCCGAAAAAGCAGGACACCATGACCGCTTATCTTGAAAAGCTCCCGGACGAAAACCGCGTCGTCGTTTCCGACAGGAAAACTCCGTCAAACCGCACCATAGTGACGAAATACCGCGTTCTGGAGGAATCCGCCGGGCAGAGCCTCGTGGAAGTCGACCTGCTCACCGGGCGCACTCATCAGATACGCGCGCATTTTGCTCACACAGGTCACCCCCTCCTCGGGGACGGAAAATACGGGAACAATAAAATCAACAAGGAGGCCGGATTCGACGGGCAGGCGCTGTATTCCTACAAGCTTGCCTTTGAGTTCACCACACCGGCAGGCTGCCTGGAATACCTGAACCACCGGAAATTCTCGGTGAAATCGCCGGAAAATATATGGTTCGTGAAGAAATTCCATGAGCATATCAAATAGTTTGGTTCGGCAAAATGCACAAAAAACTTCCGCGAATTTTTAAAAAATCCTGTCATTAATTTTCCGCAAACATCTTGATAAAATCCCGGATTTTTTGTATAATGTATATGTAATGATATGCACTTGTGGTGTATCAGACATGCTTCGGTCACGGAGCAAATAAAATTCTCAGGAGGAATATTCCAATGGCAGATGTTAAAGTTGCAATTAACGGCTTCGGCCGTATCGGACGCCTTGCGTTCAGACAGATGTTCGGTGCTAAGGGCTACGATGTAGTAGCTATCAACGACCTGACCAAGCCCTCTATGCTTGCTCAGCTCCTCAAGTACGATACCGCTCAGGGCGGCTACTGCGGCAAGATCGGTGAGAACCTTCACACCGTTTCCGCTGATGATGAGAAGGGTACCATCACTGTTGACGGCAAGACCCTGACCATCTACGCTGAGAAGGACGCTAAGGATCTTCCTTGGGGCAAGATCGGCGTTGACGTTGTTCTCGAGTGCACTGGTTTCTACTGCTCCAAGGAGAAGTCCCAGGCTCACATCGACGCAGGCGCTAAGAAGGTTGTTATCTCTGCTCCCGCAGGCAACGACCTCAAGACCATCGTTTACTCCGTAAACGAGAAGACCCTGACTGCTGACGATGCTATCATCTCTGCTGCATCCTGCACAACAAACTGCCTCGCTCCTATGGCTAAGGCTCTTAACGATTATGCTCCTATCCAGTCCGGTATCATGAGCACAATCCACGCTTACACCGGCGACCAGATGATCCTCGATGGTCCTCACAGAAAGGGCGACCTGAGAAGAGCAAGAGCTGGCGCAGCTAACATCGTTCCGAACTCCACAGGTGCTGCTAAGGCTATCGGCCTTGTTATCCCTGAGCTGAACGGCAAGCTGATCGGTTCTGCACAGCGTGTTCCTGTTCCCACAGGTTCCACAACAATCCTCACCGCAGTTGTTAAGGGTGCTGACGTTACCAAGGAAGGCATCAACGCTGCTATGAAGGCTGCTGCTTCCGAGTCCTTCGGCTACAACGAGGATCAGATCGTTTCTTCCGATGTTATCGGCATGAGATTCGGTTCTCTCTTCGACGCTACACAGACAATGGTAGCTAAGATCGCTGACGACCTCTATGAGGTACAGGTAGTTTCTTGGTACGACAACGAGAACTCCTACACATCTCAGATGGTAAGAACAATCAAGTACTTCGCAGAGCTCAAGTAATTGTAACTCACAAAGTACAGAATGCCCCCGGTTTTCGGGGGCATTTTTATATAGGGGAACCTCTAAAAACCGGTTTGAAAAGGGAAAATGGGTAGAGTGCGCCGAATGCGATGAAAGCCGACGAAGTAAGGCTGTATGCCTTACGAGGAGGTTTTCTGAAGCAGGCGGTGTGCTATACACATTTTCACTCAAACAAGGTTTTTAGAGGTGACCATAGGAAAGAAAGATATAATATGTGCAACAGCTGCAAACAGCTCCACTTCTATGACAGATTCCGCTCGGTTCTGCAATATTCCCATGAGATAAGCAAGATACGCGGTCTGGTGAGCCTCGGCGACATGACGGTCGTCTCCGCCACCACGCCTCTGGAACAGATGACCGGCGAGGTTCGCGGGTACTTCCGGCACGAGGTGCAGTGCGCCCTCTGCGGTCAGAGGTTCGCGGTCTGGATTGATACATCGGACGGCAGCGGCGGGCTGAAGGCTCTGTAAAATTTCAACAAGATTCCCACGGAGGTTGAAAACTGGAGGTACTATGTTATTCTGCTCTGAAAACCTACCACATCTGAGGTTCTACAACGGCGGCAATCTGACCAGCGGCGGCGGATTCGTCCACCAGTGCCGCATAATGGAGTGCTACGTTCTGATATATGTGCTCTCCGGCCGCCTGAACCTCTCTGTCGGCGGAAACGAACACAGCGTCATAGGAGGAGAATGGATCCTGATGAAACCCGGCGCGGAACACTCCGGGACGGTTCCCTCAGCCGGGGAGCTTTCTTACCTCTGGGCGCATTTCTCGGCTGACGCTCCCCTTTCAGAGTTGGCGGAGCCTCCCGGGAGTTTTTCGCTGATCTTGCAGGAGCACGGCAGCGCCGTTTCTCAGCGGGTGAGCCTGCTTTTCAGACAGCTTGTGGACTGCTCCCGTCGGGAAATATACACTCCCCGAATGGCGGAATGCGCCCTGGAAATGCTCCTCACTGAAATGACCCAGGAATACATGGACGGTCTGCGCGGACACAGCTCCCTGCCGCCGCTCATCGCCGACATAAACGAATGGATACTCGTGAACTGCCACCGCCAGCTGACCGTGAAAATCATCGCGGAGGAATTCCACTACAACCCCGAGTACCTTTCGGCGCTGTACAAAAAAGAAACCGGGCAGACGCTCACATCAAGCGTGAACAGAGCCCGGATAGATATTTCGAAAAAACTGCTTTCCGACAGCAGCGTCAGCATAAAGGAAGCCGCATTCTCATGCGGTTTCACGGACGAGAAGTACTATATGCGCACTTTCCGCCGTATAGAGGGAATGACCCCCATGCAGTACCGTGCCGCCCTGGGGGTCAGATAAGTGAACCTCTGAAAACCGGTGTCCAAAGCAAAAATGGGCAGGGTGCGCACATTTTCGCTCACATGAGTTTTTTAGAGGTGACCATAAGTTACTTCTTAGTAAAGTATACCGTATATTCCTCGTCTGTTATCTCATACAGCGGACGGAACATCACGGACTGCGGCTGATTGCGTGTGCGCCAGCTGTTCTGTCTCCACGGGAATGTACCGTAGGTATGCTCAAGCTGCGGCATGAACTGCTCCTCCAGCTTGTCTGCGCCGGCGATCCCGCAGTCGCTTCCTGTGAGACCGGCGAGCACGATAGGGCCGTCAACAACGGACATCAGCTCCGGCATATCCGGGAGGGTCTCCGCGCGGAGCTTTGACGGGAAGAAGATCTGAACCGTGCTGTCGCTCCAGTCTGCCGTGATATCTATATAGCCGTCCTTGACAGGGGCGGTTATTTTTTCCCCGTTCAGCTCGACCTCGGGAGCTCCGTTCGTCCACGCGGGGACGCGGAAAGAGAGCGTAAATTCAGCGGACTTGCTGCACTTAACGCTGAATTTCAGCAGCCAGCGGGACATCTGACCATCGTCCTTTTCATCAAAGAATGCCTGATCGTTGTAGTACTTCATGCCTGTGGTCTGCTCGATCGTGACGTCTGCGCCGCCCATCTTCGTGCTGAAGCTGGAGGGAATGTACTGGGAAATCACCACGCGGCCGTCTCCGGTGTAGTAGATAAGCTCCGGATAGAGCGTCTGAGCCTGCACCATGGTTCCGTGGCAGCACCAGAAATCGCGACGCTTGGTTCCCCACTTCTTATGGCTTCCGGCGGCCAGCGGCAGGAAGTAGGTCGGCATTCCCGTCTGGGAGTTCTGCTGCGCGAGGAATCCGTTATAGAGGCAGCGCTCGATGTAATCCGCATACTGCGCCTCCCCGGTGTATTTGAACAGGCAGGAAGCCGTGCGCACCATATTGTATACCGTGCAGAATTCCTGGTCGTTGCTGCCAAGGAAATGTCCCTGTAAATGCGGAGGGATCCAGAACTCGCCCGCGTTCTGACCGCCGGTGCTGAACATTCCGCGCTCGGTCACGGCGCACTTCCAGAACAGCTTTACGACCTCCAGCCAGTCCTTGTCGCCGGTGACTTCGTACATCTTCGCAGCGCCGTGCGTGAACGGAATGCTTGCGTTCGCGTGGCAGTTCGTCAGGCTGTCCTTGCCCTCGCGGAGCTTTCGGAACAGCCCTGCGTCAGCGTAGCGCTTCGCAAGGGTGAGGTACTTTTCGTCCTTTGTGAGCTGATAGAGCTCTGCCCAGACCTCCAGCATTCCGGCTTCCTCGCCGCTGTAAACCGCGTGGGGATTCAGCTCCGCAGCCTTTTCAGTCCAGCGGATATACCAGTCGGAAAGGTGCGCGAGAATATCCAGCGCCTGAGTATTCCCGGCGTAAACATACGCGTCCGTAAGTCCCATTATGGTCTTGTGCATAACGTACTGTGGCGACCATATATACTGGTTCTTTATGAGCCTTGTGAAGTACTTCTCCGGAATAGAGCCCACCCACTCGCCGCCGTTGAGCTCCTGGCAGCGCGCGAGCTCGCTGATTATCTTGTCGAGCTTCACTTTGAGCTCAGCGTCGTTTTCAGCCGCTATAAGCTTTGCAGCAGCGCTCATCCAGTGCCCGAGGAAGTGCCCGCGCAGCTGGCAGGTGGGAGCCTCCCAGCCCCAGTGGAGATTAGCGGTCTCAGGGTTATCCACTACCTGGAGCCCCGGAAGGATTATCCCCGCCTCAAGGCAGAAATTCTGGAGCAGGCAGGAGCTGTCGAGCTCCATGAGGTAGCTGCGGTTTACGTCCATTCTCTCACGGAATACGCCGGGGAGTATTTTTACAGAGCCTATTTCAGCGGGTTTAAACATAGTAATTTCTCCTGTCAGATTGTAACTTCCCGGCGAAGCTCAGCGCCTGCGCCGTCAGTTATTCTTATTTCGAACCTGGTGCCGCATATCGTGCGCGTACCGTCCTCAAGGACGGTCTCGAATGCGGAGCGCGGCAGCGGTATCTCTACGCGCTTTTTCTCGTGCGGCTGGAGGCTCACCCGGGCGAAGCCGCACAGCGAGCCGTTCGGAACGTCCTCCGCAGAGAAGCCGCGCACATACGCCTGGATAACGTCTCCGGCGGGGATATCGCTGAGATTCGCTATCGTAACAGCCGCCATTTCCGCGGTGATTTCAGCCTGCGTGAAGCTGAACTCCGCGTAGCTGAGCCCCCTGCCAAAGGGATAGAGCACATTTTCCGGGGTGCAGTAGCGGTAGGTCCTGCCCTTCATGCTGTAATCCCGGATGTCCGGAAGAAGCTCGGCGGTCTTGTAGAATGTGACCGGGAGCTTTCCGCTCGGGGAAACGTCCCCGAAAAGCAGCTCTGCGAGCGCCCTGCCGCCAAGCTGACCCGGATACCACATATCCAGAAGCGCACTGCACTTCACCTCAACGTTGACGGAGCTCCCCGCCGCAAGCACGATAACAAGCGGCTTCCCAAGCGCGGAGAGCTTCTCCAGAAGCACGCGCTGGCTTTCCGGCAGGCGCAGGTCAGGCTTGTCGCCGGAGCTGAATTCGTTTCCGGTGTCGCCCTCCTCGCCTTCCAGAGTGGCGTCAAGACCTACGCAGGCGATGACCACATCGGCGGCTTCCGCCACGGCGAGAGCCTCGGAGTACAGGTCGCCGGGCTGCGCGAGCCCCTGGCATCTGTCCTTGTAAAGATGACAGCCCTGGGAATATAGTACTCGTCCGCCGAAGCGCCCGCGTATTCCCTCAAGGAATGTCACATACTCGTCTGCGGTGCCGTTGTAGTTCCCCGTGAGAGCCTCGCGGCTGTCCGCGTTCGGCCCTATCACGGCGATAATGCCGGTCTTGTCCGAAAGCGGGAGCACTCCGTCATTTTCAAGCAGCACCGCGGAGCGCAGGGCGCACTCCAGCGAGACCGCCTTATTTTCCCTCGTGGAAACGCTGGTTATGGGAATATCGTCATATTCCGTCCTGTCGAGCTGACCCAGCCTTATCCTCGTGCGAAGCACATGGACGCAGGCGCGGCGGATATCCTCCGCTGTTATCAGCCCCTTTTCCAGAGCCGCCAGAATATGGAGATACGTATTGCCGCAGTTCATGTCGCAGCCGGCTTTAAGAGCCAGCGCCGCGGATTCCGGGGCAGTGGCGGTAATACCGTGCGTTGTGTGGAAATCCCGGATTGCCCAGCAGTCCGAGGTGAAATACCCGTCAAAGCCCCACTCGCGGAGCTTCCCCATAAGATACGGGCTTGCGCAGGCGGGCTCGCCGTTTACGAGATTGTAGGCTCCCATGACGCTTTCGACATGGGCTTCCTCCACCAGCGCGCGGAACGCCGGGAGATAGGTCTCCTCCAGATCCTTCGGACTTACCTTCGCGTCAAACGAATGACGCTCCGCCTCCGGACCGCTGTGCACTGCGAAATGCTTCGCGCAGGCGGCGGTTTTCAGGTACTTTCCGCTGCCCTGGAGCCCGCGGACGTACTCCTTGCCAAGCTCAGCGGTAAGGTACGGATCCTCGCCGTAGGTCTCGTGTCCCCTGCCCCAGCGCGGGTCGCGGAATATGTTCACGTTTGGTGCCCACAGCGTGAGCCCCTTATAGATATCGTGGTCTCCGTGCGCGGAAGCCGCATTGTACTTTGCGCGAGCCTCCTCAGCGGTTATCTCGCCGCAGCGGCGCAGCAGCTCCCGGTCGAACATCGCCGCAAGCCCTATCGCCTGCGGAAACATTGTCGCGGTTCCGGCGCGCGCAACTCCGTGGAGACCCTCGTTCCACCAGTTGTACGCCGGCAGACCTGCCTTTGGGATTGCGGGGGCGTCGTATTTCAGCTGCTCCGCCTGTTCCCTCACGGAGAGGGAATCTGCAAGAGCCTCCGCACGTTCCTGCGGGGAAAGCGACGCGTTATTCCATTCGTTCATACTGACCTCCGGATGTTAAGTGAATAAAACAGCATATCTGATTTCATGAAAATCATCGTCACGACATCCGTCCCGGAACAGGGACAAATCGCGATCCCCTGTTTCAGCCGGATATCTGATGTATTTATTGTATCACATATCGTCTTTTTTGTCAGTGGACAAAACCGCATATTTCTACTCAAAACAACAGGTCACCGCTCCTGCTGCGCCTCCGGCGGAAAAACTCCTGCCGGAATTATAAAAAAACCTTTTTCCGCCGGAAAAAAATTAAAGATTTAGTCTTGAAATATTTCAGTTAATGTTATATAATAGACATATGATATCTTTTCCGCCGGCATTTATCAGCAGGCGGCGCTGATACGGTCGTTTTACGGTTCATTAACGGTCTGAAGCCTGTGGAGCGGGCTTCAGGCTTTTGTTTTGTGCGGGCGCTTTTCCGCATAATGGATAAGATGGAATTAATATGGGTATTAAAGTCTTGATAAACTGTCGGAACGCTCAGCGTATGCAGAGCATTTTCGCGAACATCAGCAGCAGCTTCGACTGCATGAGCACCTCCGAGTTCACGGAGGATATAATACGCCATGTGAAGTATTACAAACCGGACGTTTTCCTCACTATATTCGAAACCCTTGACTACAACACGATCCAGCAGTATTATCACATCAGAAAGAAAGAGGAGCTGAACGGCGTTCCTTTCGCAATGATCGCAAGCCCTGAAATATGCGAGCAGGCAAAGACCAGGGCTCCGGATCTGTTCGACTGGGTATTCAACGAGCCGAAGGCTCCGCAGGATCTGCGCATAATCCTCTCGGAAACCGTTGCCCGCGCCGCCGAGCTCAAGCACGAGCCCGTGGTGCTAATCGGCGCCGATGAAATCGACCCCGCAGACAGGAAAATAATACTGGTCGTTGACGACGACAAGACCACCCTGCGCCTGCTAAAAACCGCCCTTGAAGAAAAGCAGTACATAGTAACTGCCATAGCAAACGGAAAGATCGCAGAAAAGTACCTCCAGACCAAGACAGCCGACCTTATCCTGCTTGACTACCAGATGCCGCAGGAAAGCGGCGCGGACGTGCTGAAGAATATCCGCGCGGACAGCCGCCTTGCAGATATCCCGGTCATCTTCCTGACGGGCGTTTCCGATTCGAACCTCGTACAGGAGGTCGTCTCAATGAAGCCGCAGGGATATCTCCTGAAGCCCATAAATATGGAACGGCTTTTCATAATGATACGAAATCTGATAGGATAAGGAGAACGGAGCATTGGAAATCAAAAACCATCTCACAGACCTGATAGAGTCTGAAACACTCCGCAAGATAGAATCCTCGCTTTCCGCTATGTTCGGCATGGCGGCATGGATATCGGACGAGAACGGCGTCGGCGTTGACAGCGGCACCGGATTCCCGAGATATGCCGACCTGTGCCTGCGCTCCCCTGCCGGGCGCGAGGACTGCGAACGCTGCATACGCGATGGCGCTGAGCGCTCCGATGACAGCAAACAGCCCGGCCGTTCCGAATGCCTGGGCGGGCTGACTGTTTTCTCCGCTCCCATAAAGGCGGCTGATAAGACTGTCGGCATACTCTCCGGCGGCTGGGTGCTCATGGAGGATCCCGACTTCGATAAGATATGCCAGACCGCGAAATCGGTCGGCGAGGACGCAAACCTGCTTTCCTCCGCGATGGCAGAGGTGCGCATTATAAGCGACGACGAGGCTTCCCGCGCGGCGGTATATATCCGCGATTTCGCCGGGATACTCTCAGAAATGGCGAAGAAATCCGCGGAGGTACAGCGCGTCAACGCCGCCGCTGCCAAGGCGGCAGAGCACCGCTCTGACTTCCTGGCGAACGTCAGCCACGAAATGAGGACTCCGCTCAACTCTATCCTCGGAATGACCGAGATGGCTCTCCACAAGGATATGTCGCAGGACGCAAAGGAGTACGTCCACCAGATACGCTCCTCCGGACGGCACCTGCTGACTATAATCAACGATATCCTAGACTACTCGAATATTGATTCCGGCGAAATGCCGATTGTCGAAGTAAAATACGAGCCGCTCTCCCTGGTGAACGATGTCGCCGCAATGGTCAACAGCCAGATAGGCAGCAAGGACATTGAATTCACGATAGACCTCCCCACCAGCATGCCGCAGACGCTCATCGGCGATAACGTCCGCATACAGCAGATACTCGTGAACCTGCTGAACAATGCGGTGAAATTCACCCACAGCGGTCACATCGGGCTGAAGCTGGAAACAGTCCCGCAGAAGAACGGCACGGTCCTCCTGAAGGCGGAGGTAAGCGACACCGGCTGCGGTATCAAGCAGGACAACATCGACAAGCTGTTCAAGATGTTCCGCCAGGTGGACACAAAGCGCAACCGCAACGTGGAGGGCACCGGTCTCGGGCTGGCGATATCCCGCAAGCTGCTGACCCTGATGAACGGAGATATCTCCGTTAAAAGCGAATATGGAAAGGGCAGCACGTTCTTCTTCGAGCTGCCGCAGAAGTCCGCAGGCGCCCCCTACTCCGAGGAGATAAAGCAGAACGGGCTCCCCGCATATATCAATATAGGCAACCAGTACCTCAGAAAGCAGCTCGTCAAGGACCTCACGGCAGTCGGCGCAAAGATCACCGATGTTTCCGGCAGACCCTCGGCATGCGGAAGCTCCGGCTACCTGATCGTCAGCCGCGACCGCTTCGGAGAGGACGCAAAAGGTCTGCTATCCTCAAACAGTGAGCTCCTCGGAATAATCCTGGAGAGATACGACAGCGTGGAACAGTTCAATATCCCGAATGTGGAAGTAGTCAACAAGCCCGCGTACTCCATGAACCTGTACGCCGCAATGGGGCTCTGCAATGGATTTGAACGCGGCAGCAGCGGCGAGGACGCCGAGCTGTCATTCACCGCCCCGGACGCACATATCCTCATCGTTGACGACAACGCGATAAACCTTTCCGTTGCCAAGGGCGTGATAGAGCCGCTCGGAATGCAGGTGGACACCGCGATGAGCGCCGCCGAGTGCATTGAAAAGGTTCGCAGCTGCCGCTATGACATAGTGTTCATGGATCACATGATGCCGGAGGTAGACGGCATCGAGGCGACCCACATGATCCGCGAAAAATTCCCCGCATACGCCGATGCGCCGATAATCGCGCTGACCGCCAACGTTTCCGGAGGCGCGCATGAGATGTTCCTGAAGGAGGGCATGAACGACTTCATCGCAAAGCCCATTGAGCTCCGCGATATGGTAAACAAGATACGCCGCTGGCTCTCCGAGGAGAAGATAGTTCCTGTTTCCGCCGCAAGGAATCAGAAGCAGCAGCCCGCCGCTATCCAGGCAGAATCCGCAGGTACGTTCCCGAGGATAAGGGGTATCGACACTGAATCCGCAATGGCGCTGCTGAAGAACGAGGCTCTGCTGAAATCAGTCATGGAGCAGTTCTACCGCTCCATTGAGAGAAACGAATCACGCATACGCACGCTCTGGAAAAACAACGATATCAAGAACTTCACCATAGAGGTGCACGCACTGAAAAGCACCGCAAAGCAGATCGGCGCGAACCACCTTTCCTCCGTCTGCGCACTGCTTGAGCAGGCAGGAAACAACCACAACATAGATTTCATCAGCCGCCATACCAACGCAATGCTGATAGAATACCTCCGTCTGAAGCAGGAAATGGGCAAGTACTTCACCGAAGCAAACAAACCCGTATTCCTCAGCGGCTACGGGACAAATAGCGGCCCCGCCAACTCCCCCGCACCAGCAGCCATGGCACCGGCAACCCAGGAAGAACGCGACCTGTTCAAGGAAATGCAGAACGCGCTCGAGGAAATGGATACGATCCAGATAGACGATGTAATGGAAAAGCTGTCGGCAGGTCAGTACGGTCTCCGCGAAATGGAATACTTTGAGCGTCTTAAAAACGCGGTCGATGAATACGACCTGGACGCAGCGCAGGAAGTGCTGACCCAATGGCGCAAGAATAAAGGCGCGATGTGATAGGAGCGGTATATGAATCCAGATTATAATGTAACAATGCAGCAGGCTGAGGCCGATGTCGAGGCGCTAAAAAGAATATTCACGGACGCCAGACTGCTCAGCGCCGAACAGCTGAAAAACGGTTCCACCTGCCCCACCGCCGAGGAATTCGCCGGCGGAGCTGAAATAAACTGCGCAAGCTGCACCGCGGCTGCGGCGCTCAATGAAAAAAAGCAGATCACCAAGCTGGAATTCATGGGCTCCGATATATTTCAGGTGATCGCTCAGTATGTCGAGATCGAGGACAAGCCCTACGTCATCGAGATGATAAAGAAGCTGTCCGATGATTCGCTCGTATATCTTGGCGGCAGGAACGAACTCGCCGCCAGACTTGCGCACAGCCACTCCGAAATATATATAGACCCTCTCACCGGCGCATACAGCCGCCACTACTATGAGGAGTTCATGAAAAACGCGCTCACCTCAGCCGGCGTTGTTATGATAGACCTTGACGACTTCACGCTGTACAACGACAACTGCGGCCATGAAGCCGGAGATGCAGCCCTTAAAACTACGGTCAGCACCATACGCAGGTGTATCCGCGCGACAGACACGCTTGTGCGCTACGGCGGCGATGAATTCCTGCTCATAATGCCTGGAATCACCGATGACAGATTCACGCAGCAGCTGCGGTATTTAAAGCGCCGCATTCACAAATCCGATATCCCCGGGCACTCGGGAATGGAGCTGTCGGTCAGCATCGGCGGTGTTCTCGCGGAAAACGAACCGCTCGCAAGCGCCGTTTCCCGCGCCGACAAGAATATGTACCTTGCCAAGAACCGCAAGAACACAGTAGTCACGGACGACAGCAAGCTCTCAGGGACAGACGCGGAAAAGCTCAACATAATGATCGTTGACGATTCCGACTTCAACCGCGAGATCCTTTCCTCCATGCTCAGCAGCGAATTCAACATACTTGAAGCGGCAAACGGCGAGACCTGCCTCTCCATGCTGGAGGAATACGGCACGGATATCTCCCTCGTGCTGCTGGATATAGTAATGCCCGGCATAAGCGGCTTTGAGGTGCTGAAAGTAATGAACGCAGATCATCTTATCGAGGATATCCCGGTCATTATGATCTCAAGCGACAATTCGGACTCCTCCGTCCGGGAAGCCTACGAAATGGGAGTTTCCGACTACATCAGCAGGCCGTTTGACGCAAAGGTGGTATACCACCGCGTATTCAATACGATAAAGCTGTATTCCAAGCAGCGCCGCCTCGTGAAGCTGGTCACGGACCAGATAAACGAGAAGGAAAAGAACAACAGCATGATGATCGGAATCCTCAGCCAGATAGTGGAGTTCCGCAACGGCGAAAGCGGTCTTCATGTTGTGCATATCCGTACCCTGACAGAAATGCTTATGGATCAGCTCGTCAAGAAAACGGACAAGTATAACCTGGACGCTTCTACAAGAATGCTGATCCCGACCGCCTCTGCTCTCCATGATATAGGAAAGATAGGCATAGACGACAAGATACTCAACAAGCCCGGCAGACTCACCAAGGAAGAGTTCGAAATAATGAAGACCCACACGGTTATCGGCGCCCAGATGATAGAAAGCCTGGAGCAGTACCAGAACGAGGAACTGATAAAAGTGGCTCACGAGATATGCCGCTGGCATCACGAGCGCTGGGACGGAAGGGGCTACCCTGACGGACTCAAGGGCGACGAGATACCGATATCCGCGCAGATCGTGTCCATAGCGGACGTATACGATGCGCTGGTAAGCGAACGCGTCTATAAAAAGGCGCTTCCGCACGAAACCGCAATACGGATGATACTTAACGGCGAATGCGGTCAGTTCAATCCGATCCTGCTGGAATGCCTCATAGACATAAATCAGGAGATAAAGAAAAAATTCAATACATGAGTATTTCAAAAGCTACACCAAATAAGGAGATAATGCAATGACTATCAGACAGTGCTATGAAAATATGGGCTCCGATTTTGACGGAGTTCTGCGCAGGCTTGGCAGCGAAGCTATAATTTCCCGCATAGCCGTAAAGTTCCTGAATGACCCCAGCTTCAGCGACCTGAAATCCGCACTGGCAGAGAACAGGATCGAGGACGCATTCCGTGCGGCGCATACCCTAAAAGGAGTCTGTGTGAATCTCGGATTCGACAGGCTGTACGAATGCAGCTCGGAGCTCACGGAGATACTGCGCGCAGGCAGCACGGACGGCGCTGACGCGCTTCTCGCCGAGGCAGAAAAGAACTACGAGATCACCGCGGAGGCTCTCAGGCAGTTCAGAGACGGTCAGTGATACGATAACAACCAAAAATCCGGGGCTGTTTCCAGCCCCGGATTTTTATATGGAGGATTTTTTTGAAGGGTTATACGATCTGCTCGCCGTTTACATACAGATGATATCCGTTGGAAACTATCTGAGACACATCGCCGTCAAATTCAGTAATGTAGCTGTCTGCGGTCAGGGTCCACTCGGAACCGCTGTCGAGCGTTACCTTTACCGTGCCGCCCTCGCCGTCAGGATTGACTGCGCCGTTCATTGAGGAGTTTGTGAGCGTCATGTCAAGGCTGGATATGCTGTCGACCAGGATATTGCCCTCGATCGTCTGGCTTTCTGCCGTAAGGACAACGTCCCCGCCGTTCGCCCCGTGAGTGCCCCAGCCCCGGGAGCTGGAATTGCCCTCGACCCGCAGGAACGTATCGTTCGCCAGCGTGAAATCAACGTCCTTCAGGGAGATAACGCAGTCTGTATTCGTGATATAGAACATATCGCCGGAAAGACCGGTTATGCTTCCGCCCTCGGCTGTGAAATACGCTTCGCCGACGTCTGCGTCACCTGACATGCTCTGATATATCATTATCGTGTGGATATTCTCGTCCGGGTCGCCGTTGTAGGTGCCGGACATATTTCCGGAAAGCGTGCAGTTATTGAGCGTTACGCTGTTCTTTCCCTCAACGACAATACCCTCGCTGTTGTTTGCGGTGAGCTCCGCGTCATTCACCGTCACATTCGCCGTGGAGTAAACCGCAGGGCTTCCGGTGCCGTTGGTGACATACTTTCCGCCGTTGACCGTGACTGTTCCGCCGCCGCGGTCCGTTCTTATCGCCGCTGAGGAGTTGCCCTCCGTCTGAACATCCAGGTCGTTGGCGGTCATTGTGCCGCCGCCTGTGGTCTGTATTCCGCCGGAATTACGCTCCGTTGTGCGGATAACGCTGTCCGATATCATAACGGAGGTTCCCTCGCCGTAGCTGAAAACCGCGTTTCCGTTGACCGCCGCCGTATTAAACGTGGAGTTGCTGATGATCACCTTGGCTCCGTTTGTCGCAAGGAGCCCGGCATTCTGACCGTAAAAGTCGCCGTTTTCGGTGTTTGAGGAATCACCGCCGTTCTTATTGACCGTGATATTTGTGAGCACCGCCTCAGCGCTGTCTATTCGCAGTGCGTTCTCGTCATCGCCTATGGAGGTGTATTCCGTATCGCTCTCCTCGGTGCTTTCAGTGATAGTATTCGCAGAGGTGCCGTTAGTTACCTCGCTGCTGCCGCCGAATCCGCTTCCCGCCGACATATTCTTGACCAGTACGGAAGCCGCCGTGCCGTCCTCGTTGAGTGTGACTGCAAGCACGCTCCCGACTGCGATATCATCAATGGAACCGGCGCTGCTTCCCTGGAGAAATTCCACGGATATCTCAGTGTCGTCGGTTACTGTGAACTCAACGCTGCTGCCGTTTGATTCAAACGTGCTTCCGCTTTCACCCGGCTTTGCCGGAGGTTCGCCGTCAGATGCGGAGCCGTTGTCCGAAGGCTTTTCCGGAGCCTCGCCGTCAGGTGCAGAGCCGTTGTCCGCGGGCTTTGCCGGAGGTTCGCCGTCAGATGCGGAGCCGTTGTCCGCGGGCTTTTCCGGAGCCTCGCCGTCAGGCGCGGAGCCGTTGTCCGAAGGCTTTTCCGGAGCTTCGCCGTCAGGTGCAGAGCCCATTGAAGCTGTTGTGATCTCTCCCTCGTCAGCGGTTATCTTATTTCCGTCAACCGCTGTGACCTTGACGGTCTTGTGGCTCTGGGACTGCTCAGTTTCTGACGTGCCGGATATCTGCGCGTCAGAGGCAGTGTGCTCAACCGTGGAAACCACGGAGCTCTCCGAGCTGGCGGAGCTGCTGGAGCAGCCGGTCGCGGAGGCCGCGACAACTGCCGCACATATAATTGCAAAGTATCTTGATGTATTCATAAAATCACTGCCTTTCTGTGTGAAGGTGCCGTTTTTTGTTTACGACTAGATTATAGCCTCCAAACGTGACATTCTTGTGACACTATTGGAATCAAATGCTGAATACACCGGGAAAAATACGGCAGATAAATGTGAAAGCTCCGCAGGTCAACTGCGGAGCTTTCTAATCTATGGTCACCTCTAAAAACCGGTTTGAAAAGGGAAAATGGGTAGAGTGCGCCGAATGCGATGAAAGCCGACGAAGTAAGGCTGTATGCCTTACGAGGAGGTTTTCTGAAGCAGGCGGTGTGCTATACACATTTTCACTCAAACAAGGTTTTTAGAGGTGACCCTATATCAGTCCTGACGGACTGCTTTTCTTTTGCGCTTATCCTCGTACATGCGTGAATCGGCTATCCTGATCATCTCGTCAATATCAGCGGCGGAGCCCGGCTCTGAGCTCTCCCAGCCAGCGCTTATCCCAACGGGATATCCCTTTCCTGACGTTCTGTTGTACTCGTCAAGATAACCGCGAACCTGCGCGATGTAATCCTCCGGAACAAATCCGCTTCCGGAAGCGATGACCGCAAATTCGTCTCCGCCGAATCGCGAGCAGGCGATATCTCCGTCATTGTACAGCAGCGCCGCCGCTACGGTCTTTATCGCAATGTCGCCCTCGGTGTGGCCAAAGTTGTCGTTCACATATTTCAGCCTGTCCATATCTATCGAGAACACCCATATCCTTCCGCCGGAATTGCGCTTCTCGAATTCCTTGTAGAATCCGCGGCGGTTGAGCAGCCCGGTCAGCGGGTCGTGTATGTGCATCTCGGCGAGCTCGCTGTAAGCGCGCTCAAGCTGGACGCGGTTTATAAGCTCCTCAAGTATCTGCGAGACATTGCTTATGTAACGCCTCCGGTTGGAGTATACGAATTCCTCAGCGAACGCAATGCTCGCACACGCATAGCCGATTATCTTCTCCATAAAGTGGACCGGCGAAAAATACAGCACATCGTAAGCTTCCAGGACCTTGTCCATATCAGGCAGGATCTCCCGTGCAGGGAAAATCACGCTGTCCGTGTAAACCGTGTCGCGTTCGCGGTGCATGAAGCAGTTCACGTTTTCAGTGAACACGTCGTGATAGCGGAGCATTCCCGGCTTATTCTCGAAAATATCCGTGTTCACGCAGAACCACTCGACATAATCCCCGTGCCTGCCCATAACCGCGGCAAGCTCCTTAAGGCTTCCGCATTTGGTGGCTTTCCGGAGGAAGTTGAACATAAAATCCTCGTGCCATGCGGAATTTCCCACGCGGTCGTGCAGCTTCAGTATCTTCTCGCAGGGCTCGTGCGCCGAGAGCTCCACGCACCCGCAGGACTGACCCAGCCTCATCTGGTACGGAACATATTCTGTGACCGGGGCGGACTTGCTGCTTACAAGCTCCAGCGTAAGGCTCCCGGCGGCTGAATAATCAACACAGCCGGTCGTCAGCCGCGGCTGATAGTATTGTTCAAGGTCTATGCCGTCGAATCCGGTGACTATCACATCGTCCGGTACTTTTATGCCCTTTTTCCTGAGATACTGGCAGACCGCTATCGCCATGGTATCGTTGAAGCAGACTATCGCCTGCGGCATGGGCAGACCAGTTTCCATGAAACCATCCATTGCGCGCACGGTCGGCACGTCCCAGAAATCGCCGTAGCCTATGCGCCGCTCGTCCTGATCAATGCCGTATTCAGCCAGTATTTTCCGGCAGCACGCAAGGCGGTCCTCGGAAAAATCATTACCCTTGAATCCTGCCATTATATTTATGGTCCGGCAGCCATGGACTTCTATCACATGACGGAGTATCTTCTCAAATGTCGCAACATAGTCGAAGCGTATGCATGAAGCCCCAGCAAACTCCCCGTCAAGCGTGACCACAGGAATGCCGGCGTCCACGCCCGCCGCGACCAGCATTCTGCTCACTTCATCGTTGAGTATCGACTGCGGCAGGACCACGAGCGCGTCCAGCAGCTCAATGTTCACCAGGCGGTATATTCCGGCTTCCCCGGCTATGTCCTCGGCGCTTTCCCCGGTGTTGGAATAAAGATCGCAGAACGATGAGAATATCATGACCTTCCAGCCGCTATTTATCACGCTGGAGCATATTGAATCCACTATCCCCTTGACGTCCTCGTTGGTTATCTTGGAGCAGCAGATCCCGAGTATTTTGTATTTTTTTCCAACTGGCATGGTACCTCAATCCCCTCATGTGGTATATATATTTATAATACCACACCGGCGGGACTTTGTCAATTATTTTAGGGGGTTCCATATTGATAAACGGCGGCAGTCTCACATATACTGGCTTTACTGCACTTGACAAATATATAGTGTTAGTGTATAATCTACATTACAAAGAATTTATTTCTACTGGAAAGGATATTATATGAAGAAGCTGCTTACAGCGCTTGCCGCCGCAGTCCTCCTGACTGGCTGCGCCGGGCATACATCGTCACAGCAGGAGAGCTCCTCTCCCGAATCTGAAAGCACCACAATACAGCAGGAAAACAGCGCCCCTGAGACTGAGCCGCCGTCAGAAAACAGCGATCCCACAGAAGAAACAGAACCCGGTACAGAAGAAACGGAACCCGGTACAGATGAGCAGTCCGACCCGGTAACGGTGAACTATGCCGAGGACGTAAGCATTCCTGAAGACGCAGAGGTATTCGAGTTTTCCGCCGCCGGAGCCTTGCAGCCTGTCCGGACGGTATTCACCGCCGACCGCACGGTCACCGACCTGAAAGTTCTTGCCCTGACATATAAAGACATGGACGCGGACGGAAACGTTGTGTTCTCCATTGAGGAGCTTATGACTATCCCGGAATTCAACGCTGATTCCGTGCTGAAAGCAAGCCTTGAATACATCGGCACGATACCGAACAACGGAATATCCTACACCGACCCTGCCACCGGAAAGACGCGCCGCTTTGCAGTCAACATGAGCGGAAATGACGGTTCCCTTTTCCTCTGGGAATTCTGATCGCGCAAAAAATGGGGCTGAATGATACAGCCCCATAGAGACCGTCGCTTAGACACTTGCGCGGATAGAAGTGTTTTTTGCCTCGGCAAAGCTGAGGCAAAAAACAGATTTCAAAAGCCCGCTTCGCGGGCAAATTTGGTTTTTTTCGACAGACTGAATGGGGCTGAATGATACAGCCCCATAAATATCACAAACCGAAGCTCACTGAAAGAGCGTTGTTCACCTGAGACATGGCGTCGTTGTCAAGCTCGCCCATGCGCTCCTTCAGCCGCCTTTTATCCAATGTACGCACCTGCTCCAGAAGCACTATGGAGTCCTTCGCAAGTCCGCAGGAAGCGGCATTAAGCGAAATATGTGTCGGCAGCTTCGATTTGTCCTTCTGGCTCGTTATTGCAGCGGCTATCACGGTGGGGCTGTGCTTGTTGCCGATATCATTCTGTACTATCAGCACCGGGCGGATACCGCCCTGCTCCGAGCCTACCACCGGGCTCAGATCCGCATAATAGATCTCTCCGCGTTTCACCAGCATTTAAAACCATTCCTTTCGTATTGATATCTGACGTCTGCGCCGGTTTTCCGGTTCAACGTTATTATTGCCTGCACTCACGAAGTTATACAGGCATTTTCCATAAAACAGGATTACGCCGGCACTTCATTTTATTCATCTATTACTAATTAAGTTACTGGAATAGGAGGAAAAATGCCTGAACTCACATGGAACAGAGTACTCAGCAGCAACCGCAGCCGTAACGCCGGCGCCCGTCCCGGAGATGTGCGCACTGAATTCGCGCGCGACTACCACCGCATAATCAGCAGCGCGAGCTTCCGCAGGCTCCAGGACAAAACTCAGGTATTCCCGCTGGACCGCGGGGATTTTGTGCGCACGCGACTGACGCATTCCCTGGAGGTGTCCTCGTTCGCGAGCTCCATAGGCTACATGGCTCTTGCAAGGCTCTCTGAGACGCGTCCGGACATCACGCCGCAGATCCGCCAGGACTGCGCCGAGATACTCCGCTGCGCCGGACTAATTCACGATATCGGCAATCCGCCCTTCGGGCATTTCGGGGAGTTCACTATACGCGAGTGGTTCTCAGAAAAGCTGCCAGAGCTTGAATTCCGCGGTCAGAAGGTGGCCGGTCTGCTGACCGAACAGCAGTGCGCGGATCTCACGAATTTCGAGGGCAACGCGCAGGCTCTGCGCGTGCTGACAAAGCTCCACTATTTCATTGACGAGCACGGAATGAACCTCACCCATGCGCTGCTCAACACGATAATAAAATATCCCGTGCCCTCCACTGGAATTGACCGCAGCAGCGGCGATATCAAAACCAAAAAAATGGGCTATTTCGCGGCTGAGCAGGAGCTTTACAGGAGCATCGTCAGCTCCACCGGAGCGGACGGCTGCCGCTATCCCCTGACATGGCTGCTGGAGGCCGCAGACGATATCGCCTATAAGACTGCCGACATCGAGGACGCACAGCGCAAGGGACTGATATCCTACAATACGCTGCTGAGCGAGCTGACCTCCCAGAAATTCGCTGACCAGTGCCGGACCGGCGCAGAACGGGAAATTCTTTCCACTGCGGCGGAAAAGCTCCGGCACTATCTTGCAAAGGCGTTGGAAAACAATATGCCCTCTCCCGAGGAGAACGCCGTGCAGAACTGCATGGTACGTATTCAATCCATGCTGATAAACGCCGCTGCCGACGCATTCATCGAACACTATGACGAAATAATGAACGGCGAGCTCAAATCCGAGCTGCTCGCCCTGTCTCCCGCGCGCGTCCTCGCAGACGCCCTGGGAGATATCGCGATGAGATACGCTTTCCGCTCAAAGGAGATCCTGCGCATAGAACTAGCCGTTTCGCAGATGATGAATTTCCTGCTGGAGCACCTGACAGAAGCCGCGCTGCGCTTTGAAACTCCGCAGCAAAAAATAACCGACAGCAAGCTGATAAGCGTGATTTCCGAGAACTATGTGAAGATCTGCCGCATGGGCTGGCATGATGAGCGCTCCGAGCTGTACAGCCGCCTCATGCTCGTCACCGACTATATATGCGGAATGACGGACGGCTACGCCCGCCAGCTCTACCTTGAACTCAACGGAAGATGACAGAATGCCAACGGAGGAACAAATGCCCGCTAAACACAGATTCAAATACAAGCTCTCGTATAACTGCCCGGTCGTACTGACCTACGCGGCGGTATGCCTTGCTATGCTCTTTGTGGACTGGCTCACCGGCGGCTGGTGGAACCGTAACGTAATGGTCTGCTGGGGGCATCCGTCATTCCTTGACCCGATGACGTATGTGCGGTGCCTGACCTACTTCTTCGGGCATTCCAGCTGGGAGCACTACGCCAGCAATATGCTGCTGATGCTCCTTGTCGGGCCGGTCGTTGAGGAAAAATACGGCAGCGGAAACCTTATTTTTATGATACTCGTTACCGGTATCGCCTCGGGACTCATAAACTGCATATTCTTCACCGGAGGCATAATCGGAGCCAGCGGTATCGTGTTCATGATGATAATTCTGAGCGCGTTCACCAACATGAAAAAAGGCGAGATCCCGCTCACGCTGATCCTCGTTGCGGCGATTTATCTCGGGCGCGAGATCGTCAATGCGTTCACGCCGGACAACGTTTCGCAGTTCGGGCATATCATCGGCGGAATTTTCGGACTGTTCTGGGGTATATATTTCTTCAGGACAAAGTTCAGAAGCCAGTACTGATTTTCAAAAAATCTCCAATAATAAAGCGGCTCATGGTGCAGATAATAAACCCGTGCAGATATCGCTGCACAGCCTTAAATTAGGAGGATCTGAACCATGAAGAAGCTTTTAAGCATTGCGGCTGCACTCTCCGCGGCTGCTGTCATAAGCTGCGCTGCTTCCGCAAACGGCGGAGTTATCGGCGGCGTAGTCGGCGCAGGCGAAGATATCGTGAACGGCGTTGTAGACGCAGGCGAGGACATCGTGAACGGCGTTACCGGCGGCAACACCACTACCGGCGCCGGCAGCACGATCACCGCAGCTCCCGGAGCAAATAATTCCGGAACAACTAACGGCGCAAACGGTACGACCAGCGGCACCAACGGCGCAGCTAACGGAAACGCGAACGGCACGGTCAGCGGAACCACCGGAGGCACCACAGGCGGTATGAACAACGGCGCCGCAAACGGTGCAACAAACGGAGCACAGAACCCTGACACCGGCGTTCCGTTCAGCCTTGCCGCAGTAGGGGCGGCCGCCCTCGGTATGGCAGGTATCGTTGCTGCTTCCAAGCGCGGCGAATAAATTAAGTAAATTGCTTTATTAAATTTGCGCTTTCGTTAATACGGGAGCGCAATTTTGTTTTAGGTCAAACAAATTATATGTTTTCACTAAATTTTTTGAGAATTAATGTTTAAAATGACAGTTGCATTTTTCCTGACTTTATTGTAAAATATTAAATGAGGATTTAGTGTTTGCTATCCGCACAAAATTATTAGGAGGATTTTTTTCTTATGAAGTTAAGAAGAGTTATCTCTGCTGCCGCTGCCCTCGCAGTTGTTGCAGCAACTACCGTTTCTTCTTTTGCAGCTTCCGTTGCAAAGGGCACAGACACCGATTCTGGTATGTTCGCATGCCTGCTTTCCAATGACTCCAATGTTCCTATGTTCACTGACAGCAGCCTCGTTTCTACCATCACAAAGGTAAGCGTTACTCTGAAGAACAAGGACAAGGATTTCGAAAAGGCTGTTCAGGCTGGCGATACCTGGTACGGCGGCGGCTTTGGCGTAAACTCCAACTCCACCGGCTGGTCCTCTCACGAGTGGTCCATCCAGGACGGTGCCAAGGAACTGACACTGGCTCCTACTGAGACCAGATTCGTTTACAAGGTTACATTCGACAACCAGAAGCCGATCTTCTCTGCAAGCGATACATACGCTCAGGTTTGGTGGCAGGACTGGACAAGCACATCTGAGTTCGAGTTCGTTAGCTGCGAGCTTCTGAACGCTGATGGCGTTGATATCAGAGACATTGCTACAACACCTGCTGAGCCTGAGACTCCTGCTGAGCCCGAGACTCCCGCTGAGCCTGAGACTCCCGCTGAGCCCACCGCTGAGGCTGAGACTACTGCCGAGGCTACTGCTGAGGTAGACGCTACTGTTGAGGTTTCTGTTGAGGCTACTGACGAGGTTGAAGAGCCCGCTGATGTTGACGTTAACGAGTACTTCGATGGCAGCACAGTATATCTGGTAACAGATGACGGCTCTGCTAACTATGTTGACGCTTCCGGCGTTGACCTGACATCCATCTACGGCGTAAAGTTCAACGTTACATTCAACGATGACGAGCTCGCTGACGACGATGTTTGGGTTGGCGGCGGCGTAGGCGCTAACTCCAACTCCACCGGCTGGGAGCAGCACGAGTGGGGCAAGGCTTCCGGCGAGAAGGAGATCACTCCTGATTTCGAGAACGGCACCATCACATGGTTCAAGGGCGAGCCGATCTTCACAGACGCTGAAGAGTATGCACAGCTCTGGATCCAGACATGGGGCGGCACTGTAACAGTTGATTCTGTTGAGCTGCTTTATGCTGATTACGAGGATGACACTGCTGTTGATGCAACTGCTGACGCAGAGACTCCTGCTGATGACGCTGCTTCCGCTGACAAGGGCAACCCTGACACTGGCGTTGCTGGCGTAGCTGTTGCTGCTGGCGTTGTTGCTCTGGCTGGCGCTGCTGTTGTAGTTTCCCGCAAGAGAAAGTAATCAATAAGTAATGTGATCAGATAGTTCAAACACTAACCGCACCCCCGGAGAGATCCGGGGGTGTTTTTTTGCTGTAAATCCGCCGTTTTCCACATTCTTTTCTGTAATATTGCCGCCAACACAAGCATATAATATCCTTGTGGTAAAATATTACATCTGAAAGGAAGCGCAGAAATGGACTACAAAGTTACCAGCACAACTCCGGAATCCGGCAGGAAAGAGCAGAAGAAAATGGACGCCGCCAAACGCGTCTACGAGGAACTCATCAAGTACATAAATCGTAAGGAAGCCGAAAAATCAGCATAATTCCAGGGAGGCAGCGCAGCTATGACCGCAGTGTACGTCCGGCAGAGTATCGACAAAAAGGACAGTATCTCAATAGAAACGCAGGTCGAATGCTGCCGGAGGTGCTGTACGGGGGACTTCCGCGTATATTCAGACAAGGGCTGGAGCGGTAAGAACCTCGACCGCCCCGAATTCCAGCGGCTGCTTGCCGATATCCGGCGCGGCGAGATCGACAAGATAGTTGTTTACCGCCTGGACAGAATAAGCCGTTCGCTGAACGACTTCTCCAACCTAATGGAGCTGTTCAGGAAATACGGCGTGGAATTCGCGTCAACAGTGGAAACCTTCGACACCTCTACTGCAATCGGCAGGGCAATGCTCGGCATTATCATGGTATTCGCGGAGCTGGAGCGCGAAAATATCCTCCAGCGAGTAAAGGACAACTACTACGCCCGCGGCGAAAAGGGGCTCTACCTCGGCGGAGTGCCTGTCTATGGCTTCGATAAGGTTCCTGCAAAGCTGGACGGAATAAAAACCTCCGTGCTTATCCCTAACTCCGATATGAGCACTGTGGAGTACATTTTCAGCGCCTACCGTGAGCCCGGCTGTTCCCTCGGTGATATCGTGCGGACGCTGAATTCGCAGGGTATCCCCTCCCCTGCCGGCGCGCTCTGGGACAGCAGCAAGCTCAGCCGCCTGCTGAGAAGCCCGGTGTACGTCTGTGCGGATATGGAGGTCTTTCGCTATTTCCGTTCAAAGGGAGCAAAGATTTCGGGCTCCGCCGAAGATTTCACCGGACAGCACGGCTGCTTTCTCTACGGAAAGAGAGAATCCAATGAGCGGAAATACACCAACGTGCACGACCATGTGCTATCTATCGGGCTGCACGAGGGCGTTATTTCCTCTGAGCTCTGGCTTGACGTACAGCGCAAGCTGGACGACAACACGCAGCTCCACAAGGGCAAAAGCGGCACTCATTCCTGGCTTACGGGGCTTATCAAATGTGGCAAGTGCGGCTACGCCATGCGCGTTATGTCCGGGAGCTGGTTCTACTGCTCCGGGAAAGCCAACCTTCACATCTGCGAGGGTATAGCAGGAAAGCCCGGAATATCCGCCGCCGAGCAGGCGGTATACTCCGAGCTCAAAAAGAAATTCACTGAAATACAGCAGCTGCATCCCGAATCCGGAACGCCGTGCTCTCCAAAGGCAAACAAGCTGAAAATGCAGCTTGAAACCCTGAACTCCCAGATAGACAATCTGGTGGAGAAAATCACCCAGACCTCCGCCGCCATAGGAAAGGTCCTTGAAGAAAAGCTGGAGCGCCTTATTTCAGAACGCGATTCAGCACAGCAGGAACTGGACAAGCTTGGAAGCAGCGCACCGCGGCAGTCATACGAAAAGGTGATTCCCCTGCTGGACGAATTCCCTGATATGCCCGTTGACGTTAAGCGACAGATCGCCGGCGAGTTCATATCGAAAATCCTTATATGGGAGGACAGGCTGGAGATACAATGGAAATTCTGAATTTACAAGCAAAAATCGGCAGACTTTCATCTGCCGATTTTCCTTTATAGAAGATGTGCCGCGTCAATGCGGTTCAGCGCTCTCTTGAGCTTTGCCTCTGCAAGGCGGAGCTCGTTATCGCTCGCGGCGGCCTTGATGCGCTCCTCGGCGATCTGCTTTGCATGCTCTGCACGATTAACGTCAATGTCCTCCGCCCACTCGCACGCCTGAACCAGAATAACGGTCTTTTCCTTTGATACCTTGATGATACCTCCGGTGGTGGCGGCGCGGCGGAACTGTCCATCGATCATTATGCGCATCTGTCCGATGCCAAGTGCGGCGCAGTACGGCTCATGCCCGTTGAGTATTCCGACATCTCCCACGGTGGTGCGGGCGATTATCTGCTCGGTCTCACCGTCAAAGAAAACCTTTTCGGGCGTGATGATCTGTAATCTGAACGGCGTCATATATTACCTCCGATCAGCCCTTCTTAGCCTTTTCAATGACCTCGTCAATGGTTCCTGCGAACAGGAATGCAGACTCGGGCAGGTCATCGTGCTTGCCCTCGATGATCTCCTTGAAGCCGCGGATAGTCTCCTTCAGCGGAACATACTTACCCTCCATGCCTGTGAATGCCTCCGCAACGGAGAACGGCTGGGACAGGAAGCGCTGGATCTTTCTCGCACGGGATACGGTGAGCTTATCCTCGTCGGAGAGCTCGTCCATACCGAGTATCGCGATGATATCCTGTAACTCGTTATAGCGCTGGAGAATGGACTGTACCGCTCTTGCGACCTCGTAATGCTCCTTGCCGACGATGTCCGGTGTAAGAATTCTGGAGGTGGACTCCAGCGGGTCTACTGCCGGATAGATACCCATGGACGCGATGTTTCTGGAAAGAACGGTTGTAGCGTCCAGATGTGCGAATGTGGTAGCCGGAGCCGGGTCAGTCAGGTCGTCCGCAGGAACATAGACCGCCTGAACGGACGTGATAGAGCCCTTCTTAGTGGAGGTGATACGCTCCTGGAGAGCGCCCATCTCGGTCGCCAGTGTCGGCTGGTAACCAACGGCGGAAGGCATACGACCCAGCAGAGCCGAAACCTCGGAGCCCGCCTGCGTGAAACGGAAGATGTTGTCGATAAACAGGAGCACATCCTGACCTTCCTTGTCACGGAAGTACTCCGCCATGGTAAGTCCGGAGAGGGCAACTCTCATTCTTGCTCCTGGCGGCTCGTTCATCTGACCGTAAACAAGCGCGGTCTTGCTGATAACGCCGGATTCCGTCATCTCGTTGTAGAGGTCGTTGCCCTCACGGGTACGCTCGCCTACGCCGGTGAATACGGAGATACCGCCGTGCTGCTTTGCGATGTTGTTGATAAGCTCCATGATAAGGACGGTCTTACCAACGCCGGCACCGCCGAACAGACCTATCTTACCGCCCTTGAGGTACGGCGCGATAAGGTCAACGACCTTGATACCGGTTTCAAGAACCTGGTTGGAAGCTTCCTGCTCCTCAAACTTCGGAGCCGGACGGTGGATCTCCCACTTCTCGGCGGTCTCGGGCTGGGGCTTGTTATCAACAGCTTCACCCAGCAGGTTGAATACACGTCCGAGGGTCTCCTTTCCGACAGGTACCTTTATGGACGCTCCGGTGTCCACTGCCTCCATGCCTCTTACAAGACCGTCAGTGGAGCCCATTGCGATACAGCGGACAACATCGTCGCCAATATGCTGCGCCACCTCGACAACGAGCTTCTGACCGTTGTTGTCGATCTCAATGGCGTTCAGCAGATTGGGCAGATGATCGGGGCTGAACCTGATATCAAGCACCGCACCGATGACCGTAACGATCGTGCCCTTGTTCTGATTTGTCATATTCTGATTTTCCTTTCCATTTGATGTGGTTGGAAATATTAGTCCAGTGCATTCGCGCCGGATACGATCTCGGTGATCTCCTGCGTGATGCTTGCCTGACGCGCTCTGTTGTAGAGCAGGGACAGGCTCTCGGTCATTGCGTCGGCGTTGTCGGTCGCGGATTCCATCGCTGTTCTGCGTGCGCCCTGCTCTGAGGCGTAAGCCTCAACGACAGCGCACTGCACAAGGCTTGCGGTGAACTTCGGCACGATACGGTCGAAAACCGCCTCCGGCGAAGGGTCGTAATCCATAACGCCGTAATCGCCGATATCCTGCGTTTTCATCGGGAGCACAGCCATCTGCTGAGCCTCCTGAGTGAGCTGGGATATGAACATCGTGTAGAATATCTGGACATCGTCCACCTCGCCGCGGCGGAACATTTCCACAGCGGTGTCTGCGATATCCTGCGCCTGAGCCGGCTTGATGTTCTCGGCGATGTTCGGATAGCTTCCCACCACGTCATAGCCGCGCTTGGAGAAGTACTCTATCGCCTTTTTGCCTATCGCAATGATCTTCGGCTTTTCAGCGTCGTCAGCGTGCGCGGCAGCGGCGAGCTTGAGGACGTTCGAGTTATATCCTCCCGCAAGACCCCTGTCGCCGGCAACTACGATGAACAGCCGGTGCTTTATCTCTCTCTTTACTGTGAACACAGTAGAGAAATCAGTATTTGCCGAGGCAATTTCGCACATGGACTTGTAAAGCTCGTTGAAATACGGACGAGCCTGCTCCGCTCTCTGCTTTGCCTTGCGGAGCTTGCTAGAGGACACCAGCTCCATAGCCTTTGTTATCTGGCGGGTAGAGCCGACGGACTTTATGCGCCGCTTGATGTCCTTCATGTTTCCTGCTGCTATAATATCACCCCCGGGATTTAAGTCCGGCGCGGAACATAACTGCCCCGCGTCAGACGGTCAGCGATCACTGAATATTGTCGTCAGTCGTGATATATCTGACCTTTTTCTCGATATAGAGCCATGCCACGCCAAGAACGGCGAGCACGGAAAGTGTTGTGGATATAATGCCGAGTACAAAAGCAGCCTGCTTCATAAAAACGCTCCTTTCGGCTTATGCAGTGTAGCCCTTTGCGAATTCAGCGAGAACAGTCTTCAGCTTCTCTTCGATCTCAGGCTTCATTACCTTTTCATCCCTGATGCTGGTGAGTATCTCAGGATCAGTGGACCTGATATGATCCAGCAGGTCGCTCTGATACTGCTTGATCTTCTCAACGGGTATTTCAGCGAGGAAGTTGTTGATAACTGCGTAGATAACGACTACCTGCTCCTCTACCTCCAGCGGAGAATTCTGATCCTGCTTGAGTACCTCAACGATACGCTCGCCCTTTGCAAGACGATCCTTGGTGTCCTTATCAAGGTCGGAGCCGAACTGTGCGAAGCTCTGGAGCTCTCTGTACTGGGAGTAGTCCAGCTTCAGGGTTCCGGCTACCTTCTTCATCGCCTTGATCTGCGCATTACCGCCTACACGGGATACGGAGATACCAGGGTTTACAGCCGGGCGGACGCCTGCGTTGAACAGTTCGCTCTCAAGGTAGATCTGACCGTCTGTGATGGAGATGACGTTAGTCGGGATATATGCGGAAACATCGCCCGCCTGCGTTTCGATTATCGGGAGTGCCGTAAGCGAACCGCCGCCGTAGTTTTCGTTCAGGCGCGCTGCACGCTCGAGCAGTCTTGAATGCAAATAGAATACATCGCCGGGGTAAGCCTCACGTCCTGGCGGTCTTTTCAGCAGCAGGGAGAGGGTACGATAAGCGACTGCGTGCTTGGACAGGTCATCATAAACCACAAGGACGTCCTTGCCCTTATCCATGAAGTACTCGCCCATGGTGCAGCCGGAATAGGGCGCGATGTACTGGAGCGGTGCCAGCTCGGAAGCAGTGGAGGATACAACGATGGTGTAATCCAGCGCGCCGCCTGCACGGAGCTGCTCTACAACTCCTGCAACAGTGGAGTTCTTCTGACCTATGGCAACATAGATACAGATAACGTCCTTGCCCTTCTGGTTGATGATAGTGTCGATCGCAATAGCGGTCTTACCGGTCTGGCGGTCGCCAATGATGAGCTCACGCTGACCTCTGCCTATCGGGATCATGCTGTCGATAGCCTTGATACCGGTCTGGAGCGGCACTGTTACCGGCTTTCTTGTAATGATACCGGAAGCTATCTTTTCAATGGGGCGTGTTTCCTTTGCGAGAATAGCGCCCTTGCCGTCTATCGGCTGTCCCAGAGAATTAACAACGCGTCCCAGCAGCTCCTCGCCGACCGGAACGGACACGATGCTGCCAGTTCTCTTGACGGTGGAACCTTCCTTGATGTCCTCGTCAGAGCCGAGCATTACCGCGCCTACGAAATCCTGCTCAAGGTTCATCGCCATGCACTGTACGCCATTTTCGAACTCAAGGAGCTCGTTGAGCATACACTTTTCAAGGCCGTGAATACGCACGATACCGTCGCCGACTGTAACGACCGTACCCACGTCACCGAGCTGGATCTGCGCATTGTAATTCTTGATGCGGGACTTTATAAGTCCCGTTATTTCATCGGGGCGTAAATCCATTAAATACATCCCTTTCTTGTTGATTTTATGCCATAACGCTTTATGCTATAACGCCGCCAAGCTCCTTTTTGAGCTCGGAAAGCCTTGTGCGGACGCTGCCGTCATAGCGTGTGCTGCCGTAGTCGATGATGACGCCGCCGATCAGCGTCGGATCGATCTTTTCCTTTACGGAAACGTTCTTTCCGGTGACCTCGGACATCTTCATCCTGATCTTTTCGCGAAGCTGCTCAGACAGCGGAGCGCTTGCAGTAACAGTGATCTCTGCGATCCTGAAGTGATCGTTATATGACGCGCGGAAATTCTTCACGATGCCGTCAAAGCAGCCCATTCTTGCGCGTTCCGTGAGGACGCACAGCAGATTTCCGGTGAGCTCAGAAATATCGCCGTCCCTGATGATCTCCTTCATCATGTCCAGCTTGTCTCCGACCGGAACTGTGGGGGTGCCGAGCAGCTTTATGAAATCCGGGTTCTCGTCAAAGATACCCTTCAGCGCGTCAAGCTCTGCGAGGGTGTCCTTCAGCCCGTCCGGAGCCTGCTCCAGACACAGCTCAAAGAACGCCTCGGCATAAACCTTTTCAGCCTTGTCGTTCATAAAAATTCCTTTCCGGACGCTCGGTCACTTTGCAGTCCCGACATTCTCGAGGAAGCCTGTGATTATCGCCTCGTTGTCCTTCGCCGAAATTTCCTTCTCAACGACCTTTGACGCAGCCATGATGACGATATCGGATATTTCGTCCTTTATCTCGTTCACAGCGCGCTGCTTGTCACGCTCGATGCTTTCCTCAGCCCTTGCCTTGATCTCCGCAGCCTTCTGATTTGCCTCGCTCAGTATCTCGGTCTCGCGCTTCTGTGCGCGGGCGGTAGCCTGCTTCATTATCTCAGCGGCCTCCTCCTTTGCCTTTGCGAGCTTTTCGAGGTACTCCTGCTCGGTCTTCGCTGCGGATTCCTTGGCGCGCTGCGCCTCAGCTATCTCGGCAGCCGCCATTTCCTTGCGCTTGTCAAGGATCTTGCCGACCGGCTTGAAGAGGAATACTCTGAAAAGTATGAAGATGATGAGTGTATTGATCAGGGTGAACACGATGGTTCCCGGGTCGATCGTAACAAGGGGCAGGACCTGCGCGGCGCTTTCACTGATAAGTGTCAGCATTTAGTTCAACTCCTCCCTTTATGCTTTCATCGTAGCTGTTCTATTACTTGTTGAACAGGGCGGTGAGGTTGCTGAACAGCGGGTTAGCATAAAGGAGCAGGAGAGCGATTACCAGCGCATACAGACCTGTGGTCTCGGCAAGTGCGTCACCGATGATCATGGTTCTTGTAACAGCGCCGGAAGCCTCAGGCTGTCTGCCGATAGCCTCAACTGCCTTGCTCGCGCAGATACCTTCACCGATACCAGGACCAAGACCAGCGATCATTGCTGTGCCTGCGCCGAGCGCGGAAGCGCCGAGAACTATGGCGCTTGATAAAAGCTGCATATCTTCTGTCATTGTTAAGTTCCTCCATTAAGTTTAAAATACTATCCCCACACGGGGAATATAGCCGTTTTTTTCGGGCAGTGCCCGTATCATTCGCACTCTGCGCCGGAGATATACGCCATTGTCAGAGTTGTGAAGATGTATGCCTGAATCACTGCCGAGAACAGGTCGAAGTACAGTGATGTCACAGCCGGGATCAGTATCGCAAAGTTGCCCAGCGCGAAGTAGATGAGTCCGCCGATTACCATGCCCGCTACCATGTTGCCGAAGATACGCAGCGCCTGCGACAGCGGGTTTGCGATCTCGCCGATGATATTGAACGGGAGCATGAACGGCATAGGCTCGATGAATGCGTGGAAATATCCCTTGACCTTACCGGTCTTGGCGCGGTTGAACTGCGTCAGCACGAATGTGATGAGCGCGATGGCGCCTGTCACGGAGATGTCCGAGGTCGGGTTCTTCAGACCGAAAAGGCTCATCAGGTTATTCAGCAGCAGGAAGCACAGGAGCGCCCCGATGTACGCTGTATATCCTCTGTATTTCGGTCCCATGGTGGTATCCACCATATCCCGCACGAATGTGACTATCCATTCAGCCGCAGCCTGACGCCGCGTCTTGGGGATTATCTCCATCTTGTGGGTGAGTATGAGCATTATCACCAGCAGGATAAGCATGACGATCCACTGGATTATGACAGTTTCAGTGAGATTCCATGTCATCCCGAACAGCTCAAAGCTCGCTGCGATGTGTGGTCCGTTGACCGTAAATCCGCCTTCTGATGCCAAAAGCAAAGCTGCTGGCATATCGTATCAGTCCTCCTTTAGCTTAGCCCCTTTGAGGCTCAATAATCTTTATTACGCGGGGAGCGCGTTTCCCACAGCCCCTTCAGTGTGATGATGAGCTTCGGGAAGAACAGCGGGACTGCCGCTGTAATAAGATTCATAAATGGTGCGACACCTGCTATCGTCATGGCAAGGAAAAGTCCCAGATACCTAAGACAATACATGGTGTTCATGTAGCTCTGGGCGGATTTCGCATTCCTGCGCAGCGCTTTTTCAGCGCTTTTGCCCATGAGCCAGAAGTTGCCCATGCACACGAGGTTCCCCCATACGCCGCCGAGAAGCAGCGTATAATCAAAGCCCGAGGCAAAGAACAGTATCAGCAGCAGCGCAAAATACACCGCGTTCACGACCAGGAACCACGGGAGCATACTGCGCATCTCCTGTGCGGTTATGTCGTTTTTCTCTGCCATAGCTTTACCTCACTTGTGCGGGTGGTGGTATTCATCGCCGTAGTCATTATCGCGCGGGTCGCTGTAATAACGGCGGTATTTGCTTTTATCGTCCTTTGCGAACAGCTTTATCATCTTCAGCAGATGATTTATAGCGCCGCTTATCATGAATACAACGCCGAGTATGATGCACAGCACCATTACCCAGTCAGGCCAGCCGAAGTATTCACACGCATAATGCCCGCCCACGATAAACACCAGCAGCGGAGCCAGGATAACGAAAGCGAACTGGCTTGCCACTGCGTATGCGGCGAGCGGATTCTTTTTCTCGCTCATTCTGCGAAGGAGCCCCTTGTGGCGAAATCATCGAGACGCCAGCCGTCATCGGTCTTCACCATGTTCATGCGAAGCACGGAATCCTTGTTCTCGTCTGTCACTCCGTTGGAGGAATCAGCGCCGTCAAGGTAAGCGGTGAGCCCGCATTTTCCATTTTCGAGGTACTCTATCGTGATAGCGCAGCTTGACCAGCTCTTGCTTTCGTCAGGAACGAAATCTGAGCTGATACCCAGCTTGTAGACCTTTTCGTACTTTGTTCCGCTTTCCGCGGTGGATTCAGCAGTGCTTTCAGAGGTAGACTCCGGCTGCTCGACACGGATGAGCTGCTCACGGTTCGCATAGACCACAAGCCCATTGCCGTCGGCGTTGGTCAGTATCTGTTCCGCGGTGTCGGCTGTGTAAACGGCGCGCACAGCGTCCTCTATCTGCTCAAGCGAGGTGTAATCCGTGCTGTTGACCGTGTAATATCCGTCTTCGGGGAGGTTGCCGTAGGGCTCGTCCTCATGGTGGAGACCCTCGGTCACGAACAGCCTGAGTATCTCGTGGCTGTCGTTGAGCAGGTCGTGAGCGGCATACTCGCATTCCTCGCGGTATTCCGGTGTGAGGTATGAAGTATCGCTGACCGTGCTGCTGACGGATCCGCCGCTGTTCTGCGGCTGAGAGGGCTTCTGCGTCAGCATCATAACAACTGCCGCGATCGCAAGCGCTGCCGCAGCTGCGGCGACTATCACAGTCGCTATAAGAGGAATATTGGTACTTTTTTTATTATTGCTCATCAGGTGCTGCCTTTCATTGGAAGTCTGCCATATATAAATCGTCTGCGAAGCCGCTGCTTTCGCAGAAAAAAAGTAAGGTCTATATCATTCCCTATTTTATTATGATACTATAAAACCGCGTTTTTGTCAATAGCACATTCGGGTAAATAGTTATTTATTACCCGAAATATGGACAAAATATGACTTTACGCAACGGCGTTTATAGTAGTTTTTCACAAATAAACGGGCAAAAATGCAGCGGCTGAGCGTCTTCCGACCGGTAAATCAAACCAGGTCAGTCCATGCAGCCGCTGTGATGATCAATCCTCGATGTAAACGCGCTTCATTCTGCAGTCGTTGAGGGGTCTGTCGCTGAAATCGGTCTTTACGTTTGCAATCTCGTCAACTGTGTCCATGCCCTCGACAACTCTGCCGAACGCCGCGTACTGACCGTCAAGGAAGAAGGAATCCTTATGCACGATAAAGAACTGCGAGCTTGCAGAGTTCGGATTCTGCGCCCTTGCCATGGAGATGACTCCGCGCTCGTGGCGGAGGTCGTTGGGCACGCCGTTCATCAGGAACTCACCCTTGATCTTGTCCTTTGCGCCGCCCATGCCTGTGCCCTGGGGGTCGCCGCCCTGTATCATAAAGTCCTTGATGACGCGGTGGAAGATAAGCCCGTCATAGAAGCCGTCCTTTACCAGCTTTGTGAAGTTCTCAACTGTAATGGGCGCCTTTTCAGGGTAAAGCTCCAGCTTTATCTTTCCGCCGTTTTCCATTTCGATTACTACCATTTTATTTCTCCTTATATTTTGTAATTTCCGTTGTAGATACCGGTTATCATCAGCGACAGGAAGCGGAAATCGCTGCCGAGGTCTATCTCCTCGCCGGAGCTGCTCTCGTCATGTATTCTCACAACGGGTCTGAGCACGTTTGAATTATGTCCGATGACAACGCCGTGCCTGCCGTCCGACAGCGACACAACCGTTCCCACGGGATAAGGGTTGAACGACCTTAAAAATGCAGACGCCACATCGAAATCGAAGTGTATTCCGCAGCCGCCGAGTATGTATTCCTCCGTTTCAGCCACTGACCACGGCTTGCGGTAGGGGCGGTTGGAGGTCAGCGCGTCGAATACGTCCGCAACGGTGATTATCCTTGCAATGAGCGGTATCTTCTTCCCTGCAATGCCGGTAGGATAGCCGCTTCCATCGAATTTCTCCTGGTGGAACAGCACTCCCGCCAGGATATTCGCGCTGTATCCGCCGGTGCGCTTGAGTATCTGATAGCCGATGAGCGGATGCTGCTTTATCTTGTCGAATTCCTCGTTGGTGAGTTTGCCGGGCTTCGCGATTATCTCGTGGTCGATGTTGGATTTCCCGATGTCGTGGAGCAGCGCCGCAACTATGACCTCGCGGATATCATCCTGAGAAAGATGAAGCTCGTTCGCGATACCGGTCGAGAGCATTGATACGCGCAGGCAGTGCTTGTAGGTGTAGTCGTCGTAATTCTGAAGCGCTATCATCTGGTTTCCGAGGTATGTCGAGTCATTGCCGATATCCACCAGGATATCATCGGCTATGCTGTTGACCTGCTCGACTGCGTGCTTTGACAGCTCGCGTATCTCTCCGTTGTTGTCGAATACCTCGCTCAGCTCGTTCAGAGCCTTTCCGATGTGCTGATTCTTGATGAGCTCCGCCGCCTTTTCATCGGAAAAGGGCTCGTCAGGGATCGCCGGAGCCGGTTCAGCGACGTCATCGCCGCCCTTGATGGTGATGTTCTTTATTCCCTTGCTCTTCAGCAGGCTGATCATGTCGCGGGTCATGTAGGTGCCCTTCATGAGAAGCACCTTATAATCCTTTGCAGATGTGGAGGCAACGTCTTTTGCGACCACCATGCCCTCGGTGACGTTATCTATCGGAACGATCAACATATCATCATCTCCCAGTGACCAGAATCAGCCGGAGCCGTCAGCTCCAGAGCGGTGAGGAATATACCCCTGAAGCTATGCAGCCTTTCAGGGTTTCCCGGGCGGCGGCAACGTCCGCCTCGTAGGTTATGCCGAACCATCTGCTGTCGGTGGTAAGGTTCATCACGCCGAAGCCGCTTCCGTGTATCTCGCCGTCAACGGCGTCCGCAATGGTGAGCTCCGCTTTCGGCTCGTCCGCCGGGAGCTTCTCCAGAAACGCCGAAAGCTGCCGTGTGAGCCGCGGCATGAACTCCGCTCCGAAGCCCCACATGCTCATAGAGACCGTATCCTCAAGGCTGAGTATCTTCTTTTCGCCGCCGAATGTTCCTGATACTACGCCGTTTTCGTCCCTGCCTATCGCCTTGGTCTCCTCAACGCTGGTGAGGAGTCCGCCTGCGTCCGTCTTGCATACGCCGCGGTTCACCGTGCCGAAATCAGACAGCGTGTTCTTCAGCATGAATCCCACCGAGCAGGCGTCCGCGGTGAAATCTCCGAGGAATCCCCCCAGCTTCATAAACGCGTCCCTGCCGTAGAAATCATCGGCGTTCACTATCGCAAACGGACCGTCAAGGACGTCACGGCAGCACCAGAGCGCCTGTGCAGTGCCCCACGGCTTCGTTCTGCCGGGGAAATCCCCGGAGCGCACCGGAAGCTGATCCGGCGACTGGAAAACATAATCCGTCTTAATGCGCTTTTCTACACGCGCGCCTATGGTGGATCTGAACAGATCCTCGATATCCCTGCGGATAATGAAGACCGCCCTGTCGAATCCCGCCTGCAAAGCGTCATAAACCGAATAGTCTATAAGGAGCTCGCCCTCGGGTCCGAGAGGTTCGAGCTGCTTTATCCTTGTTCCGAAGCGCGTACCCATTCCCGCCGCAAGAACTACAAGTGTCCTGTTTGCCATAACTGCCCCCTTTGCATTTCTGTCATTGTTTTGTATTACGAGTCAGCACATAACGAAGGTCCGTGACCTCGGTATCCCCGACCTGGCACAGAAGCGTGTCGGAGGTGCAGACGAATCCGTATTTTTCATACAGCCGCCGGGCCCTGACGTTTGTGTCCAGAGCCCAGAGATATATCCGGCAGAAGCCCTGCTGTTCCAGCCATTTCACTGAATTGTCCAGCAGCGCCGTGCCGAAGCCTTTTCCCCAGTATTCCGGCAGGACGTACAGCGTGTGTACCTCGCCCCAGCCGGGCATTCTTTCGTCCTCCGCCGGACGTGCGCAGGAGTGCCCTGCAACGACTCCGTTCTCTGTCAGGACGAAGCTGCCGGGAAGCCCCGCGAACCTGTCCCGCCAGCGCTCCGGCGACAGCAGGTCAAGGTAATACTGCGGGAGCAGTCCCTTGTAGCCCGCCTGCCAGCTCCTTACATAGAGCCGTGACACCTCGTCGGCGTCACGCGGCTCCATGCGGCGGATGTTCATTACTTCAGCCCCTCGATGGAAGCGTTGATCTTTGCCAGCTTTTCCTCGGCCTTGGCGAGCTTTGCGCGCTCGTTTTCGATCTGCTGCGCGGGCGCCTTTGCGAGGAATCCCGGATTGTTCAGCTTCTTGGAAAGGAACTCTATGTCCTTTTCAGCGGCCTTCTTTTCCTTGTCGAGGCGTGCGAGCTCCTTTTCCTTGTCGACCAGCTCGCCCATAGGCATGAATACGCGGGCGGAATCGGTGACAACAGTCATCATGCCCTCGGTGGAATCAGCCTTTTCGGTTACCGTGAATTCGCCTGCGCCCGCCAGCTTCTCGAAGAATCTGCGGCAGTCGCTGAACAGCGCGGTGAACTGGGTCTCAACGGTCATCGTTACCTTCTTTGACGGAGGAACATTGAGCTCGTTGCGCTGTACGCGGACAGCCTTGATCGTGTTCACGATGCGGGAGAACTCCTCGGCAGCCTCGCCGAAGTGCAGCTTCTCATCGTATTCGCACCACTTTGCGGTCATAATGCTCTCGCACTCGGTGCCGGGCATGCTGCTCCATATCTCCTCGGTGATGAACGGCATGAACGGATGCAGCAGCTTCAGGATACCCTGCATGATGTATACAAGGACGTTCTGCGCCGCGAGAGCATTCTCGCCGCCCTCGGCGATACGCGGCTTTGTGAGCTCGATATACCAGTCGCAGAATACGTCCCATATAAAGTCCGTGAGGTTCTGAACGGCAACGCCCAGCTCGAACGCCTCAAGGTTTGAGGTAACGTTCTTTACAACGTCGTTGTAAAGGCTGAGCACCCACTTGTCCTCGATGGGGAGGTTCTCGGGGAGCACCGGTGTTCCGAAGTCCTCGGGAAGGTTCATCAGGATATATCTGGAGGCGTTCCAGAGCTTGTTTGCAAAGTTTCTGGAATTTGTTACCTTGGTCTCAGTCCAGCGCATATCGTTTCCGGGAGCGTTTCCGGTAACGAGTGTGAGACGGAGCGCGTCCGCGCCGTACTTGTCGATGATCTCCAGCGGGTCAACGCCGTTGCCGAGGGACTTGGACATCTTGCGTCCCTGCTCGTCCCTTACCAGACCGTGGATAAGGACGTCCTTGAACGGCTTAACGCCTGTGTGCTCCAGACCGGAGAATATCATTCTTGCTACCCAGAACGGAATGATGTCGTAGCCGGTGACCAGCGTGGAGGTCGGATAGAAGTAATCCATCTCAGGGGTCTTGTCAGGCCAGCCGAGAGTTGAGAACGGCCACAGCGCAGAGCTGAACCATGTATCAAGCGTATCCTCGTCCTGCTTTACGGGAGCGCCGCACTCCGGGCACTTCTCAAGCGGGTCAAGTGAGATCGCGGTGTGCTTGCAGGAGGGATTCTGGCAGTAATACGCCGGGATCCTGTGACCCCACCAGAGCTGTCTGGAAATGCACCAGTCGCGGATATTCTCCATCCAGTAGAGATAGCCGTTTTCAAAGCGCTTCGGAATAAAACGGAGCTCTCCGGACTTAACAACATCAATAGCGGGCTTTGCGAGCTCCTTCATGGAAACGAACCACTGGAGGGACGCTCTCGGCTCGACTGTGGTGCCGCAGCGCTGGCAGCAGCCAACGTTATGCTTGTGGGGCTCCACCTTTACGAGAAGGCCCTGCGCCTCGAGGTCGGCTACCATCTGCTTTCTTGCCTCGTAGCGGTCCATGCCGGCGTACTTGCCGCCAACATCTGTGCTGATCGTTGCGTCGTCGTTCATCATGGAGATAACGGGCAGGTCGTGGCGCTGACCTACCATGAAGTCGTTTGGGTCGTGCGCGGGGGTTATCTTAACAACGCCGGTACCGAATTCTACGTCAACGTACTCATCGGCGATAACGGGGATCTCGCGGTCTGTCAGCGGAAGCTTCACCATCTTGCCAACGATGTCCTTATAGCGGTCGTCGTTCGGGTTTACCGCAAGCGCGGAGTCGCCGAGCAGCGTTTCCGGACGCGTGGTTGCGATCTCTACGAAGCCGGAACCGTCAGCCAGCGGGTAGTTGATGTGCCAGAAGAATCCGTCCTGCTCCTCGTACTCGCACTCGATATCAGAAATGGAGGTCTTGCAGTTAGGACACCAGTTTATCATTCTTACGCCGTGGTAGATGAGCCCCTTGTTGTAGAGGTCCATGAACACCTTCTGAACGGCTCTGGAGCAGCCCTCGTCGAGCGTAAAGCGCTCACGCTCCCAGTCGCAGGAGCTTCCGAGCTTCTTGAGCTGCTGTACGATGCGTCCGCCGTAAACGCGCTTCCAGTCCCATGCGCGCTTGAGGAATTCCTCGCGGCCTATCTGCTCCTTGGTGAGCCCCTCCTCCTTCATCTTGCCGACTATCTTAGCCTCGGTAGCGATGGAAGCGTGGTCGGTGCCCGGGAGCCACAGCGCGGAGTAGCCCTGCATTCTTCTCCAGCGGATAAGGATATCCTGGAGGGTGTTGTCCAGTGCGTGTCCCATGTGGAGCTGTCCGGTGATGTTGGGCGGCGGGATAACGATCGTATACGGCTTCTTCTTGGGGTCTATCTCAGCATGGAAATAGCCCTTTTCCTCCCAGTTATGATAGATACGATCCTCGAATTCCTTCGGGGCGTATGTCTTTGCAAGTTCCTTTCTCATTGCAATGGTGTCCTTTCGTTTATGTTTTCTATGTTTACGCTTCTGCGTTATTTTGCTTCGTATTTAAGGGAATTTACCAGATTTTCGTCCGGGGTCACGAACAGAGTGCGGTTGTTGGTGAATATCACCATTCCGGGCTTTGAGCCGGCAGGCTTCTTCACAAACTTCACCGGAACATAATCCACCGCAACGCCCGAACCGCTGCGTCCCTTGGAATGGTACGCGGCAAGCTGCGCAGCCTCGAACAGGGTCTGCTCTCCGGGCTGTCTGCCCTCCGTGCATATAATGACATGGGAGCCCGCTATTCCCTGCGTGTGAAGCCAGATGTCGCTTGCCTTTGCGGTTTTCAGCGTGAGCTGGTCGTTCTGGCGGTTGTTCCGTCCCACGAGTATCTCAAAGCCCTCGCTGGAGCGGAAACGCAGCGGTGCAGAGGTCTTTTTCACCTTTTCGTCCGCCCTCACTCCGCCTTTGAGGTAGCCCTGTTCCCGGAGCTCCCGGCGTATCTCGGCAAGGTCGGATTCGCTGTCGGTGCGGCTCACGGCGTCAAATACGCTGTCGATATAGAGGAGCTCCTGCTGACCCTTTGCGATGAGCTCCGTCAGCATTTTCTCGGCGGTATCCAGCTTGCGGTATTCCGTGTAGTACTTCTGGGCGTTCTGCGCCGGGCTGAGCCGCGGGTCGAGCTGTATCTCGACCGGCTCGCCGGTGGTGAAGTCCTCCAGCACCGCCTTGGTCTGACCCTTTTCCAGACGCCAGATGTTCGCGTTTATCAGGTCGCCCCGGACTCGGAAGACCTCCCGTTCGGAGCATTCCGCGAGTTCCTTTTTCTGGAGCTCCAGCTTGCGTGAAACGCGCTCGTAGCTGTTCATCAGGAGCTTCAGCAGGTCGTGCGCCCTCTGCTTTGTGCGCTCAGACCTGTCCTGAGAGGCAAAGAAGCTGTCCAGCAGCGCGTTTGCGGAATCGCAGCGGCTCACCAGCATGGCAGTGGAATACTGCTCGATATTGATAAAGCAGAAGTCCTTTTTCTTTCCGCCAAGCTCAGAGACAACTGTGAAATCGCATTCACCGCCGTTCAGCGCGGATTTTATGCGGTTCAGGATAAATTTCAGCCTGTCCTTTGCGCTGTCAGTGAGCGCATTGCAGGCTATATCAACGTCCTTTGCAGAATACCACGCGATCTCGCGGGTGAGTATCGGGGAAACTCCCTCCAGCACGGAGGTCAGCTTCTTGCAGAGCCGCTCCGGGCTGTCCTTGACGGCTTCAAGCACCTGTTCAGCCGTGCACTCCAGCAGGCACAGCCTGTCCTGCCGCGGCGGAGCCTCGTACTGTATTCCGGGAAGCACCCGGCGCACAGAGGATATATCGTCCGTTATGCGCTTTATGCTGTCGATGACCCTGCCGTCACGCACAAGGATAATGTTGCTGTGGCGTCCCATTATTTCAGCGATAAGCGTATTTGTCACTATATCGCCAATCTCGTTCGTGCACTCAAAATCAATGGCGACTATGCGCTCCAATCCGTCCTGGCGTATAGCCATGAGCTTGCCGCTGCTGAGGTGCTTTCTCAGAAGCATGCAGAACATCGGCGGCTGCTGCGGATTCTCAAAGCTGGCTTCCGTGAGGTTCAGCCGGGCGCTGACGCTGTTCGCGGAGAGGACTATCTTTTTGCCGCCGTCCCTGAAGGTACGCAGGGACAGCACTATTTCCTCGCGCGAGGGCTGATACACCTTGTCCACGCGGGCGCCGACCAGCGGCTGAAGCTCGTTGGTCACTATATGAAGAAAAGCTCCGTCAAGAGACAAGGTTTCTCAGTCCTTTCGCATATAATTTAAACATAGCTGCACGGCTCGGCTTCGCAGTCGGTCGTGAATACGGGTATCTCAGGGAACGCGCGGCTGACAAGCGCGGCTATCCTGTGGGAAGCGCACTTCTCCGTGCCGTAGTGCCCTGCGTCAATAAGCGCCATTCCGCTGTTGTGAGCCTCTATCCACACGGAGTGCTTCACATCTCCGGTGAGAAGCGCCTGGCAGCCCAGCGATTTTGCTCTCTGGAGCAGGTCTCCGCCGGAGCCGGAGCATACTGCAACGCGTGTAATGGCGTGTTCTGCGCCATCGCAGTACTTCACGCTTTCGAGGTCAAGGGACTTCTTGCAGTGCTCCGCAAGAGACTTCGCAGTGAAGCCCAGCGGAAGATCGACCACTGCGCCTATTCCGAGGCCGTTCGGGTGCACCTGTTCCAGCACTCCGCTGCTTTCCCAGCCGAGGAGCTCTATCAGCGCGTCGTTGACGCCCGCTTCGCACATATCAAAGTTAGTATGTATGGCGATAGCGCTTATATCGTTCATTATGAGGCTGTAAACCGGAGTGCCCTTCATCACGCGCTTCAGCGGGTGGAATATCACCGGGTGGTGCGAAATGATGAGGTTCGCATTCTTGGCGGCAGCCTCGCTGATGATCTCGTCCGTGATGTCAAGGCAGGCTGCGATCCCGGTCACTGCCGCGGAGGGATCTCCTGTCAGCAGACCCACGTTGTCGTAGCTTTCCGCCGTGTTCATGGGTGCTATGGTGCCAAGAAAGCCCAGCACCTGACCTACTGTTACTGCCATGTCATACCTCCGTTGAATCCAGGCGGCGCGCCTGGTCGTCTATCATATCAGCCAGCCTGCGGAGCTCCTGCGCCTGCTGAGAGGGAGTCCCTGACAGCTCCATTCCGGCGGCGTTTTTGCGCAGCTTGCCGGAAATATGCCGGAGCATTTCAGGGTCGGTGATCTTCCCGCACAGGCAGAAAAGCTCGTCCGGCTCGGCTGCTTTGCCGGTGTATCTCACAAGCATGACGGTGTAGAGACGGTCCCCTTCGCTCGCAGTGCGTTCTTCCATTATATCGAATCCGCTGCGGCAGAGCTCGCGGCGGAGCGTATCCGCCTTGGTCATGGGCTGAAGAATGAACCGTGTGTCTCCTGAAAGGAACCGGCAGCCGGAGATTATCCGCATGATAAGCTCTCCGCCCATTCCACAGATAACAACGTCATCCGCATAGTCTATCCTGTCCAGTCCATCGGAGAGCACCGCCGTGACATTGGACACGCCCTGCTCCGCGATAGTGCGGCGCGCAGCGGCAAGCGGCCCCTCCCTCACATCCGAGGCAATGACCGCCTTTGCGCCATTCTGCGCAAGATAGCAGGCGAGCAGCGCGTGGTCAGTCCCCACGTCGCAGACGGTGACTCCTCTGCGGCATAGACTGGCGGCGGTGCTGAGCCTGCTCGTAAGTTTTACCATTACTCGCCGAGAGCTGCGTTCAGCTGCTCAACGATCTCGTCTGCGTCAACGCCGTGAACCATGCATGCCTGCTCAACGGACTCGCCGCGGGAAGCCGGGCAGCCCAGGCAGTGCATTCCCATGCCGAAGAAAATAGGAGCAGCAGCCTCTGCGTTGATGTCGAGAATATCGCCTATAATAGTATCCTTTGTAACTTTCATTTCTGTTTATTTCCTTTCATTTTTGCTGTTTCCCCTGCCGGAAATGCGGTCGAGGACAAATATACATCATATATTATATCACAGCTTTTTTATTTTGTCCAGTAGGATTTAAGATAATTCAGTTTTTTTGACGTTACATAGTTATATATTTAATATTGTATAAAATGAGCCGTACCACTTGATTTTTCAGACGATATATGATATACTAATAGGAAAGTGTGCTTTTTCACTTTGAAAGAACAGAATCCGGCAGTTTCACGAGCGCTGGTTTTACTGCTCAGATGTCCAGCAAATTCTGCGGATTATTCAGTGAAAATCAAATGCAGACTAAATTTAGGTGAAATTGTACAAAAAAAATATTTCAATCGCTCAATAATCAATGCTTTTTCTTCTTGACAGATTTTGAATTAAAGGTTATTATATTATTGCAAAGAAAATTGCAGAAAGCAATTTCAGCGAGAAATCAAAATTTCTGGCAAAAGGCGCTGTTCCGCATTCCAGGTGCAGTAAATGCACGGCGGCAACGGAACGGCAGCGTGGAAAGGAAGAAACTAAAATGAAAAATGTTCTGAAAAAGATTGCAGCGGTTTCTCTCGTTGCAGCAATGGCAGTTCCGTTTGCAGGCTGCTCCAACAACGCAAACAGCTCCTCCGCAGCTGACAACAGCGCAGCTTCTGACGGCGAGAGCAACACAGCGACAGGCGGCACATTCCTCCTGGGCGGTATCGGCCCGATCACCGGCGCAGCTGCCGTTTATGGCAACGCAGTTAAGAACGGCGCACAGCTCGCAGTTAACGAGATCAACGCTAACGGCGGCGTAAACGGTATGACTCTCGAGCTCAACTTCCAGGATGACGAGCACGACGCTGAGAAGTCCGTAAACGCATACAACACCCTTAAGGACGCCGGCATGAAGGCGCTCGTTGGCACAGTTACCTCCGCTCCCTGCGTAGCAGTAAGCGCTGAGGCTGCAAAGGACAATATGTTCCTGCTCACTCCGTCCGGTTCTTCTCTGGACGCTATATCCGCCGGCGATAACTGCTTCCGCGTATGCTTCACTGACCCTGGTCAGGGTAAGATCGCAGTTGATTACATCGTTGACAACAGCCTCGCTACCAAGGTAGGCATCATCTACGACAGCTCCGATGTATACTCCACCGGTATCCTCGACGGCTTCAAGGCTGAGGCTGCTGAAAAGGGTCTTGAGATCTCCGCTGAGGAAGCTTTCACTGCTGACGCAAAGACAGACTTCTCCGTACAGATCCAGAAGGTTATGGACAGCGGCGCTGACCTGCTCTTCCTCCCGATCTACTATCAGGAAGCTTCCCTTATCCTCCAGCAGGCTAAGTCCGCTGGCATGAACATGACAGTATTCGGCGGCGACGGTCTCGACGGCCTTATCGACCAGCTCGGCGACAAGGTAGACATCGCTCAGGACGTTCTCGTTATGACTCCTTTCGCAGCTTCTTCTCCTGATGAGAAGTCCGCAGCTTTTACAAAGGCTTACGGCGAGCTCACCAACGGCGAAGTTCCGATCCAGTTCGCCGCTGACGCTTACGACGCAGTTTACGCTATCAAGCTCGCTCTCGAGAAGGCTGGCGTTAACGACCCGAACATGAGCGCTTCCGACGTTTGCGACAAGATCAAGGTAGCTATGACTGAAATCACACTCGACGGCGTAACAGGTTCCACCACATGGACTGCTGACGGCGAGCCCACAAAGGCTCCTCAGGTAATGAAGATCGTTGTTAACGACGGCGTAGGCTCCTACGTTTCCGCTAAGTGATCATCTGAACTGAACTAACACACAAAATTCGGACCCGTATGTATGGTTTCCCCGGAAAACCGGGGAAACTGTACGGGTCTTATTTGTATAATTACGGCACTTTACTGCCGTAAATTTAAGCAAATTCCGCCGGGACCTGTCGGAGCTTGTTTAAATCTGCGGCAGAATACATTTCCGAAAGGGGAAGGTTCTTTATGAGCTTTGTTTCTTACCTCATCAGCGGATTAAGCCTCGGAAGTATCTACGCGCTCATAGCGCTGGGCTACACAATGGTTTACGGCATTGCAAAGATGCTGAACTTCGCGCACGGCGACATCATCATGGTCGGAGGCTATGCAGTATTCACCGCGATGTCAACGGCATGGTGCCCGGTATGGCTTTCAGTCATTATCGGTATCGTGGTCTGCACAGTGCTTGGCGTTATCATCGAAAAGGTGGCATACAAGCCGCTCAGGAGCGCGCCTCCGCTTGCTGTACTTATCACCGCTATCGGCGTCAGCTACCTTCTCCAGAATCTCGCGCTGCTGATATTCGGCTCCGCTGCGCGGAACTTCACATCAGTCGTTGACGGAATGCCGCCTTTCCTGATAGTTACCGACAGCGGCGTTCACTTCTTTACCGCTATTGAAACGGGAGTCCAGTCTTCCCTCAAGATATCAATGGAGACGTTCCTCTCCATCGTGGTTTCCGTCATCATCATGGCGGCGCTGACATGGTTCATCAACAAGACCAAGGCAGGCAAGGCAATGCTTGCCGTTGCAGAGGACAAGGGCGCGGCCCAGCTCATGGGAATCAATGTCAACCGCACGATCTCACTCACCTTCGCAATCGGCTCCGCACTTGCAGGCGTTGCAAGCGTGCTGATGTGCTCCGCGTATCCGCAGCTCAGCCCGTACACCGGTTCAATGCCCGGCATCAAGGCGTTCGTTGCGGCGGTATTCGGCGGCATCGGCTCTATTCCCGGCGCTATGATCGGCGGCATACTTCTTGGAATAATCGAACAGCTCGCAAAGGCATACATATCCTCGCAGCTGTCTGACGCTATCGTGTTCCTCGTGCTGATAATCGTACTAGTGGTAAGACCTACGGGTATCCTCGGCAAGAAGATCCGTGAAAAGGTATAAGGGGGGCAGGGAAATGAGCAAGACTACAAAAAACAATTTCATCACCTGCGGAATGACCCTCGGTCTTTTCGTAATTTTCGGCATACTTTCAATGACCGGCTTCCTCGGAAGCCAGTATTCCGGACTGCTTGTCCCGATAGGTATTTACATAATCCTTTCGATATCCCTGAACCTTACCGTAGGTATCCTCGGTGAGCTTTCCCTGGGACACGCGGGATTCATGTGCATAGGCGCGTATGCCGGCGGTATCTTCTCACTGATGACCCAGGAGAGCATAAATCCCTCCTGGCTGAGAATGATCCTCGCGCTTATCGTGGGCGGAGTTGCCGCGGCGATATTCGGTATCCTCATCGGTATCCCGGTGCTGCGTCTCCGCGGCGACTACCTCGCTATTGTTACCCTCGGCTTCGGCGAGATAATCAAGGCGCTCGCAAACAACATCTACCTCACCATGGACAAGAACGGAATGCATTTCAGCTTTGCCGCTGCGGTCTCTGACGCTGACAAGGAGACCAGCAAGGTCATACTTGAGGGCGCAAAGGGAATCAAAGCGCCGCAGGACACCACTCTTATCCTCGTGGTCGTTGTCCTGATGATATCCATGATCATCCTGATGAACTTCATCAACTCCCGTGCAGGACGCGCCTGCATGTCCGTGCGTGACAACTACATCGCGGCTCAGTCCGTGGGCATCAACGTAACCAAATTCAGGCTCATGGCGTTCACACTGTCTGCGGCTATCGCCGGTGTTGCCGGAGTTCTTTATTCGCACTCCATCACAATGCTCGCCCCGAAGAAATTCGACTACAACCTGTCGATACTTATTCTGGTATTCGTTGTCCTGGGCGGTCTTGGAAGCCTGCGCGGCTCGGTTATCGCGACAATTATCCTGTACGCCCTGCCGGAAATTTTCCGTGAGCTCGGCGATTACAGAATGCTCATCTATGCAATAGTTCTTATCGTTATGATGATATTCAACAACGCGCCTGCATTCATAGCACTGCGCGAAAGAATAGGCATTTCCGCCCCTGTTCAGAAGATAAAGAGCATATTCGTGCGGAACAAGAATAATGCGGGAGGTGCGGATAATGCCTGAAAAAAATGCTCCCATGCTTGAAGTAAAGAACCTGTCCATTCAGTTCGGCGGTCTGCGCGCAGTAGACGGTCTGAATATGTCAATAGGAAAGGGTCAGCTCTACGGTCTTATCGGTCCTAACGGCGCCGGAAAGACCACCGTATTCAATATGCTGACCGGTGTTTACAAGCCCACCTCCGGCACGATACTCCTTGACGGAAAGAATATCACCGGAAAGCCTGCCATCGCCATCAACAAAGAGGGCATAGCGCGTACTTTCCAGAACATACGCCTGTTCAAGAACATGAGCGTACTGGACAACGTTAAGGCGGGAATGCACAATCACATCAACTACACAGCTATCGAGGGCGTTCTGAGGCTCCCGCGGTACTTCAAGGAAGAAAAGCGCGCCAACGAAAAGGCAATGGAGCTGCTCAAGGTGTTCGAGCTTGACGGAGAGGCGCAGCAGATGGCCGCTAACCTCCCTTACGGCAAGCAGAGAAAGCTTGAAATAGCCCGTGCCCTTGCCACCGACCCGAAGCTGCTGCTCCTTGACGAGCCGGCTGCCGGCATGAACCCGAACGAGACAGCGGAATTGATGAACACCATCCACTTTGTCCGCGATGAATTCCACATGACTATACTGCTTATCGAACATGATATGAAGCTGGTTTCAGGCATATGTGAGGAGCTCACCGTGCTGAACTTCGGTCAGGAGCTTGCACAGGGCGAAACCTCGGCGGTGCTCAACGACCCGAAGGTAATCACTGCATATCTCGGAGAATAAGGAGGAAAAGCTCATGGCAATGCTGTCAATAAAGGACTTACAGGTATATTACGGCGCCATCAACGCGATAAAGGGCATTTCCTTTGACGTTGAGCAGGGCGAGATAATCGCGCTCATAGGCGCAAACGGAGCCGGAAAGACCACAACGCTCCACACCATCACAGGACTTGTTCCGGCGAAGCACGGCTCAGTTATGTTCGGCGGAAAGGACCTCACAAAGACTCCCCCGCACAAGATAGTTTCAATGGGAATGGCGCACGTCCCGGAGGGCAGACGCGTATTTGCGCAGCTTTCTGTATTTGAAAACCTGATGATGGGCGCCTACACACGCAAGGACAAGGCAGAGATAAACAACTCTCTCAAAATGGTGTTCGACAGATTCCCGCGGCTCAACGAGCGCCGCAATCAGCTTGCCGGAACCTTATCCGGCGGCGAGCAGCAGATGCTCGCAATGGGCAGGGCGCTGATGTCCAAACCGTCAATAATCCTCATGGATGAGCCGTCTATGGGACTTTCCCCGCTGTACGTATCGGAGATATTCGATATCATTCAGGAAATAAACAAGAGCGGAACCACCGTTCTCCTGGTTGAACAGAACGCTAAGAAGGCGCTGTCCATAGCTAACCGCGCATACGTGCTGGAAACCGGAAAGATAGTGCTCTCCGGCGATGCAAAGGAGCTCATGAACAACGATTCCGTCAAGAAGGCATACTTAGGCGAATGACCTGAGGGAGGGAGCATAATGGATAAGTTTGTAGTTACCATTGCCCGCGGCTTCGGAAGCGGCGGCAGGACCATCGGAAAAATGCTGGCAGAAAAGCTCGGCGTAAAGTTCTACGACAAGGAGCTGATAAGGATCGCTTCTGACGAGAGCGGAATAAACGAGACTCTGTTCGGGCAGAACGATGAAAAGACCAAGAACGGTCTGTTCGGAAAGCCCGGAGTATATAAGGGCGAGGTCATAGCCCCGGGAAAATCCGGCTTCATCTCCGAGGAAAACCTGTTCAACTATCAGGCTATGGTGATAAAGAAGCTGGCTTCTGAGGAATCCTGCGTTATCGTAGGCCGCTGCGCGGACTATGTGCTCCGCAGCGCACCGCATGTGGTGCGTGTGTTCATCTACGCCGATGAGGAGCAGTGCATAAAGAATACCGCCGAGGTCAAGGGCATCACCGACCGCAAAGAGGCAATAAAGACGATCACTGCCACCGATAAGGAGCGCGCAGCTTACTACAAGGCGCACACCGGCAGAGAATGGATCGACGCAAGGAACTACGATCTGTGCCTTAACAGCGGCGATCTGGGATTCGATAAATGCGTTGACATTATCTCCGATTTTATCAGGACAAAATTAGGATAAAGGAATAAAAAGGGGCTCTTCATGAGCCCCTGAGACCGGCGAAAAAGTCACCAAGCGATGGCTTCGCCTTACGCAAGTGACTTTTCCGCCGAACAATCCCTGGACTTTGGGCTTTGCCCAAGTCCCCCGCTTCGCTTCCGTGCGCACGGTTTGTCGGCTATGCCGACAAACCTGCGTAAGGCGAAGCCGTCGCTTAGCGTAAGACCTCAGGTCGTCGCTTCGACACTTGTGCGGATAGAAGTATTTTTTGACCCGGCAAAGCTGGGTCAAAAAATGGATCTCAAATGCCCGCTTCGCGGGCAAATTTGTTTTTTCGACAAGCTGGGCGCTCTTCATGAGCCCCTTTTTTTGTGCCGGAACATGTATTTTTTGTAAACAAGTGATTAAGTACTTGACAATTTGCCGTATAAATAGTATAGTTATATTAAAGTATGTCTAAAGGAGTCGAATAAATGAAAAAATACCTGGGAAAGATCATAATTGGTCTTTTTGTCGTGGCATTCCTGGTGCTGTGCATGATACTCGCACCGGTAACTGAAGCAGTCGGCACCCTGTGGTCGCTGCTGCCGCCGGTCGTTGCGATAGGTCTGGCGCTCATCACCAAGGAGGTCTATTCCTCGCTGTTCATAGGAATACTTACAGGCGGCGTTGTGTACGCCTTTGCCTCCGGCACCGGCTTTGAGGGAATGTTCACCTCCGTCATCAAGGAAGGTCTTATCTCCAACCTCGCGGATTCCTACAATGTGGGAATACTGGTGTTCCTGGTCGTCCTCGGAGTTATCGTAGTCCTGATGAACAAGGCCGGCGGAAGCCGCGCCTACGGCGAATGGGCCGCCTCCCACATCAAGGGAAGAAGCGGCGCTGCCCTGTCCACTTTCCTGCTGGGCGTGATGATATTCGTTGACGATTACTTCAACTGTCTTACCGTAGGCTCAGTAATGCGCCCGGTAACGGACAAGCATAAGATATCCCGCGCAAAGCTGGCGTACCTTATAGACGCCACCGCCGCGCCTATCTGCATAATCGCGCCTATCTCCTCATGGGCGGCGGCAGTAAGCGGCACCGTGGACGGCGTAAACGGAATAAGCCTGTTCATCAGCACTATCCCCTATAATCTGTACGCCCTGCTGACGATACTCATGGTAGTGTTCATTTCCGTGACCGGATTTGATTACGGTCCAATGAAAAAGCATGAGGAAAACGCAGCAAACGGCGACCTCTTCACCACCAGAAACAAGGTGTACGAGGACGATGACAAGCCGATACGCTCCAGGGGAAAGGTCATCGACCTTATTCTACCGGTGCTGATACTCATTGTTCTCTGCGTTATCGGGATGATCTACACCGGCGGATTCTTCAGCGGAACTAACTTCATTGAAGCGTTTGCAGGCTGTGACGCCTCATACGGACTGTCCCTCGGTTCAGTTGCTGCGCTCGTTGTCATAATAATCTACTTCATCTGCCGCGGAGTACTGAAGTTCACCGAGTGCATGGATTCTATCGCGGCAGGCTTCAAGCAGATGGTGCCCGCGATACTCATACTCACCTTTGCCTGGACGCTGAAAACCATGACAAACCACCTTGAAGCAGGCGCGTATGTTTCCGGACTGGTTCAGAGTGCTACCGCGGTTCAGATACTCCTGCCCGTGATCCTGTTTGTGGTTGCAGTCGGACTTGCATTCGCGACCGGCACGTCCTGGGGAACATTCGGAATACTTATTCCGATAGTTACAAGCGTGTTCAGCGCTGATCTTGCCAATGTATCAGAGACCGGAGTTATACCGCAGATGGTCATTGTCTGCATTTCCGCGTGCCTTGCAGGCGCCGTATGCGGAGACCACTGCTCCCCTATCTCGGATACCACGATCATGGCTTCCACCGGAGCTCAGTGCGACCACGTCAACCACGTTTCCACACAGATGCCGTATGCGTTCACTGTGGCGGCGGTTTGCGTCGTAGGGTATATTATCGCAGGATTTATACAGAACGTATTTGTAGTACTCGGAATTTCCGTTGTGATTATGCTTGCAGTTCTGTTCGGACTGAAGATAATACTCGGCAGGAAGAAAAACTGATATTATGAAAGCCGCCCGTTCATCTGAACTGGCGGCTCAATCTGTCCCCAAAAGTCAAAACGTAAAACTGTTGGAGAAAGCTCCCAGGGCAAGAATTACGTGTATCTTCCCCCTTAAAAATCATTTAAAGGAATCTCACAGCCGCCTATTTTAACGGAAACAAGGTCGGCGGGATCTACTGGCTTATCAAAGAGAACCGTGAAGAATTCCCGCCCGCCGCTGTATTCAGAAGCGCCGGATATCTGGTAGTTCCTGACCTCTGCCCCGTCCGCGAATTTGCAGATAAGCGGGTCGATTCCGCCCTCCAGCTTTCCGGTTCTGCCGCCGCGCTCCGCATACCACTGAATGCTCAGCGGAGTTATCACCACTTCGTCAATATGATATTCGTAGTTGTCAACGGTGATGTCTGCATCGGGAGATACCGAAACGTATTCCGTATTCATGAAGTCCAGCGGGAATGACAGCCTGACTGGCTGCTCGAGCTCTATCTCCAGCCGCGAAGCTCCGTCAAATATCGCGACCGTGACGAATTCCAGCTCCATAACGCTGTCCTCAGTAAGAAAGCCGTTCTGGTAGAAATATACGCTGGTATACGAAACTACTCCGCTCGTATCGTTTGGGGTTCCGTATCCGGCTGCAAGATTACAGCCAGCCGGGTTTTCGCTGAGTTCAAGCTCTGCCCGGGGCGATTTATCGCTGCTCCCGAATTTGCCGTGATACTCCTCAAGAGCCTTTTCATTTATGGCGAGGTCGTACATTACCAAGACCGTGTTTCTGTCGGCGGCTGCGCCAGTAAAAGTAACCGTGCCGCAGCCGAAATCCACGGTTTTGTTAAGGCTTATGCCCATCTGCGATAAGTCAGCAGTATGGTTCTGGTTTTCTATCCCGGTATCAACATATCCCTGAGCCTCTGATGAGATACGGGAATAGAATCCCTCAAACAGCCCTGAGAAATCCCACCCGAAGGAAGCACCCGCCGCAGTAACTCCCACAGCAAGCGCCGCCGCTGCCGCAGCGCAAACCGCTGATTTGCGGAATGAGCGCTTTTTCGGCGCTGATTCTTTAAGGGCGGGTAATGCTTCAACCCCTCCGGAAAGCACCAGTTTTATCATTTCGTCATCAGTTTTTGGCGGAGTTATTCTGTCGAAAAGGGTTTTGTATTTCATAACTGTTCCTCCTCTGTCAATAGCTGTTTTAACCGCCTGCGCCCGCGCGAAAGCCGCGATGTAACCGCAGTAACGCTGATATCCAGAATCGCCGCGATCTCTTTCGCTGAGTAGCCTTCATAATAGAACAGATGTATCACTGCCGCGTATTCCGGCGGGAGCCCTTTTATCAGCGTCACAAGCTCGCTTTCGGCTGTCGGTTCAGCAGAATGGTCGGCTATATCACAGGAAATCTCCATTGGCTCTGCGTGATTCTTGCGGTATTTCAGCTGGTTCTTTGAGAGATTTATGACCACACGGATAAGCCAGCGTCTGCAATCCTCGTCTGTCGGGAAATCCCCCGGATATTTCATCAGCCGAATGAACGAATCCTGACACACATCTTCGGCGTCCGCAGTACTTCTCAGGTAGCTGAACGCCAGACGATAAAGCGTTTTGTGAAACATCCGGACATATTTCTCCACGTCTTGATTTGTCATGTTCTCCCTCCATTTTATGGATTTTGAAGGACGTCTTTCAATGATATAACAATCATATACTGAGTTTTGTCACTGGAAAGCATACTTTTTCTTTACGAAAGTGACTGGATATAGAAATAAAAATGACGGCGCTGTAAAATAACTCAACACCGAAGCCCGAGCAACCATCCTATGGAAGCTCGGGCTTGCTGATGCTGCAAAAAAGAAGAATGAACCGAAAAAAACGTATAACAAACAAGCCGGCGGGGAAATGCCATGCACAAAATGTAATAAATATTGAATCAGGCAGCAGACCTGGAGACCACCCCAAATCTTGTGTAAACTCCATAAACAGTGTATAATAAAAGCAAACGAATGGAGGGAAAAGAAATGGGCAGAAAAAGAACACCTGAGGAAGAGGCAAGACGAGAGCTGATCCGGGAGCTGCTGAGCAACGCGAATGTTACTAGGATGGAGGATATCCAGAGGCTGTTCAGGGAAACGATAGCGTAGTTCCTGGAGGGCAGTATCGACGCAGAGCTTGATGAAACGCTGGGTTATGGGAGATACGACCACGCTGCCAGAACCGAATCGGGAACAACAAACAGCAGAAACGGTCATAGCCGGAAAACCCTGAAAACAAGCGCGGGAAAGATAGACGTCAACATCCCGCGTGACCGAAACGGCGAGTTTGAACCGAGGATCCTACCCCAAAACCAAACCAGCATTTCAACAACAATTGAAAGCAAGATAGTCTCGATGTACGCCAAGGGAATGACAACATCGGGGAACCTCTAAAAACCGGTTTGAAAAGGGAAAATGGGCAGAGTGCGCCGAATGCGATGAAAGCCGACGAAGTAAGGCTGTATGCCTTACGAGGAGGTGCAACACGATGTTGCAGAGCGAAATAACCGGGCGACGGCATGGACGCCGTCGCATCAGAAATTTCGCTCGTTGAAAGTAGCAGGCGGTGTGCTATACACATTTTCACTCAAACAAGGTTTTTAGAGGTGACCTATTATTTTTTCAATTTCTACTGGTAATTTCAGCTGATATGCTGTATAATGTTCTTGTGGGGTTTGTTTTTGCACAATTAAATTATACCACAAAAAAGGCTGCTTCCTTTATTTTTTCGGGATGCAGCCTTTTCTTTTGTTTTTTTACAGCGCCTTGTGTTATCTGAGCCCCTCAACCAGCTGCTTGAAGTGCTTTCCGCGCTCCTCAAAATTCTTGTAGAATCCGTAGCTTGCCGCCGCCGGGCAGAGTATCACGCGCTTTTTCGCGAGCTTTGCCGCTGTGCTCACTGCTTCAGGGAGGTCGTGCACCTCCACCCTGTTGACGTCAGCGGACGTTATCAGCCTGCCTATGCGGTATCCGCTGTCCGGCAGGAGGATAACGTTTTTCACCGCGCCTGTGTTCAGGAAATCCGCCAGCTTTTCGTAGGGAATATTCCGTTCCATGCCGCCGAGTATCACGCAGTCCGCGCCGTCCGGGAATGCCTGAACAGCCGCGACTGCCGCTTCCGGAATGGTGCATATACTGTCGTTGATGTACTCCACGCCGTTTATCGTGTCAACATATTCCAGACGGTGCTCAAGTCCACGGAATTCAGGCAGGGAGGCAAGGCATCTGTCGATGTCCGCTCCGGCTGCATTCGCCGCCATCAGAGCCGCAAGGATATTGTAGACATTGTGGCGTCCCCGCAGCTGCGTGTGAATGTCCACAGCGGGTATCTCGCGCCCGTCCGGCAGGAATATCGCGCCGTTTTCCGTGAACGCCATTGCCGGGCGCTCGCAGCCTATCGTCAGCAGTTTCGACTTTCGGTAGCCGGAATTGTTGCAGTTCGGTGCGTTGCCGCATTCGGCGTTGGTGCATATTTCGTCCGGGATAGTTTCGATGTTCAGTATAGAGGTGTCTCCCGGAAGCTGGTGGAGGTAGATGTTCCGCTTTGCCGCCGCGTATGCCTCAAGGCTGACATAGTGGTCGAGGTGCTCCGGGAAGATGTTCAGCAGCACTGCCACTTCCGGGGAGTGCCTCGCAAATTCCAGCTGATGACAGCTCATCTCGCAGACCGCAACGGTGTCCGGGGTCATTTCCTCAATGCGCTCCAGCGGTGGAACACCGATATTTCCAATGAGCATGGTTTTATAGCCGCAGGCGCTCAGGAAGTGATATGTCAGCGAGGAGGTCGTGGACTTCCCCTTGGTGCCTGTTATTCCCACGATATGGCATGGGCGCAGCCGCAGCAGAAGCTCCGTCTGGGTGAGTATCTTTTCCTTTTCCTGCTGTGTGAGCCTGTCTTTGATAATTACTCCCGGACTTTGCAGGAGCAGGTCGTAGCCCCTGGCGCGGTCGAGGTAGTCCTCTCCGTAGATTCCCGTAACGCCGGGGATATCCTGCGGCTTCATATCTGCAACGGCGATTTCGGCGCAGCAGTCCAGCCTTTGCAGAAGCGAGAGCCAGATTTTGCCCTCGCGTCCGAATCCGAGGATAGCGCAGCGCTTTCCGTCAAAATATGGTTTCAGTTCGTTAATGTCCATTGTTCGCTCCGAGTAAATATTTCAGCTCCGCCGGAACAAAATTGTCCGGGTCGGAGAAATTTTCGAGGGATACCGGCGCGTATTCCGGGAACAGCTCCCGCCAGCGCCGCAGCAGGGCAGGCGGTGAGGATCTCCGGCGCTCCCACGCCATTTCAAGCGAGAGACGCACCTCGTCCCTGGTGCCGACGCATTCAAACGGCTTATCCTCGCCGTCAAGCACCAGACCGTCCAGCATAGCGGAGAGCTCCTGCTTCTCCAGCATATTGCAGCCGAATATCCCGGTCAGCACGTCGTCGTCAAGGAATGCCGCCAGCAGAATGTACACATAAAGGCACTTTGCACAGCTGCAGCACCAAGAATTCGTCTTGCTGCCGAGGTTACAGCTCTGGAATATACCGAAATACTGCGGGTGCTTCACGAATTCCCTTGCTATCTGCCACTCGCTCCAGGGTCGCAGCAGGCTGAAATATTCCGGGCATCTGGAGTATCCGCCGAGGTACTTTTCACAGTATTCCCGGAAATCCCGCTCGAATTCGGTGGATTTGCTGTACTGGTGGTTTATCGCGGTGCCCTCAACGTAGGATTCATTCGCGCTGCTTTCGTTTGAAAGCGCGATGTATCTGAGCCCCTTAACGCAGGCGAAAAGCTCCGCGGAGAACGCCACAACCGCCGAAAACGGAGTGTGTCCGTTGAGATACCCGAGTTTGTTGAGCTCCAGCAGCTGCCTGTCTATCGTGCGCTTCGGCGCGATAATGCGGCTCTCCGGGATCCCGGCGGCAGCCGCGCAGCCCAGTGTAGCTCCCCGGGGATTTATGATGTATGCGGAGATCGCCGCGCCGTGTGATTTCAGCAGCTCAAGAGTTACCACGCTGTCCTTGCCGCCGCCCACCGGCACCATGAATCCGGAAAGCCGGTTGTCCCGCGCGGTAAGCGGAGCTTCCTCCGGGGCTTCTATCGTCATGAATGTGCTGAAATCAGGCGTAATGCCGTTGCGGTAGAAAAATTCCCCCAGCCCGTTGAAATAGAGCTTCTTCCACCAGAGCTTCTGCTCTGCGGAAAGCCCGCCGCACCGCACCTCCACCGTGGGAGGGCAGGCGCATTTCCAGTAGGATACAAGCTCCGCCATGCCGAGGGAGAACGCTGTCCTGTCCGCAAGCTCCCGGTCGAAATCAAGCGCGCTGAGTTTCTCCGGGAAAGTCCACTGCGGGTAGAAGTGGTAATCGTCTATTGAAAAGTGGAACCGGAGCAGAGTGCTCCCGTCCTGCTCGGAAAATTCATAGCTGTGGTAAATGAAGCTGCGGTGCTTTTCGCGCAGCTCGTCGTAAAGACCCATAAGCCCTCCGTTATATTGTGGTATTGCGGTTCCGCAGGTCGTATTTTTTCACGAATCCGTCTATGCTGGATTCATTACGCGGGTCGAAGGAATCCTCGCAGGGAATGAGCTCCCAGTTCTCCGTGAGTGAAACGGTCTGACCGTTTTTCAGAGTTTTCAGCTCGCCGAGGCTCTCGCACTCAAGGAATATCCCATTCGTGAAGGTCTCGAAATTGCAGCCGTAGTCCGGGTAGTTTCCGTCAATCTCCATGCTGAAATTCTTCAGGAATATCTGTCCGCGGTTCACGACCGCCGCCCAGCCGTCCTCGTTGTTCATGCCTATCTTGAACTTGCCGGGCGCGCCCTTTACCTGCCGGAGCGTTCCGTATTTATTGCCGAGGAAGAACCGCTCGTCGTTGATATCCGAGTAGCTCCAGAAAACGTTCCTGCGGTTTGAGAGCAGTCCGTTGTCCTTGGCGCTCTGCGGGAATATCTCCACGGCTCCTGCCGCGCAGACGGTCATAGCCCACGGCGCAAGGGTGACTATCGCGCCGGAAACGTTGCGTATCTCGTGGGAGATCTCCACCCGGGAGCCCTCGCCGGCAAGGCGGCAGGTCATTCTGTGCTGCTGTCCTGTGCGGGTAGCCGGGGGAATGAGCGTTACCTCGCCGCCGTTTATGCGGTATTCCACAGGCTCGTTGTCCGGGACGTAGCTGTGCGGGTAGCTCTCCGGGCTGCTCCAGAGCCTGTGACCGCCGTATATGTACCAGGTCTTATCCCCGCCGAAATAGTCCCGCAGCTCCTGGGAATCGTCCTTGAATTCCCTGCCGATGTCCTCCAGAAGCATATTCTCGCGGCCGTTAAGACAGTAGGAGATAATGCGCGGCCCGACGTCCACGGTGATTATAACGCTCGCGGTGCCGTTGTCGAGCCTGACGCACCTGCCGAAGTTCTTGTAGGTTATTTCAGTAACTGTGACCATTGTATGAACCTCCGTTTTATTCTATGTACGGCGGGAGCCGCCTTATTCCGTGATTATTACAGGTTTCGCAGTGAAATCAGAGCCGCAGGGAAGCGGCTTTTCCAGCGCCAGCGCCCAGATATCCCGGCAGCGGGACTGGAAGGCTCCCTGCCTGTGAGCCTCCCGGGAGGTATCCATAAGCGCCCTGAGCGAGGTATCCAGCGGCAGCGCGCAGCCCGCCGCCTTTGCCGCCGACAGTATTTCCCGTCCGCGGGGATTCATGCCGAGAATGCGTATATACGCGTCCTTTTCGCGGAGCATTTTCTTTTCCACCCCGAGGAATGCGCACAGAACCGCGCGCCTTATCCGCGCAAGCGTGTAGCGCTTGGTCTTCGTGAGAAAATACAGCTCCTCCAGGGAGCCCGCGCGGCGAACCGCCTTGTACAGCCGCTCTCCGAGACCAGCCGCGGCGTCATAGACCTGCTCGAAGTCCTCCGGCTTCATGCAGCGGAGCTTTGCGAGTATCGCAGGCTCCAGGCGGCGCAGGTCGGCGGCCGGTGAGCCGGTTTCCGGCGCAAACGCGGAGTAGTCCTCCCCGGAGAGGATCAGCTTTCTTATTGCAGAGGCGCTGGCGAATTTCCCGGCGGTGTCCGCGCTGTCGTGCTCCGCGCCCTCGCGCTGCACGGTTACCGGCTCTATGGAGCTTCCTATGTCGTCAAGCGCCTTGATGTACTCCACGGCGAGGGTGTTGTTAGGGGAGCTTATAGTCTCGTACACGTCCGGGGTGTAGAACTTGTTGACCGCCTCCGCGAGAGCGGCGGGGTAGCTATTCCCGGAGGTCATAAGCAGCTGGAAGAAGTCCGAGCGCACCGCGTATTCCACGGCTCCGGCGGCTTCGCGCAGGGCGGCGATATCGCCGGATTCGCTGCCGAATGAGAGCATATCCACGCAGCCCAGCGCGGATATTATTCCGACTGCCCCGCGCGCAAATCCCTCGGCGGCGCACAGGCTGTATCTCACAGGGAGCTCCAGCACGAGGTCGGCGCCGTTTTCGAGGGCGGTTTTCGCCCGGGCGAATTTGTCGCAGACTGCGGCGTCCCCGCGCTGTGTGAAATCCCCGCTCATAACGGAGACTATGTGCGTCGCGCCGAGCGCGCGGGTCTGTTCCAGCTGGAATTTGTGCCCGTAGTGGAACGGGTTGTATTCACAGATCACTGCCGCAGTTTTCATATTTTTCCCTCCACCGGCGGCAGATAAAGGAATATCCGCCCATTTACCGACCGCCCTGACTTGTGTATTTCTTCTCCGGTTATCTGAATATTGCGATAATTATTAGTTATCTATATTTTACACCAAATCCCGCGATAATTCAATAATTTTTGAAAAAAGACTTGATTTTTTTGTCGGAAAGTAATAGAATAATATTGAGTTATGCAAAATCTCTGGAATCACTGATGAACTCTGATTTTGTAATTGAAAATTTACAATAAGGAAGGAATTCAAGACATGAAAATTCTGGTTATTAACGCCGGCAGCTCTTCTCTGAAGTATCAGCTCCTGAACATGGAGGATGAAAGCGTTATAGCAAAGGGCAACTGCGACCGTATCGGCATCGATGGACATATCAAGCACACTACGTTCGATGGCAGGGTGGTTGAGCAGGACAGCAAGTTCCCGACCCACACCGAGGCTTTCGAGAAGCTGGTAGAGGTCCTCACCACCGGCGAGGGCAAGGTCATCGACAGCATGGACGAGATCTCCGCAGTAGGCCACAGAATAGTACAGGGCGCCGAGGTATTCAGCAAGACAACGCTCGTTACCGACGAGGTTATCCAGCAGATAGACGACCTCGCAGAGCTCGCTCCGGTACATAATCACCCCCACGCGCTCGCGCTGAGAGCCTGCAAGAAGGTGATCCCTGCTACAACTCCGCAGGTAGTCGTATTTGATACCGCGTTCCATTCCACAATGCCGGAAAAGGCTTTCATGTACGGACTTCCCTATGAGTGCTACGAGAAGCTGCACGTAAGAAAGTACGGCTTCCACGGAACTTCCCACAGATTCGTGACCCAGGCGCTCGCTGACGCGCTCGGCAAGGATCTCAAGGATCTCAAGATTGTTTCCTGCCACCTCGGAAACGGTTCCTCCATTACGGCAGTTGACGGCGGAAAGTCCATTGATACCTCCATGGGCTTCACTCCCCTTGACGGCGTAATCATGGGCACACGCTGCGGCAGCGTTGACCCCTCCGCTGTAACATTCGTTGCAAACAAGCTGGGACTCACTCCCAACGAGATGAGCGACTACATGAACAAGAAGTCCGGCTTCCTCGGAATTTCCGGAATCTCCAGCGATAACCGCGACATCACAAGCGCTGCCGAGCACGGCGACCACAAGGCGCAGCTCGCAGGCGAAATGCTCCGCTATGAGATCAAGAAGTTCATCGGTTCTTACGCTGCAATAATGAACGGTCTTGACGCTGTTCTTTTCACCGGCGGTATCGGCGAGAACTCCGATGACGTACGCGCTGACGTATGCCATAACATGGAATACCTCGGGATCAAGCTCGATGACGCTGCAAACGCAGGTCTGAGAGGAAAGCTCCAGAGAATTTCCGCTCCTGACAGCAAGGTAGAGGTATGGGTGGTTCCGACCAACGAGGAGCTGCTTATCGCCCGCGATACCATGGCGCTGGTTGGCGAGCTCTGATAAATCGAATATAGCAGGGGAGGGGCTTGCCCCTCCCGTTTTTCGTATATGGCATTATGTATGCCGTGGAATAAATAGCCGGGGGTGATACCGTGCGTCTGTTTTATCTGATACTGATGTTCCTGTCCGGAGGATACCTCCTGCTTCAGCTTGCGGTCTGGCTGTTTTTCGGGCGGTCGCTGTTTCCGCAGGCTGGGGAGCTTTTCGAGCACCGCAAAAGCCGCATTGAATGGCAGACCGTGTTCCCGAAGAACCTGCTGCGGTTGGTGGTTTTCGTGTTCGCAGGTGCGCTGACAGGCTCCCTGCTGGATCTTGCCGGAGTAGTGAGCTGGCTCTCGCTGCCCTGCGCGGCGGTGGGAGGTCTGGCGTTCAATTTCCTGCTGAGCACTGTGATATCTCCGCTGTATAACCGGCTTCACCGCCAGGGCAGACCCACGGAATCCGAGCTTGAAAACATGGAAGCCGAGGTGACGGAGGACATAACCGAGGATATGTACGGCGAGATCTGCGTAAGGCGCGGCAGGCAGACGTACTATTTCCGGGCGGTCTCGGCGAACGGCAGGGAGCTCCCGGCGGGAACTCCGGTGATAGTGATTTACAGCGAGGACGGCGCCTGCTTTGTTGAATCAACAGAGCATTTCTACGACATACTGTTTGAGGAGGGCGGGGAGCCCTCGGATTCTCCGCAGGCAGTTGAAAAAACGGAGCCCCCGGAGTACGGCGGGAACGAAATAGGGAGGGCATGAGATGAAAGTTATAGTTTTTGATATCGGCGGCACTCTTATGGAATATGTGAATATGCCGAACGTCTGGATGGACTACTACGAAAGCGCGTTCCGGCACGTCCGGGAGAAGCTGGGGCTTCCGCTGACGGACGAGCAGCTAGGCAGGTCTGTCGAGGTGCTGAGGGAGTACAATCCGCGCGTGAAATACCGCGAAAAGGACTACGCCCCGGAGCAGATTTTCGGGGACGCGGCAAAGGGCTGGGATTTCCCGTATTCGCTGGAGGCGGTCATTTCGGCGTTCTTTGAGGACATGAAGCTGACCCCGCTCATCTATCCGGAGACTATTCCGACGCTGGAGAAGCTGCGCTCCGCAGGCTGGAAGATAGCAACGCTGACGGACGTAGCCACGGGAATGCCTGACAGCCTTCACAAGAGCTATTTCCCGGAGCTTATGCCGTATTTCGACCTGTATGTTTCCTCGCAGAGCTGTGGATTCCGCAAGCCGAATCCCGCCGGGGTGCATTTCATAGCGCAGCATTTCGGCGCGGACGAAAGGCGGTTCGTCTTTGTGGGTGACGAGCCCAAGGATATACAGACTGCAAAGAATGTCGGCTGCCGCTCGGTCCTCATCGACAGGAAAAACCGGGGACTAAGCGAGGGGCAGGATAACACGATAAAGACGCTGGACGAGCTGCTCGATATTATCTGAGACGGCTTGTTTTCTGATAATTTTCACAGAAAGGTACTGGAAAAAAAGCGCGATATGTGCTATACTATATCAGTATACATTTATAAAGGAGATGTTTGAAATACTGGACAGAAAACAGCTTTCCGACGGGATATTCTTTTCAAGGATAACCGATGGGCGCTTCAAGACCAATCGTATATCTATAACCTTTTACACTGATTTCAGCAGCGGTACGCGCTCTGACTATGCGATAATACCGTATATTCTGACTGACAGCTGCCGAAAATATCCGAACCTCACAAGGCTCACCGAGAAGTATTCCGACCTTTACGGCGCTTCGCTCTCGGACAATCTCGGCTGCGAGTTTGATTCCCGGAGCATGACTTTCAGCATAAGCTTCATTGACGACCGCTACACGCTCTATGGCGAAAAGCTGGAGCAGGAGTGCTGCGGTCTGCTGCTTGACTGCATTCTCGACCCGAAGCTTGAAAACGGCGTGTTTGAGCCCGCCCAGGTGGAGATCATGCGGCAGGAGCTCATTGACGCGATAATGAGCGTAAAGGGCGACAAGCGTCTGTTCGCGGCTCAGCAGGGCGGAAAGGCTGCATACAAGGGCGAACCCTGCGGGCTCCCGGTAAACGGCACCGTTGAGGAGGCAAAGGCGGTAACTCCGCAGTCGGCGTATGCCGCTTACCTGAATATGCTGGAGCACGCGCACATCGAGATATTCGCGGCAGGGTGCAGCGATTTCTCACAGAGCGAAGCCCTCATGTCCGGGCGGCTGAGCGGGCTGAAGCGCGGGGATATAGTGGCTCCCGCGGCGAAGCCGAGCCAGCTCAAGGAGGATGTTTTCCGCACCGGAGATAAGATAAAAATGCAGCAGGCTATCCTGCGCATGTATTTCAAGGCTCCGCAGATAAACGACCGTTTCGCGAGCGTGCTGCTGACCCAGATACTCGGCGGAATGACGACATCCCGCTTCTTCACCAATATCCGCGAGAAGCAGTCGCTGTGCTATTACTGCGCGAGCGCTTCCAGCAGGTTCAAGAAAACGCTCACCGTATATGCGGGCGTTGACCCGGCTAATATCGCAAAGACGGAGCGCGCTGTGATGTCTGAGTTTATGAACATCAGCATGATGGGAGTTACAGAGGAGGAGCTGGAGCACGCCAAGCTGGACGCCATTGAAAGCGTGCGCGGAGTGTACGATTCCGCGGCGGCGATATCCATGTGGTATTCAACTCAGATAACCGACCCGGAGTTCATCACACCGGAGCAGTTCATCGAAAATATACAGCAGGTGACCGCGGACCGAGTTATGAAGGTCTGCCGTATGTACTGCCTTGATACAGTCTACACCCTGACCCCCGAGGAGGCGAAGTAATGCTGGAGGAGATAACGAGCGCAAGGCTCGGCGAGAAATACTACAAATACACCCACAGCAGCGGAGTTACCGTGCTGCTGTATCCTATGAAGGGCTATTCCACGATAACCGCGCAGTTTTCCGTGAAATTCGGCTCGATAGACAACTGTTACAGCATTGACGGCGGAGCCCCTGTGCATATCCCGGACGGCACCGCGCACTACCTTGAGCACAAGCTGTTCGAGGCCCCCGAAAAGGAGGCGTTTGCAAGGTTCGCGGAGACCGGAGCCTCCTGCAATGCCGGCACCTCCTACGACAGCACGAGGTATTATTTCAGCTGCTCGGAGAACTTTGAGAAGAACCTTGAGATACTGCTGGATTTCGTTCAGCACCCCTATTTCACGCCTGAAAACGTGGAAAAGGAGCGCGGGATAATCACGCAGGAAATAACCATGTATCTCGACAACCCCGGCTGGCGCGTCTGCATGGAGCTCTACAAGGGAATGTTCAGCAAGAATCCTGTGCAGAAGGATATCGCGGGCAGCCCGGAGAGCATCGCGCTCATCACGGACAAGCTGCTGTACGATGTTTACAACGCATTCTACGATCCGTCCAATATGTACCTGTGCATATCCGGGGGATTCGACCTTGAAAGCGCCGTGGAGGTCTGCGAGCGCTGCCTGCTTCCCAGAAGCGCGCAGAACGTTGTCTCCATTATGGAGCAGGAGCCGCCGGAGGTGGTTTCCCGCCGGGTACAGACAGCGATGCCCCTCGGAAAGACGAATTTCGCGCTCGGCTTCAAAATGCCCGCGTATTCCGGCAGGGACATGACAGAGGAATACATCTACCACACGCTTATGAACGACACCTCTGTCGGCGCAAGCACGGAGTTCTACCGCGCAATGCGCGACAAGGGGCTTATAAACGTGACTTTTGAAAGCAGCATTATGATGGGCAGGGGGTTCTTCATTCCCGGCATTTACGGCGAATCTGACGAGCCTGACCGCGTTGCTGAGGCAGTCTGCGCGGAGTACCGCCGCCTTAAGAGCTGCCCGCCGTCCGAGGAAGCGTTCCTGCGGGCGAAGAAGTACCTTTACGGCGACAGCGTGCGCTCCTACAACAACGTGGAGAGCGTGGCGCAGAACCTCTCAGACGCGGCGCTTACGGGCACTTCTGCGTTCGATTACGCGGAGCTTGCGGCTGCGGCTGATTATGAGGGAATGCTGAAACGGCTCAGCGGCTTTGACGAGAACAGCTGCTGTCTGTCCGTGATAGTTCCAACGGAGGATTGATATGTTGACATCACTTATTACGGCTGCTTCCGCCTTTCCGGAGGTGGAGCTGACTTTCCCGAACCTGTTCGGCGGATTCACGATAAGCTACCGTCAGGGCTTCGAGCTTTTCGGGATAAAGATATACTGGTACGGAGTGCTGATAACGATAGGCGTTATCCTAGCGTACCTCTACGCAAGCAGGCGCGCCAGGAGCTTCGGGATAAACAAGGACAGAATGTTCGATGTGGTTTTCGTGGCGCTCATCGGCGGATTCCTGGGCGCGAGAATTTACTACTGCGTATTCCAGACGCTTGACCCGAACGGCATAAACTATGATTTCGTCACGATGTTCACAACGATACGCGACGGCGGACTTGCGATATACGGCGGCGTTATCGGCGGATTCCTGTGCGGATTTATCGCCTGCAAGATACGCAAGGTGAATTTCCGGGCGATGGCAGACCTTGCCTCATTCGGATTCCTGATAGGTCAGACGATAGGCAGATGGGGCAACTTCATCAATCAGGAGGCTTTCGGCGCGCAGTGCGCGGACGACTGGCTTTTCGGCATGACCAGCGTGGACATAATCGCAAGGGACCACCTCGAGGCGGGCGCGCTGGTTCACCCGTGCTTCCTGTATGAGAGCGTGTGGTGTCTCGTGGGATTCATCGCGCTGCATTTCTACTCGAAGAAGCTTCGAACCTTTGACGGCGAGATAATGCTGATGTATCTTGCATGGTACGGTCTTGGCAGGTCTTGGATAGAGGGGCTCCGCACCGACAGCCTTATGGCGGGCGAGCTGAGAATATCTCAGGTTGTCGCGGCGGTATGCTTCGTTGCCTGCACGATCATGGTCATCGTATTCAAGATACTTACCGAGAAGAAGCACATTCCGCTTTATGTCAACACCGACGCCTGCCGCGAGCTTGCAGAAGCGGACGCAGCGGCAGAGGCTGAGCGGCTCCGCAAAAAGCAGGAGAAGAAGTCCGATCAGGCGGCTCCTAGTATCCTTGCGGACGGCGCAGATGACATAACGCTTGACGAAGAAACCGCAGCGGAGGATGGCAAGGAGGAGCAGGAGGAAGCTCCCGCGGAGGAAAGCGCTGACGTCTCCGCAGAGGAAACAGAAGATACACACAACGAGGAAAGCGAGGAAAATTCCGATGGCAGCACAGATAATTGACGGAAAGGCAGTATCCGCAAAGGTAAAGGAAGAGGTACGCCAGGAGATAGAGCGCGAGGGTCTGGACGTAGGCCTTGCGGTAGTTATCGTAGGAGACGACCCCGCCAGCCGCGTTTATGTCAACAACAAGAAAAAGGCGTGCGAGGTGTGCGGGATAAAGAGCTATGAGTATGCGCTCCCTGCCGAGACTACTGAGGAGCAGCTCCTGGAGCTCATCGACACGCTAAACGCAGACGAAAAGGTAAACGGAATACTGGTACAGCTCCCGCTGCCGAAGCACCTCAACGAGGAGGCTGTTATCGCGCGTATTTCCCCGCTGAAGGACGTTGACGCGTTCTCTGCCTCCAATGTGGGAAAGATAATGATAGGAAATTACGCGTTCCTGCCGTGCACTCCGGCAGGCTGTATGGAGCTTATCCACAGCACGGGAGTTGACGTTTCCGGCAAGGAGTGCGTGGTCATCGGACGCTCCAACATCGTTGGAAAGCCCATGGCAATGCTGCTTCTCCACGAAAATGGAACCGTTACGATATGCCACTCCCGCACCAGGGACTTAAAGCAGGTGTGCGCCCGCGCGGATATCCTGGTGGCGGCTGTGGGCAGACCGGGATTCGTTACCGGCGATATGGTGAAGCCCGGCGCGGTAGTCATAGACGTGGGAATCAACCGCAATGCTGACGGAAAGCTCTGCGGCGACTGCGTATTTGACGAGTGCGCGGAGAAGGCTTCGTGGATCACTCCGGTGCCCGGCGGCGTAGGTCCCATGACCATTGCCATGCTGATGAAGAACACCGTCATGGCTAAGCGTATCCAGAGCAGATGAGGAATCAGGCGAAGCCGTTTCTCAGGAATGCGGTCATTATGACTGTCGCGGCGGCGGTTATTGCCCTGCTGATGAATTCCTGGGGAGCCGTACAGGTAATCATAGTTATCCTGGTCGCCCTGCTTGCGGCAGGGCAGTGGGCACTGTATTTCTACATGAGAAAGCATTGATATTAATATAAAAAGGAGCTGTTTTCACAGTCCCTGAGGCGCTGTAAAAAAACAAAAGAAAAGGCTGCATCCAGAAAAAATAAAGGAAGCAGCCTTTTTTGTGGTATAATGTAATTGTGAAAAAACAAAACCCACAAGAACATTATACAGCATATCAGCTGAAATTACCAGTAGAAATTGAAAAAATAATAGGTCACCTCTAAAAACCTTGTTTGAGTGAAAATGTGTATAGCACACCGCCTGCTTCTTTCAACGAGCGAAATTTCTGATGCGACGGCGTCCATGCCGTCGCCCGGTTATTTCGCTCTGCAACATCGTGTTGC
>CAKSLI010000008.1 GCA_934466475.1 uncultured Oscillospiraceae bacterium
CTTACTTCGTCGGCTTTCATCGCATTCGGCGCACTCTACCCATTTTCCCTTTTCAAACCGGTTTTTAGAGGTTCCCAGAAAAATGCCGCCCCTTTCGGAGCGGCATTTGTAATATTACTTGGTGTGATTAAGGTTGAAGTTGCAGTTTTCGTGGAACCGCTTGCTTTCCTTAGCGCCCTTTCCCGATTTTCTGTCATCGGGGTGAAGCTCGGTGCGGAGCTCAACGTCCTTGTCGGTCTTGCCGCCGCGGACGAGGTCTGCGTCCTGCTTCATGGTGTGAGTCTTCTTTTCACTCATAGCGCCACCGGCTCTGCATTAAACGCAGCCCTGAGCCTTCATAGCCTCTGCAACCTTCAGGAATCCGGCGATGTTAGCGCCTGCCATGTAGTTGCCGGGCATACCGTACTCCTTGGCAGCCTCATCGCAGCTCTTGAAGATGGAAACCATGATATCGTGGAGCTTGTTGTCAACCTCCTCGAAGGTCCAGCTGTATCTGATGGAGTTCTGGCTCATTTCGAGACCGGATGTAGCTACGCCGCCTGCATTTGCAGCCTTTGCGGGACCGTAGAGCATCTTGTTTGCGAAGTAAACTTCAATAGCCTCAGGAGTAGAAGGCATGTTAGCGCCCTCTGCTACTGCATATACGCCGTTTGCAGCGAGGTTCTTCGCGAAGTCGCCGTTGATCTCGTTCTGTGTAGCGCAGGGAAGTGCGATGTCAGCCTTGATCTTAGCGCCCCATACGCTGCCCTCGTGGTACTCAGCGTTCTTGTGGGAGGTTTTGCCGACATACTCCTTGATTCTGCCGCGCTCAACTTCCTTGATCTGCTTAACAACGTCGAGGTCGATTCCGTCCGGATCATAGATGTAGCCGTTGGAGTCGGAAACGGTAACTACCTTAGCGCCGAGCTCGGTAGCCTTCTTGGTTGCGTAGATAGCAACGTTGCCGGAACCGGAAATGATAACGGTCTGATCCTTGAAGCTCTTGCCGTTAGCCTTGAGCATCTCGTTTGTGAAGTAGCAGAGACCGAAGCCGGTAGCCTCAGTTCTTGCGAGAGAGCCGCCGTATGTAAGTCCCTTACCGGTGAGAACGCCGGAGAACTCGTCGCGGATTCTCTTGTACTGACCGAACATATAGCCGATCTCACGTCCGCCTGTACCGATATCGCCTGCGGGAACATCGCAGTCAGGACCGATGTGTCTGCAAAGCTCTGTCATAAAGCTCTGGCAGAAGCGCATAACCTCTCCGTCAGACTTGCCCTTGGGGTCGAAGTCGGAACCGCCCTTGCCGCCGCCCATGGGGAGTGTGGTCAGGGAGTTCTTGAAGATCTGCTCAAAGCCGAGGAACTTGATGATACCGATATATACGGAGGGGTGGAGTCTGATACCGCCCTTGTACGGACCGATAGCAGAGTTGAACTGGATACGGAAACCTCTGTTTACCTGTACCTTGCCGTTGTCGTCTACCCACGGAACGCGGAAGATGATCTGTCTCTCCGGCTCAACGATCCTGTCGAATACGCCTGCTTCTACGAGGTCAGGTCTCTTTTCAGCAACCGGCTGAAGTGTCTCAAAAACCTCTGTAACTGCCTGAATGAACTCCGGCTCGCCGGGATTTCTCTTCTTTACTGTCTCCAGTAAGTCTGCGAGATATTTGTTAGTTAACGCCATTGTTAAGTAACCTCCTGAAAAAATTTCCTCCGCAGGCGAGGCATAAGCGCCGGAACACCGGAAAATGTGTCGCAGCCCCACGGTCTGTATTCATTATACAACATAGATTTCGATTTTGCAAGATGATTTTGGATTTTTTTCATAAGATTTATTCTTTTTGTTCACTTGCAACAATATCTCTGTGCTCTGATTGTGCACATTATATAGATAATACTGCCAAAAAACAGTAAGAGAATAGTGCGTTCTTGCAAAATACCGTGAAAAAACTGCTCATTTCCGTGGCGCGGCTTTGTGCTCCTGCACAGATAAAACAGCAGTGTCATGCCGTTTGCGGGGATTCCCCCTGAAATCCTATCATTCTGGTATGTGCATCCGTAATACCCGCGGCGGCTTCTTATGAATTATTCCGGAATCAAAGTTTCATTTCTCGTGCATAAAATGACATTTCTGAACTGTATCAAAAAAATTGAGCTTACCCCTTGACAAATACAAGCTCCTTGTGATATAATCTGTACATACGATAAGAAAACGTGAACAGTACAAATCTAAACAAATGTAAAGGGGCGATGAAAATGGCAGATGTAATGGGGACGCTTCAGCGGGCGCGTACCCTTGAGCTGGAAGTCCAGACGCAGCTGGAGCATATCGAGATGATACACCGTATCGCGAAGCGAGTGCGTGAATCCTCGGCTTACGCCCGCGAAACTTCGGAAAAGCTGGCGCGGCTGGAAAAACAGCTGAACGACACCATTGACGAGATGTGCGATGTAAAGCGGGAAGCGCTGCGGTTCGTGAGCTTCCTTTCAGGCGAGGAGCGCAGCGTTATCGAGGGGTATTACATACTCGCGAAGAACTGGGATCAGCTGGCGCTTGACCTGTATATGAGCGAGCGGAGGATATATATGCTCCGGAAAAGCGGGCTGGCAAAGCTGACCGGGAGGTACTGCGCAGGCGGTCAGTCCGCCCCGCAGGACAGCGCAAGGATATGAGGAGGAGATATGGGAATAGGCAGGCAGATAAGGGCGCTGAGGGAGCGTGCCGGGCTCACGCAGGAGGAGCTTGCGCGGCGGCTGGACGTTACTCCGTCAGCGGTAGGCAACTATGAGCGCGAGATAAGCCACCCGAAGGAGGAGGTGCTCTACCGGATGTTCACGGCGCTTTGCTGCGAGCCGAACGAGCTGTTCGCGGACTGCTATGACGCAAAGCTCACTCCGGCGCAGGAGCACCTTAAAAAGTATCAGGAGCTTGACGACCACGGCAGGGAGCTTGTGGATGCCTGCACGGAGATAGAGCACCGCCGCTGCTGTGACGGACTGGTGCTCATAGCCGCGCGCAGGTTTGACGGGACTGTGCTCCCGGGGAAGCTCCAGCTTAAGAAAAGGCGCGGTGCCGGCAGCGTAATGGACCTGCCGGATTATAAGGAGGGAGGAAGATGACTGCTTCAGAGGCTCTGCTGGAATGCGGTGCGGAGTGCCTTCCGGTGAATGTACCGGCAGCGGCGCAGCGTTTTGGCGTGAAGATGATAGGCTATTCGGATTTTGTCAGGCTTTATGACCTGGACAGGCAGTACATCTATGAGAATATAAGCTACGGAGGCTTCAGCGTGATGCTGGAGGGCAGCTATATCTGCGTCATAAACGAGGAGCTGTGCGGCGCTGCGCGGCGCAGGTGGACGTCAGCGCATGAGCTGGGGCATATACTTTCCGGGCATATCACCGGGGACAGGCAGTGCATTACAGTTAATGACGAGCGCGAGGCCGACTGCTTTGCGGCTGAATTCCTGGCTCCGCTGACAGTGCTGCATTTCTGCGGGGTGTCCTCTGCGCTGGAGGTGGAGGAGCTTTGCAGGATATCGCACCAGGCTGCGGAAATACGCTATCGTGAGCTGTCGGCGCACCGCCGTTTGCAGGAGGAGATTTTCCGCGGGAAGATGCGCGGCTCCGGAGCTGAGCCGCAGGCTCCGTGCGGATTCCTTGGCGACAGCACCGAGCTTGCCCTGCTGGTAAGGTTCGCCCCGTTTATCGGAAGCTACCTTGCAAAGCGCTCCATGCATGACAGCTACGAGAAGTATCTCTGCCAGCTGAAAAAGCAGCCAATGGCAATATGATAATTCAGAGTGACATCAGCCAGGGTATCGGATATCATGCAGTAAATGTGCTATATTTTTTTCGTATGGCTATTATATCTTTATCGTTTGACCTTACGGAACAGTTCATTTGATATTTTAATTGTAACTAAAAATGCACATAATGTAACAAACCGCATTAAATCAACGTTAAGAGGAATCGAATGCAACAGTTGTAAATCACCGATTTTAAAAATGTCAGAATTTCGGACAAAGTTGATTTGCTTTCCAATTTTCTATGGCAATAGTTGCACATCATACGGTTTAAAAAAACACGGAAAAGAGGTATTGATTTTTAGAAATGTTTAGTGTATAATATAAAGACAAACGAAAAGACAGGAGGAACATTTATATGTTCAAGAACCAGGCAAACGGCCGCAAGAATCTCTTAGGCATCAAGATGCGTGAAGTGCGCAGAGCGCGCGGTATCTCCCAGCGCCAGGTCGCTGACGATCTGGCAGAGCTCGGACTTATCGTTGACAAGAATGCCGTACAGCGCATGGAGTCCGGTCAGCGCTTCATCACTGACATCGAGCTTCTCACTATCGCAAAGTACCTTGAGATCCCTGTGAACGAACTCATGGAGTCGCTCTCCAAGTAAAAGCAGATGCCCCGGACAGACAGCCGGGGCATTTTGTTTTCCTGGTATTATAAATGCGCTCCCGCCGGAACGGTTCCGGCGGGAGCTTTGACTTATTCAGCTGTTTTGAGTTCGATGTACTTCACGAGAAGCTCTGTTGTGCCGTCTATCCCCAGCTTTGAGGAATTGACCGTGATATCGTAGCTCCTGGAATCGCCCCACTTGTTTTCAGTGTGGGTGTTGTGGAAGTACTTGCGGCGCTTGTCGCACTGTTCCATGCGGCTCTTTGCCTTGTCCTCGGAAAGATTCTCACGCTCCATGGTGCGCTTTATCTTTGCGTCCTCGTCGCCGAGAATGAATATCTTTATCAGCGCGGGATTGTCGCGCAGGATATAATCCGCGCATCTGCCGATGACAACGAAGCTCTCGCCGGCGTCAGCCTTTGACTTGATGTAGTCGAACTGCATCTGTGCGACTATCTCCTCCGGGGAATTGCTGAAGCCGTTCACCGTGCGGGAGAAGAACAGATTGCGCGCGCTCTCATCGTACTTTCTGAGGTACTCCTCGCTGGTGTGCTTTTCCTTTGCGATATCCGCGAGAATGTTGCTGTCCAGCAGGGTGAGCCCGAAGTGCTTTGCGAGGTTTGCGGCAACGATGTGTCCGCCGCTGCCGAATTCACGTCCGACTGAAATGATGAGCTGTTTTCCCATGAAATTACCTCCTTTTATGCTATTGTATTCTCAGGCTCAGAGACCAAGCTCCGCGCCGTATCTCAGGAATATGCAGCCGGTGCAGATAAGGAGCACCAGTATCGTTGCGGGTACGCACGCCTTGAGATATCTGCCCCAGCCGATTGGGTAGCCGTGCTTTGCGGCAACGGAGGTTCCGACAACGTTTGCGGAGGCTCCGATAGGAGTTGCGCTGCCGCCGATGTCAGTACCGAGCGAGAGGGACCATGCGAGAACCGGCAGATAGCCCGCGCCAAGACCGCTTGCTTCTGCAAGGCGCTGAATGATCGGCACCATTGTAGCTGCGAACGGGATATTGTCCACAACGGAGCTTGCGACAGCAGAAAGCCAGATAATGATGACAACGACCAGGATAACGTTTCCGCCGCTTATCATCTCGATGAAGTTGGCAACGATCTCAAGGATTCCGGTCTGTTCCAGACCGCCTACAACGATGAACAGGCCGATAAAGAACAGCAGGGTCTTGTAATCTATCTTTTTCAGGAGCTCAGGCGCGTGCTTTCCGGAGGTAGCCAGCGTTGCAACGGCGATAACTCCGCCGATGAATGCGACTGTAAGCCCGGTCTGCGCGTGGGTGACCAGCATAACGACAGCCACGAGGAATATCACAATGCTGATGACGAAGCTGCGCTTGTCGGTGATAGCCTCTTTTGGGTCGGGCATTGTGGAGATATCTATGTTGTTCTTGCTTGCCTCGTTCAGTTCCCTGCGGAAGATGAGGAAGAAGTACGCCAGCACGAATACCAGGGAAATGCCCGCGATAAGTCCGGTGTTGGTGAGGAAGTCGGAGAACGAGTATCCGAGGGATGTACCTACGATTATGTTTGGCGGGTCGCCGCACATGGTCGCGGAGCCGCCGAGATTAGCGCAGAATACCTCTGACAGGATCATGGGTATCGGGTTGAATTTCAGGAGCTGTGCAAGCTCGACAGTTACAGCCGCAAGGAACAGGATGACCGTGATGCTGTCGATGAACATTGAGAGCACGGCAGACATCAGCATGAATGTGATGAACAGCGGTAGGACCTTGTACTTTACGAGCTTTGCGAGGGTCATGCACAGCCACCTGAAGAAGCCTGCCTTTGCCATGCCCTCTACCATTATCATCATACCTGCGATGAAGATTATTGTCGCCCAGTTGATTCCTGCGGAGCTTTCCTCCGAGGAACCGGCGGTGTACCAGAAGCCGGGCGTGAAGATGTTTGCCACGTTAAGCGTGGACCATATCGCGTCGAAGCTCTTCATGCAGATGCCGAATACCAGCACCAGCGTTGCAAGCCCGCAGCAGAGCGTGACGATATGACGTTCGATCTTGTCCATGATTATAAGCACGAACATTATCACGAAGATCAATACTGCCACTATCTGGGCGAGCAGCGTTGTGTTTTCACCGCTTAGTCCGGTGAATATTCCGAATATCAGCAGCACCGTACCAGTGGCGGACATTCCCATTGCAGCCAGGCGCGACAGCCTGTCCCTTGCCGCCATGATGAACATGACAACGAACACTATCGCAGCGAGAGTTGTTGCAATTACCATTGAACTACCTCCGTTCTGAAGCGCGTCTGTTTTTTTAGGCGCTACGTTATTGTTCTGCACATTGCAAACAGACAACGAAAATCTCCCAGACATCCGGAAAGGCGGGACGCGGGAGAGAAACATTTTTTCTGTTTTTGTACTATGCGAGTATTCTAGCATATTAAATAAGAAAAGTCAAGACCGTTTTGGGAAAATAGTTAAATTTTCGTTACGATTCAAGCAGAACTAACAATTATTCGCACAGTTTTTACATTTCTTTTTGGTGAGATTGTCTTTGCGGATATCATAGCATTGCATAGATGTTTTTTGATTCCGTTTATGCAAAATGCTCCAAAAAGGTATTGCAATGATGTTAATAATATGGTATAATTGTATAAAATCAGTGCCGGGGGAATAGCAATGAATGATAAAACGAGCATAAATCCGATTACTGGAAATGCCACGGTGATTAATCCCGCGTCCGCAGGGAGCGCCACCGTTGTGAACTCCGCGGTGCAGGCACAGGCGGCGGAACCCGGCGCGGAGCTCCCCGGGGGATATGTGCTGAAGCGCCGTCTTGAGGCTCCCGCCGGGGAAGCGGATATATTCGTCTGCGAGCGTGACGGCGCAGAATTTGCCGCGAAGCTCTACCGCCGTCCCATTGCGGTCAAAAGCGAGGTGGTCGCGGCCTTGCAGGAGATACGGTGCCCTTATATTGCGCCGCTTTACTGCTCCGGGACTTTCCGGGGAATGCCGTTCGAGATACTCCCGTATTACCGCAGCGGCTCGCTGCGCGGCAGGCGCTTCAGCTTTGAGGAGCTCCGCACGCGGCTGATACCCGAGATAAACGAGGCTCTCGCGGCGCTGCACGACGCCGGTATACTCCACAAGGACCTCAAGCCCTCCAACATAATGCTGACGGACAGCGGCGATATCGCGGTGATAGATTTCGGCATAAGCTCGGTGCAGACGGACGGCAGCACGGTGGTGGTCACTTCCACGGGAATGACCCCGGAATACTCCGCGCCGGAAACCTTCCGCGGGCTTTTCCTGGAGGAATCGGACTACTATTCGTTCGGAATAACGCTGTATGAGCTGTTCTGCGGGAAAACTCCCTATGCTGACATGTCCGCGGAGGACATAGCGCGGTACACCGTCATCCAGAGCATTCCGCTGCCGGATTCCATGCCCGGAGACCTGCGGGAGCTCATCTCCGCGCTGACCTACTACGACATCACCAACCGCCGCCGCAGGGAGAACCCCAACCGCCGCTGGACGTATTCCGAGGTGGAGAAATGGTGCAGGGGGATATCCCAGCCGGTTCCGGGTATGGGGAACGCCGTTTCTGCGGCTTTCCCGGCGTATACTTTCATGGACAGGCGGCTGGGAAGTATCCACGAGGTCGTTCTCGCTTTCTCGGAGAACTGGGAGCAGGGCAAGAAACAGGTGTTCCGCGGGATTTTGTCGGCGTTCCTGAAGCCCTTTGAGCCGCAGCTTGCCAGCTGCGCAATGGACGCCGAGGAGGAAGCCGCGAACGGCGCCGACCCGGATATCGCGTTTTTCCGGCTGCTGTACCGCCTGGACCCGGAGTACAGGGCGTTCTGCTGGAAGTCCCGCCGGTTTGAGAGCGTCGCCGCTCTCGGGGACTATATCCTGACCCGGATGAGGGACGGAAGCGGCATGGACGACAGCTTCATCACGGAGGTGCTGTCCCTGCGGCTGATCCAGGAGTACGTCCATGCCGTCTGCCCTGAGAAAACGGAGCTTGTGCAGTCCGCGCGGAATATCGGGGATATGGCGGAGATAAGCTCCGGCGACCCGCGCAGCGCCGCTGTGGCAAGGTACGCCGCGGGATTCGTGCTGACCGGCGGCAAGTCGCTTCACGCAGGCGGCGGGAGCTTCGATACCCCGGACGACCTCGTGCGCTGTATGAAGCGCCTGCTGGCGGAGGATATGCTGAAATTTGAGGAGCTCTGCGGCGAACTTATCGACGGAGGCTCCGTGCTGGATATACAATTCGAAGCGTGGCTCATTGCCCTCGGAAAGGGCAGGGAAGTCGAGAGCTGGAAAAGCTCGCTTTCATAGAACGGAGGTACAGCGTGAGCGGACCGAAAACATCAAATTATAAGCTGACCCAGGCGCAGCGCCGGGCTCTTATAAAGCAGCATGAGCTCGAGCGCCGGAAGGGAGAAGCCCGGGCGCATATCATCCACCTGACCGCAAAAATCGGCGGGCTTGCGAAGCTTCCGGCGGAGTATGACGAGCATTCCATGCTTTTGGCGGAGCGCACGGGCGGCGACAACGGCTGTTCCGAGAAGAAGCAGGAGCTTCAAAGGCTCGCTGAAGCGGAGCTGAAAGCTCTCTCCGAAGCGGGGAGCAGCAAGTCTCCGGACGTCATGGAAAGGGCGGTGAAGTCCGCGCAGGAGGCGCTTAAGCGCCTGACGAGGCTCCGTGCGGAGCTGGACGGGATCGCCGCCGGAAACTCCATTCAGCTTAGGACAGATGTTGTCGGCAGCGTTGGCGGCGCGGATTTCAGCAGCATAAAAACTCCCGCGCAGCTGCGCCTGGAGGAGCTCCGCGGGGAGGTGTTGGCGCGGCTTACGGAGCTTTCCGGGCTGGAGCTCAGCGAAGCGCTCCGGCAGAATATCGCGGATTCCGCGGGACTTCTCGCGGAAATATCCGATGAGGAATATATGCAGAATTTCCGGGCGATGACCGTGATACCGCTCGAAAAGGAGTGCCGCAGCTATTCGGCTTTACGGGAGAGCATCGGCGGCAGGTATGATGAGCTCCTTGCGAGATACCACGCGCTGTGCGGAGAAAGGGGTGTTCCTCCGCAGGGAGTGCCGTTTGCCCCCGGCGCCGACGGCAGGCTGAGCGCGCTCATATCCGGGCTGGAGGCGGAGATACTCCGCGAAAAGGAGCAGAGCTATATCAGCGCCTCCATTGACGAGGTCATGGAGGATATGGGCTACCGCCTTGTAGGAGGGCGCTCCGTGGTGAAGAAGAGCGGGCGGCGCTTCCGCAGCGAGCTTTACAGCTTCAGCGAGGGCACAGTGGTCAACGTGACATATTCCGACAGCGGCAGCATAACTATGGAGCTTGGCGGCGCGGACAGCTCCGACCGTCTCCCGGACGAGGAGGAGACAGAGCGGCTGACCGAGGACATGCGCAGCTTCTGCGGAAAATTCCAGGAGTTTGAGCGGCGGCTCGCAGAAAAGGGCGTCACCGCCGAGCACATTTCGCTGCTCCCGCCGGAAGCGGTTTACGCGCAGGTGATAAACATTTCGGACTACGACATGACCGCCGATGTAGAGACCGACCGCCGTGCGGAGTACTCCGGAGAATCAGCAAAGGAAATGAGTTCAGATGAGTAAATACAAGGTCTGCCCGGACTGCGGCTTCCACAACGAGCCGTTCCGGATAGAGTGCGCACAGTGCGAGGCGGACATCACTGCCTCACCGGTAGTGGACGGGGCTTCGGAAGTCCGGGAGCAGCCCGCTCCGGCAAAAAAGCTGGTGCGGATCTGCGAATGCGGCGCGGTGAATCCTCCGGCGGCGCGGAAGTGCGCGCAGTGCGGCGAGGATATCTCGGACATAATTCCCGCCCCGGAGCCGGAAAGCGCGGCACCGCACTTCACGCTTGCCGCAGTTGACGGGAGCTTCGCTTACGAGCTGACCCAGCCGGAAACAACAGTCGGCAGGGAGCAGGAGATGAGCGGGTATCTCTCGCAGAAGCAGTACGTCAGCCGCACCCATGCGAAGCTCACGGTGCTGGACAGGCGGCTGTTCATCGCGGACTGCGGCTCCGTGAACCACACCTACATAAACAATGCGCGCATTTCCGACGGCCCGCAGGAGCTCCATGACGGCGATGAAATAGGGCTCGGCGGCTGTGTTTCCGGGGGCTCCCGGCAGGAGGGAGCGGCGTACTTCACGGTGAGAATATGTACGTAGCGAGGATACTCTACCCGGTGAGGGCTCTGGGACCGGGAAACCGCATAGGGATATGGTTCTGCGGCTGTTCCCACGGATGTAAGGGGTGCAGTAATCCGGAGCTGTGGCAGCGGCAGGAAAAATACCGCATTACCGCGGCGCGGCTTATGGAGCTTGTGCGCTCGGTTTCGGACGCCGCGCAGGTGGACGGCTTCACGCTGACCGGCGGCGACCCCGTGGAGCAGCCGGAGCTTGCGGGGCTCCTCCCGGAGCTGCGCGGAATCTCCGGGGATATCCTGCTTTATACGGGGTACACGCTGGAACAGCTCCGGGCAATGCCGGGCGCTTCCGGGGTGCTGGAGAACGTTTCGGTGCTGATAGACGGCGAATATATCGAGGAGCGGAACAACGGCTGTCCGCTGCGCGGCTCGGACAATCAGCGGGTGATATTCCTTGATGAGAGCCTCCGCCAGAGCTACGAGGATTATATGAGAAATGGCAACATGATACAGAATTTCACTGTGGGCAGCGGCGTTGTCTCCGTGGGGATACACAGTGCGGATTATCCCGCGGAGCTGGAGCGGCGGCTCGCGGAAAAAGAGCTTCTGAAAGGCGACGCAGATGAGTGACGGAGCATTAAAAGACATCTCGTATATCAGGCTGGCGCTGCTTGAAAGCACCGTGTCTCAGGCGCAGGAGCAGCCTTTTCCCGGCGAGATACAGCGTATATTCAGCCGCCGGAAAAGCATGCTCGACCTCGCGGGACTGCTGTACAGCGTGTGCGGCGGCGAGCCGCTCCCGGAGCTCAGCGTAAAGCCAGAGCCGCCGAAGCCGCAGAAAAAGCCAGAGCCGGAAGCCCCCGCCCCGGAAACCCGGGCGCTTTTCGGTTTCATCGGGAAAGCCGGGGAGAACGTGCTGCGTTCAGCGGCACAGCAGGCGGCGCACACCGGAAAATTCGACCAGAACGCCGCGAAAAGGGCGGCAGTGAGCGGAATAACCCAGACGATTAGCCTTATGATGAGGGAGGACAGGGATAAATGACCGAGCTTGACGAACTGAAGCAGCGCCTTGAAATAGAGGACCTGAAATCGCGGCTGGAAAGCGCGGAAAAGCGCATAGCCCTGCTGACGGAAACTCTGGAAACGCTGAAGGATATCCAGACCTCCGACCGGCTGAGGGCGTATCTTACGAATCAGGCGCGGCTGCTGAGGACAACGGCGTTCCTGAATTCCGTTTCGGACAGGGAGAAGTTCGACACAGACGCGCAGAAAGCCTCGGCGCAGAGGGCTCTTGATGAATTGCAGCCCCTCGACCAGAAGATAAGCGCAGCCATGGAAAAATCCCGCAGCGACAGCATGCTGGCGGCAAATTCCAACATAGCGGAGGCGCTCGGGAAGTGGCAGTCCGCGCAGCCCGACAGCGGCTACGAGGAAGCGATGAAGAATCTCGGCTACCGTATCGAGGACGGCAGCGTTACAATTACCGGACTTCGTATCCACCGTGATTTTAACGGCGAAGTCATAGTCCCGGAGACCCTGCGCATTCCGGACATGATAGACGGGCGATGTGTCGCGCGCATAGGCGAGGGAGCGTTCCGCGGCGCAAAGCTTAACCGCCTGATACTCCCGAAGCAGCTTTGCGTTATCGGGAAGAACGCATTCAGTTCCTGCACGCTTGGCAGCCTTGATTTCCCGGACAGCCTTGCCTCGATTGGAGCGGGAGCCTTTGCCAGCTGCCGTTTTACGGAGATACACCTTGAAAATACGCGGGTTCAGGTCATTCCGGAGAAGTGCTTCGGCTGGTGCACTGCGCTGGAAAAGGTGGTGCTTCCTGAAACGCTTATGAGCATTGAAAATAACGCGTTTGTGGAGTGCGTCTCGCTGTGCAGCCTGATAGTCCCGGCGAATACGCGCACGGTGGTCAGCCCGTTCAGTGATTTTCAGCTCAGCTTCAGCAGGGCGGTGGCAGTCCTCGGCATGAACACCGAGCTTGTGGATCTATGCGGCATAATGGTGGCTCCCGGCGGGAACATCACGGTCTACTGCCTGCCAGACAGCTCCGCGCAGCGCTGCTGCCTTGAAAACAAGATCCCCTGCCGCCACCTGTCGGAATTCCCCGGCGAATAAAGGAGGAACCCATGACCGACTTCACCCCGAAATGGCACCGCGAGCTTGAAATATTCTCGCGCATAAAGCCGCTTATCATGCTGGAGGGCAATGTGTTCGACAGCTATCAGTTCCCGTATGAGGGCAGCGTTCCGCAGGGGAGCATTCTGCGCCTGACGGACTACCTGCACTACTTTTTCCGGGACAAGGGCTACGCTAATATCGCGTTCTACGACAGCCTGCGCGGATTTTACAACTCCTGCGAGGACGGATACACGCAGCGTTTCGCAGATCTCGTGGGAGCTTCTGAGCAGAACGGCGCGGTAGCCGCTTCGTTCAAGGGCGGCAGCGACGGCGGAGCGGCGCAGCTCACCCGCCGTGCGCTCTCCCAGAACCGGGAGCCCTGCGTTGTCATCATGACCTTTGCTTCCCGGTGCATTCCCTCGCCGGACAGGCTCCAGCAGTCTGAGGTGGACAGCTACACCGTGCTGCTGCAAGCGGCAATGGAGGCGGCGGAGGTACGCACGGAAAGCGGCGGGAAGCTCCGCAACCTGCTCATACTCATCGTGAACAAATCCAATGATATCCCGGCGTGGTTCTACCTCGACAACCCGAACGAAAAGACCATAACCATCAGCACTCCCACCCGTGAGGAGCGCGCGGGATTCGTGCACGGAAACAACTTCCAGACGTTCTTTGCCGGGGATATCTTCCGCGCGGAAATGCCGTATTTCGAGGAGCACCCGCAGGAGCTGGAAAAAATTCAGGACAGATTCGCGGCGCTCACCGAGGGATTCAGCTTCACCGAGATGAACGGACTGCGCAAGCTCTGCAAGAACGAGCGCATTTCCATACGCAGTATGTGCGACGTTATCGACCTCTACAAGTACGGAATACGCGAGAATCCGTGGCGCAGCCTTGACGTGGAATCCCTGCGGACTGCCGCCGACGATTTCCGCAGGCGCGTAAAGGGTCAGGACGCGGTGATAATCAAGACTCTGGACGTAGTGAAGCGCGCTGTCACCGGAATGTCCGGGCTGCAAGGCTCGTCCCACACCCGCCCCAAGGGAGTGCTGTTCTTCGCAGGCCCCACCGGAACAGGTAAGACCGAAACCGCCAAGACCCTTGCGGAGCGGCTTTTCGGGGACGAAAGCTGCTGTATACGCTTCGACATGAGCGAATACAGCCAGCCGCACAGCGACCAGAAATTGCTCGGTGCGCCTCCCGGATATGTGGGCTACGAGGCGGGAGGTCAGCTCACCAACGCGATAAAGAACTCGCCGTTTTCTATCCTCCTTTTCGATGAGATAGAAAAGGCGCACCCATCCATTCTCGACAAGTTTCTCCAGATACTCGAGGACGGCAGAATGACGGACGGACAGGGCAACACGGTGTATTTCTCGGAGAGCGTGATAATCTTCACCAGCAATCTGGGAATCTACACGCGCAGCAGCACCACCGGAGAGCGTGTGCAGAACGTCACCGCAGATATGGCTTACCCAGAGGTTCGCCAGCGCGTCCGCAGTGCGATAGAGGAATATTTCAAGCTGGAGCTCGGCAGACCGGAGATACTCAATCGAATCGGCGAGAACATCGTAGTGTTCGATTTTATCAGACCAGAAGCGGCGGCGCAGATACTCCAGTCGCAGGTTCAGCGTATTCTGTCGCAGGTTTCCGCGGACAGGCAGATAGCCGTGACCCTCTCGGACGGTGCGTATTCCGTTCTTCTGGAAAAGGCGCTTGGGAACCTCGGCAACGGCGGACGAGGGATAGGCAACATCGTTGAGAATCTGCTGATAGACCCGCTTTCGCGCTATATGTTCGACAACGGGATATTCTCGCAGGCAGATATCGAAATTACCGCGATAAGGGCAGACGAAATGCCGGTATCGCTTGAATGCAGGAGCAGCCATGAAAATAAGTGCAGTGACCCGGTGCGGCTCGGGAAAGAATAACAGCGAGGACAGGATACTTATAGGAAGCCGTATCCTCTGCAACGAGGAATTCTCCGGAGAAGTCCCGCCCTGTGTTATCGGGATAGCGGACGGAGTGGGCGGAAATGCCGGCGGGGATATCGCGGCGCAGTTCGTCTGCGAGCGGCTCAGTGAGTGCGCTCCGGATATGGACGGCTTCGCCGGGGTGAACGCGGCTCTGCTGGAGTTCGCGCGGAAAACTCCCGGCAAGGAGACTATGGCTTCCACGTTTTCCGGGATATTCCCGGGCGGGAGGGCGCTCCACATCGGGAATACGCGGATATACGCAGTCCAGGGCGGCTATCTTAAACAGCTCACCGAGGATATGACGACCTATAATTATCTGCGCTCCCTCGGAAGATTCGAGGAGGCGGAGCGCTGCCGCCGCAGTGAGATAACAGCGTGCTTCGGCGGAGGGAGCAGGTCGTATTTCATGCCGAGAGTGTCCGACATCAGCTCCGGAAAGGTGATGATGACCTCCGACGGAGTTCACGACCACATCAGCGCGGACATCATCGAGGAGATACTGAGCGGAGCCGACAGCGATTTCTCAGCCTGCCGGGAGATAGTCCGCACAGCGGCGGAGCACGGTTCCGAGGACGATATCAGCGTGATTATGGCAACACTTGTGTAATTTTTATTCATTCGTTGTGAAAAATGTGCAAATCTTACAAAACAACTGCCTGTTTTTTGTAATGCGACATAATGCTCTTTTTATTGACGTGAACGAAAAAATATGATATAATAAATTTGGTGGTAAACCATAAATATTTACAAACAGGAGGTTTGGTTATGACAACAAAGAATATGGCAATCGTATCCCTCGTTTGCGGTATCGTTGGTATCGCAGGCGGTATGCTGGGCAGCGTTATTCCTTTCATCAGCTACATCATGCCCCTTTGCTCTATTGCAGGTATCGTTTTCGGCGCACTTGCACTCAAGAATGTAAAGGCTGGCAACTGCGAGGGTAATGAGAAGGGTCTTGCAACAGCAGGTCTGGTTCTCGGCATCGTTGCACTTGCACTTGATGTTGTTGCAATTATCTGCGTAGCAGTTTGCGCAGGCGCTATCCTTGCTGGTGCAGCCGCAGCAGGCAACTATTGATCTTACTGATCGGAATTGAGAACCCTGCCCAATCGGACAGGGTTTTCTTTTTGGGAGGATAAATGTTCCCGGGATTTGAATTATTCGGAAAATATTACAGCAGCTACATGATAACCGCCCTTGCCGGACTTTTTGCGGCTGCTCCGCTTGCGGTGCGCGCCTATAAGAAGCGCGGCGGCAGCGACATCAGCATGATTTTCGTGCTGCTTTTCGGAGGCGCTGGCTGCGCGGTCGGAATGCACCTGCTTTACGGCATAACCAACATTCAGTACTGGAGTCAGCTTTTCGGCGCGGGCAGCTTTGAGGAATTCTGGAGTAACGCGCAGATGATCTTCGGCGGCTCGGTGTTCTACGGAGGGCTCCTCGGCGGGCTGGCTGGCGGTTTCCTGTCGGTGCGCTATCAGAAGCTGGAGCCCTGGCTCGTTGCGGACTGTGCGGCTCCGTCGATCGCGCTGTTCCATATGTTCGGGCGGATAGGCTGTTTCCTTGGCGGGTGCTGCTACGGCGTTGAGTGGGAGCACGGAGTTACATTCACGCATTCCCTCATTGAGGGCGCAAACGGAGTTCCGCGGGTCCCGGTGCAGCTCTACGAGGCCGGGCTGGAGCTGGCGCTGTTCATCGTGCTGACGCTCATGCTGCACAAGGGCTGGCTCAGAAACCGGCTGCTGGCGGTGTACCTCATGGTGTATGCGGTCGGGAGATTCACGCTGGAATTCTGGCGCGGCGATGATTACAGGGGATTCCTGTTCGGGCTTTCCACGTCGCAGCTCATAAGCATTGCAGTGTTTGCCGCGGTCCCGGTGTTCTTCATCGTGACCAGGCTCCGGGCAAAAAAACAGGTTGTTTGAAATCACCATAAAAGCCGTTCGGTCACGAGCGGCTTTTTTCTCATTTACCACTTGAAATAAGCGGAAATATGTGATACAATATTATATATGTGCATAAAGGAGGCGTCCGCATGATAAGGGAAGTCCGCATAGATGAATACGAGCAGCTCATGGAGCTGTATCTGCACCTCCACGAGACGGAGATACCCCCGGCAGCGCAGACACGCGGGCTGTGGGAGCGTCTTGTGAACGATCCGGACTACCACCTGATAGCTGCGGAGGAGGACGGCAGGCTGGTTTCCACGATAACCTGCGTCATCATGCCGAATTTAACGCACGGACCCCGCTCATACGCCTGGGTGGAAAACGTGGTGACTCACCCGGACTACCGGGGAAGAGGATTAGCGACAGCCTGCCTTGAGTACGCAAAGGAAATAGCTAAGCGCGAGAACTGCTACCGGCTCATTCTCATGACCGGCTCAAAGCTTCCCAGCACGCTGAATTTCTACGAGCGCGCAGGCTACGACAGAACGGAAAAAACCGGATTTATCCAGTATCTATAAACGAAAGGAATCACGAACATGAATATAAAACCTCAGAAGGGCATGCAGGAGTACTTACCGGAGGCAGCCGCACAGCGCGACCGCCTCATGAACATCATTCTGGAAACCTACACTGCAAGCGGATTCACCCGCATTTACACACCGGCGATAGAGAGCGCCGAGAACCTCGATAAGAGCGACGGCGGCGACAACCTCAACCTCATTTTCCGCATAATGAAGCGCGGCGACAAGCTTGCGGAGGCTCTCGCCAAGTCCCCGGTGGACGAAAAGGAACTGTGCGACCTCGGGCTCCGCTATGACCTGACCCTGCCGCTTTCCCGCTACTATGCGAACAACCGCAACAGCCTGCCCTCTCCGTTCAAGTGCATTCAGATAGACAAGGTTTACCGCGCGGAGAGACCCCAGCGCGGCAGACTCCGCGAGTTCGTGCAGTGCGATATCGACATCCTCGGCTCGGATTCCTGGTGCTGCGAGATCGAGCTCATCTCCGTGACCGCAAAGGCGCTCTCTAAGATAGGCATAGGCGAGTTCACCGTGCGCGTGAACGACCGCCGCGTGCTGAGAAATTCCCTGCTGACCATGGGCTTCCCGGAGGAGGCTCTCGATACGGTTTCCGTAAGCTTCGACAAGCTGGACAAGATAGGCGCCGAGGGAGTAGCCGCCGAGCTCCGCGAGAAGGGAATGCCGGAATCCGCTGTTGAAGCGCTCTCCGGGCTTCTCGCCAAGGGAAATCTCACGCTGGACGACATGGCGCAGTACTGCTCCGAGGACGCAAAGGAAACGCTTGAGCAGCTCCGCACGATAATCGAGACCGCTGACAAGCTCTCAGACGGCTACACCGTTGAGTTCGACCCGTCCCTTGTAAGAGGCCAGGGCTACTACACCGGAACAGTTTTCGAGGTGGCAAGCAAGCAGTTCGGCGGAACCGTTGCAGGCGGCGGGCGCTACGATAACCTCATCGGAAGATTTACGGGAGACACGGTTCCGGCAGTCGGCTTTTCGATCGGATTTGAGCGCATTTTCTCCATTGTCACCGAGAATAATATCCAGCTCGCAGGAAGCAGAAAGAAGACCGCGATACTTCACAGCCCGGAGGCTGTACTGGAGGCTATCGCGAAGTCCGATGAGTTACAGGCGGAAAGCGACGTTACGCTCATCGCCGCCGCAAACCGCAAGAAAGCTGACAAGGCTTATTCAAAGGCAAAGCAGCAGGGCTTTGACGAGATAATCAAGATAGGTCTGTAAGAGGGATACTATGAAAAAACAGTTTCTTGAAATAGGAAAGATAGTTGCGACCCAGGGAATACGCGGCGAGGTGCGCGTGCAGTATTACTGCGACAGCGCCGAGGTGCTGTGCGATTTCGACACGCTCTATCTCGACAGGGGGAAAACGGCGGTGAACGTCACCCGCGCATTCCCGCACAAGAATGTTGTGGTCATGAAGTTCGAGGGCGTTGACAAGATAGAACAGGCTCAGCCGCTTATCGGAAAGCTGCTCTACCTCGACCGCGACGACGCGGAGCTTGAAGAGGGTCTGTACTTCATTCAGGATATAATCGGACTTACCGTAAAGGACGCGGACACAGGCGCAGTCTACGGAAAGATAACGGACGTCTATCAGAACGGTGCCAGCGATGTGTATTCCATAAGGAAAGAGGACGGCAGCGAGCTGCTTTTCCCCTGCATTGACGAGGTAGTGCTCAGCACCGACATCGACGCAGGAGAGATGATAATACGCCCGCTCCCCGGACTTTTCGATGACGATACTGACGAGGACGGCGAATGAGGATCGACATTGCCACGCTGTTCACGGATATGTGCGACAGCGTTATCCATGAGAGCATTATCGGGCGCGGAATAAAGAACGGGCATATCGAGATATATTCCCACGATATAAGGCAGTACACCGAGAACAAGCACCGCCGCGTGGACGACAAGCCCTACGGCGGCGGCACGGGAATGGTCATGCAGGCTCAGCCGGTTTACGACTGTATCTCGGCGATAAGGGCTCAGCAGGAGGGAAAGCCCCGCATAATCTATATGTCCCCGCAGGGAGAGACCCTCACGCAGAAAAAGGTTCAGGAGCTTGCAAAGGAGCCGTGGCTCATTCTGCTGTGCGGTCACTACGAGGGCGTTGACCAGCGCGTGCTTGACGAGCTGGAATGCGAGGAGCTTTCGATAGGGAACTACGTCCTGACCGGCGGGGAGCTTCCGGCGCTTGTCGTTGCGGACGCAGTGGCGAGGCTTCAGCCCGGCGTACTCCCGAACGAGGACGCTTACAGCATTGAGAGCCACTACAACGGACTGCTGGAGTACCCGCAGTTCACCCGCCCGGAGGAATGGCGCGGCAGGAAAGTCCCGGAGACGCTTCTTACGGGAGACCACAAGACCGTCACCGAGTGGCAGAACCGCGAGGCGCTCCGTGTGACTAAAAGCAAGCGCCCGGATATGCACAAGGCATATATAAATGCGGCTGTCCGGGATTTCTGGGGCAGATTCCTGGAAGCAAAGGGACTGCCGAAGGAAGCGCAGTATTCCGGAATACGTACCCTGGCGAGGAACGAGGAAGAGGTCAGCCAGGAGCTGAAACTCATTCTCCGGGGAAAGAAGCGCTCCATTGCGTATCGCTGCGAAGACGACGAGCTTCCGGAAATCGGCGGGTATTATATCATCACCGACTGGGACGGGATCCCTAAGTGCGTGCTGAAGATCATCAGGGCTTATGTTGTGGAGTATGACGGCGAAAATTTCGGACAGGTCCGGAAAATCAGCGCGGACGATGAGTTCAGAGACTGGTTCAGAAAATATCGCGATTCCTTGAACGGAGATGATCCGGTGATCTGCGAGGAATTCAGACTGGAATATAAGGGTAAATAAAATGACAAAGAACGCATTCATTGCAATAACAGGCCGCGCCAACGCAGGGAAGTCCTCGCTGACTAATCTGCTTGTGGGCGAGAAGATATCCATTGTCAGCGAGAAGCCGCAGACCACCCGCAACCGCATAAACGGAGTCCTGACAAAGGGAGACACGCAGTACGTCTTTATCGACACTCCGGGAATGCACAGACCTAAGACAAAGCTGTCCGAGCACATGGTGAAGTCTATCCGCAGGAGCGTTGACGACGTGGACTGCGCGATACTCATGGCGGACGTTACGAAGAAGATATCCTCGATCGAGCAGGATCTGATACGCAGCTTTGCCTCCCACGGGACGGCTGTTGTGCTCCTGCTGAACAAGGTGGATCTGCTGAAGGACAAGAGCGATATCCTGAAGATAATCCAGCAGTATTCCGAGCTTTACGACTTTGAGGAGATAATCCCGATCTCCGTGAAGAACCGCATAAACACCGACCAGATAATGCCGGTGCTGGAGCGCTTCGCGGTGGAAGGCGAGCATTTCTTCCCGGACGATATCGCCACCGACCGCACCGAGCGCTTTATGTGCTCCGAGATAGTCCGCGAGAAGATACTCCGCGTTATGCAGGAGGAGATTCCCCACGGCACCGCCGTTGACGTTGAGAAATTCAAGACCCGCATGAAGGGCGACGCCGAGATAATCGACATCAGCGTTGTGATAATATGCGAGAAAGACAGTCACAAGGGAATGATAATCGGCAAGGGCGGCGAGAAGCTCAAGAAGATAGCTTCCATGGCGCGCGAGGATATGGAAGACCTCCTCGGAGCCAAGGTGAACCTCCAGTGCTTCGTAAAGGTCAAGGAAGACTGGCGCAACCGTGAGCGCGTCATCTCCGACCTCGGAATGTACAGCGAGGAAGAGGGCGAGCTCTGATGCTCTTCACCTACGATGGAATTGTTGTCGGGCGGCGCGAAATAGGCGAAAACAGCTGTTTCCTGGATATCCTGACGGACGAACAGGGGATAGTCGAGGCGACCGCTCACGGCGTAAAAAAGCTGAACAGCTCGCTGTTAGGGTCATGCGGGCTGTTTTCCTATGCCACTTTCTGCCTGAACAAGACGAAGGAGCGGTACTCCGTGAATTCCGCGAAGCCGAAGCGGAGCTTCCACGACCTTGGCAGCGACATCGTAAAGCTGTCGCTTGGCTCCTATTTTGCACAGGCGGTGAAGTTCTGCACCCCGCAGGAGCAGGAGCAGGACAGCCTGGTGCGGTTCTTTGCGATAGCCCTCTACGAGGCGGAAACAGCGCAGACCGAGGCGAGGCTTTCCTGCGTGAAATCTGCGTTTGAGCTGCGGTATTCCTGTATGCTGGGCTACCGTCCAGACCTGCGCGGCTGCTGCAACTGCGGCGCTCCGGAGCATTCCGAGATGTTCTTCCTGCCCGACAGCGGCGAGCTTCTCTGCGGCGACTGCTTTGACAGGAGCTACGGCGGCAGGTACTACGCGCTCACTCCGGAGGTGTTCTCCGCAATGCAGAACATCGTGTACGCTCCGCTTAACCGCGCGTTCAGGTTCACGGTTCCGGACAGCGGAGCCGCTCTGCTGGAGCGCATTACCGAAAATTATTTCCTCGCCCGCACCGAAAGAACATTCACGGCGCTGGACTACTTCAAGGCAATTCGTCAGCCCATGGGGAATAATTAAGGCAACACCGCACAAAGACCTTTTATTGGATTTTGCACGTGTCTTGCTTGCATCTTTTCCGTCATCTTGCACAATTCGTCCTAGCAAGGCGACAGCCTTGCGTTGTCCTCATTGTACAATCTGACGAAAAATCTGACTGCGCAATACACGCACAATCTTTGTGCGGTATTGCCTTAACTTTCGTGTCGAATTTACTATTGCATTTTTAACAAAATCTATTGATTTTTCAGTGAAGATGTGGTATAATTGTATAAAGAGAATTTGTGATATAAAATAATAAATGGAATGGTGGTGTGAAAATGTGCAAGGTTTCTGAAAATGACGTCAGACTGTTCGTGAGCATGCTGGACAGGGATAAGCATTCGCTTCATTTTTTGTGGGATTGCAGCGCAGGCACGATAGCCACTGTCGGCTGTCCGCTTTTCGACTCCGTAAAGGACGATCCGCTTGATTTCCTGCGGGAAAGCGGGCTTATCGACCCTGAGAGCACGGCGGCGTTCAACGTGTTTTCTTCGCGTATTGAGGAGGGCATAATCTCCGGGATAGACCGGAACAGCCTCAGCGTTGAAATAAACATGAAGTTCACGCCGGGCGAGGAATACTCAGACTGCGGCTTTTATGCGCATTTCCTCCGGGACGATTCCGGAAAGATAACGGCAGTCCACGGAACGATACGCCCCTATTCACAGAAAGAGCTTTTTGAGCGCAGAGTGCTTAAAGAATTTTCGTCAGATCAGTCCCCGAAGATATTCGGAGACGCAGTTTCCGCGATGATGGCGCGCCATGCTGACGAGGAAATAGCGTTTATCCAGTTCGATATAGAGCGATTCAAGCTGATAAATGAAAAATACGGCGTTGAGCGCGGAGACGAGCTCCTGTCGTATCTCAGCACCTCGCTGGCGCTGCTCTGCAACGAGGAGCAGCCTTTCTGCCGGCTGACCTCTGATGTTTTCATGGTGGTCACAGCGTATGCAGACGACAAGGCGCTGCTGGATTTTATCCACAAGATAGAGAGCCTGCTGACCGGCTACAAGGATATGGACTACCGTCTGATTTTCGGCGTTGCGATAGCCGAGGACAGGACGCTCCACACCCGCAGGCACGGCGATAACGCGACCATTGCGCGGCGTTCGATAAAGGGCAACGCGCTGAACAATATCGGCTTCTTCAACGGAAGAATGAAGAGCGAGCTCCAGCAGAAACAGACGATCGAGGACGACATGAAGAATGCGCTTCTCGATAATCAGTTCGTGATGTATCTCCAGCCGAAATACAGCATTTCCACGGGAAAGATCATCGGAGCCGAGGCGCTTGCCCGCTGGATCCATCCGCAGAAGGGAATGATTTCACCGGCGGAGTTCGTGCCGATATTCGAGCAGAACGGGTTTATCCTGAAGCTTGACCAGATAATATGGGACAGCGCCTGCAAGAAGCTCCGCAGCTGGATAGACAGCGGAATAACTCCGGTGCCTATCTCCGTGAATATTTCCAGAGAGTACATACACACGTTCGACGTGGTCGGCGAGCTTATGCATCTTGTGAAGAAATACGATATCCCGATACATTATCTGGAGCTTGAAATAACCGAATCCACGGACGCCGAGGGAGTCAGCGATGTTGTCAGCCGCCTGAAGGAAGCCGGTTTCACAATGCTGATGGACGATTTCGGCTCAGGGTATTCCTCGCTGAATATGCTGAAGACCACGCAGTTTGACGTGCTGAAGATAGACCGCGAATTCCTGTCGGAGTTCATGGAGAGCAGCCGAGGCAGGAAGATAATCTCGCACACTATCTCAATGTCGCAGGATATCGGACTGGATATCATAGCTGAGGGCGTTGAGACAAAGGAGCAGGCGAAATTCCTGAGCGACTGCGGCTGTGACGCGGCGCAGGGCTTCTTTTATTCAAGACCGGTAACTCAGGAGGAATTCGACAGGCAGCTTAAATCCGTCAATAAGGAATAATAATCGGCGGCAGTCTTATGACTGCCGCAAAAAATATCCCGGCACTGAATAGACAGCGCCGGGATTTTTATGTCAGTATGTAATTACTTTACGAAAGGATTCTCGGTAGGATACAGCATACCAGCAGGCTGGTTGAATCCGATGTCCTTGATTCCGAGGTAGCGGAAGAGGTCGAAGAGGAGCTTTCCGTAGTGACCGAACGCTACTGCGCCATGGTGAGGATAGCGCTTCTCAACTAAAACGTGACGATAGAAGCGTCCCATTTCGGGGATAGCGAAGATGCCTATGCCGCCAAAGGAACGGGTAGGAACATCGAGGATTTCGCCCTCTGCGATATATGCGCGGAGAGTTCCCTCGCTGTCGCACTGTAAACGATAGAAGGTAACGTCGCTTGCTGCGATATCGCCCTCAAGGGTGCCTCTTGTGAAATCAGGCTCGCTTCCTGCCGGCTCGAGTAAGCGGTGCTGGATAAGCTGATACTTGACTGCACGGGAGGAGCACATCTTGCACTCGGGAGTATTTCCGCAGTGGAAGCCCATGAATGTATCGGTAAGGGAGTAGTTGTACTTGCCCTTGATGTCCTCATCGTAGATGTACTTAGGAACGGAGTTGTTGATATCAAGCAGTGTAACAGCGTCAGCGGAAATGCAGATGCCGATGTATTCGCTTAATGCGCCGTAGATATCAACCTCGCAGGATACGGGGATACCGCGGCTTACAAGGCGGCTGTTTACATAGCAGGGCTCAAAGCCGAACTGAGACGGGAATGCGGGCCAGCACTTGTCTGCGAATGCAACGTACTTCTTGGAGCCCTTGTGGTTTTCTGCCCAGTCTAAGAGTGTGAGCTCGAACTGAGCCATACGCTTGTTGAGGTCGGAGTAGTAGTTGCCCTCGCCCATTTCCTTTGCCATATCGGCGCATACATCGTCGATCCTGGGATCGTTTTCGTGCTCCTTGAAGAAAACGAGAAGGTCGAGCTCGGAGTTCTCCTCGATCTCAACGCCCAGCTCATATAAGCCCTTGATAGGAGCGTTGCATGCGAAGAAGTCCTGCGGACGGGGACCGAAAGTGATGATCTTCAGGTTCTTGATACCAACGATAGCCCTTGCAACGGGAACGAAGTCCTTGATCATCTTTACGATATCGTCAGCGGTTCCAACGGGATATTCGGGAATAAAGCCCTTGAGATGGCGCATACCGAGGTTGTAGGAGCAGTTGAGCATACCGCAGTAAGCGTCGCCTCTGCCGTTGATCATGTCGCCGTCGCCCTCTGCTGCTGCAACGAACATGCAGGGACCGTCAAAGTTCTTGGCGATAAGGGTCTCAGGGGTCTCGGGGCCGAAGTTTCCGAGGAAAACGACTAAAGCGTTGCATTCTGCCTTCTTTACGTCCTCGACAGCCTTGAGCATGTCAAGTTCGTTTTCAACCGTAACGGGACATTCGTAGATTCCCTCTCCGTAAGCGGAAACGATAGCCTTACGGCGGCTTTCAGATAAAGCGATAGGGAAGCAGTCGCGGGATACGGCAACTATACCGAGCTTGATTTCAGGAATGTTGTTCATTGATTTACCCTCACAGTTTAACGGCAACACCGCACAATTAACGGATAAAGCCTTTGCCGCACGCTTGCATATTTTCCACCATATTACGCAAATTTTCCTTGACAGGCGAGGTCTCCCCCTGCCGGGGGAGGTGTCACGAAGTGACAGAGGGGTTGACCGACAGACCAGCCTGTCTGCGTCAAATTTATGCAATCTGACGAAAAATCTGCTGCACTATCGTACGACAATAATTGTGCGGTGCTGCCTTTTATTCCGGAGCGCATTCTGATGCGGCTCCTTATGTTTACGTTTATAGGATATCACAAAAACTTTTGTTTGTCTAGTGTTTTTTTGTCGCATTCATGCAAAATCTACCCAAAAAACGATGAATCTATTATAATAAAGTTTACTTTTCGGTAAAATCGTGATATAATCTCATACGGCAGGCGGCACTCACAGACCGCTGAGAGTATACAGAAGAAAGAAGCAATACAGAATGAACAAGGACCTTACGGTAGGTAGCCCGGGAAAATCGCTGATAATGTTCACGATACCGCTGTTCATCAGCGTTATGTTCCAGCAGATGTACAACATCGCTGACAGCGTTATAGCGGGAAAATTCGCGGGGGAGGACGCCCTTGCGGCGATAGGCGCAAGCTACCCGATAACAATGATATTTATGGCTGTGGCAGTCGGCTGTCAGATAGGCTGCTCGGTAGTTATAAGCAAGCATTTCGGCTCCGGAAATATGCCGATGACCAAGACCTGCATTTCCACGTCCCTCATTGCGGGAACTGCGCTTTCGGTGGTTCTGACCGTTGTGGGAGTGCTGTTCAGCGGGCTTTTCATGCAGTGGGTGCAGACGCCGGAGAACATCTTTGACGACGGCTGCCTGTATCTTATGATATACACGGGCGGATTCGTGTTCCTGTTCCTTTATAACGTTGTGACGGGTATCTTCAACAGCCTCGGCGACAGCAAGACCCCGCTTTACCTGCTGATAGGGAGCTCGGTAGGCAACGTTATCCTTGACTGTATCCTGATAATTCCGCTTAAAATGGGAGTAGCCGGCGCTGCATGGGCTACGTTCGCAGCCCAGGGCGCGGCGTGCATTCTCGCGCTGCTCCTGCTGCTTCGCCGTGTGAAGTCTATGCAGATAAGGGGCGGAAAGCTGTTCAGCGGGAAGGCTCTCGGCGAGATCTCAAAGGTCGCAGTTCCCAGCGTGCTCCAGCAGAGCTTTATCTCAGTCGGGAATCTGTTCATTCAGTACATGGTGAACGGATTCGGCTCCTCGGCGATAGTCGCGGGTTATTCCGCGGCGATAAAGCTGAACACCTTTGCGATAACCTGCTTCACCACCATAGGCAACGGAATGTCCAGCTTCACGGCGCAGAATATCGGCGCCAACAAGCCGGAGCGCATAAAGCAGGGATTCCGGTCGGTGCTGATATTCTCGCTTGCGACAGCGCTGGTGTTCTTCCTGTTGTTCTTTATTATGAATCAGCCGCTTCTGTCGCTGTTTATGAACGAGGACAGCTCGCAGCTCGCGCTGGACACCGGAACGCAGTTCCTGCGGATAGTGGCTCCGTTCTACTTTGTGGTATGCCTGAAGCTGCTGTGCGACGGAGTTCTCCGCGGAAGCGAGAGCATGGGCTGCTTCATGGCGGCTACGTTCACTGACCTGATACTCCGAGTCATACTTGCCGCGATACTTTCCAGCGCGATGAACGATGTCACTGGTATCTGGTATTCCTGGCCGGGAGCCTGGGCGGTCGCTACGGTAATGTCTGTCGTGTTCTATATGTCCGGTATCTGGTCGAAGAAGCTGAAAGCCCAGAGTGCGGTTGAAAGTGAAGAAGAAGTTAAAGAAGTTGTTGCCGAGGCAGAAGAAATAGCCGAGGAAGTTGAAAATATTGCCGCAAAAGCTGACGACATCGGCGTTTAAGGCGAGTAAAACCACATATTTCCGACAGCTCAGCGCAGGGAAACGAAAATTCCTGCGCTGATTTTTTTGTGGAAACCTTATTTTACATACATTTAACACACGGGTGCTTTTGGATTTAACATAGTTTTGATATAATTGTTCTTGCAAACAGGAAAACAAAAAGCGGTAAATCACCGCATACAAATTTAAGGAGAACAATTATGAAGATCACAAGAAGAATCACACTCAGCACAGCAGCACTGCTCGCAGTTGCAGCACTCGCAGGCTGCTCCGGCAATACAACGAGCCAGACAAGCTCCACCGCTCCTGCGGCGGACAACAGCTCCTCCGCTCCCGCAGCAGACAGCAGCGCAGGCGAGAGCTCCGCGGCAGAGAGCACAGGCGCAAAGCTCGACACCGATATCACAGTAGTATCCCGCGAGGACGGCTCCGGCACAAGAGGCGCATTCGTTGAGCTCATGGGCATTGAGCAGAAGAACGAGGCAGGCGAGAAGGAGGATATGACCCGCGGCGACGCAGAGATCTCCAACTCCACAAACGGCGTAATGATGAGCGTTGCCGGCAACGTTGACGCTATCGGCTACATCTCCCTCGGTTCCCTCAACGACACCGTAAAGGCGCTCGATGTTAACGGCGTTGAATGCTCCGTAGCTGATATCAAGTCCGGCGACTACGTTGTTGCAAGACCGTTCAACATCTGCTACCAGCAGTCCAAGCTCGATGAGAACGCAGCAGCTCAGGATTTCATCAAGTTCATCGAGTCTGTCGAGGGTCAGAAGATAATTTCCGACAACGGCTACATATCCATTGATGTTACCGATAATTACACAGCCTCCGGCGTTTCCGGCGGTATCTCCCTGAACGGCTCCACCTCAGTAGGACCGATCATGGAAAAGCTTGCGGAGAGCTACAAGGGCATGAACCCCGACGTTACTATCGACATTCAGCAGACAGGCTCCGGCGCTGGTATCACCTCCGCTACAGAGGGCACCTGCGATATCGGTATGTCCTCCCGCGAGCTCAAGCAGGAGGAGCTTGACGCAGGTCTTACCGAGATGAAGATCGCTGATGACGGTATCGCAGTTATCGTAAACCTCGAGAACCCGATCGAGAACATCACCTCCAATGAGATCATGAAGATCTACACCGGCGAGATCAACAACTGGAGCGAGCTTGCTTAAGTTCGCGTGAACAATAGGTTTCTCCCCGCTGTCACTTGGATGCCCGGCGTCCATGCCGGGCTTTTGGTGACAGCTCCGCAGCGTCCATGCTGCCCGCTGTCACTTGGATGCCCAGCGTCCATGCTGGGCTTTTGGTGACAGCTCCGCAGCGTTCGTGCTGCGGATTCCCTTTAAGCGCTGCGCAGCGGCTTGTACGGCTCCAAGTGCAGCGCATTTTTTTGAGAAAAGAAATGTAAAATCTTTCTCGTGAAATTTAACAAAGAGGTATTATTATGCAGAAGGTTAAAGAAGGCATAATGCACGCGCTGTTCCTGATATGCGCCTGCGTTTCGATACTCGCGGTGGTGCTGATATGCGTGTATCTGTTTTCGACTGGTATTCCGGCTATCGGCGAGATCGGCGTGACGGACTTCCTGTTAGGCACAAAATGGAAGCCCTCCAGCGGATATTACGGGATATTCCCGATGATAATCGGCTCGATACTCGTTACCGGCATCGCAATAGCGATAGGGGTTCCGATAGGAATTCTCTGCGCTGTGTTCATGTCGCACTACTGTCCGAAAAAGCTGTATGCTTTCGTTAAGCCCGCGATAAATCTTCTGGCAGGAATTCCGTCTATCGTTTTCGGATTCTTCGGTCTTATGGTCATCGTTCCGATAATGAAGGAGCTTTTCGGCGGCTCCGGAAAATCCCTGCTGACCGCAGGAGTGCTCCTTGGCATAATGATACTCCCTACCGTAATAAAGACCACCGAATCCTCGCTGAACGCCGTTCCCCGGAGCTATTACGAGGGAGCCCTGGCGCTCGGAGCGACCCACGAAAGAAGCGTGTTCTTTGCTTCTTTGCCGGCAGCGAAATCAGGGATCCTTGCGGCGATAATCCTCGGCGTTGGACGCGCGATAGGCGAAACCATGGCGGTTATCCTCGTTGCGGGCAACCAGACGATCATTCCTAAGAGCATAACCTCCGGCGTGCGCACGATGACCTCCAACATCGTAATGGAAATGGGCTACGCCGGCGGACTTCACAGAGGCGCCCTGATAGCCACCGGAGTTGTGCTGTTCGTATTTATCCTGATAATCAACCTCTGCTTCTCCGCGCTTAAAAGGAGGAAAGACTGATGACTGACACGGCTAAGACTATGGTACAGAAAAACGAATCCGCTTCCGGAGCTCCCGCAAAATACATCAACCGCGTGACCCTCGGCGCAAGGCTGAAGCAGTACACGCGCAGCCCGCTCTCGCTTGTCCTGATGATCCTGGTAATGCTGGCGGCGCTGTTTTCCGTGGGAATGCTCCTGTTCATCATCGCATACATTCTGATAAACGGCGTGCCGCACCTGACCGCAGAGCAGTTCTCCTGGGAATACACCACGGAAAACGTCAGCATGATGCCCGCGATAATCAACACTCTTTCAATGGTCGCGATGACCCTGGTGATCGCCGTCCCGATAGGCGTATTCGCGGCGGTTTACCTTGTGGAATACGCGAAGCGCGGCAACAAGCTCGTGAAGATTATCCGCGTGACCACTGAAACGCTGTCCGGCATTCCCTCGATTGTTTTCGGTCTGTTCGGATACCTGATGTTCAACCTTTCCCTCGGCTGGGGATTCTCGATGCTTGCAGGCGTTGTCACCCTCGCGATGATGATACTGCCGCTGATAATCCGCACCACCGAGGAGGCGCTCCTTGCCGTTCCCGACAGCTACCGTGAGGGCAGCTTCGGTCTGGGAGCGGGCAAGATGCGCACTGTGTTCCGCGTTATCCTCCCGACTGCGGTGCCCGGCATAATGTCCGGCGTTATTCTCGCCATAGGACGTATCGTCGGTGAATCTGCAGCGCTGATATTCACCTCCGGCTCCGGTCACAGCCTGCCCGGTGCGCTCGCCGGCTCGGGAAGCTCCGCGGCAACGCTCACGGTGCACATGTACATTCTTTCCACCGAGGGTCTGCACGTCAACGAGGCTTTCGCTTCAGCGGTAGTGCTGCTTGTGCTCACATTCATCATCAACCTTATCTCCGACCTCATCGAGCGTCATATTGCGAAAAAGAAAGGATAACACCATGAAATTCGATATCAGGAACGCCGAGCTTTATTATGGCGACTTCAAGGCGCTCAAGGGCATAAATCTCCAGATACCGGAGAACAAAATAACCGCGTTCATAGGACCGTCCGGCTGCGGAAAGTCCACGCTGCTGAAATCCCTCAACCGAATGAACGATCTCGTGGAGGGCTGCCGCATAACCGGAGATTTCCTGCTTGACGGCGAGGACATCTACGGGAAAATGGACGTTAACCTCCTGCGCAAGCGCGTTGGAATGGTATTCCAGAAGCCGAATCCGTTCCCGATGAGCGTGTACGACAACATTGCGTTCGGACCGCGCACCCACGGGATACACTCCAAGGTGAAGCTGGACGATATCGTTGAGAAATCCCTGCGCGACGCCGCTATCTGGGACGAACTCAAGGACAGGCTGAAGAAATCCGCGCTGGGACTTTCCGGCGGTCAGCAGCAGAGACTCTGCATTGCCCGCGCGCTCGCCGTTGAGCCGGAGGTGCTGCTTATGGACGAGCCGACTTCCGCGCTGGATCCTATTTCCACCTCCAAGATAGAAGACCTTGCAATTGAGCTGAAAAAGGAGTATACTATTGTTATGGTAACTCACAATATGCAGCAGGCTGCGAGAATTTCCGACAAGACGGCGTTCTTCCTGCTGGGCGAGGTCGTGGAATACGCGGACACTGACGCTATATTCTCCAACCCGCAGGATCAGCGGACGGAGGACTACATAACCGGACGCTTCGGCTGATTTATGGAGGAGTGCATATTATGAGAAACCGCTTTGACGAACAGCTTGAACAGCTCAACGTTGAGCTCATCAAAATGGGGGCGCTCTGCGAGGAGAGCATTGCCTGCGCAGTAAAGGCGCTGTTTGACGAAAAGACCGAGGAGATGATCTCCAAGGTAAACGAGAACGAGGAAGAAACCGATCACATGGAGCATGATATCGAGGCTCTGTGCATGAAGCTGCTGCTCCACCAGCAGCCCGTGGCGCGCGACCTGCGCAGCGTTTCCTCGGCGCTGAAGATGATCTCCGACATGGAGCGCATCGGAGACCAGTCGCAGGATATCGCGGAGATCGCGGGCTTCGTGCATTCCACGGAGCTCACCGGAAAGGTGCACATCTCCGATATGGCGAACGAGGCTATCAGCATGGTGACGATGAGCGTGGATTCATTCGTGCGCAAGGACGTGAAGCTCGCGCAGCAGGCGATAGCCGCAGACGACACCGTAGACCAGCTTTTCCTCAAGGTAAAGGAGGAGCTCATCGAGCTGGTTCGCGGGGATTCCGATGAAGCCGAATACTTTATGGACCTGCTGATGGCGGCGAAGTATCTTGAACGTATCGCCGATCATGCAACGAATATCGCAGAATGGGTGGTATACTCCATTACGGGAGAACGCTGACCCTACATCACGAAAGAGAGTGAACGACATGGTTTATATGCTGGAGGACGACGCAAATATAAGGAACTTCGTGCTGTACGCACTGAACAATTCCGGGCTGGAGGCAAAGGGCTTCGAGCGCCCCTCTGAATTCTGGGAAGCGCTGAAGGAGGAGGAGCCGTCGGTGCTCCTGCTGGATATAATGCTCCCGGACGAGGATGGACTTTCGGTGCTGGCTAAGCTCCGCGCAAACCCGGAGCATGCCGCGCTGCCGGTGATAATGCTCACCGCAAAGGGTACGGAGTATGATAAGGTCATAGGTCTGGACAGCGGCGCGGATGATTACGTTGCGAAGCCCTTCGGCACAATGGAGCTTATCTCCCGCATAAAGGCGCTCCTCCGCAGGACTGCCTCCAACAGCACGGTGGAATACTCGGTCGGCGGGCTTTACGTCAACACCTCAAAGCATATCGTAAAGGTGAACGGCGAGGAAGTCCAGCTCACCTACAAGGAATTTGAGCTGCTCTGCCTGCTGCTTGAGCACATGGGCACGGTTCTTTCACGCGAAAAGATAATCTCCAAGGTGTGGGGCTACGATTTTGACGGCGAGAGCCGCACCGTAGACGTACATATCAGGACGCTCCGCCTGAAGCTCGGCGACTGCGGCGGCATGATAGAGACCGTCCGCGGCATAGGCTACAAGGCGGTAGACATCGGCTGACGGAGGACGAAATGACTAAACGAATTTTCGGCGGAGCCTTTATGGTGTCGCTCATTGCGATACTCTCGGCGGTGGCTCTGGTGCTCGGTATCGCCTACAATAAGGAGCAGGACGTTTTCAGGACGCAGCTCGAACAGCAGGCGATGCTTCTTGCGGCGACCATGGACAGCACAGACCCCGCAACGGACGTCAAGAGCCTCGAAAAGCTCAGCTCTGACATACACGGTACCTTTGAAAACCGCATAACCTACATTGACGCAGACGGCACGGTGCTCTACGACAACAAGGCGGATATCTCCACCATGGAAAATCACCTCAACCGCGAGGAGGTCGTAGCCGCCAAGAATTCCGGAACAGGCACCGCAGTGCGCATCAGCTACACTGTTTCTGAGATGTCGGTATACTGCGCGAGAGTTATCGGCTACGGCTGCGTTGTGCGTGTTTCCGGCACAATGGACACGGTTTTCGCGCGAATGGCGGGAATGTGGTGGGAGATACTCCTTGTCATCATCGCCACGGCGCTTGTCTCTGTCGGAGTTGCCGCGCTTGTTGCCAGAGTGATCGTAAAGCCGATAAACAGCATCGACCTTAAAAATCCGGATATCTCCGAAAGCTACGGGGAGATAGCCCCGCTGCTGCACCGCATAACCGAGCAGAATCATGAGATCGACCTGAAGATAGCCGAGCTCACCCGCAGCCGCAAGGAGTTCTCCCTGATAACCGAGAACATGAGCGAGGGCTTTATAATTACGGACAGCCGCACGGAGGTGCTCTCCTACAATACGGCGGCGCTGGATATCCTGGGCTCCGGGTTCACCGGCGGCAGCAGGAGCGTCCTGGTGCTGAACCGCAGCGAAGCGTTCCGAAACGCAGTGGAATCCGCGCTGAACGGAAAGCGCTGCGAGGCGAACCTCAATATCTCAGAGAAAATTTATCAGGTCATCGCAACCCCTGTAATGACTGACGGGACGGTCAGCGGCGCGGTAATAATAATCCTTGACGTGACTGAAAAGGAGAGCCGCGAGGAGCTCCGCCGTGAGTTCACCTCGAATGTATCGCACGAGCTGAAAACTCCGCTCACGACCATTTACGGCATATCGGATATGCTGGTAGGCGGCATAGTAAAGCCTGAGGACGTCACGGGCTTTGCCAAGAACATCCGCGATGAAGCCGGACGCCTTATCACGCTGATTCAGGATATCATAAAATTATCGCAGCTTGACGAGAACACATTCACCGACAGGGCCGAGAAAACCGACCTGCTTGCCGTTGCCGAGATAGCGGCGGAAAGGCTTGCACCAGCCGCGGAAAAGAAGCACGTCACGATTTCCGTGACCGGCGAAAAGGCAGAGTACACCGGAATAACCTCGGTGCTTGAAGAAATAGTCTACAACCTGATAGACAATGCCGTAAAGTACAACAAGCAGGGCGGAAGGGCAGACGTTGACGTCCGCAGCGACGAGGACAACGTAGTCATAACCGTGTCCGATACGGGAATCGGTATCCCGGCGGAAAGCATCGACCGTATTTTTGAGAGGTTCTACCGCGTGGACAAGAGCCATTCACGCACGATAGGCGGCACTGGTCTGGGGCTCTCCATTGTGAAGCACGGAGTGCTTCTGCACGGCGGAACGATCTCCGTAAAGAGCACGGAGGGCTGCGGGACTACGTTCACGCTCACTCTCCCCAAAAAGAAGTAATGATATGGTAATGGGCGGTTCCTTTCTGGAACCGCCCATGTTTTATTGATTCAGCGTTTCATGTCCGGGTGGAGCTTGTAGAATGCGTGCTTGTCGTCATACATTCTGGACTCCGCTATGCGTACCAGCTCGTCCACCGAGCTTACGGAGCTGCTCCATGCGGTGCCGAGTGAAGCCTGCGGTATCTCCATCTGCCAGAGCTTTTTGTGGAATATTTCAGCGCGCTCCATGAAGCCCTTTTCATCGCTGGTTTCCAGCAGCACTATGAATTCATCTCCGCTTATCCTGTAACAGTGTTCTGTTCCGAATTCGGTGGTGAGCATTTCAGCGAAGCCGGTTATCAGGCGGTCGCCGTATTCGTGACCGCGGGTGTCGTTGGTGTATTTCAGACCGTTCACATCCGCAAACAGGACGGCAAGCGCACCGCCATGCTGCTCAAAGCTCTCGCAGAAATCGTTGAAGCAGAAACGGCTGTGAACTCCGGTGAGGGTATCGTAATTGCACAGGTATTCCAGCGCTTTCTGGCGGTGGAGCTCCGAGATGTATTCGTCATGGATATCCCGGACATAGAGCATGAATATCTGCTTTTCGTCAGTGTATTCAACGCTGGGGACGATCTCCATACTTACCCAGCGGAACTCGCCGTTTAGCTTTCTGCGGTAGCGTAGCCTGAGAACGCCCCGGTGCTCGCGCAGACGTTTTTTCAGGCGCTCCGTATTCACGAATTCTGTGTAGGACTGTATGTCCTCGGTGTGTATCGCGCCGACCGCTGCGATATTTCGCAGCCAGCCGGAAAATGTATGCGTGAAGCCGTTCCTGGCAGTGAGCTCCTTGGGATATGCCTTGATGACATCGAAGGAATCGGCGGTAAGATCCACCTTCAGTATCTTGTGGAAGCACTGTGCGAGCATGCGCATTGAATCCTCGGTGTTGCAGACCCCGGCGTCGGATTCCTTCCAGGTATATACAGCCCAGGGCGAATCATCGGAGAAATCCTGCGGGAGGACTATTTCAAGCCGCAGCCACTTCTGGTCTGAACCGACCTGCCTGCGGAAATTTATGGTTATGCGCTTGCGCTTTGTCATGACCTCCCGGAGAATGAACTCACGCTCGGTACACCGGCGGTACTGCGGAACATCGTCGTCCGGGATAAGTCCTGTTGATACTACCAGATCACAGTATTCATATATGGTTTTACCTGCGAGGCATGGTTTTTCCTCATCGGTATCAAGAAATTTCACGAACCGGTATTCTCCGGTCAGGATATTTACCCATGCAACTTTGCAATAATCGTTCCAGAGTATATCCTGGACCTTGCTGATGTCTGACATGTGCAGCACCTCGGTTTCTTTCATTGGCTTATAGCTACTATATAATATATCGGCAGGAGCATGGCATTTATTTAGCCTTTATGACAATTTTTTTGTTTTTAAGCATAAAATCAGAGCATTTTGTCGATTACGGATAATATTTCCGGTTTTAAAAAAGTTTTTTTAAAAACCACTTGACAAAAAGCAACCGCTGTGATATAATATATACACGATGTGCTTCTGAGATTTGAACATCCGCTGTTCATTCTATGCAGTCGCAATATTTTTGTTTCAGCATTTTGGAGAAATACCCAAGTGGTGAAGGGGCTCCCCTGCTAAGGGAGTAGGTCGGCTAAAACCGGCGCGAGGGTTCAAATCCCTCTTTCTCCGCCAGTCCTGCTGCGTTTTACGCAGCAGGATTTTTTTTATCTCACATTCCGGATATCCTGGATCATGAAATAGGCGCGATTTTCTGAAATAATCCGTCTGCGTATTTACAAAGTCCCTTATAATATGATAAAATAAAGATAACATAACATTCAGGCTTCACGCCTGACGGGTCAAATCCCCGGGAGGAACTTCGCATGAAGAAGATGACACTCAGATCCAGGATCACTGTTACAACAGTTGTTCTAATGGCTGCAACGCTGCTTGTTGTGGCTGTTTGCAGCTGCGTTTTCCTTGCTTCTACGTCAAGGACGCGGATAATGTCGAATGCTGTCGCGTCCGTCGGAGATCTGTCGCACCAGGTCAACGCATGGCTTGAAAAGGAGATACAGCGCGTCACGGACATATCCGAGGAGATAGGATATCAGCAGTACGACAGCGCGAATCGTGACGGAATGTACCCGTTCCTTGCGGACGCTATCGAAAGAATGCCGGAGATATACTCCCTGTATATCGGATGCCCGGACAATTTCAGCTCGTTCTCTGACGGCTGGGAGGTCCCTGCGGACTATATAATAACCGAGCGCCAGTGGTATAAGGAGGCGGAAGCTGCTGACGGTGCAGTGGTGACTGAGCCGTATATTGACGCTGACACCGGGAAAATGGTTATAACCATTGCTGTGGCGCTGCGCCGGGACGGCAATGTTTCCTGCGTTACAGCCGCGGACCTGTTCCTGACCGATATCCAGACAATCGTTTCGGAATTTTCCGCCAGCGAAAGCGGATATCCTATCCTGCTGTCCTCTGATGGAAATATCATAATACACCGCAGCGAGGATCTTATGCCGGTCATAGACGACTCAGGCGAGGAGCACTTCACAGCATATTCTGACACGGTGAGCGGAGAGAAGCCGCAGGGCAGTGATACCAGCGCTTCTGTCAGCAGTGTGCGGGATTACGATGGAGTTACAAGGTATATGATCTCTGAAGACATCCCGGCGGCAGGCTGGACCCTGAGCTTTGCTATGGACGGCTCGGTGCTGACCAGGGACGTCAATAACATAATAATAATTTTCTGCGTGCTTATCCCGGTGATCATCGCGGCCGCGTCGGCTGCCTGCGCAGTTATAGTGAAGAACTGCTTCAGACCTCTTGCGGACGTTTCCGAGGCTGCCGGGAAAATGACCCGCGGCGACCTTTCCGTGAAATTCGACTACACTGCGGACGATGAGATAGGCTCCGTCTGCCGGATAATCGAGCAGACCAACGACACCCTGCGCGGATATGTAAGCGATATTTCCCGGCACCTGGGAGAAATGTCCAGGGGAGATTTCACGAATTCCGTCACCCTGGAGTATGCGGGGGATTTCGCGCCGATAAAGGATTCGCTGAACGGGATAGTCACCGAGCTCGGCGGAGTATTTTCCACGATAAGCGAGGCAGCCGGCTCTGTGTTTTCCGGCGCCGAGAATGTTTCCCGGGGAGCTTCCGACCTCGCGGAAACCGCTTCAAAGCAGACCGCGATAATTGATGAAATATCCGGCTGCGTTGGTTCAGCCGGGACCCTGATTTCCGACAGCGTGAAGCTCACGGAAAGCGCCCGCCGGGTTTCCGACAGCACCGCCGGTATAGCTGACCGCGGAAATTCTCAGATGGAGGAGCTTCTTTCCGCAATGGAGGATATACGCAGCACCTCCGAGAAAATACAGGAGATAAACCGCACTATTGAGGACATCGCATTCCAGACGAACATTCTGGCGCTCAACGCTTCGATAGAGGCGGCGAGGGCAGGCGCCGCCGGCAAGGGCTTCGCAGTGGTTGCAGAGGAAGTGCGCAATCTTGCGGGAAAGAGCGCCGAAGCTTCCGGAAGGACCACCGAGCTTATCGGCGAGAGCTCACGCGCGGTGGAAAACGGAAGACAGCTTGCGGACGACACGGCGGCAACGCTCCGCACGGTGCTTGCGCAGACCGGAGAGGTCAGCCGTATGATATCGGAGATCGCGGCTTCATCGGAAAAGCAGACGGACGTTATGTCGGAGATTTCCGACAAGACGGGACAGATGACCGGGCTTGTGACTTCCGCTGCTGCAAACGCCGAGGAAAGCGCGGCTGCGTCAGAGGAGCTGAATTCCCAGGCGTCTGCACTTAGTGAGATGATGAAACAATTTAAAATACAATGATATGGTTTTGAAAAACCACAAGGATTTATAGGTGAATTTATTCGATTAAACTTAATAAAATCAGCAAGCTATGCGGTGTTATCTGCATGGCTTGCTTTTTATTATATTTATTTTGGTTTTTTGTGAAACTGAGATAAAAAAGAAGCAAATTTAAATAAATGTATCAAATTATTCCCACATGAAACAGAAAAAAGTGCTATAATTTAAGAAAAACACCGCGTGACATGAATTTTGCAGTATTTTCCTGACTGAACGGAGGAGATCGGAAATGTCAGATGAAATGGAACTGATCCTGAACGAAGAACTTGATGCTGATTCCGTGCTTGAAAACGGCGGGCAGGTTCCGGTGCTGATAACTTCCCCGGGGCTTGTTTCCGAGGATATGACGGAACTTAACATTCCTGAGGGCGTTTCTGTTCTTGGCGAACGCGCGCTTATGAACACGCATTTCAGGAAGATAACGCTGCCGGAAAGTATGAAGGTCATAGAAGATGAAGCGTTCATCGGCTGTCATGAGCTGGAGTGCATAGTGATCCCCGAGGGTCTGGAGAAAATCGGATGTCTTGCATTCAGCGGCTGCTCGGCTCTGCGCAGCGTGGTTTTTCCGTCAACGCTGAAAAACATAGCGGATAAGGCGTTTTATGGCTGCAACAGTCTGAAAAATATCGTTGTTCCAGAAACGGTCGAGCAAATAGGAGATCAGGCTTTCAGCTTCTGTCAGTCTCTGGAAAGCGTGGAGCTGTACGGAGGCGGGCACCTCGGAAAAAGTGTGTTCAGCGAATGCTGTTCCCTGAAAACAGCTTTAGTCGGACGCATAAAACAAGGCGGAGACAGTATGTTTGAAAAGTGTTACAGCCTTGAGCAGATTACTTTCTCCGACAATGTGAGTATGTTCCCTGACAAAATGTGCGCCTTGTGTATCTCTCTGGAGAAAGTGACTGTGCCTCCGTCAGTCGAATTGATAGGGGGCAGCGCATTTTACAGGTGTGAACGGCTTCAGGAAGTGATTTTTGACGAGCATTTTTATGACCCTGAAGCGCGGGTTGATTCCAATATTGATTATGCATTCGTAGGTTTCGGCAAAAACAGCTTTGCCGAGTGTTACAAGCTGAAAAAAATCAGGTTCCCGGTAAGCGTAATGGGGATAGTTGATAATGCCTTTTCCTGCTGCTTTTCGCTTGAAGAGGTCATCATGCCGCAGCGTATACTGCAGATCGGTACGGAGGCGTTCAGCTTCTGCACGGCGCTTCGTGAAATCGAAATATACGACGTTAAGGACGTGGAAGTCGGAATTTTCCAGGGCTGCAGCAGTCTCGCCTCGGTGAGATTCATAGGGACAAGGTTCGAAAATATAATAGATAATATGTTCCTGGACTGCACCAGCCTCCGTGAGATCGTTGTTCCGGATAATGTGTCCGCGCTTTTCCCGTCTGCGTTCCAGGGCTGCACCGCCCTGGAAAGAATAACGCTTCCGTGTGATCTGAAGCAGATTATGGATTCATGCTTTGAGGGCTGTTCCGCGCTCAGGGAATTTAGGGAACCGTCCGGAACCTCCGGTCTGCCCGAAAAGCTGAATACGATCGGGGAAAAGGCGTTTTACGGCTGCGTAAGCCTGACTTCGCTTGATATCCCTGACGAAGTGAGCAGTATCAAATTCATGGCGTTCAGCGGCTGTACAGGGCTCAGGAGAATAAAGCTGTCTGAGAAAATGACCGAGATCCCTGGTAAACTGTTCGAGGACTGCACAGCCCTTGAGGAAATCGGGATTCCCTCATGCCTGAAAGAACTTGGGATCCATGCTTTTAAAAACTGCGCATCACTCCGTGAGCTGGTCCTTCCGGAAACGCTGCGGCGTGGCGGTCAAAGCTGCTTTGAGGGCTGTTCCGCCCTGGAGAAGCTGGTCATTCCCAATACGGAATATCCTTTGGTGGGCTTTCCCGGCTGCGGACGAAAAGTAAAACATGTTTTTATCCCCGGGATATTTACATCGTTTGTCAATGAATCTGTATTGCTTGATGTGGTGTATGTGTTCCTGAAAAATAAGGGCTGCTACACAAAACAGGAGAGCGGAATAAACAGGAGTCTTATAAAGCGCTGTATAGTTTCGATAACGATCGTGGCAGTTGAGAAAAACGACATTGAGCTTTTAAACCTGCTGATGAAGAACGGACTTGTTCCGCTGTATTTACTCAACGAAATTATAAGAAACGGCGACGCATTTGAATCAGTAGAAGCATTGTCCAGTCTCATGGAGTATGCCGGCAGCTTCACGCAGGAACAGCGCGCTAATGAAGAAATGCGCTCGCTCATGTGCAGGCTTGGCGCGGAGGGCGACCCGCTGCTGTGGGATTACAGGGAAAACGGTGACGGAGTAGTGATCCTCGGCGAAAAACTATTGTGCATACACAATGTCGTGCCGGCGGTGCTGTGCGGAAAACCGGTGAAAAAGCTTGCCAGCCCCGTGGGGCTGCCAGGGTTCAGCGGGTCGGCTGATCTGATGATGACATATACAAGACTAGGCGTGTCAATGGATGCTGAAAATCGTTGGCATGGTGTGACTGAACTGGTCGTAAGCGAGGGCATCGAGGAGATAGCGTCCTATACGTTCTGCAAAAATAACGTGTTCTATAAGATCTGGCTTCCCGACAGCCTGAAAAAGCTCGGCAAGGGGATATTCATGGAGTGCAGCAAACTCGTGGAGCTGAGGCTTCCGGCTGGCTTGGAGGAGATCCCTGATAAGATGTTCAGCGGCGCATGCCTGAAGCAGCTGGATATTCCGCAGGGTGTGAAGCGTATAGGAAAGCAGGCTTTCAGCCGAAGCAATTTCACTAAACTCGTTCTGCCGGAGGGACTTGAGGAAATAGGCGCCGGGGCTTTTATGGGCTGCACCCTTAATCGGGTGGAGATACCCGGCAAGGTGCACAGTATAAGCTCAAACGCGTTTACGAAGTCGGCTCTTGAGGTCGTAAGTATCTGCGAGGGCGTCAGGGAGATAGAAGAAATGGCATTTGCGGACTGCGGCAGGCTCAGGCTGGTCAAGATACCGGAAAGCGTTACCAGGATAGCGCCAGGCGCATTCCGGGACTGCAGGATGCTGTTCCTTTTTGTGAAGAAGGGAAGCTATGCCGAGGAATATGCAGTCCGCTATGGTCTGCGGCATAAATTCTGGAGGTGAAAGAATGCTCGAAGTAAAGAACGGCGTACTGATAAGCTATATGCACACCAAGAGCGATAAGGGAATAGTCGTCGTCCCGGAGGGCGTGTGCAGAATACGCAGGAATGCGTTCCTGAACAAGCAGGTGAGGTATGTGAAGCTCCCCGACAGCCTTGAAAGCATTGACGATATGCTGTTTGAGAACTGCATTCACCTGAGAAGCGTGGAGTTCGGAAAAAACCTGAAAAGAATAGGCGAAAATGCGTTTTCCGGATGTTCATCCTTGCAGGAGATATCGCTTCCGGACAGCCTTTTAAAGATAGAATGCGGCGCTTTCAGCTGCTGTGTTTCGCTGGAAAAGGCAGCGTTCGGAAACGGGCTGAGATCCATTGGCAGACGGGCATTCTGCGGCTGCGGTCTGAAAGAAGCGGAGCTCCCTGACAGCGTGCGGAAAATCGGAGAAGAGGCTTTCATGGAGTGCGGACAGCTCGGCAGCCTGAGACTTCCGGCGAACGATACGGCTGAAATCGGGCGGGGAGCGTTCGCTGGCTGCAAGGAGCTGGAAGACGTTGTGCTCCCGCGCGGAGTCCGTAAAATAGCCGACCGGCTGTTTGATAAATGCGGGAAGCTGTCCGGCGTGTCCCTTGTGGGGAATGTTGCTGCGATAGGCGATTATGCATTCCGTGAGTGCAGGTCCCTCGCGGAATTCCACATTCCGGACAGTGTGAAGCATATAGGAAAGTTTGCGTTTTCAGACTGCGTTTCGCTTCGCAGGATGATCATACCGGACAGCGTTGAAAGAATCGACGAAGCAGTATTCTGCTGCTGCGACGCTCTTTCGGAGGTCAGGCTGCCTGCCGGGATTCCGGAGATCACTGAAATCATGTTTATGAGCTGCACCAGCCTGAAAGAGATAACTCTGCCGCCAGGGCTGGAGATGATAAGCGGCAGGGCGTTTATAAACTGCTCCTCGCTGGAGAGCGTTGAGACCCATTCGGCGGAAATAGAAATGTACGCTTTCGCAGACTGCACCTCGCTGAAGCGGGTGGTTATGGAAGAAGGAATAAACCGGATAGAAGAAAGGGCGTTCTACAACTGTAAAAGTCTGGTCAGCGCGGTTATCCCCGGCTCCGTAAGGGTCCTTGGAGAAGGTGCGTTTGAAGGCTGTATGTCCCTGCCTGAGATCAACCTGAACGGAATAAGGCAGGCGGATATGTTCAGCATTGCGCATTGCAGTTCTATCACCAGAATAGATATACCGAAAAATATCGATAATGTGTCGCCCGAAGCCTTTAACGGGTGCAAAAGACTGCGGGAGATCAACGCCCCGGGAATGTGCGTGTTTTTTTTCTCCAGCAGTATGTTCAGGGACTGTGACGAGCTTGAATACCTCTATGCTCCGGTGGTGGATCCCGGTACATGGGATAATGTTGATGACCGCGTTACAGCGTGCGCGGCTGTAATAGGCGCGTTTGACAGGCTGAGTGAGGAACAGCGCGCCCCGTGGAGGGAGTACATGAAGCACAGGCGCATGGACGTACTCAGCCGCATGGCGCGGTTCGGGCTGACAAGGGCGGCGGAGAGCGCCGTCAGGTACGGCTTCGTGACGATCCGCGTAGTAGACGACCTTATACGCATAGCCTCCGAAAACGGCCACGCCGACACTGCGGCTGTGTTCATGGAGCGCAGGCGCTGCTTCACGCCGGAGCAGATCGAAAGAGAGAACGACCGCAGGCTCACTGTGCAGATGAGGCGCGCCGAGGCAGAGATGTTCAAGTCGTCAGAGATAGTGAAATCCTGGAATTTCCAACGCGACTCCAGGAAAAGAATATGCCTGATGAGGTACCACGGGTGCGATACGACAGTTGTGGTCCCGCCGCGGATCGACAAGACCCCCGTGTATGCGCTGTGCCATGGAGAGCGGGGATTCCTGCCTGACAGCGCGGAGAAGCTGGTCGTCAGCAGCGGAATTGAAGTGATCGGCGAAGACTGCTTCAGGGATCAGCAGTCGCTCAGGGAGGTCGTGCTTCCTGAAACGCTGACCACGATAGAAAAGGCGGCGTTCAGCGGATGCAGCGAGCTTTCGCGCATTAATTTCCCCGAGTCGCTTGTCAGCGTGAGTCAGAATGCATTCAGACGCTGCCCGAAACTTGTCGTGTCGGTGAGCGGAACCAGGGGCAGGCTTTTCGCAAAGCGCCTTGGGCTTGAATGGGAGGAGAAGAATGGCGGAGAATGATATTCAGAATATCGCAATGGACATAATGAAGCTGTCGCAGAATCAGCTGATGACGGAGCTCCGGTATATCGGCGCCGCGATAGGCGAGCTCCGTCTCGACCCGGAGGGCGAAGCTTTTTCCACTGACGGCGTGAAGATATCGTTTCAGCCGGACGAGGTGATACGCCTTTTCAGGGAGGACAACGGCACAGTTCCGCGGAGCGTTCTTCACATGGTGCTGCACTGCCTGTTCAGGCACGGATTTTCCGTGCAGTCAAAAAATCCGGAGCTGTGGGACCTTGCGTGCGATATATCCGTTGAGAACATCATAAACGGCATGCGTCCGAAATGCGTCGCGGATTCTCCGTCCGCCGAACAGAAAGAGGCGCTGGCACTGCTGAAAGATGTCGGAAGCCTTACCGCCGAAAAGCTGTACGCAAGGTTTATGAAGGACGACTGGAAGGAGGAATACACTCAGCGGCTGCGCGGAATATTCTCTGCCGACAGCCATTCTGACTGGTACATGGGCGGAGGCGGTCAGGCGGCGGAGGAACTCGCAGAGTACAGAAACGGTCTTGCCGAGAGGTGGAAGGATATTTCAAACCTGGTCATGATGGAATCGGAAAATTTCATGGCGGGCGGAAATTTCCCCGATGACATGAAAAGGAATATCACCGAGGTCAACCGCGAGAGATACGATTACTCAAAGTTCCTGGAGAAATTCGCGGTGCGCGCGGAAAAAATGCAGGTCAGCGATGAGGAGTTCGACTACGTGACCTATTCCAGCGGAATGGCGCTCTATGACGGGCTTGCGCTTGTCGAGCCGCTTGAATACAGGGACGCCAGGAGCATAAAGGATTTCGTCATTGCGATAGACACCTCCGGCTCCACGTACAATGACCTTGTGGACAGATTCCTGACCAAGACGTTCAACATACTTATGCAGCGCGACAGCTTTTTCAGCCGGGTCAATATCCACATAATCCAGTGCGACGCCGCGATACAGCAGGACGTTGTGATACACTCTGAAGCCGACCTGCGCAATTATGTCAGAAACATGAGCGTACATGGCGGTGGAGGAACGGATTTCCGCCCGGTGTTCAGCTATGTTGACGCACTCAGGAACTCCGGAGAGCTAAGAGATATCAAGGGGCTTATCTATTTCACCGATGGACTCGGGGCTTATCCGTCCGGAAAGCCTGACTATGAAACCGCATTTGTTTTTGTCGGGAGCGGCAGCGGCTTAATTGAGCCAGTGGTCCCGGCGTGGGCTATAAAGATCGAGCTGCCTGATAATTTTGATGAATGACCTGAAAGGAGCCAGCCATGACAATAAAGGAAGCCAAGAGGCATATTGAGGATACTGTAAAGGTGTATCTCACCAAGGACGAATTCGGGAGATACGTTGTTCCTGTGGAGCGCCAGCGCCCGGTGTTCCTGCTGGGCGCGCCGGGAATCGGCAAGACCGCGATAATGGAGCAGATCGCCCGGGAGCTGGACATCGCGCTTGTGTCCTATTCCATGACCCACCACACGCGCCAGAGCGCGCTCGGTCTGCCGCAGATCGTAAAAAAGAACTACGGCGGCGAGGAGTTTTCCGTGTCAGAGTATACCATGAGCGAGATACTTGTTTCGGTATACGATGTGATAGAAAAATCGGGAAAGAAAGAGGGCATACTGTTCCTTGATGAGATAAACTGCGTTTCGGAAACCCTTGCGCCGATCATGCTCCAGTTTTTGCAGTACAAGACCTTTGGCAGACACCGCGTCCCGGACGGCTGGATAGTTGTCACGGCGGGAAACCCTCCGGAATACAACAATTCCGTGCGGGAATTTGACGTTGTCACATGGGACAGGCTGAAAAAGATAACGGTGGATCCCGACTTTGACGCCTGGAGGGAATACGCCGGAAATGCGGGAGTGCATCCCGCGGTGCTGTCCTACCTTGAAACCAAGCGCGCGAATTTCTACTCAATCGAGAACACCCCTGACGGCAAAAGCTTTGTTACCGCCCGCGGCTGGGACGACCTCAGCAGAATGCTGCATCTTTACGAACAGCTTGATATTCCGGCGGACATCAGCCTTATCGTGCAGTACATTCAGAGCCCCAGGATAGCCCGGGATTTTGCCGGGTACTACGACCTGTTCAGGAAGTACCGTTCCGATTACAGGATAGACAGCATTCTTGACGGAAGCTATGAGGAAATAATGCTGAACCGCGCCAAAGCGGCGCGGTTTGACGAGCGCCTGTCCCTTATCGGGATGATAGCCGACAGCCTTTTCAATGATTCAGCGGTAGTCGCGCGCGAGCTGAAACTCCAGAAGATGACGGCTGACGCCCTTGGAAAGCTCCATGCGGATATATCCGTTGGCTGTTCTCCCGAGGAAGCAGTCCAGAGAATGAGCGAAAGGACTCAGAAAGAATTGGACGTGCGCAGGGCGGCGGGCAGTCTTGACTGGGAGCTCCAGCGCTGCAACGATATTCTTATGAGCAGGACTGCGGATTATCTGCGCGAAGTATCCGGCGTCAGCGACGGAGCCGTGGCGTTCATGAAGATAAAGGAAAAGTTTATGAGTGAGATGAAGGCGGCGGATAAGCTGGCTGAGAAGGTCAGGAGCAAGCTGTCCTGCGCATTCCGCTTCCTGGACGAGGCGTTCGGCGATGGGCAGGAAATGGTGTTCTTTGTTACCCAGCTGACTATAAACACCAGCACCTCCGCATTCATTACAAGGTATGGCTGCGATGAGTATTTTGCGCACAACAAGGGACTGTGCTTCCATGACCGTCAGAAGGAGCTCATGGAGAGGATAAGAAAAACCTCCCCCGAAAAGTGATGAGTTCGGCGATATGCTTTCTTTATATATCTGTCGGCGGGAAAAAACGCAGGGTGATTTTCAATGCTCCTTAGATAACTGATACGCATGCTTAGGTAGTAAAGCAAAACGGTTAGATGTGCTCCAATGCTCCTTAGATGAAAAATCTGTGATCTTAGGATTTATGCGAGAAAAGCATGACTGACCTGAAACGGAGCAGCTCGGAAAATGTGTATCAAATAGGTGACATATAAATATTGACTTTGCCTAGCGGAAAGTGTATAATACAAGCACACCGGTAAGACAGTTCAGGAACACAGCCTTAAAGGCTGCGGACAGTGAAAGGAGCAAGTATGGCAGCGTCGATCCCAATTATAAATCAAAAGAGCGTTTGTGGAAGAAAGTACATCGACCCCGTAGAATACGACCACAGGGAAATAATCAAATACGTTGAAAGCCACAGCCGTTTCGCTGAAATTGCGAAGCTGGGAAACAAGCTCAGCGACCTCGCTGAAAGCGGCCAGGACGACAAGTTCATGCATAAGTACTATTTCGCCGCGTATGATTCGCGCGACCTGTATATATCCATAGTCTACATTGCCATAATGATCGGGCTTGACGGATATCTTGAAATGGACGAGGACATAAATTTCGCAATGAATTCGTTCGGCGTAATGGATATCCCGGGTGAACCGGGCAATACACGCGATGAATTAAAGGAGCTGGACGATAACCTTGCGGCGAGATATTCGCTGAACTGCTACACGGCGAGCATGGAACACGCCAGCAGATTCCCCGAGCCGTTCTTTTACATAAAATTGGTTCATGCTGAATCGGGAGACGAAAGCTATTTCGAGAACGATACCATGAAGGAAGTCGAGAAAATGGCCAGAGAGGACGCCTTTGTATTTGCGGGTGTAACAATGGATTCCAGGGACGAAATCGTGAATGCTCTCGATAATTACATCACCAGCCTGGGATTCAGCACTGAAGCGGTCAAGGATGAGCTGCGCGGCTATGCTGAAAGCCTTTCCAACAAGACGGAATACGATATGTTCCTGTATGCAAGGGCGGTGGTAAACGCGCACCTGCTTAATTCCGATTTTCCCTGTTCAGAGGAGATAACCGCCGGGGATCTGCAATATCTCAGGACCATGACCTCGATAAAGCGCAAGGATAAAAAGGAGCGTACTGAAAAAACGGGTAAGCTGATCGGGCTTACGAAGGAGCGCAGGCAGCTGGACGGCATCGTCCGCATGATCGAGCTTGAAAACCGCAGGACCAGCCTGGGGCTTCCGAATCTTAACGGCGGCTGCAACATGGTTTTCGCGGGACCTCCCGGAACGGCAAAGACCACTCTTGCGCGTGCGTTTGCAGCTGATCTCGCAAGGCTGAACCTTATATCCAACGCGTCGAATTTCCGCGAGTGCCGCAAGTCTGACATCGTTGGAATGTATGTCGGGCATACCGCCGCGAATATTGACAGAATGTTCAGCGATATGGACCAGTCGGGCGGCGGAGTTATTTTCTTTGACGAGATATATTCCATTTCCGAGCATAATGCAACCTGCTATGACACTGAGGCGGTTACCTGCATAACGCAGAACATGGAGAATTTCCGCGGCAGGGTGTTCTGCATATTTGCAGGGTACCGCAACAAAATGGAGGAGTTCCTCTCGGCAAACCCCGGAATGCGCTCCAGAATGCAGTTTACGATCTGCTTTGATCCATATACTGACGAGGAGCTTGTAGATATTTTCAAGGTCCTTGCTGATTCGGCAGGGTATAAGATCCCGGCGAAGTCGCGCGGTATAGTCATCGACCACTTCAATAAGATGAAGCAGCTGCGCGGCGAACAGTTCGGCAACGGCAGAGAGGCGCGCAACCTGCTCACTAATTCCGTGCAGAAGCTGGCAATGCGCATTTCCGGAGATCCGCACGAGATGACGGCAAACTATATCTCAACGCTGCGCTGCGAGGATATCCGCAAGGCTTCGGAGGATATTCTGACGGCGGAGATGACCGACCGCGGAAGGTCGGGCAGGACTATGGGATTCTGATTCATGGGAGGCATGACATGGCGCTTAGGTTCAATCTGAAGACTACAACCTTTGAGGATTTTTATGCAATAGCAGGCAGTAGAGGTATTGTCAGTGAAGAGGATTATTTCCGGTATGCAGTTCAGCTGCACAGGAAGAATCCGTTCAATTTCAACCGGAGAACCAACGAAGTCAGGGTACTGAAAGAGTATTTCATGGAGGGTCTCGGCAGAAAGGTGGTCAATTCCGGCTGTGCCATTGAGCTTGTGAATAAGCTGAACAGCGCGCCTGAAGAATATGTCGGCTCGCAGTATAATATTCTGGAGGTCAACAGATATATCAAGGTTTCGGCGGCTCTGGCGGTATGCTGTCAGCGTCAGCTGGAAAGACCGGAGTATATTGTGGGCGTGTACAGCATGCTGGATCCCAGCTTTACGAGGTGGGCGAACTGCACGGAACTGGAGGGCGACATCACGCTTTATGTCCTAATGGATAGTAGCGAGCAGTCTATATGCAGTTATCTGCTGGAAAATGATCAGCTGAACGTCGTTTCAGTTGACGGAAAGCCTGTCAGCAGCGCTTTCGAGGCTGTTGGCATGCTGAATGATTCCTATGACCCAACATTGTTTGAGCCGGAAAAGGAGCAGAAGGATTTTGAGCAGTTCATAAATGACTATGAGCGCCGGAAAAATGAACCGTTTAACAGAAATCCGTACCTGCTTGCCCTGAAAAAGCTCCCGGACGGTACGATAATTCCGCAGTACTCCTGCCTGGCAAAGTATCCGGATAAAAACGAATGCCTCAGGGAATACGAGGATTTCCTCGGCGGCGATAAAGGCTCCTGCTGTGCTGCAGGGCTCATAATAGACGAGTATATTCCGAATGCGCGCAGGCTGTACAGGGACGTTTATGAGGGCGGTATTCCGGTTTTTGCGTCCTACATTACCGCAAAGGGCGTAACAAGGCACGTTGACGTAATTTCCGGGCTGAAGCGTTTCCATGAGCTTTTTCAGGAGTACGGGAAGCCGCTGAGCTTTTATAAATCCGATGAATAACGAAAGGCGGGCGCTGAAAACAGCGCCCGCAGAGACTGTCGAAAAAGTACCAACGGCATTAAAGTTTTAAAGAAACTGTGGGGGAAAACTCTTGTTTTCCCCCACACTCCTTTAGCGCTTTTGGGGGCGTAAAGCCGCACTCCGTGCGGAGTGGCGGGGGCTTTGCCCCCACACCCCCACTACCTTTTGCACGGCAAAAGGTAGCGAAAAACGATAGCGCTACGCGCAAATTTTGTGGTTTTTCGACAAGCTGGGCGGGCGCTGAAAACAGCGCCCGCAGTATTTTATCCCTTGGGAAGTTTCTTCCTGATGTCGGAGAGCCGTTCAAGAGCGGCGTTCAGGGTTTCGTCCTGCTTTGCGAAGTGCAGGCGTATATACCGGTTTTCCGGCTCGCGGAAGAAGCTGGAGCCCGGAACGGCGCCAACGCCCACGTACTGCGCGAGAGCCTCGCAGAGCTTCAGGTCGCTTGCGTAGCCGAATTCCGAAACGTCCACCATTACGTAGTACGCACCCTGCGGGTCGCTGTGAGTAAGCCCGATACGGTCAAGCCCGTCAAGGAACAGCGACTTCATGTGGGCATACTTCTGCTGGAGCCACTTGTAGTAGTCGTCGCCGAATCTGAGCCCGACAACTGCCGCCTCCTGTAAAGGAGCGGCGGCGCCTACCGTCAGGAAGTCGTGCACCTTTTTCACGCGCTCTGTGACCTCCGGGGGCGCAATGACATAGCCAAGCCGCCAGCCGGTGATAGAGTAGGTCTTTGACAGGGAAGAACAGCATATAGTGCGCTCCCTCATGCGGGGGAGTGTGGAGAAATAAACGTGCTTGTTGGGCTCGTATACGATGTGCTCGTAAACCTCGTCGGTGATGACCCAGGTGTCGTATTTCTCAGCGAGGTCAGCGATTATCTGGAGCTCTTCGCGGGTGAACACCTTTCCGCAGGGGTTGGACGGATTGCAGAGTATAAGAGCCTTCGCGCCCTGCCTGAATGCCGCTTCAAGTACGTCCGCGTCAAAGTTGTAGGACGGAGGGTTCAGCGGAACGTAGATCGGCTCTGCGCCGGAAAGAATGGCGTCCGCGCCGTAGTTTTCGTAGAATGGCGAGAATACTATCACCTTGTCTCCGGGATTCGTGACGGAAAGCATAGCCGCCATCATCGCCTCAGTGGAGCCGCAGGTAACAACGATCTCGGAATTCGGGTCGATGTCGTAGCCCATGAAGTGCTTCTGCTTTGCCGCAACAGCGTCACGGAAGTTCTGGGCGCCCCATGTTGTTGCATACTGGTGGAAATCCTCACGGGTGACCTCGGCGAGTCGGTCGAGGATCTCGCGGGGAGGCTCGAAGTCCGGGAATCCCTGCGACAGATTCACAGCGCCGTACTGGTTTGAAATTCTTGTCATGCGGCGGATCACTGAATCGGTGAAGCCGGCGGTCTTTTTAGAAAGCTCTCTCATTTGTGCTCCTTATTTCAGGTAAGATATGTGGTCGTTCAGTATGTGCTTTGCGTCAAGCGCGGTCTTTATCGAGCGCATTACGTCAAGGTTATCAGGATTTGTCGCGCCGAGGAAGTACGGGCGCTTTGCAACGCCGATCCCGTGCTCGCCGGAGGTCAGCCCTCCGAGGGAGTAGGCGTAGTTGTACACGGTCGTCATGTTGTCGTGGAGGTCGTTCTTCCACTGCTCGTCATTGCGATTTCCGCGTACCATGCAGAGGTGTACGTTGCCATCGCCCGCGTGTCCGAATGCAACCATCTGCATTCCGGACTTACGCTCGGTCTCATGAACGAAGCCGATGAAGTCCGCGGTCCTGTTTATCGGAACCACGAGGTCTACCGGTTCCTGCTCGCTGACTGCCTCGACAGCCTTTACCAGACAGCCGCGTATTTTCCAGATGTTCGCCGCCTGCTCAGGGTCGTCAAGAGTGATGTAATCCAGCGCTCCCGCCTTTAATGCAACGCTGCGGACGAGCTCCGCGCTTTCCTTGACGGAGTTCTCCATGCCGTCAAAGGTGAGGATTATATACGCTCCCGCCTCGGGAACAGGGAATTTCAGCCCGGTGAATTTTTCGCCCAGCTCAACGACTGTGCGCTCGGTGAACTCTATTGCGGTGGGATTTGCATTTGCGCGGATAATGCTGAGGACTCCCGCGATACCTGTGTTCAGGTCAGGGAAGGGAACCAGCACGGAGAGCGACTTCTCGGGCTTCGGAATGAGCTTCAGGATGCACTTGGTGATGACCGCCAGCGTACCCTCGGAGCCAACGATGAGGTGCTTCAGGGAAAGTCCGCTTGCGTCCTTGACGTTCTTGCTTCCGGCGGTGATAACGCGTCCGTCTGCGAGAACAAGCTCCAGTCCGCGGACGTAATCGCGGGTAACGCCGTACTTTACGGCTCTCATTCCGCCGGCGTTGGTGGAGATGTTGCCGCCGATTGTCGCGAGCTTCTCGCCCGGGTCGGGGGGATAGAACAGCCCCTTGGATTCAACGAGCTTCTGGAAATCCTGGAGCACAACGCCCGGCTCCACAACTGCGGTAAAAGTGCCCTCGTCTATTTCAAGGACTCTGTTCATCAGCGAGAAGTCGAGGATTATTCCGTTTCCGTGGGGGACTGTTGAGCCCACGAGATTCGTGCCGGCTCCGCGGGGCGTTACCGGAATGTCGTTCTCATAGGCGTACTTCATCAGCGCGCTGACTTCCTCGGTGGATTTCGGGAACACCAGCGCTGCGGCGGTGCCCTTCAGCCTGCCGAGAGTGTCGGACAGGTACTTGTCCTCAATGTTTCCTATTTTCACCCGATCGGGGTCGGGGATAATTTTCAGAAGCTCTTCCATGATTTTTCCCTTTCTTCAAATGGAACCGCACATTTCCTGCGCGGTTCCGTAAGCTATTTTGTTAGATATCAGCCCAGCGTCCAGGCAGGAACGAAGAAGCCCTTGAACTCGTTGTTGTAGATATCAATGGTATCCTGGGTCTGGTATGCTTCAACGATTCTCTTGTAAACAGGATTCTCAGCGTCCTCAGTTCTTACGGCGATGAGGCAGTAGTAGCTGTTGTCAGCGTATTCGCTCTCCTTGTAGATAGCGTCGTCCGCTGTAAGACCGCTGTCGAGCGCGTAGTTGCCGTTGATAACAGCGAGGTCAACGTCCTGGATTACGGAGTAAACGAGGTTTGCGTCAACCTCAACGAACTCAACGGGGACCGCGTAATCAGTGATATCGGTGATCTCGGGGGAAGCTCCGGCATCTGCGTTGATCGTGAAGAAGCCTGCGCTCTCAAGGAGCTTCAGCGCTCTGCCCTCGTTGGTGACATCGTTCGGAACAGCGATCTTCAGTGTATCGGTGGAAGCGAGCGCGTCCTCAATGGTGAGACCCTTTGCGGTGTAGATGTTCATTGCAACGATGTAGGTGTCGCCGATGGCGGTCAGGTCGTAGCCGTTGCTTGCAACATCGTTGTTGAAGTAAGCGTGGTGCTGGAATGCGTTCATGTCGATCTCGCCGTTGTTGAGCGCGTTGTTCGGAATATTGAAGCTGGTGAACTGCTCGTATTCAATGTTGATTCCCTCGGGAGCGAGCTTGTCCTTAATGGGGTTCCAGATGTCCTCGTATACGTTGCCGGTAAGACCGATCTTTACTGTAACGGGGTTCTCAGGGGAGTAAGCAGCTTCGCTGTCAGCCGCGGAGCTTTCGTCTGCTGCGCTGTCCTCTGCGGGAGTGCTCTCAGCGGCGCTGGAATCGGCAGAGTTGCTCTCGGCAGCAGAGGAGCTGTCGGTGGAGGAAGTGGTGTTTCCGCTGCATGCTGTGAGGGATACGGCAGCGAGTACCGCTGCGATGGAAAGTGCGAATCTGTTCTTAATGCTTGTCATTGTTTTGTTCTCCTTTGAACTTTTTTTATTCAGGCGTCTTTGCCTTTTTATCTTTCTGTTTTCTTGGCGATTATGTTTCCGGCGATCTGGATTATCTGGACGATAATTACCAGAACCACGACAGCTGCCACGATTATATCGTAATAGTTACGCTGAACTCCCTGGACGTAAGCGAAGTTACCGAGTCCGCCCGCGCCTACCGCGCCAGCCATTGCGGTGAGCCCGACCAGATTTATCAGCGTTATCGTGATACCTCTTGAAAGAGCGGGAATGCTCTCTTTAAGGTACACTCTGAAAATGATTCCGAGCTTTGAGCAGCCCATAGACTGAGCGGCTTCGATAAGACCGGGATTTACTCCTGCGAGAGCCGCCTCCGCCTGGCGGGAGAAGAACGGCACTGTTCCCACGATGAGCGGGAAAATCGAGCCTGCAACGCCTATCGAGGTTCCGGAAATGATCCTCGTCAGCGGTATCAGCAGGAACAGCAGTATAATGAACGGCACCGAGCGCAGCAGATTTATTATGATGTCCAGGATCCTGTAAACCGCGGTGTTCTGCATAAGTCCGCCCTTTTTCGTGACGGTGAGCAGTATACCCAGCGCCATTCCGATAACGAGAATGTACAGCGCTGAAAGTCCGGTCATCGCGAGGGTCTCGAGCGTTGCGTTCCACAGCGCGGGGAGCTTCGGAATTACGTTCGGCATGATGCTTTCAAAGAACTCACGCACTGAGGATCACCTCCACTCCGACATTTATATCGCAGAGATATTTCACTGCCGCCCTGATGTCGTCCTCTTTTCCGTCTGCGATAACGACCAGACCGCCTATCGGGTTGTCGCCGATTATCTCGATGCTTCCGAAGATTATGTTCAGGTCAATGCTGAATTTACGTGAGATAGTGGAGACCAGCGCCTCGCACGCGCTTCTTTCGAGGTACTTGAACCGGAGTATCTTCTGACCAGGCTTAAGCTGCACCAGCGGGGAATTCTGCTCCAGCAGCTCGTTTATTCTGCTGAGCGTGGAGGTTGTGTCCACGAACGCCCTTGTCACGGGAGCCTGCGGGTTTGCGAAAATCTCGAAAACATCGCCCTGTTCAACGACTTTTCCGTTCTCCATGACCGCCGTGCGGGTGCATATTTCCTTGACCACGTTCATCTGGTGGGTTATCATCACGATTGTGATGCCGAGCTTTGCGTTCAGCGATTTGAGCAGACGCAGTATTGATTCGGTGGTCTGCGGGTCGAGGGCTGACGTCGCCTCGTCGCACAGGAGGATTTCCGGGTCGCTTGCGAGTGCGCGCGCTATTGCGGCTCTCTGCTTCTGTCCGCCGGAAAGCTCCGAGGGATAGGCACCCGCCTTGTCCGCGATTCCTACCAGCTCAAGCAGCTCCATTGCCTTTGCTTTGAGCTCTGCGCGGCTCTTTCCGCTGTATTTTATCGGGAATATGACATTCTGGAGCACCGTTCTTGAGGCGAACAGATTAAAGTGCTGGAATATCATTCCTATTTTTTTGCGCTGGCGGCGTAATTCCGCACCGCGGAGCGCCGTAATATCCTTGCCATTGATCAGCACTTTTCCGCTGTCGGGACGTTCGAGAAGGTTTATGCAGCGCACCAGCGTGGATTTTCCTGCGCCGGAGAAGCCGATTATCCCGAATATCTCGCCCTTGCCGATCTCAAGACTTACATCGTCAGCCGCGTTGAATTTCTTCCCGGCGTTGACGTAGGTCTTGGTTATATGCTCAAGACGTATCATTTCTGCACCTCGTTTTTCTGGTATTCTGTGCTTCCGGACAACGGAACACCGCAGTGTCGATACGCGTTATCCCTTATCCGAAAGCCGGGGCATTCGCCCGAATCGGAAATTCCTGCGAAGCAGCTGTGTGAATATCGCACCCATTTTTCCGGCTCCTTTCGTTTACCTATCAATCATATAGGCTTTATGCTATGTATTATAACAGCAAAAACCTTGTTTGTCAATAGGTTTTTTATAATTCATATAAATTTTATAGGTTTAGCCGCCTGCTGATATATTTTTCAACATTATTTGTTGAGTTTGCACAAAATACGCGGTATATTTAAATTATCTTGCCCAATCAGTCCTTTATGTATACCTTAAGGTCACCTCTAAAAACCTTATGTGAGCGAAAATGTGCAGTGCGCACTGGTTTTTAGAGGTGACCTTATGCTAGTCAGGGAGGCGTTTTTGCTTGACACATGGTGAAAAAAGTGTTATAATTAACGGGCAATTTTGTCGGAAGAGGGAATATAAAGTGGAAAGCAAGGGAAAACAGTTCCTTTATGGAATGCGAGCGGGGCTTCCCGTTGTGCTGGGATATATCCCGGTGGGGATAGCCTATGCGGTAATGGCGCGGCAGGCGGGATTTTCCGTGTCCGAAACCTGCGGAATGTCGCTGCTGGTATTTGCAGGAGCGGCTGAAATGATGTCCGTTGGAATGTACGCGCAGGGTGCCGCGATAATCACGATAATCATTACCACGTTTATACTGAATCTCCGGCACATAATTATGAGCACCTGCGTCAACAACAAGATGAAGAATGTCCGTACGGCTCCGCGGCTGCTTGCGGCGTTCGGAATAACGGACGAGGCGTTCGCGCTGTTCACCACGACTCCGCAGAAGCAGGCGACTTTCCCGTATTTTATAGGTATAGTTCTTGTGACGTATTCCTCCTGGAATATCGGCTCGCTTATCGGCGCGCTTGCCTCCGACCTTCTGCCGCCGCTGGTGACGGCAAGCCTCGGGGTTTCGCTGTACGCCATGTTCATCGGGCTGCTGCTGCCGGGTCTGCGCGGAAATGCACGGCTTCTGGTGCTGGTCGTAATCACCGCCGTGATGAACACGATACTTTCGCAGTTCATAGACGGAAGCTGGGCGCTGATCATCTCAACGCTGGTATGCGCAGGGCTGGGCGTGTTCTTTGTTGACTTAAAGGAAGACGAGCCCTCCGCGGCAAAGGAGGACCGCGATGAGAATTGATATACTTATAATGATACTCGGCATGACGCTTGTGACGTATATTCCGAGGGCTTTGCCCGCAGTGCTGATAGGCAAGCTGAAATTCAGCCCGAAATTCGAGAAATTCCTGAAGCTGATACCATACACGGCAATGGCGGCGCTTATTTTTCCGGGAGTTATAATGGTTGACGAGAGCCGTCTCTACATAGGCATAGCCGGGGCGCTTGCCGCGGGAATACTGGCGTGGTTCCGGAAGCCGATAATCGTGTGCGTGCTTTCAGCAGTGGCGGTGGATATGCTGCTGTACTGGCTTATACCATAAGGTCACCTCTAAAAACCTTGTTTGAGTGAAAATGTGTATAGCACACCGCCTGCTTCTGTCAACGAGCGAAATTTCTGATGCGACGGCGTCCATGCCGTCGCCCGGTTATTTCGCTTTGCAACATCGTGTTGCACCTCCTCGTAAGGCATACAGCCTTACTTCGTCGGCTTTCATCGCATTCGGCGCACTCTACCCATTTTCCCTTTTCAAACCGGTTTTTAGAGGTTCCCATAAAAAGTACGGCGCAGTCCTAGTGACTGCGCCGTTTCTCACATATCTTTAAGTATAAGTATCGGGATAGGCGGACAATTCGGGCGGTTGACGAACGGCATTTCGATTACGGTGAACCGGCTGCTGTCAATGGTCGGGAGGTATTCCAGCAGGGCGTCACGCTCTTCGAATCCGGTTTCTCTGCCGTAGTAGATGATTAGCGTCATCACTCCGCCGCTTTTGAGCAGCTTCAGCCCCTCTTCTATCGCCGGAATGCTCGTGGATTTGTTGGTGAACACGTTGTGGTCCCCCTTAGGGAGCCAGCCGAAGTTGAAGGTTATGCAGGAGACCGTGTTTTCCTCTGCAACCTCATCCATTTCGCTGTGGCTTTTGAGCAGCACGTCCGCGCGGCCGGACATTCCGTTTGCCGCCAGGAGCTCCCTGGTGCTGTCCACTGCGTCCTGCTGGATATCGAAAGCGGTAACGTGTCCGGTCTCTCCGACCAGCTTTGCAAGGAAAAGCGTGTCGTTGCCCCTGCCGGCTGTGGCGTCAATGCAGATGTCGCCGGGCTGCACCTTTTCGCTTATCACTCTGTGTATTATGTTGAGTGCGCTGAAATGTTTTCTGGGATCCATGTTGTCCTCCGTTTATTTGTTTTCTGTCAGATATGCCCTGAACATAAGCCCCGCAAGCTTTCCGGTCCATGACGTCATGAGCGCCTTGTATTCCGGCGGGGTGACCGATTTTCCGATACCCATTACATCGTAGGTCACAGGGCCTTCCTTTATCAGCGTCCCCCAGTCCTCGAAGCCGTTTTTCAGGTAGAATCGGTGGCGGCTTTCACGCTGCGGGTAGTTTTCGGCGGCGGGGTCGAGCTGCTCCCTGGCGAGGAACAGCCGTTTGTCGGGGTATCGCTCCCGCAGCGCGGCAATTATTCTGCCCCCGGTGCCCTGTCCGCGCTGTTCCTCGGCTACTGCGAGGTAGAACAGGTACGCCATGTCGTCCAGCGTGACAACATAGGCGAGCCCCGCGAATTTTCCGTCATCGAGCGCTTCAAGGGCTTCCGCCCGGTGCTGGGACGCCCGGCGCTTTAAGAGCCACCAGGGCGCACGCTCCTCCTGCGGGAATGCGGTCAGATAAAGCCGCCTGAACAGCGGAAGATCGTTTTTAGTGCATGGAGTGATCGTGAGCATTGTATTCCTTTCAATGAACAAAGCAGGGGAGAGGGCAGACCCTCTCCCGGTGATCAGCTTATTGCCACGCCGCGGAAGAAATTCCCGCGGTAGTAGTCAGTCGTTATATTTACTTCCTTGACCTGCGTACCCGGCATCAGGCAGGCGATCATAATTCCGTCTCCCGAATAGATACCGCCGAATTCAGCGAAGCTCCCGCCCTCTGAGAAGAACACGAGGTCGCCTGGGACAAGCTCGGAATAGGATATCTCGGTGCCCCATTCGGACTGCGCCGAAACACCGCGCGGGCAGGTGATGTATCCGCTCTCACGGAGCACATAATAAATGAAACCGCTGTTATCGAAGCCTGTCTGCGGAGTTTCGCCGCCGTCAGTGAAATCGGTGCCGATAAGCGAGCGCGCCAGCAGGATAATGTCGCCGGTGGATTCGTTTTCGGAGCGCTCCGGCTCTGAGGATTCCTGGGTCGGCTGTGCCACTGGCTGCGTCTGGGCGTCTTCTGTCGGCAGCGTGACCGGCTCCGTATCCGGAGTAGTTATTGAAGAAGTGGTGCTCTCTGTCTGCGAGCTCTCCTCTTCGTGCCTGTTCTGGCTTATCGAAATGCCCACCGCGATTATGGCTACGGCTATGACAACGACTGACAGAACAAGGATAAGTGCGTTCTTCAAAGCTGCATCCGCCTTTCTAATGGAATCACCTTTTAAGTTCCGATATGCACGGAGTCTGCCGACAGACTCCGTGCTATGCATTTATTATACAACAAACACGATATGAAATTCAATAGCAAAACGGTTACAATATTCTTACAATATGGTTACAATTCTGTGAAAATTATTGCCGGTAAAGGCTGTGCCTCAGCTTTTATTCGAACCTGAACCAGTCGAAGTCGAACTTTGAGCCCGGCATGAATACAAAGCTGATATCGTTGACCCCGGTTATCGCGGGGATATCGAAGCCCTGTTCGCTTCCGCCGTCCTGCATGAATTCCAGGAGCACGGTTTTCTGCGAGCCGCCCTGCGGAGTATAGCGGAGCTGTATCTGGTTCATGGGATTTCCGGTCCTGCCGGAGATCACCAGGCGTTCTGACCCGGCGGTGCCGAAATCCAGCGCCTCGTAGCTGATGATGACATTGTTTCCGATGTCGGTGACGCTTCTTCCGGTTATGCGGAAATCATCGCCGTAAACGCTGTCCGCTTCGCCTGCCCAGTTGGTGTCGAATGCGCGCTCCACCTCGATGAACTGGAATCCGCCGAAAATTATCCGCGTATCTATTACCACGGAAATAGTGTGGATTCCGGCGAGCCTCTGCGCCAGCGGGAAGTCCTGACCCGCAAAGCCGCACCAGTGCCCGTTGTTGGAGAAATCCGCACGGCAGAGCAGGGAGCCGCTGTCCGGAGTTCCCTCCCATATTTCGACCGGGACGTCGGCGCAGGTGCCGACGCTCAGCGAAACATACTCGGAGCCGGTCTTCCCGAAATCAACGTCATTGTAGACCATGACGGTTCTTCCGTCAAAGTTGGAGAGAGCGCCGTCCTCGATTATGTTTGTGGGGACGTTTGAGCTGTCCAGGGTGCTTGCGGAAATGAATGCGTATGCGTCACGCACCGCCGCGCCGAGCCCCTCCGCCGTGAACGGGATATCCGCGATTATCTGCGGGTGCTCCGCTCCGTTGAATATCATTGCGCGGACGAAGAATTCACCGTCGCCCTTTGCCCTGACGACAGCGCGGAGCCCCTCTCCGTCTATCTCTGCGAGGGAGCTTTCAACGCCGTTTCTGCGGACTACGCTCCAGCTTACGTCATTGTAGGTGCAGTTTTCCGGCAGGAGTTTCACGGTTATCTCGGCTGAGGAACGCTCCGGCGTAAGGGCGCTTCCGCCCTCAATATGCGGAATGAGCATTCTCGCGGGAACTTCTCCCGTATAAGCCGGGCACACCGCCGGGAATGCGTTTTCCGTTACAACGCTTACGCCCGCGGGAGTACCGCAGTCCTCTGAGCGGAGCGTGAGCTCTGCGGGATCCAGACCCTCGGAGTATGCGCGGACTGTGATATTTCCGGGCTCCAGTGTGCTCTCGACCATTGCGAGGAGCTTTCCGGAGAACAGCCTGCGGTTGTCGCCCTTGTAGCTGTCGTAGTCGGTGGAATCTCCGTTGTCAAGACCGACAAGCCTGCCGGCGCCGGAGACTTCCACGCGGATACGGTTCCGCGCGTTTCCGACCGGAATGCCGGACTTGTCCGTTACGGATATCTCAACGAATGCGATATCCCTGCCGTCCGCAAGGATAGTTTCCCGGTCTGCGGACATGACCACCGCCGCCGGGTCGGAGGGCGTATGGAGCGCCTTTGATAATATTTCCGTTCCGTCCTCGGAATATCCAACCGCGCGGATAACTCCCGCCTCGAAAGGCACGGAAAAATGCGCGCGCATTTCGCTGTCCGCGTCAAGGTTCATGACGTGGGTGCCTATGCTCTTTCCGTTCAGGAAAAGCTCAATGTGGTGCGCGTTGCTGTAAACCAGCACGTCTATCAGCTCTCCGGGCATGAAATCCCAGCAGGAGGGAACGATGTGGAGCACCTTTTTCTGTTCCGGGCTGAGCCATACGCTCTGGTAGAAATAGTAGATGTCCTTCGGGAATCCCGCCGTGTCAACTATGCCGAAGTAGCTGTTCTTTGTGTTGTAGGGAGTAGGCTCGCCGATGTAGTCGAAGCCTGTCCAGATAAACTGACCGCAGCAGTAGGGGCAGTCGCGGTCGAGCCTCCAGGACTTCATCGCGGAGGAGCCCCAGCCCACAACGCTGTTGTCAAGGGAAGAGCACTGGTAGTCCTCGCCGGTGAGCAGCGGCAGCTCCGCCGGAAAATGGTAGATCCCCCTTGAACGTACCGCGGAAGCCGTTTCGCTGCCGTAAATCACCCAGTCAGGGTATTTTGCGTGGTGCTCGTCATAGAGGTACTCGGAGTAGTTATAGCCGGCAAGTTTTACGACGTCTGAGCACTTCTGCGCATTCTGGTCGCCCATGTAGTTTGAGCCGATAGTCGGGGAGGCATTCCCCTTCGGGTCGTATTTCAGTACGTAGTCGTACAGCCGTTTTGTGATATCCAGACCATGCGGGTCTATCGTGTCGTTTATCTCGTTGCCTATGCTCCACATGATAATGCAGGGGTGGTTGCGGTCGCGCTCTATCCAGCTCTGAACGTCGCGCCCGGCGTGCTCGATAAAGAAGCGGTGGTTGTCGAATTCCGTCTTGGGCTTCTCCCACATATCGAAGGCTTCGCTGTCCACCAGCAGACCCATTTCATCGCAGAGCTGCACCAGCTGGCGCGCGGGCATGTTGTGGGAGGTGCGTATCGCGTTCACGCCCATTTCTTTCATTATGCGGAGCTGCCTTGCGAGCGCGGAGGTGTTCATCGCGGAGCCCAGCGCTCCGAGGTCGTGGTGCATGCAGACTCCGTGGAGCTTCATGGGAACTCCGTTCAGTGAGAACCCTCTGTCCGGGTCGAATTCAGCGGTGCGGAAGCCGAAGCTTTCGGTCACGCAGTCAAGGAGCTCGCCGCCGCTGTAAAGGCATATCTTCAGAGTGTAGAGGTTCGGCTCGTCAACGCTCCACAGCTCCGGACCGGAGCTTGTGAAGCTCGTGGAGAAGCTCTCCCTCATGCCGTCAAAATGAGCCTCCATGCCATAGCCGCCCATGCTTGCGCCGGCGGGGTCGTAGAGCTCCATTAAAAGCCTTATTTCAGCAGGGACGCCAACGATGTCGGTTTCTACCTCGGTGCGCCAGCCGTCCTGCTGCTTTTCGGAGTGGATATACACGCCGTTCGTGCGGATATAGGTCAGCGGGCGGAGCTTCAGCGTAACATCGCGGAAGATCCCGGCTCCGGAATACCAGCGGGTATTAGGGGAGCGGTGCTGCACCCTCATCAGGAGCTCGTTTTCGCCTTCGCGGAGCAGGTCGGTTATGTCGAACTCAAACGCGGAGTAGCCGTAGGTCCAGCTTCCGGCTTCCTTTCCGTTCACGAACAGGGTGGAATCCATATAAACGCCGTCAAAATTCAGCAGCACCCTGCCAGAGAGCATTTCCTCAGAGCAGGAGAGCCTGCGGCGGTACCAGCCCTCGCCGGTCTCGTAGAGCTTCGATGTGTCGCCGATGAGCCAGTCGTGCGGGAGCTCCACGTCATACCAGTGCCCGGAGTTCAGCGCGGAGAGCTCCGTTCCGGGGTCGCGCAGGCAGAACTGCCAGTTGTCGTTAAAAAGAATGTTCTGAGCGGTCATTATACGTCCTCCAGTAGTTTATTCAGTGTGTCGAGGTACTGTCTTTCCGTTTCGGTGAACGGCTGAAAATCAAAGCAGGGATCAGTGAGCTTTTCGGGAGCGCTGTCATACAGCGGGAATCCGCCCAGCTCAAGGAATTCATAGTACAGCATGGCGTCGTCTATCCGGGAGACCTCGCGCATTACCGCCTCGTTTTCGGGGTCAACGCCGAAGCGCCGGTAAATTGTGTCCTGGAGCCGCTTTTCTATCACGCGGTATTCCGGGAGCCCCAGCTTCACCGGGCGGGTTATGTCGGAGATGTAAGCCTCGCTTGCGTCATGAAGCAGGCAGGCGAGACGGGTCTCCCGGGGGAGCCCCGCGGCGGCGGCCTCCGCTTCACAGGCGAGGCAGTGCTGTCCTACGGAATAGAAGCTCCTGAAATGCCCGTTCGCACGGCACAGCATTGAAAGCGCGTGTGCTATGTCCACGGAAGCTATGTTCTGGGAAAGCGGGTCCAGCGGCGAGAAGAAGATGCCGCTCCATGTGCGGATGAATCGCTTGTCGGTCATGGTATACCTCCATGTGATCGTTTACAGTGCCTGGCGTAAAAATGCTCCACCCGCAGGTGAAGCGAACCGCGCGCTGTGCAGAATGCAGGCGCGCGGCGTTATCAGATAGGTACTACCTGAACTGTGTCGTCTATTATGCAGACCCTTGACCTGCTGTATGTATCGGTGATATCCAGGGAAAGGTAGTTTATGCAGAAGTGGCTTCCGGGATATATCTTGCCGTTTACTATCGCGCAGAGGTCATCGCGGTGCTTCAGGTCCGCATCAAGCTGGGCTATGTAAGCTTGAAGGTCCTTGCGGCGCACGGAGAAATACACCTTGTTCTGCGTTTCGGTCTTCATTTGGCGCGCCTGCATATCCGTGAGGGCTCCGCCCTGGATCTTCTTGCGGTTTTTCAGGAAGTCCACGTTTTTGGACGCCTGCTCGTATTTTTCGGTAGCGGCTGCGAGCTCGGCCTCAGCCTCGGTCTTGCGGGCGCAGATAACGGATCCGTCCCCGATGTTGATTTCAGTAGAGGTGTATTTTTCAGAGCCGATTATCCCGGCGGTAACATTCTTCATGGAGGTTATGACTCCCCCGGATATGACGCCGGTCTTGCCCTTGGCGTGGAGCTCGCCGTAGCAGAACACGTTGCAGAATGCGAACTGTGAGGATTCAACCGTACCCTGCGCCTTTATCTCGGTGTTCTCGCAGAAACCGATCTTGACATCGCCCTCTGCTTCCACTTTGCAGCCGATGGCGCCGCCGTTTATCACGATATTTCCCCCGGCTGAGAGGTCGGCGCTGAACGCCGTGCCCTCTATTTTAAGTGAGCGCCCCGCCTTTACCGAGAAGCCCTCCATTACGTTTCCCTTTATCAGCACATCGCCGAAGAAATCAATGTTTCCTATCGAAAGATCAAGGTCAGCCTTGACGGTTACGGTGCTCTCCACATTGAAGCAGCCGGTGCCGTAAATGATATGTCCGTCACAGGCGGAAACTATGTTTTTGCCGTCCGCCGTGAGCAGAGTATTTCTGCCGAGGGTCACGTTGACGGGCTTTCCCGCCTCCGGCTTTATGGGTCTGCCAAATATGTTGAGTCCGGGCTCACCGGGGGTGGGCAGCTTTATCTCGGCGATAACGGTGCCGCGCTTTATCGGGACGATGAGGTTCAGCTCGCGGTAATCGGCAACGCCGAATTCATCGTGCTTTGGCTTCGGAACGCGGTTCTTCTCAAACAGGAAGTTTATGGAGCCGTTCTCGCCGCGCTTTGCCGGGACAGCCCGTGCAACGCATATAGGGACCTCGTAAATTTTCCCGTCCACCATTCCGCGAACGGCCTCCTCGTCTATTCCGGAGGTAACTCCGCGCCTTACCAGCTCGCCCATTGCCTGCGGCGCAGAAATAGCCGCCCCCGTGCCGTGCGGGGCATGGAGGATCATGTTTGCCGTTGTGCCCTCCGGGTCGTAGCTTATCTCGACCCAGCCGTCCGTGTTATCCTTGCGCTCCTCAGCTGCTGTTACATCTATTTCAGGTTCGTTAGCCATAATTACACCGCCATTCTAGTTGTTGCCATGCCGCTTCCGCAGCAGAAAAAAATACCGAAGCCTGCTTGATCTCGGCGGGCTTCAGCCGTGTTCCTGTTTTCGTATGCATGTGATCCGCCAAACGCGGAAGCTCTTTACTTTATTATAGCATATAGGCGTGAAAACTTCAATACAAAATTGATATTTTTTTTAATGAGCCGGACTCATGAACCACTTCTGTGCGTCAGCCGCTCAAATGTTCCGATGATTATGCGCCGAAGGGGTCGTCATGGTAAGATTTTATGATGTTCCGGGAAAATTTTCTGATAAAAATTCTGCAAACCTCTTGAAAACGTTTACAGGATATGATATAATACATATAAATTAAGGTCACCTCTAAAAACCTTGTTTGAGTGAAAATGTGTATAGCACACCGCCTGCTTCTTCAAACCTCCTCGTAAGGCATACAGCCTTACTTCGTCGGCTTTCATCGCATTCGGCGCACTCTACCCATTTTCCCTTTTTAAACCGGTTTTTAGAGGTTCCATTAAGTAATTAAACGCGGACGAGCGTAAAATCTGAAAGGAAGAACACCAATGGAACAGAAGATCTATGCAATCGAAATGGGCGCGGCAAAGTGCGCAGTGGACCTCGGCGATGGAAGCGAGCGCGGCGAGTATGTAAACCAGGATTATATCCTCCACAAGCTGGGCAGACCGCACCGTGCGATAAGCCTGATGTACTGCTACTATCCGCTGGACAAGACATGGCCTGCACGCGCGCGTGACGCATTCGCAGACCAGGAGGTAAGCTTCCAGTGGGACTACCCCTACGACGATTACTTCACCTACAAGGGCGGAATCGGCGGAACCACTGACGGCGAGCCCTTTACATGCATGAAGGATGTGCGCCGCCACGGTCAGGACGTTATCCTCACCATGACCATCGACCCGAATCTTACCGATGACTACCTCATCAAGATAGCGCAGGAGCTGCGCACATACGGCAGAATGCAGCTGCGTATCAACCACGAGGCGACCGGCAACTGGTTCAGCTTCACAAAGCGCGCTACATACCAGCAGATCGCGGATTTCTATGTGCGCTTCCATAACATAATCAAGAAGGAAGCCCCGAACGTTTCCACAATCCTCTGCATAGGCGGCGTTGAGCACCCCGAAAAGGGCGGCGAGATCGAGATGGAGAAGGAGTTTGCAGACGCTGTAAGGGCTACCGACATCTGGTCCGTTGATAAGTACATGAGCCTGCACTGGGGCTGGCCCTATGACGTTGCAGACGTTGGCGGCACGAGCTTCAGCAGAAGCAAGGTATCCGACACATACAACCTGACAAAGCTTTCCCAGAAGCGCTACAAGGAGCTCTGCGGCGGCGTCCAGAAGCCCATGGTAATGAGCGAATTCAATGCTGACGGCGATGTTACCGGTCCGTACGATCAGGCGGCGATGATAAAGGAATTCTGCGATATGCTGAAGAACGACCCCGAGCAGGGCTGGTTCAGCGGATTCACATTCTATCAGTTCCGCGACCGCGGCAGACTGGGACTTGAGATTGAGGATCCCAATAACCAGGACGTTGGCATTGAGCAGCCCGCGCTCCAGACATACAAGGAGATAATCCACGACGACTATTTCTATCCGTCAATGAAGCAGGGCGCAGAGGCGCAGCTTCCCATGAAGCTCCGCTGGGGCGGCAGCGAGGACGCGACAGGTATCGCAATCCCGCTCCACTTCGACAAGAGCCCGGTATTCTGCGAGGCGACCTTTGACGAGCCCCTCAACCTTATGATGGAGCTCAACGGCAAGTGGTTCTACAAGAGCCCCGAGGCAAAGACCATCGACTTTATGCCGGCATTCTTCGAGAAGCCCCTTGACGGCGCGGCTGACCTCACGCTCAAGATATTTGCACCTCCCGCTTCTGGCGAGAATGATCCCTCCCAGGGCGATGACTGGCAGACAAACTACTATACCACTATCACAAAGCTGCCGGATATCCGTATCAGATTCGCTCCCATTATTGAGGGCTGATAACTTTTTAAATAAGCAGGGACGGTGCTCCGCCCCTGCTTTGGTGTTTATAAAATTTTTTCCGGAGAATTTCCCCGGGCGGTATTTCCGCTGTTTTTCGGACTTTGGCGGCGCACAATAATCAATACCGCGCGTTGACCGACATATCAAAAAAGCATATCCGAAATCATTAGCCTATCACATCATTTTCACAATAATACTGTATACTCATTGACAATGTGCCGGAAACACAGGAGGATTTGACATAATGACAGAATACAGAACAGATTTCGCGGCTCTTGAAAAGAGTCTGTCAGAAAAGCCGGTCGAGCTGGGGAAGCTGATAACTCCCGACCCTACGCCGAACACCGTCCGCCTGTGGGATTTTCTGAGGTCCTGCCGGGGGAAGAAATTCATCTCGGGTCAGCAGTATCTCTGGGAGGACGAGAAGGAGGATCTGGTTTACTGGAACTCCACCGGAAAGCTCCCCGCGATACGCGGCTACGACTTCATGGGAATAAGCGGGCTTGCGCGCGGCTACGACCAGCTGGGCAGGGCAGTGGACTGGGCGCGCCGCACCGGCGGCATCCTTACTATGTGCTGGCACTGGAACGCTCCGGACGACATGAGCGACTATTCGAAGCTCAGCTCGTTCTACTACAAGACCACCAGCTACGACCGAAAAACGGGATTCGACCTGCTCCGTGCCGTTCAGGAAGGCACTCCGGAGAATGATTTCGTGATCTACGAGATAGACCTGGTGGCGGACGCGCTGAAAATGCTGGAGCACCAGGATATTCCGGTGCTGTGGAGACCTCTGCACGAGGCAAACGGCGACTGGTTCTGGTGGGGAAACCGCGGCGGGACCTCAAAGCCGGAGCCGCAGAGCGTTGCCGCTTACAAGAAGCTGTGGTACACGATATTCGACAGGTTCATGAATTATCACAGGCTGCACAACCTTATATGGGTATGGAACGGACAGGCTCCGTTCATGGCGGTAAGCCCGAACAGCTACGACATCGCCGGTGATGACATCTATGACGAGAAGCCGACTCACCGTTCGCAGATAGAGCGTTACCGCAGCCTGGAAAGCTACACCTCCGGCAAGCTCCTGACGCTCTCCGAGTGCGGGATAATACCCGACCCGGACGAAATGGAGAAGGACGGCGCGAACTGGCTCTGGTGGCTCCCGTGGTGGGGTTCGTTCGTGTACGACACGGACGACGGCTGGCGCCCGGTGCTTGACGAAAACGGTATGCCCAGACCGAACCCAAAGTATATGGACGACGCATTCCTGAAGCGTGTGTTCAATGACCCGAGGGTAGTCACCCTTGAGGATCTCCCCTGGTATGACCGGGAGAAGAAGCCGCTGCCGTATTCACTCACGCAGTGGCTGAACAAAGAGAAAAAGTAAAGACAAACAGGAAAGGAAAGCAATTATGAAGAAGTTTTTAGCAACAGCACTTGCCCTTGCAGCTATTACAGCAGCATTCACAGGCTGCTCCAACAACAATAATTCCAGCAGCTCCAGTTCCAGCAGCTCCAGCTCCAGCAGTTCAGACAGCTCTGCTGCCGAATCCAGCACGACGAGCGGCACCTCACAGGCTGAGACCCCCGCTGCTGAGCGCACCGTATCCGACCTCGCAGAAGCGGTAAACGGCTGCGTTGAGTGGCCGGCTATGGAGGAGATCACGGACGGCGAGATCATCAAGACGCTGTTCAACCTTGATGTTGACCTGCTTGACGAGTATTATATCTCCAGCGCGATGATGAGCGTACACCTCAACGAGATAATCATTGCAAAGCCCAAGGCAGGCAGTGAGGACGCTGTAAAGGCACAGCTTGACGAGCATTTCGCATATATCAAGGATGGCGCGGCATTCTATCCTGATCAGGAGATAGCGGCGGCAGGCGCGGTTGAGGGCGTTACCTCTGACGGCTACTACTATATTATAGTACACCAGATCGGTTCTCAGATCGCCGATGTTATGGAAGCTTACAAGCCCGGCGATGAGATCACCAAGCTGGAGGTTCCGGAGCCCACTTATGAGGAGAATGTTCCTACCGATGAGATCGGCGCTCCTATCTACTTCGGCACCGGCGAGGGCGAGGTAGATATCAACGATCCCATTGCTGGCGTTGGCGGCGATGGAATGGGCGAGGGCTAAGACGCCAACGGCGATATCGCTGTATACTGATAAGGATAAATCATCATGGCTCCCTGCTCCGGCAGGGAGTTTTGGTTATATAGGATATTCGATTGACCACGATTTTGATAATATCAGCTGCGCAGAATTTATCGTATGCCATTTGGAGGAAAACGCCTGAAAGCGCAGTATCGGCTCAAAAACCTGCTTTATCTGGTTATGTTTAAAATAATAAAACTGACACTGGAACTATAACCAACTCTGTTGTATAATAAAAGTTATAGAAAAAACGGCATAGTCCGAAAAGGAGAATGTGTTATGACAACAGAAAAGACAACCAAGACATCAGCAAGGGATAAGCTGCTCAAAATCTGCGTAACTGCGATGTTTGCCGCGCTTATCTGCGTTGCAACGATGCTTATTCAGATCCCGTCCCCGCTGAACGGATATGTGAACTTCGGCGACTGCTTTATTCTGATAGCGGCATGGGTGCTTGGTCCGGTTTACGGATTTGCGGCAGGCGGTATCGGCTCCGCGCTGGCTGACCTGTTTACAGGATATGTACATTATGTTCCCGGTACTTTTGTGATCAAGGGACTTATCGCAGTGGCTGCCGCGCTCATCTGCCGCGCAATGCTGAAGAAGCTCGGCAAGGTGGTTATCCCCGCATATACCGTAAGCGCCCTCGCTGGCGAGATCATCATGGTAGGCGGCTACTACCTGTACGCTGCGCTGCTTCTCGGAAAGAGCTTCGCGGGCGCTGCTGCAAGCGTTCCCGGAAACCTCGTTCAGGGCGCGTTCGGACTTATCTGCGGCGTTGTTATCATCAGGATCATTGCGAAAACAAAGGTGCTGAGCAAATTCAGTACCTACGCGGTAGCCTGAATCCACAAAGAAACTCAGCAGGGCAGCTTTTACACTGCCCTGCTTTTTTGTTGACTTTTCCGGATTTGTATGCTATGATAGAAAGAAGGAGGGAAACTATGAAAAAAGCAGTAATATTCGACCTTGACGGGACTCTCTGGGACAGTTCCGAGAGCGTAGCCGCGGCATGGAACACGGTTTTTTCCCGCTGCCCGGACATATCCCGCAGGATAACCGTTGCAGATATGCACACGTACATGGGAAAAACGCTGGACAAGATAGCTCCGCTGGCGCTTCCTGATACTCCGGAGCCGCGCCGCAGCGAGGTGCTCTGGGAGGGCGTGAGATACGAGCAGGAATACATCGCGCAGCATGGAGCCAGGCTTTATCCCGGGCTGCGTGAAACCCTGGAGCGGCTCCGCCGTGAATACACGCTTATCATCGTCAGCAACTGCCAGGACGGCTATATACAGTGCTTCCTGGAATTTTCCGGCATGGGCGGGCTGTTCGCTGATTTCGAGAGCGCCGGAGCCACCGGGCTTTCAAAGGGCGAGAACATACGTCTGGTGATCCGGCGCAATGGGATAGACCAGGCGGTCTATGTCGGTGATACCCAGGGAGACCTGGATTCGGCTGATTTCGCGGGAGTTCCGTTCATCAGGGCGGCGTACGGATTCGGTCAGATGAACAGGGAAGTCCCGGAGATAGCGGAATTTACGGAGCTTCCGGCAGCTGTACAGGCTGTTTTCCGGAAAAAATAGCAAAAACCGGGCCGCGCAGGAATGCGGCTCGGTTTCTTTTTTACAGCATGAGCATTACGGTGACCACGAACATACCGTTTTTATGCGTTATTTCTAGCTTGCCTCCGTTGCGGGTCACGATGTCCCGGACGGAGGTAAGCCCTATTCCTCTGCCGGAGTGCTTGGTGGACAGGAAAACTCCGTCCTTGTCCTGACTGAGTTCGCCGGAATAGGTGTTGCTTATCTTAAACAGTATCGAGCCGCCCTTGCATATACTCCTGACGGTTATCTTCCGTTCGCCGTCCACATGGCGTACGGCTTCTACCGCATTTTCCAGGAGGTTTCCGAGCATGACGGAGATCACGTTGTCTGAAACGCTGATGTTTTCCGGTACATCAACGTTCACGTCAAATTCGATCTCGTCGTTCTTTGCCTGCTGCGAATAGAACTGTAACAGGGAGTTGACCGAATAATGCTTACAGAAGCAGACGCTGCGGTCGTCCGGCATTGAGAGCTCGTATTCGTCGAGGTACTTTGCCGCCTCGTCGTATTTCCCGTCCGCCAGCAGTGAGCGCATGGCGATGACGTTGTGCCGCACGTCATGCTTGAATTTGCGCGCCTCGTTCATTCTTTCACGCAGGTTCTCATATTGCAGGTTCTGCATGGTGAGCGCGTGATTCTGCTCTGAAAGCTGAACGTTACTGTCAACGACAAGTATATGCTGTATGACCATGTGATATATGAGGAACGCTCCCAGGTTTATCACAAACAGGAAAACCGCGTTACGCGGGATCAGCGCGAATTCCAGGGAAGATATCCCGCTTGCATAGAGCCGGAAGTACCACTCGATGTAAAAGGTTGCCGGTATCAGCCAGAGAAATCTCCAGGTGGGGCGGGAGGTGTCCTTTTCCAGCGCTGTCGAGTATGTCTGTGAGATGTAGCGGGCGAGCGGCAGCAGCACGATGGTCTCCATTATCAGAAGGATCAGCGAGAATGTCCACTTGTAGCCCTGGACAGCCATTTCCGGGAAGAAAATACCCTCGATGCTCTTTGAGCTGACTATCATCAGATTTGCGATATTGGAGAACATCAGCAGCGAAAACAAGGTTTTCCCGAAATGCGCTTTGACCGCGAAAAGGTAAAAGAACGCAAACATGGCCGTGGACGCCACGCTGAGGAATCCCGCGTTGCCGTCCCAGAGACCCACCCACAGACCGGCTCCGACCTGCACCAAAGTAGCGGCGCATACCAGCAGTATGGTCACGCGCCGGGAGAATCTCAGGCTGTGCCTGAACGGGTAGAGGGCAAGCGCGATATATGGGAGAAAGCTCAGCAGGGAGTACGCGATCATTTCTATCGCGTGGGTCATATCCTGCATCAGGAGTTCACCTCCAGGCTGAGGACCGTGAACTGGAAGCTGCTGTACTTTGCGCGTGCGTCCTTGAGGCTGCGGCGGGCTATGGGCATGATCATTCCGTTCTTCATAACGAAGGAGTCGTCCCCGAGCCGCTCAACCTCGTAGAAATTAAGCAGGACTCCCTTGGTGGGCGAGTAGAAGAATCCGAACGGCGACAGCAGCTTTTCCACCTGTGTGAATGTGGAGTATATGCTGTGCTTTTCTCCGGAGCGCAGGTAGAATATCATTCTGTGGCTGCTGTATTCCGCGCAGATTATGCTGCGGCAGGCGACCGGGGTTCCGTCCGGGAGCTTCACGCAGCGGGTGCGCTCTATCTGTTCAAGGTCTACCTTTTTCAGCAGCCGTGCGATCTTTTCCGGCGTGACCGGCTTCTGGATGTAGTCCCGCGCGTCCACATCATAGGTTTCCGCGGCGAAGTCGTTCGATGAGGTGCAGAATGCCAGCCGCACATCGGCGTCCTTTTCGCGTATCTTTTCAGCGGCTTCAATGCCGTTCTGACCGTCCATGTATATGTCAAGTATGATAAGGTCGTATTTCCCGACGTGCCAGTTTCCCAGGAATTCCTCACTGCTGCCGTATGTATCAATGGTGTGCGGCTGCCCCGGGAGACCCAGCTGTATCGACAGCATTTCCTTCATATACGCAAGCATCGAGTCGTCATCGTCAACAAGAGCTATATTCATAACAGCGCCCCCTTATTTATAACAGTATATCATATCTGGTGCGCTATTTCAACATTCGTTGCATTTAGCGATGCGTATTGCGCATGTTGATCCGTAAGCTTTTAAGGGGAAAAGTTGAAAAAATATATTCTGCCGGGATAAATTTATATGCATTATCACGGCTGTAATTCATATATTCATGTCATTTTGATATGTATTCTATTTCAAAAAAAGATTAGACATTTTATGTGTAGGAGGGTATAATATAATCGACGAAAAAATATACCATTTTTATACATAAAAGCGTTGAACAGAGGCGGTCGCAGATGTCACAGAAAGGTTTCCACGGACAGATGTCCGATAAATTCCGTTCGGCGGTGTTTATAATACTTTCCGGCGGTTTCCAGGACGCATACACATACTGCTGCCGCGACGGCGTATTCGCCAACGCGCAGACCGGAAACATTGTGCTGATGTCCTCGGCGCTGTTCCGCGGCGAGTGGGATAAGGTGGCAAAGTACCTGATACCTGTGGTCTCGTTCCTGGTAGGAATCGCGGTGGCGGAGCTGGTGCACGTTCACTACAAGAAATACGAGCGGATACACTGGCGCCAGATAGTCCTTATCGAGGAGATAGTCCTGCTGTTCATTGTGGGATTTATCCCGGAGCAGCTGAATCCGCTTGCTAATGCGCTGGTTTCGTTCGTGTGCGCCCTCCAGGTGCAGACGTTCCACAAGATACACGGTCAGCCGTATGCCAGCACGATGTGCATAGGAAATATGCGCAGCGGCATGGAGTCGCTGTGCGCCTACTTCCGCGGGCATGACCGCGAGGCGCTCACCAGGGCGCTGACTTATTTCGGGGTGATCGGTGTGTTTGCCGCAGGCGCGGGACTTGGCAGCGTGCTTTCCACAGCGATAGGGCACGGGATAATCTGGGTCTGCTGCGGTCTGCTGGCTGTCAGCTTCTGCCTGATGTTCATTCACGAGAAGGAAGAGGGACAATAACCGCCGCTGGCGGATGACATACAGATACAGACAGAAAGGAGAAATATAATGAGCAAAAGAAAACGTGCGGTGTTCATCATCGTATGGGTCGCGCTTATGGCGGTCATTCTTGCGGCGGCGCTGCTTGTGGGCGGTTCCGGCGAGTCTGAGTCCATAAAGGTGGTCATGCGTGACGCAGTGCTGCACGGGACAAATAAGGTCAGTCTTTTCGGACTGAAGGACGTGAATCCGGCGTACATATCCTCGCTGGTAGTATGCGGCGCGCTGCTTGTTGCTGCGGCGATAATACGCATATTCGTGATACCGAGGTTTAAGATGGTGCCGGGTAAGTTCCAGCTGGTGCTGGAGCAGCTCGTGGGATTCTTTGACAACCTTGCAAAGACCAGCAGTCCTCATAAAAATACATTCCTGGGGGCGTATGTGTTCGCCGCCGGAGTGTACATCTTCGTGGGAACGCTGTTCGAGCTTTTCGGAATACAGGCTCCAACAACGGCCGGAGGTACGATATCCCTTCCCGCGCCGCTGTCGGACATAAACGCGGCGATAATGCTCGGCTGCCTGTCGTATCTGGTGATACTGAGCGGTGGTATAGCGGGCGCGAAGATAAAGGGCGTCGGAAGAACGCTCAAGGAATTCTCGCTGCCGATTTCAATGAGCTTCCGTCTTTTCGGCGCGCTGCTGAGCGGTCTGCTGGTAACTGAGCTCGTGTACTACAACATCAGCCTGAGCTTTGTTCTCCCGGTTTTCGTGGGAATAATGTTCACGCTGCTTCACGCGCTGATCCAGGCGTATGTACTTACGATGCTGACGGCGATGTTCTACGGAGAGGTCTCCGAGCCGCCGGTCAAGGCGATAAAAAAGCGAATATCCAAATCCACAAACAAATAAAATAAGAAAGAATTTTGGAGGAAACAACTATGAAGAGATCAGTTAAGAAATTAGTAATATGCGGTATCGTTGCGCTTATGGTTTGCGCGCTTTGCAGCCTGGTTGCGTTTGCGGCGGCTGACAAGCCCGAGCCCGCTCCCCAGGACGGCGCTAGCGTTTCTCAGGAAGCGCAGACCAGCGATAATGATTCCACAGGCAGCAAGGCTATCGCGGCAGGTATCTGCGTAGGTATCGCTGCCTGCGGCGCCGGCATAGGCATGGGTCTTACGACTGCCAAGTCCTCCGAGGGCATTTCACGTCAGCCCGAGGCTGCGGACAAGATCCGTACAAACATGATGCTCGGTCTGGTGTTCATCGAAACTGCGATCATTTACGCGCTGGTAGTTGCAATACTTATCATCTTCGTACTGTAAGGGGGTAATTTTATGGGAATCCCTCTTAATGTAGACTGGCAGCAGATACTGCTGCATCTGTTCAACTTCGTGATACTCGCCGGAGGTCTCTGGCTGCTGCTTTACAAGCCGGTCAAGAACTTCATGGCAAAGCGCGAGGCTTACTACAAGGACATGGATAAGGCGGCAAACGACAGGCTCGCCTCCGCCGAGGAAGAACAGAGCAAGTACTCCGGGCTCATCGAAAAGGCTCAGGACGAGGCTGCCGAGCTGAAGAAGAAAGCTATGGCTGACGCAGAGACTGCTGCCAAGGCTCATATCGCCGAGGCTGAGCAGGAGAAGCAGCGCATACTCGACGACGCAAGGAGAGCGGCTCAGGCAGAGAAGAACAAGGTCCTCCAGGAGGCAAACGCGCAGATAGAGGAAATGGTTTCTGCGGCGGTAGACAAGCTGCTTGTGCCTGCGGGAAGCGCCTATGACAGCTTTGAAGATTCCGGAAAGGAGTAATGACTGATGACAGAACACGAGATCAGAAAAGTCGAGGTCGAAGCGTTCGTTTACAGCCGTGAAACTCCCACGGACGAACAGCTGAAAAAGGTCCAGGAATTTCTGGAGAAGAAGTACAATGCCGCCGTTGCTGTCATTCCGAAGCAGGACGACAGCGTGCGTGACGGCTTCCGCATAGAGATAGGCACCTCCACCTACAAGTGGAACCTTGACCGCATATTCGACTGGAGCGCCGAGGGCAGGGCAAAACAGCTGAAGGAGAGCATTTCCGAGGCTATCCGCGGCAAGCAGGACGTTCTTCCGATGATACGTCAGGCTATCGAGGATTTCGAGCCCGTTCCCAGGGACGAGGAAGTCGGCACGGTGCTGACAGTCGGCGATGGCATAGCGACCATAAGCGGGCTTGAGGACGCCGAGTATGGCGAGATCCTGCTGTTCGAGTCCGGAATAAAGGGCATGATACTTGACCTCAAGGAGGACGAGATAGGCTGCGTTATCTTCGGTGATGAAAGCGAGATAACCGAGGGCAGCATAGTCCGCCGCACGAAGAAGGTCGCCGGGATCCCGGTGGGCGAAGCGTTCATGGGACGCGTTATCAACGCCCTCGGAGAACCGGTTGACGGAAAGGGGTCGATAGCCCAGGAGGACTATTATCCTATTGAGAATCCCGCGCCCGGCATAATCGACCGCCAGCCGGTCAACCGCCCTATGGAGACTGGTCTGCTTTCGATAGACTCCATGTTCCCGATAGGCAGGGGTCAGCGTGAGCTGATAATCGGCGACCGCCAGACTGGTAAGACCGCGATCGCGCTCGACACTATCCTGAACCAGAAGGGCAAGGGAGTTGTCTGCATTTACGTTGCGATAGGTCAGAAAGCGTCCTCAGTGGCACAGCTTGCCGAGAACCTTCGCAAACACGGCGCCATGGACTACACGATAATCGTCAACGCGACCGCCAGCGACTCCGCAACGCTCCAGTATATCGCGCCGTATTCCGGCTGCGCAATGGGCGAATTCTTCATGAACCACGGCAGGGACGTGCTGATAGTTTACGATGACCTTTCCAAGCACGCGGTTGCATACCGTACGCTGAGCCTGCTGCTGGAGCGTTCTCCGGGACGCGAGGCTTACCCGGGCGATGTATTCTATCTCCATTCACGTCTTCTGGAGCGCTCCGCGCACCTTTCTGACGCGCTTGGCGGCGGCAGCATGACCGCGCTCCCGATAGTAGAAACGCAGGCGGGCGATGTTTCCGCGTATATTCCTACTAACATAATCTCCATTACGGACGGTCAGATATTCCTTGAAAGCGACCTGTTCCATTCCGGTCAGCGCCCTGCGGTAAACGTAGGACTTTCGGTCTCCCGTGTTGGCGGCGCAGCGCAGACAAAGGCGATGAAAAAGGCGACAGGAGCTATCCGCCTTGACCTCGCGCAGTACCGCGAGATGGAAGTGTTCATGCAGTTCTCCAGCGACCTCGACGAGGCTACCAAGAAGCAGCTCCGCTATGGTCAGGGACTAATGAGACTGCTCCGCCAGAAGCAGTATAATCCCTACAAGCAGCACGAGCAGGTCATTCTGCTGACAGCGGCTATGGGACATGTTTTCCAGGATATTCCGGTTGATAAGATACCGCAGTTCAGCCGTGATCTGCTTGATTCCGCAGCGGCGGAAATGCCCGACCTCTGCGAGAAAATAGACCGCACCGGCGAAACCACCGAGGAGGACAGAAGCTCCCTGCTGGGCTTCGCACAGCGCTTTCTTGAACGCAGCGGCAGTTAAGGCGGTGCGCTATGGCTAACACGAAAGAGATAAAGGACCGCATAAAAAGCGTCCGCGATACTCAGAAGATAACCAACGCGATGTACCTGATAGCCTCCACTAAAATGCGCAAGGCAAAGTCCGAGCTCGACCACACGCGTCCCTATTTTGAGGCGATAAAGGGCGAGATAAAGCGTATATTCCGTACCGCAAAGGAAGTGGAGAGCCGCTATTTCTATCCCGAGGACAGCATGCACACGCTGACCGGGACTTACGCCTGCCTTGTGGTCACCGCCGACAAGGGACTTGCGGGAATGTACAACCAGAACGTGATCCGCGAGGCTGAGAAGCTGCTTGGCGAGCACCCGGACACGAAGCTGTTCGTTGTCGGGGAATATGGCAGACAGTACTTTGCACATCACGGCATACCGGTGGAGCGCAGCTTCCTTTACACGGCGCAGAATCCCACGATGCAGCGCGCACGCGAGATAAGCTCCATACTGCTGGAGATGTTCGAGAAGCAGGAAGTCTGCAAGATATTCGTAGTGTATACGGATATCCGGAACGGAATGTTCGAGGAGGCAAAGTCCGAGAGACTTCTGCCGTTCCACCGCCGGACATTTGCGGACAACACCACGGAAAAGGCGGTAACCAGGCCGTTTGAGTTCACTCCGTCAGTGAACGCGGTGCTTGACACGCTGGTGCCGAGCTACGTTTCCGGTTATATTTACAGCGCGCTTGTGGACAGTTTCTGCGCAGAGCAGAACGCGCGCATGACGGCGATGAATTCCGCAAACCAGAACGCGGAGAAGCTCCTCGGGGAATTATCGGTGCAGTACAATCGTTCAAGACAGGCTGCGATAACTCAGGAGATAACCGAGATATCCTCCGGCGCAAAGGCGCAGAAGAGGAAGCTCGCAAAGAAGAAAAGTGAGGAGGCGTGCGGACATTGAGTACAGGTAAAATAACACAGATCTCAGGACCAGTAATAGACTGCAGATTCGCCCCGGGCGAACTGCCTAAGATAAAAGAAGCCCTGACAGTGAACGTCAGGGGAAAACAGCGCATAATGGAAGTCGCACAGCACACAGGAAAGGACAGGGTCCGCTGCATACTGCTGGGCGCAAGTGAGAATATGGCGAGGGGAATGGAGGTCACCGCAACGGGAAAGGCGATAAGCGTCCCGGTCGGCGACCGCACACTCGGCCGTATGTTCAACGTCCTCGGCGAACCCATTGACGGCGAGGGAGAGCTCGCTGACGGCGAGCGCTGGGAGATACACCGCAAGGCTCCCGGATTTGAGGAGCAGCAGCCGGTAGCGCAGGTGCTTGAAACTGGCATCAAGGTAATAGACCTGCTGGAGCCGTACCCCAAGGGCGGCAAGATAGGTCTGTTCGGCGGCGCCGGCGTAGGCAAGACGGTGCTTATTCAGGAGCTCATCCACAACGTTGCCATGGAGCACGGCGGCTATTCGGTATTCACCGGAGTCGGCGAGCGCAGCCGCGAGGGTAACGACCTGTGGAACGAAATGCGCGAGAGCGGAGTTTCTGACAAGACCGCGCTTGTATTCGGTCAGATGAACGAATCCCCCGGCGTGCGTATGCGCGTTGCGCTTTCCGGGCTTACAATGGCGGAGTACTTCCGTGACGTGCAGCACAAGGACGTGCTTCTGTTCATAGACAACATATTCCGTTTCGTACAGGCAGGCTCGGAGGTTTCTACCCTGCTCGGCAGAATGCCGTCCGCGGTAGGATACCAGCCGACGCTTTCCGAGGAAATGGGCGCGCTCCAGGAGCGTATTACTTCCACAAGGAGCGGCTCCGTAACGTCCGTTCAGGCGGTTTACGTCCCGGCGGACGATCTGACCGACCCGGCTCCTGCGACGACGTTCACTCACCTGGACGCCACTACGGTTTTGAGCCGTAAGATAGCAGAGCAGGGTATTTACCCGGCGGTTGACCCGCTTGCCTCCACATCGAGAATACTCGAGGCTGACATCGTTGGCAGCGACCACTACGAGACCGCGAGAACCGTTCAGGAGATCCTCCAGAAATACAACGAGCTCCAGGATATCATCGCGATACTGGGTATGGACGAGCTTTCCGACGAGGATAAGCAGGTAGTCACCCGCGCGAGAAAGATACAGCGTTTCCTGGCGCAGCCGACTCATGTTGCGGAGAAGTTTACGGGTATCCCGGGAATCTATGTTCCGCTGACCGAAACGATAAAGGGATTCCAGGCGATAATCTCCGGCGATATGGATAAGTACCCGGAGGCTGCATTCTACAACGTAGGCACTATCGATGATGTAGTCGAAAAGGCTGCAAAGCTTTAAGCGGGGTGCGCCATGAACACATTCAAAACGCATATCCTGGCGGCTTCAAATACGTTCTACGAGGGCGACTGCGAGTCCCTGATCGTTCCCACGGCTGACGGACAGTACGGCATTCTTGCGGGGCACTGCGACATCATCAGCGCGGTAGTTCCGGGGATAATGACCTACCGCATTCCGGGCGAACCTGACCGCATAGCGGCGGTGTCCTCCGGGCTGGTGAAGGTCGAGGACGGCGAGGTGCTGGTGCTGGTGGATTCCGCGGAGCGCCCCGAGGAGATAGACGCCAACCGCGCCCGCGAGGCTGCGGCGGCAGCTAAGGAAGCTATCCTTCAGAAGAAGAGCATACGCGAGTTTCACGCGGCTCAGATGACCCTTGCAAGGGCCGTCACAAGGCTGAAAGTCAAGGGCAGCATAAATCAATAGGGAACCTCTAAAAAACTCCTTCACGGCAGATTTCTATGCCAAAGGGAAACGCTGAATAAAACAAAATCGACACGTTCAAACGCGAAACTCAC
>CAKSLI010000009.1 GCA_934466475.1 uncultured Oscillospiraceae bacterium
TTGTGCAAGATGACGGAAAAGATGCAAGCAAGACACGTGCAAAATCCAATAAATGGTCTTTGTGCGGTGTTGCCTTAATTTTTAAGGCTTTGGAGAGGAGCGGGAATACGTCCGCCACGACTGATGAACTTGCTTGCGGAGAACCTGCTTACAGGCATTATCGGTGCGGAGCCGAACAGACCGCCGAACTCTACCATGTCGCCCTCCTTCTTGCCAATGGCGGGAATCACGCGGACAGCAGTGGTCTTGCTGTTGACCATGCCGATAGCGGCTTCGTCCGCGATGATAGCGGAGATCGTGTCTGCGGGAGTGTCGCCGGGAATGGCTATCATGTCAAGACCTACGGAGCATACAGCGGTCATCGCCTCAAGCTTCTCAAGACCGAGGGAGCCCTTTACTGCTGCGTCTATCATTCCTGCGTCCTCGGAAACCGGGATAAACGCGCCGGAAAGTCCGCCAACGTGTGAGGAAGCCATTACGCCGCCCTTCTTTACTGCGTCGTTGAGCATTGCAAGGCAGGCGGTGGTGCCGTGGCAGCCGCAGCTCTCAAGGCCAATCTCCTCAAGGATATGCGCTACTGAGTCGCCGACAGCGGGCGTAGGCGCGAGGGAGAGGTCAACAATGCCGAACGGAACGCCGAGCCTGCTGGAAGCCTCCGTGCCGACGAGCTGTCCCATTCTGGTGATCTTGAACGCGGTCTTCTTGATAACGTCCGCGATCTCGCTGATGTTTGCGTCAGGGTGCTTGCGGAGGGCTGCGCGTACAACGCCCGGTCCGGAAACGCCGACGTTTATCTCGCAGTCGTACTCGCCGACGCCGTGGAATGCGCCCGCCATAAAGGGGTTATCCTCGACTGCGTTGCAGAATACTACTATCTTTGCCGCGCCGAAGTAGCTGTTGTCCTTGGTAGCTTCTGCAGCGTCGCGGATGACCTGACCCATCATTGCAACTGCGTCCATGTTGATACCAGCCCTTGTGGATCCGATATTTACGGAGGAACATACGTTGCTTGTAACTGCGAGGGCCTCCGGGATAGACTCGATGAGCTCGCGGTCGCCCGCGGAGAATCCCTTGTGCACCAGTGCGGAGTAGCCGCCGAGGTAGTTTACGCCGGTGCCGTCAGCCGCGCGCTGGAGCGCCTTCGCGAACTTCACGGGGCTGCCCTTGCAGGCGGCGGAGACCATAGCGATAGGCGTAACGGAGATACGCTTGTTCACTATCGGGATACCGTACTGCTTCTCAATGTCCTCGCCGGTCTTAACGAGGTGCTCGGCCTTGCGCATGATCTTGTCGTAGACCTTGTCGCATGCCTTGTCTATGTCGCTGTCGATGCAGTCGAGGAGGGAGATACCCATTGTAATGGTACGGATATCAAGGTTCTCCTCCTGTATCATCTTTATCGTTTCTAATATGTCACCTGAATTAAACATCTGTCGGCGTTCTCCTTAATTATATAGTGTGCATGGCGTTGAAGATGTCCTCGTGCATAACGTGTACCTGAAGACCCATTTCGCTGCCTGCCTTTGTCAGCTTGTCGGCAAAGTCGATGTAATCAATGTTCAGCTTGGAGATCTCGATCATCATGGTCATCGCGAAGAGATCCTGCATGATCGTCTGCGTAACATCCATTACGTTTGCGTTGTGCTCGGCGCATATACCGCTCACCTTTGCCAGAATACCGACTGTGTCCTTACCAATTACAGCAACAACTGCTCTCATTATGTCCTCCTGTTCTGCGGCCGATTTGTATTCAATATGTATAAAAATATCAGCCGCAAGCCTTGTTTTTTTATCTTTCTTATCTATTATACTAAAAAATTCGGAAAAAGTAAATGTATTCATAGACAAAATTCAAATTTTGTGATAAAATAATAAAAAACGCTTTGGAAAGTAGGATAATATAGTCACTTTTTTTCACAAAGCGTACAGAACAGAAGAAGGTCAGGATATGGATAACACTGAGCGCAGGTTCATACCTGCGGATATACACAGCCACTCCACGCTGTCGCCGGACGGCTGCGACCTTCCCATGCTCATGGCTGAACGAGCCTGCGGGCTGGGAATAAAGCACTATGCGCTGACGGATCACATCGAGAACGAAAAGCTCGGCAGCTGGGATTACGCGGGCGCGATAGAGCGCTCCTACGGGGTGTTCCTTGAGATAAAGGAGCGCTTCGCCGGGAGGATGGAGGTCTATTACGGCGCGGAGCTCGGTCAGGCGCTGTTCGATCTGCCCCAGGCAGAAAGGATACTCGCAGAGCATGACTACGATTTCGTGCTGGGCTCCACCCACCGCACCCGGACTTATCCGCGGCTGGACAGGGTTCCCGACAGCGACGAGGACAGATACCGCTGCCTGGACGAATACTTCGATGAGGAGCTACGCCTGGCAGAATGGGGAAAGTTCTGCTCGCTGGCGCACCTTACGTTCCCGCTCCGCTTCATCAGCGGCGATGTGGGCGGCCATGAAGTTGACATGACCCGTTACCGCGCAATAATCGACAAGATCCTGGAAACCATAATCCGGCAGGGCATCGCCATGGAGGTCAATTCCGCGGGGATACGCAAGGGACTTCACGTCCCCATGCCCAGTGCGGAGTATGTTAAGCGCTACTACGACCTCGGCGGCAGAATGATAACCGTCGGCTCGGACGCACACCGCACTGCGGACGTTGGCGCTGATATTACGGAATGCCTTGATATGCTGAGAAATATCGGCTTTAAGGAAATATGCGTTTTCAGGAAAAAACAGCCCATATTTATTACGATAACGTAATCAGAATAACAGAGCGGCAAGAAGCGCCGCATTGTGCCGTCGATCCGGCAGATGACGGCTTACCGCCGCCCGAAACAGGAGGATAATGCTATGACAGCTACTGAGAAGAAGATCCTTGGTTTACTCAAGCAGAACGCGCGGCTCTCCAACGCGGAGATATCCACCATGCTCGGCATTACCGAGCAGGAAGCCGCAGCAGGAATAAAGGCTCTCGAAAACGAGGGCATCATCATCGGCTATGCCGCTATCGTAAACGAGGAAAAGGCGGACGACAACGCGGTCACCGCGATAATCGAGCTGAAGGTCACCCCGTTCAAGGACAGGGGATTTGACGACCTTGCGCACACCATTATGCAGTATGACGAGGTGGACAGCGTGTTCCTGCTTTCCGGCGCGAACGACCTTTCCATTACGATCACCGGAACCAGCCTGAGAAAGGTTGCCCTGTTCGTTTCAGAGCGGCTTGCGGTGCTGGACGGCGTAATCTCCACGACAACGCACTTCGTGCTCAGAAGATACAAGGAAAAGAGCCATGTCTTCGTGGAGGAACATACCGATGAAAGGAGCCTGGTTTCCCCGTGATAGACTACGAAAAAGTTCTCCCGCAGAAGATACGGGACATTCAGCCCTCGGGCATAAGAAAATTCTTCGATATCGCGCAGCAGGTGGATGGAGTCATCTCCCTGTCGGTCGGCGAGCCTGATTTCAAGACCCCCTGGGCAGCGAGAAAAGAAGCGATAGGCATTCTTGAAAAGGGCAGGACGGCATATACTGCGAATGCAGGCCTTATCCAGCTCAGAAAAGAGATCTCCACATATTTAAAGAACTTCATCCGCACGGAATACGACCCGGAGAGCGAGCTGATAGTAACAGTCGGCGGCTCCGAGGCACTCGACCTTGCGATGCGCGCTATAATACAGCCCGGCGACGAGGTCCTGGTGCCGGAGCCCAGCTTCGTGTGCTACTCCCCGATAATCACCGTCTGCGGAGGCACTCCCGTGCCGATAGTCATGACCGTGGAGGATAAGTTCAAGCTCCGCGCGGACGCGCTGCGGGAGAAGATAACCCCGCGCACCAAGGCGCTGATACTGCCGTTCCCGAACAACCCGACCGGCTCCATAATGCGCCGCGGGGAGCTCGAGGCGATAGCTGACGTGCTCCGTGATACGAACATCATGATCATTTCGGACGAGATATATTCCGAGATGACCTACGGCGGCGAGAAGCACGTTTCCATTGCCGAGATAGACGGCATGAGAGAGCGCACCATTGTGGTCAACGGATTCTCGAAGACCTACGCCATGACCGGCTGGAGGCTCGGCTACTGCGCCGGCCCGAAGCCCGTTATAAAGCAGATGCTGAAGCTCCACCAGTACTGTATAATGTCCAGCCCGACAGTCAGCCAGTACGCGGCTATTGCCGCGCTCACCCAGTGCCGTGCGGACGTTGACAGAATGCTGGAAGAATACGATATGCGCCGCCGTCTGGTGGTAAAGGGCTTCAACGACATGGGGCTTTCCTGCTTTGAGCCGGAGGGAGCTTTCTATGTGTTCCCGTGCATAAAGTCCACCGGAATGAAGTCCAGCGAATTCTGCGAGAAGCTGATTTACAGCAAGAAGGTCGCGGTAGTTCCCGGAAGCGCGTTCGGCGAGAGCGGCGAGGGATACGTCAGGGTCTCCTACGCGTACTCCGTACAGCACATCACCACAGCGCTGGAGCGTATCCGGGAGTTCGTCGAGGAACTGAAAAAGTGAACCGCATACGCGCGCTGAATCTCCTTGCCTGCGCAAAGCTGAATATCTACCTCGATATAACCGGCAGGCGGGAGGACGGATATCATCTTCTGGAAACGGTAATGCAGAGCATTTCCCTTGCCGATGTGGTGACGGTGGTCTCCTGCCCGGGCGAGGGAATAACGCTGACGTGCAGCCGTGAGGATATTCCGACTGACAGCCGCAATACGGCTTACCGCGCGGCGGAGCTTTTCATGCAGTCAGCCGGAAAGAACGGAGCCGTACTGCTTGATATCGAGAAGCATATCCCGAGCGGCGCAGGCATGGGCGGCGGCAGCGCAGACGCTGCGGCAGTCCTGCGGGGGCTGAATAAAATTTACGGCGAGCCGCTGAGCGAACAGCAGCTTCTGGATATCGCGGTGCAGGTGGGCGCGGACGTTCCTTTCTGCCTTGTGGGAGGGACGAAGCTCTGCCGGGGTATCGGGGAGCAGATGTCGGATTTCCCGGAAGCAAAGGGGATTTTCGTGGTTGTCAAGCCGGATTTCAGCTGCCCCACCGGGGAAGCCTATAAAAAGTACGACAGCAGCCCGGTGCCGCCGCACGGCGGTCTTGAGGGATTCCGGGCGGCAATGCCGGAAAACTACGCGCCGGAGATGTACAACGTGTTCCAGCAGCTCTACGCAGACGGGCGGATCGAGAGTATCTGCCGCCGGCTCGTGGAGCTTGGAGCCCGTGGCGCAATGCTCACCGGGAGCGGCTCGGCGGTTTTCGGGGTGTTCGATGACATACACACCGCCAGCGCTGCGCAGGAAGCATTCGGCAGGAGCTGGGTGTGCAGACCGGTAAGCGAGGGAGTTATTCTGTAATCCCGTTTTGACTTACGCATAAAGGAGGTACTATGATAAAAGTCCAGAACAATATTGGCACTATCACCATTTCGCAGGAATATTTCACTGCCCTGATAGGGAGCACTGTGACCTCCTGCTTCGGCGTGGTGCAGATGAATATAAGCAGTGCGAAGCAGACGATACTTGCGGCACTGCCTTTCGTGAAGAAAAAGAGCTTCGAGCGCGGCATAAGCGTCCGCACCGGCAGGGATAAGCTGGTGGTTGACCTGCACATCACCGTGCTTTACGGAGTGAATGTCGGCACGATAGTCAAGAGCATCATCAACAAGGTGAAGTACGTCATGGAGGAAAGCACAGGCATTTCCGTTGAACGCGTGAATGTATATGTTGACGAAATTAAAACCTGACACATATTTCAGAATAAAAACAGGAAGGGATATCACATAAAATGACACTTACAGGAAAAATGTTCCGGGACGCTGTCATATCGGGAGCAAACAACATCTCCAACAACCGCCTCGCGGTGGACGAGCTTAACGTATTCCCGGTGCCGGACGGAGATACCGGAACGAATATGTCCATGACGATCGGCAACGCGCTGGCTGAACTCAGGGCGGCGAACGACGGCGTCACCGCAGGGGAAGCGGCAAAGCTCACCGCGGGCGCAATGCTCCGCGGCGCAAGAGGAAACTCCGGCGTTATTCTGTCGCTTATATTCCGCGGGCTGTCGAAAGGCCTCGCCGGAAAGGAGGAGGCAGATGCAAAGCTGCTGTCCGATTCGTTCAAGCTGGGCGTTGACGCAGCGTACAAGTCCGTTATGAAGCCCACCGAGGGCACCATACTCACCGTTGTACGCGAAGCGTGGGAGAACACCAAGGATCTCGCGGCTGAGGGCGGCGATGTGGCTGAATTCCTCGCGGCGTTCATCGCAGAGGGCGAAAAGAGCCTTGAAAAGACCCCTGAGCTCCTTCCCGCGCTGAAAAAGGCGGGCGTTGTGGACGCAGGCGGCAAGGGTCTCCTCGTTATCCTTGAAGGAATGCAGCAGGTCATCTCCGGAGGCGCGGTGATACGCTCCGAGAGCGAGACAAAGCCGGCGGCTCCCGCGGCGGTCGCGGCGGCGGGCGCAGTCCAGGAGGACATACACTACGCTTACTGCACGGAGTACATCGTCAACAAGAAGGCGGGCGCAAAGGACGCTACTGCGCTGCGTGCGTTCCTTGAAACGATAGGCGACTGCGTGGTGGTCGTGGACGATGACGACATCATCAAGGTGCACGTTCACTCTAACCACCCCGGAAAGGCTATCGAGGAGGGCATAAAGTTCGGCGAGCTCACCAAGATGAAGATAGAGAACATGCGCGAGCAGCACCACAATATCGTAAAGGCCGACGAGGCTGTCCAGCAGAACCGCAAGGTTCCCGTGAAGCCCGAAAAGGACTTCGGATTCGTGGCTGTTGCGGCCGGAGCGGGCGTTGAGGCTCTGTTCCGCGACCTGGGTGCTGACAGCATAGTGCGCGGCGGTCAGACGATGAACCCTTCCACCGAGGATATCCTCGAGGCGATAGGTCAGACCCCTGCGCATAACGTATTCGTCCTGCCGAACAACAAGAACATCATCATGGCGGCGGAGCAGGCGGTTTCCCTCGCGGACAGGAACGTGTGCGTATTACAGTCCCGCACGATCCCGCAGGGCATTTCGGCGCTGATGAACTTCGACCCGGGAGCTGATTTCGTAACCAACCGCAGCAACATGACTGACGCCCTGGGCAGAGTGCAGAGCGGTCAGATAACCTTTGCAGTCCGCGACAGCGAGTATGACGGCCACAAGATCAAGCAGGGCGAGATCCTTGCAATGGACAACGGCAAGATAGTTTTCACCGAAAAGGACGTCACCAAGGCTCTCACAAAGCTCACAAAACGCCTGATAAGCGGCTCCAGCAGCTATGTTACCGTCATCTACGGCTCCGATGTGACCGACGAGGCGGCTAATGCGGCCTACGAGCAGCTCCGCGCGAGAATAAGCGACAGTATAGACATCAATCTGGTAAACGGCGGACAGCCGGTATACTACTACATCATTTCTGTTGAATAATGGAGATAACCTACCTGAAAGGGGTCGGCGAGAAGCGCGCGAAGCTCTACAAGAAGCTCGGCGTGGAGACCGTTGACCAGCTCGCGGAGTTCTACCCGCGGGATTACGTTGATTTCACGGAACCAAAGCCTATATGCGAGGTGCAGATCGGAGAGGTCTGCGCCTTTCGCGCATTTGTAAAGGAGAAAAAGTCGCCGTTCAATGAGTACGCACGCATGGCCCTGTTCAAGGCGGAGCTTTCTGACGGCACCGGGAATATAACGGCGGTGTTTTTCAACGCAAAATTCACCTTTGCAAAGCTGGAGCGCGGGCGCGAATACCTGTTCTACGGCAAGATCTCCGGCGACCTGGTGCGCAAACAGATAGGATCGCCGCTTTTTGTGGACGTGGAATCCGGCGGACTTATGCCGAAATACCCGCTGACCGCCGGGCTCACGAACAACATGGTCTCCGCGAATGTCAAGTCCGCGCTTGCCATGCTGAATTTTCCGGAGACCCTGCCGGAGGGGCTCGTGAAGCGCTTCGGGCTGCTCTCCCGGGAGCAGGCGGTCAGGCAGATACACTTCCCGAAGAGCCGCGCCGAGTACACCGATGCACGGCGCCGCCTGGTGTTCGAGGAGCTTATCCTGCTGAAGCTGGGGCTTTCCATGATGAAAAGCCGCGGCAGGGAGGAATCCGGCGCCGTAATGCGGAACGTGGACATAAGCGAGCTGTGGGGCAGCCTGCCGTTCACGCCCACAAACGCGCAGCGGAAAGCGGCGGAGGACTGCTTCCGTGACATGCAGAAACCGCACCCGATGAACAGGCTGATCCAGGGCGACGTCGGCAGCGGAAAGACGCTGGTAGCGGCGGCTGCGGCGTACTTCTGCCATAAAAACGGCTACGGTACGCTGGTTATGGCTCCTACCGAGGTGCTGGCACAGCAGCACGCAAAGACCTTCCGCGAGCTGCTGGAGCCGCTTGGCGTTCGCGTGGAGCTGCTTTCCGGCAGCCTTACGCCGAAGGAGAAAGCCGATGTCCGCAGACGCTCCCAGGAGGGCGGCGTGGATGTGCTGATAGGCACTCAGGCGCTCATACAGAAATCCTCCGCAATGAAGAACACCGGGCTTGTCATAGTGGATGAGCAGCACCGCTTCGGCGTTGCGCAGCGCGGAGCCCTTGCGGAAAAAGGCGCTGCTCCGCACATCATGGCGATGTCGGCAACGCCTATTCCCCGCACCCTGGCGCTGATAATCTACGGCGACCTGGACGTTTCCGTGCTTGATGAAATGCCCAGGGGACGTATCCCGATAAAGACATACGCGGTGGACAGCAGCTACCGCCAGCGCGTTTACAGCTTCATCAGGAAGCATATCGCCGCGGGAAAGCAGGCGTATATCGTCTGCCCGCTGGTGGAGTCCTCCGGGGAGAGCGAGAAAGCGGGAGCCATTGAGTACTACAACCGGCTTGTGAACGGCGAGTTCCGGGATATCCCGACCGGGCTCCTGTACGGAAAGCTGAAGCAGTCCGAAAAGGAGCGCGTTATGACCGAGTTCAAGGAGAATCGGCTGAAGCTGCTGGTCTCCACAACGGTCATCGAGGTAGGGATAGACGTCCCTAATGCGGTGGTGATGCTCATAGAGAACGCCGAGCAGTTCGGACTTTCGCAGCTTCATCAGCTACGCGGACGCGTAGGCAGGGGAAGCGAGCAGAGCTGGTGCATTCTCATGTCGGACAGCCGCAGCGAATATACAAAAGCCCGCACCGAGGCAATGGTGCGGACAACGGACGGCTTTAAGCTGGCGCGCGAGGACCTTCAGCTGCGCGGACCGGGTAATTTCTTCGGCAGGGAGCAGCACGGTCTGCCGCCTCTGAAGGTCGCGGATATCGCGGACGACGCGGAGGTGCTGGGGCAGGTGGAGAAGCTCGCCGAGGAGCTCCTGCGGGTAGACCCCGGGCTGGAATCCCCTAAAAGCGCCCTGCTCCGGCAGGGAGTTGAGAAGCTGTTCAGCGGCACCGAATGGAACTAAGAGGAGATACTATGGAACAGGAAAAAATAGAGCGCTGGCGCTACCCGCGCTTTTTCACGGAGAATATATCCGAAACTGCGGCGGTGCTCGACCAGGAAGACTCCAGGCATGTTGCGCAGGTGCTCCGCATGAAGCCCGGAGATATCGCGGTGATATGCGATGGAAAGGGTACCGACTACCTCGCGGAGCTGGAGAGCTCCGTGGGAGAGTGCGTGTTCAGGGTGCTGGAAAGCTCCCCGAATCAGGCGGAGCCGAATGTGCATGTGCGGCTGTTTCAGGCTATGCCCAAGGGCGACAAAATGGATTTCATCGTTCAGAAAGCCGTTGAGTGCGGCGCATGCGAGGTGATACCCTTCCTGTCGAAGCGCTGCATTTCCCGCCCGGATAAAAAGCAGCTCGCAAAGAAGCGCGAGCGCTGGCAGCGCATAGCCTACGAAGCCGCAAAGCAGTGCGGCAGGGGAGTTATCCCGACCGTGGGCGAAACGCTCGAATTTTCGCAGCTGACGCAGGTAATATCACCGCAGGACACGCGCATATTATTCTATGAGTGCGCCGATGTCCCGCTGCGCGAGGCTGTCGCGGAATATTCCGGCAATGTCGATATCGTCATCGGAAGCGAGGGCGGCTTTGCTCCGGAGGAAGCGGAGCGGCTCGTCCAGGCGGGATTTGTCTGCGCCTCCCTCGGAAAGAGGATATTACGCTGTGAAACGGCTCCGATAGCGGCTATTTCGGTTTTGATGAATCTGACAGGAAACATATAATTTTTTTGGCACATCTGACTAATTTCTGCGACAACACTTGAAAAAATACCGAAATGGGTATATACTATACAGTACGAGGAAAAAATATACTGCCGTGTTTTACGCGGCATCATGTTCAAAGCTATATGGAGGTATTGTCATGAAGGGTTTAGGTATTGCTCTTGTCGGACTGCTCGCTATTGCAGGCGGCGTTGCTGCTGCTACCATCATCACAAAGAAGAAGCTCGAGAAGGAAAACGACGAGGACTACTATGATGACTGGGACGAGGCGTGGGACAGCGATGACGCTGATTTCGACTTCGATGAGGACGAGGATATAACCGATTCCGCAAAGGCAGAGCCGGAGGAGGCTCCCGCCAAGGAAGAGATAAAGAAGACCGACAGCGATATGGTCGAGGAGGAGAAGGCTCCTGAATCGGCTGAGGAGCTGTAAGCTATACCGGGCGTTTATTACTGCGAATGGTGCGGTGGTGCGTAGGCATTGCCGCATTTTGCTGTCAGGGGGGATATTATGAGGAAATTCAGCGCGGCGGTCTGTCTGCTGTCGGCGGTCATGCTTTCTGGCTGCGCTGCGGATATGAGCGGCGGGATAACCGAGCAGCCCGCGTTCACTCTGCGCACGGCTGATGACAGCCTGCCGGAGCCGGAGGCTTCTGCGGAGGCGTCCGCGTCAGAGGAGATATCCGTTCTTTCCGGCACGCCGGAGGCTGCTGCCGTGGAGGCTCCCGCGGTGAATCCCGTTTCCGTGCTGGAGGGTCTTGGCAATGAGTACCTCAGCCTGCCGGATACCGGGCGGGTCTATATTTTCCGCGACACCGGAGAGCGCACCGACATAGACGGAGACGAGTGCCTGTGCGTCTCCTGCTATGACGAGGACGAGGGGACGCTCAGCTTTATCTGCGGCTTCTGGGTGAGCAGTGACGGAAACCGCGTATACCGGCAGGGGAACTTCGGTCATGTGCTTCTGCCGGAGGACAGGAGCCTCTCCGGATTCACGCCGGAGCAGTCCCCGGAGGAAGTAATGGCGCAGGCTAACGACATCTATTGCGCCGCCTGCGGACTTACCAGGTTTGACGGCAATGCTCAGCCGCTGACCTCCGACCGGGGTTCCTTTTATCCCATGTCTGATAAGCGGCTTAACACACGTATAAAGCTGAATGCCGCGCTCGGCAGGTATTTCACCGGAGAACTCCTGGAAACGCTGCTTTCCGGCTCTGACAACCTTATGGAGGACGATTCCGGCAGGCTGTACTGCCTGGAGTTCTTCGGCGGTATAGGCTATATCGGCACGGATTATTCCCTCGCGGAGCTTTCGGAGGATACGGCCGTCTACAAGGCTGTGTCGAAATTCGAGCACGAGGAGGGGAAGGTCTCCGAAAAGGAATACACCCTTACAGCCGTTAAAACGCCGTCCGGCTGGAGGTTCTCGGAGTATCAGCTGCCTTTTTGTAAATGATACCGCAAAAGACTGAAAAGATTTTCTGAGTCCGCCTGCCCGTCCTAGTGGACTTTGGTTTATCAGCTTTTGTTTTTTGTCTTTAGTTTAATAGTAAGATGTGCAAAAATTCAAAACAAGAATTGAAGAAACTTAAAAACAAGTTTTAAAGAAACTTAAAAACTGGACGAAGTCTTGCTGAAAGCGGCTTCATGTTGTTTTAGCTCCGCCGCGGAGCGGTATCGCCTTATATTTCCGGAGGGTCATGCCCTCCTTTTCTTTTGCAAAAAACACAAAAAAATTACTTGTATCTATTGACAAAAGGAAATGTATGTGCTATAATAACTGTACCAACACAGATAATACAGTTGATACAACTGATACACTTGAAAGGAGGTCAGGAAATGCTCAACATAAGGCTGGAGGGTAAGCTGCCTATATACGAGCAGCTCTACAATGGGATAGCCCGGCTGATATCTTCCGGGGAGATGAAGCCTGACGAGCGCCTGCCGGCGGTCCGCGAGGTGGCAAAGCAGTTCGGGATAAACCCGAATACGGTGCAGAAATCCTATGCACAGCTTGAGCAGGCAGGGCTGATATACTCCATTCCCGCCAAGGGGAGCTACGTTTCATCCGAGGACGGCGCCACAGGCGCGCTTAAGCAGGAGGCGCTCCGCCGGACGGAGCAGGAAATGGAGTGCGCGTTCCGGGCGGGGATATTACGCGCGGATATAGAGGCGCTCACAGAAAAAATATGGGGAAGGAATGGTGATGATATATGATCGAGGTTAAGAACGCGGTAATGCGCTTTGATGACAGGAACGCCCTTGACGGCGTGACCCTGACTATCCCGGAGGGCTGCGCCTACGGGCTCCTGGGTTCCAACGGCGCGGGAAAATCCACGCTTATGCGGGCGCTTTCCGGAATATACCGGCTGAGCAGCGGCGAGATACTGATAGACGGTCAGCCGGTCTACGATAACGCACGGCTGAAGGAGCGCGTGTTCTTCATCAATGATGAGACGGTGCAGTTCAACGCGATGACCCTCACGGAGATGAAGCAGTACTACAAGAGCTTTTACGGCAGCTTCTCAGAGGAGCTCTGGGAGAAGCTGTATTCCACGCTGAAGCTCCCGCTGAAAAAGCGGCTGAGCACGTTCTCAAAGGGCATGAAGCGGCAGGCGGCGGTGATATGCGGCATAGCGTGCAGAACTCCCTACCTGTTCCTTGACGAGGCGTTCGATGGACTTGACCCCACCATGCGCATAATCGTGAAGCAGATGCTGATAGATGCCATGATGGACACTAAACTGACAGTAATATTCAGCTCCCACAATCTCGGGGAGATAGACGAGTTCTGCGACCGCGTTGGACTGCTCCATGCCGGAAAGGTCGTGTTCGACCGCGAGCTCGACAGCGTAAAGGGAAGCGTGTTCAAGATACAGACCTCATTTGAGCAGCACGTCACAAAGGAGCAGCTTGAATCCGAGGGCGTGGATATCCTGCACATTGAGGAGAACGGAAGCGTGCTCCACATCATCGCAAGAGGAGACCGCGAGAAGATACGCTCGGCGGTGGAGAAGCACTCGCCGAAGCTGTACGACGAGATACCGCTTTCCCTGGAGGAAATATTCGTCTACGAAATGGAGGGATTAGGCTATGACAGCTCAAAGCTCGGCTAACGGCGCATTTTACAAGTTCCTGCCGTACTACCGCAACAAGCTCAGGAACCTCAGACCCCAGTTCATCATGAGCGTTATTTTCGGCGTTCTCAGCTATCCGCTTGTTGCGGGGATATTTATACCAATGTGTCAGGCGTTCGTCAGGAACGGCCGTCTCTGGGACTTAGTGGCGGCGCAGGATTATGATCAGAATACCGCTGAATATATTGCATACGAGGCGGCGGGACGTGACCTCAGACTGTTGGAGTCACTGGCGATAACGGCTGTTGTTATCGGCGTCCTCTGCCTTATGGGAATGTTCGTATTCACGTTTGTGACTACGGTGAAGAGTTTCCGGTACCTCTACAACAAGAACGTTGTTGATATGGACTATTCGCTCCCCGTGAGCCACGAAACGCGATTCTTCGGCGACCTTGCGGCGGTGTTCACTGTGAACATTCTCCCGCACCTGATTTCTATATTACTAGGAGTAATACTGTTTCAATTCTGCGACATGTCGGAAATGTCGCCCATGGCAGATTCGCTGTTCATGATAATTCCGGCGGCGTTCACCGGGCTTTTCGCGTGCATAATGGAGATCGCGCTGACACTGCTGATGCTTTCGTTCTGCGGCAGAATGGCGGAAGCCTGCATTTATCCGATACTCGTGAATTTCGCGATACCGTTGATACACTGCATGGGGCTTTCCCTCATTGAAACCGGAGTTTACGGCAGCGTTGTGGAAATCAGCACGTTGGGCATGACGGCAGGCTCGCTGTATCCCATGACAGCTTCTTCCCCGCTTGGAATGATAATCATGACGTTCTATTCCGCAGCAGTGAACGGTCATGTGGATAACATAGGCGATGTTGCGCCGATATTCCGCCCGGAGTACGGTATACCCGCTCTGCTGGTGACGCTTGCCTGCATTGCGGGGGCGTATTTCCTGATAAAATACCGCCGTGCGGAGCGCGTTGGAATGCCCTACGTCTACAAGGGAATGAGTCTCGTTATCCCCGGAGTTGTGATATTCGCGGTGACTGTTACGGTCAGCTGTACGATATCCTCCATAATTCGCGGTGATTATGAAGCTTATTATTCCTACACTCCGGACGTTTCCGGAATCATTATCGGCACGGTCATCGCAACGTTCATCATGTATATCATCATGGACCTGATAAGCGGCCGCGGCTTCCGGAAATTCTACCTGACCGCCGCAAAATGGGCGGGGACCCTCGGCGTAAGCGTGCTGATATGCGTTCTGCTGAACCTGTCCAACGGCTTTGGCGCGGCGTATTACGTTCCGGCTCCGTCTGAGGTGAAGTCCGTGGAGTTAAGCTATAACGACCGCAATAGTTCTGCCGGTGCAGATTATTTCCGATTCACCGCGTACAGCGGCGATACGGACCTGCTGGAGCTTGTAAATGAGATCCACGGCGATATCCCGAAGCACCCTGATGACGGCATATCCAAGAACTGCTCCGTATCGTTCCAGTACACGCTTAAGGATGGCAGGACGCTGGCAAGATACTACTACGTCACAGATGAGCTCTTTAATGACATACGCAGCCGGGTACTTATTCCGGGAGCGTGGTATGCAAGCAACTGTGCGAACATCGAAGGTTATGTAAAGGACGGCTTCCTGATAGATTCGATACAGTTCACCGGCGGAGACCAGGTGGCGCAAAACATCGATACGGGCGCATTCCTTGAGGCATACCGCCAGGACTGTCAGAAGCTCACGCCTGACTTCGTTCAGAATAATGAGAGCTGGAAGAGCGATTATGTAAAGGTTACTATGATGAAGTGGGACGACAATGACGTCCACGGCTATGAGTGGGAGTATCTGACGATATACGACTGGATGGACAGCACGATCTCTCTGCTGAACGAGTGGGGCGTGAACCTGTGGGATCAGTTTGATCCGGAGAATTATGGATCCGCCTTTATAGTTAAGAGGAACGGGAGCAGCTTTGATATCTCGGAGATGCTGGCTCAGTCCGAGGGAATACCCTATGAGACCTACCTTGAGCAGTCGCGTGGCGCATACGCTGACGGCGAGGATTACTCCATGGGCATATCATACGGCAGGGTGTCCACCAATGACCAGGAGCTTAAGAAGCTGTTAGATGTCAGCGGCAACGAATACACAGGGAAAGACGGATATCAGATAGTGCTGTGCAATGCTTCAAACTGGCTGGAGTACATTGACGGCATGGACGACAGCTCGAAATCCAATATATTTACCGTTCCGCAGGCATACAGCGCAGAGGCAGAGAAGCTTCTAGCTGATAACCTGGTGTATGAAGCGCCCGAAACCACAGAAGATAATTCCACATCAGACATTCCGGTTCTGGAATCTGAATGATCCGATAACCAACCTTCCCCCAATATATAGAGGACGCCCGGTTCCGATAAGGAACCGGGCGTTTTCGTCTGCGAAAAAGTACTGCTAAATTCAGCTGATGTCAGACGAATTTGTAAAAAACTGTTTGAGTAACTTCTTATCTTAGTACAGAATAGAGAAAATGTAACGTGCGTTTTGTATTCTTTTCACAAAATATGCCAGAAAATTGTCAGATTGTACAATAATTGATTACAGCTTGTCGAAGAATAGCATAAAATTGTGATAAATTTTTACATCTGGTAGAAAAATCTGATAAAAAAATTGTTGCATTATGAGCTGAAATGGTGTATAATTATAATACGAATATCTATGCGGTGTACTATGCCCTTATGTAGGCATACTCCGCTGACAGTGAGGTACATATATGGCTCTTTTCGATACAAATGCTTTCCGCGTTACCGAGCAGGGGCTGTCCGTTCTCTGGCAGAAGCAGCAGATAATCTCCCAGAATATCGCCAACGCAGACACTCCGGACTACAACTGCAAATACCTTGACTTTGCCGGCATACTCCGGGACAAGCTGCGTTCCAACGGCACAGTGGACGTTGAGCTGAACCTCGTTCAGAGGCTGTTCATCGACCGCAATACAGAGGATCAGCCTGACGGCAATAACGTTGACAACGACGTTCAGCAGGCGGAGCTCGCAAAGGCGCAGATCCAGTACGACGCGCTGATAAATTCCATGAACGGCAACTTCTCCCGCGTGAGAACTGCCATGACGACCAAGTGACGGAGGTAATATATGGCATTCCTGAGTTCGCTTAATGTTCCGCTCTCCGGCATGACCGCCGAGAGATTCAGGCTGGATATAATCTCACAGAACATCGCCAACGCCGACAATGTTGCCACACGGCCGGAGGACGCGTACAAGCGCCAGATGGTGGTTTTCGGCGAGGACAAGGTGTTCAAGAAGATACTCTACACCAAGCTGGAGACCGGCGAGGCTCACCTCCAGAACTACGTAAAGTACCGCGGCGTTGAGGCAAAGGCGGTCGTTGACGACCCCACCCCCGCCGAGCCGGTTTACTCCCCGAACCACCCGCTGGCGGACGAGTACGGCTATGTGTACGAATCCAACGTAGACGTTGCCACCGAGCAGCTTGACGCTACCGAGGCGGAGAACATGTACTCCGCAAATCTCGCAGTGTTCGAGGTAATAAAGACGATGGCGACCAAGGCTCTCAACATCGGCAAGGGCTGATATCTGAAAGGAACTGACGCACAATGACTGATATAGTTGCAATGAATACCCTCGGCACCATGAAGCCAATGGAGCCCATGACTCCGATGGGTACAGACAAATCAAACCAGAAATATGCTGTGAACGTTGAGGACGCTTCATTCCTGGATATTTTCCGCGGAATGGTGGACAGCGTTGTTGAAACAAACGAGCAGGTAGACCGCGACGCGATCGACCTCATGCTCGGAAATATTGACGATCTGGCGCAGGTGCAGGCGAACATCACCAAGGCGGCGACCGCAGTCGAGCTGCTCGTTACCGTCAAGAACGAGGCGCTGAGCGCTTACAACACGATCATCAATATGCAGGTTTAAGCCTGCGGCTGTTTAACAGCACTAAACTTCGGAGGTCGTCCTAATAAATGAATGAAAAGCTGAAATCAGTCGTAACGACAGTAAAGACCAAATGGACAGACGCGTCCAAAATGGCGAAGATACTTATTATCTCCATTCCGATAGTGGTCGTTGCGATAATCATAGTTCTGTGCGTGCTGCTCAACTCCAACAAGAGCACGGCAGTGCTGTTCTCGGGACTTTCCAGCACCGAAGCGGGGGAGATTTCCTCCGCGATACAGGAGCTGGGCGTTACCGAGGTCACAGTTAATGCGAACGGTGACGTCATCGTCCCCGCCGACCAGGAGAACACGCTGAGAATGCAGATGTGGGTGCAGGGCTATCCCAAGTCCACCACCAACTACGACATCTGGAACAACGGCGTTGACCTGTGGAGCACCGACATGGACAAGCGAGAGGTAAAGCGCCAGCAGCTCGAAACGAGGCTGGGCGCGACAATCGCTTCCTTTGACGGGGTTCAGGCGGCGACTGTAAACCTTACGCTCCCTGAGAGCTCCAACTACGTTATCTCCGACAAGAAGGGCGACAGCCAGTGCGCTGTTTTCCTCCAGCTCAGAGAGGGTAAGGAGCTCACGAACGACGAGGTCCGCGCTATCTACCGCGGCGTTACCTCCAGTATCGAGGGGCTCAAGACCGAAAACGTGTCCATAATGGACAACAAGATGAATTCCTACGAGTGGATAGACCCGGAGCTTGACGATACTGACAAGGACGAGGACAAGTCCGGCGTTGATATCGCAAGAAAGCGCCTTGAATTCGAAAAGGAATTTGTCCAGGTGCTGAAGGACGGTCTCGGCGATATGTTCACCAAGATCTACGGCGAGGACGGATATGCGTTCAATGTCACCGCGCGCCTCAACTATGACGCAAAGGATGTTGAATCCACCCAGTATGAGCCGGCCGAGGGCACGGACGCGGGCGTAAAGAACCACGAGGACAAGATAACCTCCGCAGGTCAGCTTGATACGGACGGCAATATCGTGGGAGTCACCGCAAACGGCGATATCTCCCCGGATTACCCGACATACACCGGGCTTGAGGATGGTCAGACCTATTATTATAATAAGGAAGAAATACAGTACAGCGTTTCCAATATCAAGGAGACTATCAAGAAGGACGGCTACAATATTGATTCCCTGAGCGTTGGTCTTGTCGTTAACCAGACCAACATGACCCAGGCAGAGCGCGATTCTCTCCAGGAGATCGTTGCAAACGCCGCAGGAACCACAATCGATTATGTATCCGTGTATAACCTCCCGTTTGCGCTCAGCAGTTCGAACGGCGGCAACGGAACCAACGGCGACGGTCAGCTTCAGATCATCACACCGTCCGTGGATACGTTCCGCAATACGCTGCTGTACGTTGTTGTCGGACTTGGCATCGTGCTGATACTGCTTCTGGTGGCAACGCTTATGATGGGACATTCCAGAAAGAAGAAGATCAGACACCGCCAGGAGGCAGCCCTCGCAGCCGCCTCCGCGCAGGGTGGAAATACACAGGCAGGCGGCGCAGCCTCCACGCCTGAGCAGGAACAGCCCGAGGAAGTGGACTTCAACATCGCAAGCCTTACAGAGGAAGCCGCAAAGGAATCCCGCGAAACTATCCTCAAGCGCGAGATCAGCGATTTCTCCAAGACGAATCCGGAGATCGTGGCTCAGATCATCAAGAATATGATGAGAGACAACTGACGGCACAGATAAGGGGGAGATCAGAATGGCACAAAATACAGCTGCCGAGGAGCTTACCGCCAACCAGAAGATTGCTCTTGTGCTGGCGGCAATGGGCGCAGATAATGCGTCGCAGGTGTACAAGCACCTGTCCGATGACGAGATAGAGGCGCTCTCCACGGAGGTCGCAAAGCTTGAATATCAGCCGCTTGACGTGGTGGAGGGAGTGCTCAATGAGTTCTACGAGCTGTGCCTCACCCAGAAGGTGGTAACCGAGGGCGGCGTTGACTACGCCCGTGAGATACTTGAAAAGGCGTTCGGCGCTGAGGCGGCAAATTCGCTGCTCCAGAGGATAACCAAGCAGCTCCGCACGAAGTCCTTCGATTTCGTGCGCAAGGCGGACTACAAGAACCTGCTTGCTATCGTTCAGAACGAGCACCCGCAGACTATCGCGCTGATACTGTCCTATGCGAGAGTCGATCAGGCGGCGGCTATCCTGGCGGAGCTCCCCAAGGAGAAGCGCGTTGAGGTAGTCGAGAGAATAGCGCGAATGGACAGGGCTTCGCCTGACGTCATCAAGGCGCTGGAGGCAACGCTCGAAAAGAAGTTCGCAAACCTTGTCAATATCGACAGCATGGAGGTCGGCGGCGTATCCTATGTTGCAGAGGTAATGAACAACGTAGACCGTGCGACCGAAAAATACATATTCGACGAGCTGTCCGCAAGGGATCAGAAGCTCGCAGACCAGATCAAGCAGAAGATGTTCGTATTCGAGGATATCGTCACGCTGGATTCCATGGCAATACAGGAGTTTACCAAGCAGGTGGATCCGAAGGATCTTGCAATTGCTATCAAGGGCTCCACACAGGAGGTCGCAGAGTGCATATTTGCGAACATTTCCTCCCGTGCAAGAGAAAGCCTTCAGGCGGATATCGAGTACCTGCACAATGTGCGTATGCGTGACGTTGAGGCCGCGCAGCAGAACATCGTTGCTACCATACGCCGCCTTGAGCAGGACGGCATCATCACGATCTCCCATGGCGGAGGCGGCGATGAGATCATTGCCTGACGCGGCATGAACGCTTGATTCTGAAATTTACAGCATGACGGAGGGTTGAGCTTGGCAGTATTAAAACGGAACTCCGTTTACTTTGGCGGCGGGGTCGATATATCCAACAGCATAGACCTCCGCAGCAGGCCGCAGGCTCCGCAGCAGACTGCACAGCCCGTTCCGGAGGCTCCGGCGGCGCCCACGCCTGAGGAGCTCCTCAGGCAGGAACAGCAGAGGCTGGAACAGAAAGCTGCCGAGCTTTCTGCAAGAGAACTGAAGCTCCGGCAGGAGGAACAGTCCCTGGAGGACATGAAGTCCCGCTGTATCGAGCAGGGCAAGGAGGTTATACTGGAGGCAAAACGCCGGGCGGATACGATAATTTCCACCGCCAACGATAATGCTTCCCAGATAATCTCAGACGCGGAGACCAACCGCGACAGCGTGTTTATCAAAGCAAAAGCCGAGGGATTCGAGGCGGGCAAAAAGGACGGTCAGGACGCTTGTCTTGCCGCCGGGCGCGATGTCCTTGAAGAAGCCCGCAGCTACGCGGAGAAGATAAATTCCGAAAAGGATAAGCTCTTCGCAGATTACGAAAAGGACATCTACGATACTGTCATGGAGATAGCCAACAAGGTCACTCTTGACAGCATAACATCAAAGGACAGCACAGCGATCCGCCGGCTGATAAAAAAGGCGGCGAAGGAATTCCGCAACTGTGAGAGGATAAAGATAACCCTCAAGGACAACGGCGCAAACCAGGAGCTCACCGGGGACTACGAGTACCTGAAAGAGCTGTGCGGCGGTATCCCGAATGTAGAGGTGGAGCTTCTGCCTGACGTCGAGGAGGGCACCGTCATCGTTGACAACGGAAGCGAGATCGTTGACGCTGGCATACAGACCCAGCTTCGTATGATACAGGAGCTCGGCAGCGGAAAATTCCGCATGCCGACAGGAAGAAAGAAGAAGCCCGCAAAATCCGCGGAAGAACCGGAGGAAACTCCGGACGCGGGGGACGAGGGCTGACGCGGAGGAAGTCATGGCACTGGAATTCGGAGCGTTTCGCGATGAAATAACAAAATATGACACATTCCGCTATATGGGCAAGATAGAGAAGATAGTCGGAATGACTATCGAGGCGAGCGGACCCGCCTGCAACATCGGCGATGTCTGCCGCATATACTCCAAGGATATGCAGAGCTTTATCCGGGCGGAGGTCGTGGGCTTCAACAAGAGCAATATCCTGCTGATGCCCTACACCGAGATAGAGGGCATAGGTCCGGGAAGCATTGTGGATTCCACCGGCGACAAGCTGACCGTAAAGGCGGGCCCCGGGCTTATCGGGCGCATAGTGGACGCCGCAGGAACGCCGCTTGACGGCGGCGACGACCCGAATTGTTCCGACCTCATATCCATTACCGGCGCTCCCTCGAACCCTTTCGACAGACCGCCGATAAAATCCCAGATAGAGCTTGGCGTTAAGGCGATAGACGGCCTTCTCACCATGGGCAAGGGTCAGCGTATGGGAATCTTTGCGGGCTCCGGCGTTGGTAAATCCACGCTTATGGGCATGATAGCCCGCAAGGTCAAGGCTGATATCAACGTCATCGCATTGGTAGGCGAGCGTGGCAGAGAGGTGCGCGAGTTCATCGAACGCGACCTCGGTCCGGAGGGCATGGCGCGCTCCGTGCTGGTCGTTGCGACCTCGGACCAGCCCGCGATGATGAGAAGCAAGTGCCCGCTGACGGCTACGGCTATCGCTGAATATTTCATGAGGCAGGGCAAGGACGTGCTGCTGATGATGGACAGCCTTACGCGTTACGCCATGGCGCTGCGCGAGGTCGGGCTCTCCACAGGAGAGCCGCCGATAGCGAGAGGCTATACTCCGTCGATTTACAGCGCGATGCCGAAGCTGCTGGAGCGCGCTGGTAACTTTCCGGAGGGCTCGATAACAGGAATATACACCGTGCTCGTTGAGGGCGACGACACCAACGAGCCGATAGCAGATACAGTCCGTGGTATTATTGACGGACACATAATCCTCTCGCGTAAGATAGCGGCTCAGAACCACTATCCCGCGATAGATATACTCCCGAGCGTCAGCCGACTTATGTCGGAGATAGACACGCCGGAGCACAAGCAGGCGGCAGGAAAGCTCAGAAACCTGCTGTCGCTGTACAATAACAACGCCGACCTTATCTCCATAGGCGCCTACAAGCACGGCACGAATCCCGCGCTGGACGAGGCGATAAGGAAGATAGACAAGATAAATCAATTCCTGGTACAGCGCGTTGAGGAATCCTACACGCTGGAGGAAACGATACAGCTTCTTATCGCGGCAGTCGGCGATGAAGCCTGAGTATCCACGAGGTGACATTCGTTGAAAAAATTCCAGTTCACACTCCAGAAGCTGATGGACTTCCGCCAGCAGGAGCTCGACAGGCAGAAAAACACTCTGCGTGTGCTCCAGGCAGACCTTCAGCGGATATATGAGGAAAAGGACGAGCTCAGCCGCAGGGTCGTTGAATCCAGCCAGGAGCTTGAGGAGGTCTGCCGCCAGGGCGCGCAGGCATTCGAAATTTCCGTACGCAAGCGCTATATCGTGACGCTCCAGCAGGAGATACACGCGCGGGAATTCACCGCACAGCGCAAGCAGGAGGAAATAAACAAGCAGCTTGGCGTGGTCGTTGAGGCGACAAAGGACGTCCGCACACTCGAAAAGCTGGAGGAAAAGCAGCTTGAGGACTATAAGGCTGCGGCGACCAAGGAAAACGAGCAGTTCATTGAGGAGTTCGTTTCCGGGCAGTCGATACGAAAGGCACAGGAGCAGTCAGTTTAGCATATCCGGGCGGAAGTCCTGATATAGATATTACAATCAGAGGAGGTGAGTAAATGGCAGTAGCATTCAGCATGGGAGGCTCCGGATACACCCGCAGCGACTTCATGATCTCTGACGCGGCAATTCCGCAGAGGACCCAGGAAGCGGTGCAGGATCAGTCCGAGAAGTTTTCGAATGTGCTGAGCGGCATAGGAAAGCCGGGTACGGTCAGCAGTACATCTTCCCCGGATGACTCCAGGCAGGCTGAGATAGTCGCACGTTTCACTGACGAAAACGGCAAAATAGACTACAAGGCTATGGCGAAGGCGGTCATAAATGGTGAGATTAAGCTTGACGATATTCCGGAAGACCTTATGGAGTTCGTGCTCAAAGAGCTGGTCGAGCTCGTGAAGGTCGATAACTTCACTGACGACAAGGATGACGATGAGGATACCGATGTCACGACCCAGGCGGCAGCGGAGATAGCTTCGATGTTCATGCAGCCCACAGTTCAGGCGGACGACAAGACTGAGGAACTTTCACAGCTTACAGCGGCCCCGGTCGAGGAGGTCACGGAGGTCATCGCGGAAGCTCCTGTACAGGAGACACCCGCAGAGACCGCAGTAACGGCGGCTCCCGAGACAGTGCAGGCGGCGGCTGAGGCGGTCCCGCAGGATACGGCGGAACAGCCGGTGTTCCAGGCAAAGACAGAGCAGCCCGCAGCAAAGCAGGCAGAAGCCCAGCCGGCAGAAGTCCAGCCGGAGGTGGAGGTTCAGGCGGTTCCCGCTGACAATACTCCGAAGCAGGAAAGCAGCTTTACCGGTCAGGACAGCAGACAGGAGGAAGCTCCGATGCGCGGCGCTGAAAGGTTTGAGGTAAAGACCGCAGACAAGCAGCCTGAGACAGAGGAAGCTCCGGTATTCACACAGCACACAGCACAGCGCAGCAGAGTGGTTTCAAAGTCTGACGAACTGCACATGATAAAGTCAGCCAACACTGATAAGACCGATGACAGCCCAGTCCAGACCCTTGCACAGCCGCAGGGCATTCTGAACGACAAGCCGGTGATATTCGCGCGGGCGGACGGCGGCGAGGTCTCAGTGAAACCCTCAGACGTGGCGCAGCAGATAGCCGACAGGCTTATTGAGCGCACTGAGAATCTCAAAGAGGGCGAGACAGAGTACAGCATAACCCTGACCCCGGAGGATCTCGGCAGGATAACGGTCAAGATGACCAAGACGGCGGACGGCGCGGTTTCCGTATCCATAGCGGCGGAAAATTCCAGAACGCTCAGGATAATCGAGGACAACGGCGCGGCTATCCAGGACACTCTGAAGCAGAACGGCATGCAGCTCGAAAACTGGCAGACAGTCAGCGAGAGCCAGCAGGAAACACGCTCGCAGGATTATCAGGGAAGCAGCAGGAATCCCTACCGCGAGGCAGAGCGCCAGCGTCAGGAAGATGAGGACGGCGAGAGCTTCGCAGAAATAATTGCCTCAATGTAAGGCAGGAAAGGAGAGAATATGGCAGTAACAAGCGCGTCAAATACGCTAACCGCAGCTGAGCAGATGCAGTCCAACTACGAAAAGTTCAAGGATAAATTCAAGGACGCCAACGAGGATCTTATCAACTCGGATACGTTCCTGAACCTGCTTGTGGCAGAAATGACCAATCAGGACCCCATGGAGCCCACTTCCAACACCGAGTTCGTTTCGCAGATGGCACAGTTCTCCGCACTGACCTATTCCAAGCAGTCGGCGGAGTTTTCCAAGTCGAATTACGCCTCCAGCCTTGTCGGAAAGACAGTCACAGCCTCCAAGATGGACGGTTCGAATCTCGTCACCAAGACGGGCGTTGTTGAATCCGTAATGAAGAACGGCGATGACTACACGATAAAGGTGGACGGAGTTTCCTTCGATATTTCCAATGTAACGGCGATTTCCGAAACGAAGACTTCAACGGGCGACCAGCTCAGCGGAAACTCGCTCGGTGACTACATCGCAAAGGCTTCAATGATGATAGGTATGGCGGCAACGGTTCAGGCAAAGACCGACAAGGGTACGGTCCTGGATTCCGGACTTGTAACGTCTATCCAGGTAAAGGACGGCAAGGTAAACGTCATCATCAACAATAAGGCGTACGCACTGGAGGATGTGGTAGAGGTTGCTTATGCAACAGTGAAGCCTGACGACAGCACCACAGATTCCGGAAAGACGGACGGAGCCGACAATAGCACAGGAGCTTCTGAGAGCACTGGCACTTCCGACAGCACGGAGAACACCGAGACCCAAGTGATCGAGGATTCCGAGGAAAAGGCGGCATACGCTGCCCGGGAGACTGATTATGCCGACGACGCGGAAGAGGTCACCGGAAAGGCAGAGGCTGACGTCTATCTCGATGAGGATATTCCCGATCTCGAAGATTTCACATAAAAGCATGGAGGCTTGAAAATGCTGATAAGCGAGTACTTAGCGCTCCGCAGTCAGATCAGCGTTACCACAGGCGGCACGGCAGTACAGCCCGCAGGCATGGCAAAGGAAGCAGTGCAGGGCGGTTCCTTCGCAGAGGCTTTACAGCAGAAGCTCGATGAAAAGAGCGGCGTGGAGTTCTCAAAGCACGCGATACAGCGTCTGGAGGAACGCAGCATAGACCTTGAGCAGGACGGCACGCTTGAGCGGCTCAACCGCGGCGTGGAGCTTGCAGCAGGCAAGGGCAGCAGCGAAACTCTCGTCCTTGTGGGAAGAAACGCTTTCGTTGTGAGCGTAAAAAACAACAAGGTGATCACTACCCTTTCAGACAACGAATTACAGGGGAATGTGTTCACGAATATTGATTCGACCGTTATCGTATGAACGGACCTGAATGGAATTCATGTCCCGGCTGCGACTGAGTCCGGGACGCGGTCAAGTCAATGACAACTTATTCTGGAGGTCAATAGAATGGTTAAATCCCTTTACACCGGTGTATCCGGTATGAAAACCCACCAGCAGAAAATGGACGTAATCGGCAACAACATCTCAAATGTAAACACCACAGGCTACAAGACCAATGTTGTTACCTTTGCGGATCTCTACTATCAGACAAAGAAGACGCCGACAGGCGCTTCCACCACTCTCGGCGGAACAAACCCTGTTCAGGTAGGCTACGGCGTAAAGCTCAACACCACCACACCGAACATGACCCAGTCCGGCTTTACATTCTCGGACAGCCAGTTCGATATGGCGCTTGACGGCGAGGGCTTCTTCCAGGTAATGGACAGCGCGGGAAATATCCTCTACACAAGAGCCGGTATTTTCAAGATTGATGATGAGGGCAACCTCGTTAACGCTTCCGGTTACAAGGTTCTCGGCGTTTCCGGCGATTTCGACAATCAGCCCGCCGGCAGCCAGCCTATCAAGATAAGCATTGCCGCAACAGACGACAACTGCTCCAGCGCTACCAAGACCGTAAACGGCTGCGATGTAACAATCGCTGTTTCCGACCCGTCTGACTACACGGATATGTCAGTTACGTTCAACCAGTCGGAATTTCCGTTTGCTACATACTCCGCAGGCGTGCTGAACCTGTTCTTCGACAGGGAGCAGCAGTTTGATTCCGCGCAGGCGTTTGAGGACGAGGTACAGAAGTGCCTTCAGGCAGGCGGCGTAACGCTCCCGGATGATGTTTCCCTGAAGTTCACGTTCGAGAATCTTCCGGCTTCCACAAACTCCGTTGTTGCTAAGGCTTCGGTTGACAGCTGGACTCACAAGCTCGATCAGGCGTGCGTTGAGAGCAGGAAGAATGTTGCAGGAACCGGCGCAGGAACAACTCCAAGTTATGCTTCCGTTGCATTCACAACAAGCAACTCCAACAGTGCGAACAAATACAACAGCGCAGACATCACCCTGACAAAGGGCACCGCAACGTCTGCAACCTATGATTCCGGCGCAAATGCATGGACTATCACAGTTACGGACAGCACCAGGCTTTCCGACATCACACAGGCGATAAAGGACGGCGTAGTCGCTGCAAAGGCTGCCGATACGACCGGAGAGCTTGCCGGACTGAATCTTTCCATCACCAAGTATGAGGTTCCTGCTGGTACACTTGATACTGCAATTGGTGCATGGGGTACTCTTAAGCTTGTTAATACTGACCCGCTGGTTTCAAACATAAAGGCTACCGCTGGCCAGCCCGGTGAGTTCGCGAACAAGTACAAGATCGTGTTCAAGTACGTTTCCAACTATGACGCTCCTACCGCACAGTGGGACGACAATACCCTGACCATCGCCATCACAAACAAGGGATACGCAGACGATGCAACGGCTCTCGCAGACATCAACGCGGCAGTAGCTGCTGCGGCGGGCGGCAACGAGAAGAAGATGTTCACCTTTGACGCGGACAGCTTCACCGGTCTTGCAGCACTCAACAACGGTCAGAGAAAGGCGCTGTTTGAGAACAACCCATCCGTTTCCTTCGGCGGCGGCGAGGACAGCTTCTACACCACAGTTGCGAAGTCCCTGTCCACATTCAACCTCACCAACGGACGCAAGGGCGCAGAGCAGAGCTTCAAGGATCTTGAAAACATCACAGTCGGCACGGACGGCACCATCATCGGCTATCACGCCGTTCACGGCTATCTGAACCTCGGCCGTGTGGATATCGCTACATTCGATAACCCGAACGGTCTTACCGCAATGGGCGGCACGAATTTCGCGGCAAGCGTTGCTTCCGGCGACCCCAAGCTCGCAATCGGCGGCTCTGACGGCGCAGGCGAGGTAGTTTCCGGCGCGCTCGAGATGTCCAACGTTGACCTCGCGCAGGAATTCACTGACATGATCACCACACAGAGAGGCTATCAGGCAAACTCAAGAGTTATCACAACATCTGATACAATGCTTGAGGAGCTCCTCTCCCTCAAGAGATAACGCAGGCTGAACTGACATATCTCCCCCGTCCGGGGGCGGGGGAGCATATATGTGTTGGAGTAATTATGATTTTTCTAACTAAACTGGACGGCAAGGAATTTCTGCTGAACGAGCAGATGATAGAAACCGTCAATGAAACTCCCGATACGGTCATTGTACTGTCGAACGGGCATTCTTACATAGTGCGCGAGAGCATGAAGGAGCTTCAGTCAAAGATTCTCGAATATAACAGGCAGCGGCGGCGCTTCCGTATGAAGCCGGACACGCAGCAGAAGGCGTAGCCTTTCACATAAAAGCATTGCATGGAAGCATAGAAAGCTATTAAGAAAAGCGAGGGATTCTCTTTGAATTTTACACTTATTATCGGTTGGGTGATTGCGTTCGGCATGGTTCTTCTGGGTATTTTCCAGGGCGGACAGATCATATGGTTCTGGGACCCTTCCTCATTCGCCATCACCATCGGCGGTACCATAGGCTGCCTTATTGCGTCATATCCGCTCAGCTATCTTGCGGGCGTTCCCGGAAAGTTTAAGATAGCGCTCACGCCCAAGAAGTACAAGCCGGAAAAGTACATAGACGACATCGTTGAATACGCAAAGATAGCAAGAGGACGCGGTCTGCTCGCACTCGAGGAGAGCGCGAACCAGTGCCAGGATAAGTTCATGAAGTCCGCGCTCATGCTCATCGTTGACGCGAACGACACCGCTAAGGTGCGCGGAATGCTCGACGACGCCATCAGCTTCATGTGCGACCGCCATGACGCAGGACGCGCGTTCTTTGAAAGGGGCGTTGGAATATTCCCGGCTTTCGGTATGCTGGGTACGCTGGTAGGTCTTGTTAACATGCTTAACACCATGACCGACAACCCTGACGGCCTTGCCGGCGGTATGGCTACCGCGCTTATCACGACATTCTACGGTTCGCTGTTCGCGAATGTCGTATTCAGCCCGATCGCCATGTCCCTCGCAAACGCCCATGAGGACGAGCTGCTGTGCATGCAGATAATCGAAGAGGGCGTGCTTGCCATTGCGGACGGCTCCAACCCGCGCTATATTCAGGAGAAGCTTGAGTTCATGCTCCCGGCTTCCAAGAAGCGTTCCGATACTAAGACATAAAAAATCAAAAAATTTACAGATTATATTGCAAAAATCTTAAAAAGTATTTGCAATTTCTGCGATTTTATGATACAATATTATAATGGCGGGATAAGTATGCCCATGCCATGATTTATTGCGCATGTGAGTACTAAAGCAAAGAGGAGGGATACCCGTGGCAAAACTTGCAAAGAAGCCGAAGGAGGACCACAGCAACGACTGGCTGTCAACGTACAGCGACATGGTCACGCTGCTGCTGACGTTCTTCGTTCTGCTCTACGCTTCTTCGTCCGCGGACGAGGTAAAGTGGCAGTACATATATCAGGCGTTCCAGTCCCACGGCAAGTACCTCAATGAATATGTGGATTCTCCGAACCCCACTCCGGAAGAGGGCGAGGGCACCGCGAGCGACCAGCCGTCTGCCGGCGGTCAGGGGACTCTTCCACAGACCACTGACGAGCTTTATCACTACATCGCGCAGTATATCTCAGACAATGACCTTTCGGATTCCGTTTCCGTTGAGAACGGGGCGGCACACCTTAATATAAGGTTCGACAACAACGTGTTCTTCGAGCCGAACAGCGCTGTCCTCACGCAGGAGGGCAAGGATCTGCTGGACGGAATTTCTCCCGGCATAAACGCGGTGAAGAATTCCATAAAGACCTGCACTGTGAACGGCCACACCGCAAAGGCGTTCTCCGCGGTCAATGACTGGGATCTGTCGTCAGGACGCGCGGTAAGCGTTGTAAAGTACATGGATTTCCGCAAGGTGCTTGAAACGGAGCAGTTCCGCACCAAGGGAAGCGGCTACGCAGAGCCGATAGCGGACAATGATACCGTTGAGGGTCTGGCTAAGAACCGCCGCGTTGAAATGGTCATTCTTAAAAACGATGTGGATCTCACAGATCCCGCAGTTATAAAGGATATACTGAAATATGACTACGGCGTTGACATGGATACCTATGATCCGGACGGCGACCACAGCAACAATACCACTAAGGTGCCGAACGACTACGCTCAGTCGATCATAAATTCTCTGAACGATAGATTCCCGGACAGCGGAAGCTCCGGTCTTACAACAGTCGGTCCGGTTATTTCCGGCGACTATGACTCGTTCCTGATCAGCACAGAGGCTGACTCCTCCGCGGGAAATGCGGACAGCGCAGCTGACAGTGCGGCAGAGTAACGATGGGATCCGATAAAGTTTAGCAGGGGGGATCTGGAAAAAATGGCTGATAACCTGACGCAGGAACAAATAGATGAAATGCTCAAAAACGTTGCCGCCGGAGTCGCTCCGGTCGTAACGCAGAAGGAAGAGGAAAAGGTCAAGGATTACGACTTCCGTGCTCCGAAGAAGTTCACCAAGGAGCAGATCAAGGTTCTCGACGGTATTTTTGAGAATTACGCGCGTCTTCTTTCATCGTATTTCACCGGGCTTCTCAGGCTGTACTGCCGAGTATCGCTCGTAAATATCGAGGAGCAGAGATACAGCGAATTCAACAACGCGCTGCCGGATTATGTCCTTATGGGCATGGTCGATATGGGCATAAAGAACGAGGAGGTCAGCGAGACCACGGTAATCGTGCAGATCTCAAACACCATTACGTTCACGATGATAGACAGACTGCTGGGAGGCAGGGGAGAGTCGCGTGACGTCAACCGTGATTTCACTGAGATCGAGATAACGATAATGAACGATGTCATGAACCAGATGGCGAACCTCCTGTATGAGCCCTGGGCGTCGCATATAGAGCTGGAGCCGAAGCTTATAGGGATAGAAACAAACTCCCGCGTGGTGCAGACAATCGGTCATGAGGATACGGTTATCATCGTAGCCCTTGAGGTGGAGATAAACAGCGCAAAGTCGATCATCTCCGTGTGCGTACCGGCGATAAACCTTGATGAAATAATGAACAAGTTCGTTTCAAGATACAGCACCTCCAGAAGAAAGCTCGATTCAAACCGCGAGCAGGAGCGCCGCGACAGCATAATGAACGGCATCAGCACGACGGATCTCACGATAACCGCAGTGCTAGGCGAGATAAACCTTGATCTGTACGAGGTGCTGACGCTCCAGGTCAACGATGTTATACCGCTTGGGAAAAAGATAACCAGCGATGTTGATGTCAAGGTGGGCAACAAGCTTTGGTGCACCGGTAAAATGGGTACCTACAACAACAAGAAAGCTATAATGGTAGATAATTTTATTGAGAATTGAGGTATAATGTCCAATGGCTAATGAAAAGGATGCAAACGTTGAATTCAGCTCGTATGAGATCGACGCGGTAGGCGAGATACTTAACATAAGCATGGGCGCTGCTGCGACGGCTGTCTCTGAGCTGCTCAACGCAAAAGTCTGGATAACGACACCGCAGGTGAACGTTGTCAAGGCGTCTGACCTTAATTACGACCGCCTTGAACCGGCTATCTGCGTTAAGATAGTTTATGTCAAGGGCATATCCGGACAGAACATGATGGTGCTGAAGCAGGACGATGTTCAGCTCATTCTTAATCAGCTCATGGGCAATCCGCTGGTCGTTTCTCCGGATTTTGAGTTCGATGAGATGAACATAAGCGCAGTATCCGAGGTTATGAACCAGATGATGGGCGCCTCTGCGACTGCACTTTCCGACCTGTTGGGAATGACGGTGGACATCTCCACCCCGACTCCCTATGTCATTGAGCAGACGAATTTCTGCCAGCTTGCGGAGCTTGATCCGGAAGAGACCATTGTTGCAGTAACATTCAACCTTACTGTTGACGGCATCATGAACAGTGAGTTCATGTCCGTTATGTCCGTTGAGCTTGCAAAATCCCTCTCCAGCAAGATGATAGAGAAGTTCCACGGTGATGAGACCGAGCCCGAGGCGGCTCCCGCGCCTGCTCCCGCTGCACCGGCGGCGGCAGCCCCCGCACCCGCAGCACAGCCTGCGCCGGCACCCGCGGCAGCTCAGCCGCAGCCTGCTCCCGCAGCAATGCCGCAGCAGCCCGCTCCCGGAGCTTATCCGTATCCTCCGCAGGGACAGCCGGCTCCCTATCCGGGATATGTATATCCGAATCAGTATGCGGCTTACGGCGCGTACCCGCCGCCTGTGCCTCCGGTAAATATCCAGAACGCACAGCTCCACCAGTTTGACAATGTTGACTACGGACTTCCCGCAGATCAGCAGGACAATCTGAAGCTGCTTATGGGCGTTCCGCTGGAGATATCCGTTGAGATAGGCACGGCAAAGCGCAAGGTCAAGGACATCCTGGAGTTCACACAGGGTACTATTATTGAGCTTGAGCGACAGGCTGGTGCTCCGGTAGACGTTGTTGTAAACGGAAACCTCATTGCAAGGGGCGATGTTGTGGTCATTGACGATAACTTTGCAGTCAGGATCACCGAGATCGTAAAGTCCAAATTTATGGACAGCCTCGGCAAGGAATAAAATTTAATCACTATATATTCTAAGGAGAATTTTGAGTAATGGACAAGAAGATTTTACTGGTAGACGACGCGGCTTTCATGAGAATGCTTATCAAGGACGCCCTCACAAAGAACGGCTACACCAATATCCTTGAAGCTGCTGATGGCGCTATTGCGTGCGAGGTTTACGCAGCCGAGAAGCCTGACCTCGTTATCATGGACATCACCATGCCGAACAAGACCGGTATCGAAGCGCTGAAAGACATCAAGGGCATGGATCCCATGGCTAAGGTGGTTATGTGCTCCGCAATGGGTCAGGAGGCAATGGTCGTTGAGGCTATCAAGCTCGGCGCACTGGACTTCATCGTTAAGCCCTTCAAGCCGGACAGAATCTTACAGACCGTCAAGAAGGTACTCGGCTGATCCGTGCGCCTGTGAACCGGCTGCTCAGGTGCAGGGCGGTCTTGTTATCGGGGCGGAAGCCTCCGTGAAGCAGAATTTCCGCCGCACTTTTCAGACCTGCCGGTTTGATGGTGCGGCTTTTGGCGTTGGTATGATTTTCCGGGAAAGGCAGGGGCGCGGCAGTGGAATATTTTCAGATGATAATGGCGCTGCTGGGCGTTCTTGCGCTGGTATTCCTGATATTCTGGGCTATGAAGAAGCTCAACAGGCGGGTAGTTACCAGCGACAGCAGAAACATGAAGATACTGGAGAGGATAAACCTCGGTCCGGATAAGATGCTTCTGTTGGTCAGCGTCTGCGGAAAATGCATGGTCCTCGGAGTCACCAACGGCAGGATAGAAAAGGTGCATGAGCTGGAGGAATCCGAAGAACAGCTTATCGGGAAAAAGGACGAAAACGGCGGAAATCCCACGTTTAAGGAGAGTTTCAAGATAGTGCTGAAGGATATGATGAACAAGAAATGATCGGAGGTACTGGCGTGGAAAAGCGGCTTCAGCTTACAAAAGAGAATAAGCAGCTGGCGCTGAAATTCGCGGTGTCGCTGTTCGTTTCAGTGTTTCTGACGGTGCTGCTGTGCACCCTTTCGGCGTATGCGCAGAACAATTCCGGCGCAGTTTCTTCAACTGCGGAGGCTTCCGTCTCTGCAACTGCGGAGGCGATCTCCACGGACAAGCAGCCGGGAGATTACCTGGATACCGACCCGACCTACGTTGACGAGGACGCGGGTTCGTCCGTCATTCAGGAGCTGATAGGCGTTGACGCTTCACAGCCGCTGGAGATAATCATTCTGCTGACGCTCATCGCGCTGGCTCCCTCGCTGCTGATAATGATGACCTGCTTCACGCGCATCATAATCGTGCTGGGATTCCTGCGGACGGCAATGCAGACGCAGAGCACGCCGCCAAACATGGTGCTCACCGGAATGGCTCTGTTCCTGACGTTCTTCATCATGGCTCCGGTTTTCTCGGAAATAAACGAGGTCGCATATCAGCCATACGTCAGCGAGCAGCTCACGACTGAGGAGGCTCTCGAGGCGGCGAGCGTTCCGCTGAAACGGTTCATGCTGAAGCAGACATCCAACGACGACCTTAACTTTTTCCTCGACCTCTCCAAAACGGAGGAGCCGGAGGGCGGCTACACGCAGGAGTACATCGAAAACGACCTCAGCTTGACGGTTATCGTGCCGTCGTTCATGATAAGCGAGCTTAAAAGGGCGTTCCAGATGGGATTCCTGATATTCCTGCCGTTCCTTGTCATCGACCTTGTTGTAGGAAGCACGCTCATGTCAATGGGTATGATGATGCTTCCGCCGGCGATGATTTCAATGCCGTTCAAGATACTTGTGTTCGTCCTTGCGGACGGCTGGAACCTGCTTATAGGCTCTGTTGTTGCCAGCTACAACTTGTAGCGGCGCTGAAAGGGGTGACTGAAACATGACTCAGGACGATATGATGGAGGTTTTCCTTGCGGCGATAATGCTTGCGTTCAAGCTTGCCGTGCCGATACTCCTTATCGCTATGATAGTCGGTCTCGTTATAGCTATACTCCAGGCGGCAACGCAGGTGCACGAGCAGACTCTTTCCTTTGCCCCGAAAGCCGTGGCGGTAGGTCTGGCGCTGTTCATACTTGCCCCGTGGATGACCTCGGAGTGCATTGATTTCGTGAACCTCATCTTTGAGAAGGTCGCCTCAGTGCCGATAACATAAGGCGGCGCCCATGTCAGAGATCTGGGGAATAATTCAGAACAACTTTGTTGTCGTGATAATGGTGCTGGCCAGGGTCAGCGGCATTTTCACCTTTAATCCGATATTTTCGCGCAACGGCGTCCCGAACATGATGAAAGCGGGAATGTCCCTCATGCTGGCGATCGTTATGGCAACGGCGGGGGATTTCAGCTACACTATTCCGAACGGGCTTCTGCCGTTTGCATTTGATATAGCAAAGGAGCTCCTTGTGGGCTTCACACTGGGATTTTTCGTGAACGTCATGCTCCAGCTTTTCAGCTATGCGGGCGAGCTGGCGGATTTCCAGATAGGTCTGTCGATGGCAAAGAGCTACGACCCGACTTTTGGTACATCCAGCCTTATCACGCAGTATTACAGCTACTGGTTCATGATATATTTCTTTATGGTGGGCGGACATCTGTCCTACATAAAGCTGTTCGCGGTCTCCTATGAAACGATCCCGATAGGGTTCAGCGACTTCAACATCAACGTGGCGTACATCATCGTGACCTACCTTGAAACGGTGATAACCCTCGGTCTGAAGCTCGCGATGCCGATAGTCGCCTCGGAGCTCGTCACGGAGTTCTGCATAGGCGTGCTTATGAAGGCGGTTCCCTCTATCCATGTGTTCGTGCTGAACGTGCAGATAAAGATGCTGGTGGGATTTGTCGTGCTGGCAGGGAGCTGCACCATGACGGCAGGTTTCATGCAGGACATCATGGATCTGATGTTCACCAACCTGAACAACCTCATTCCGCAGATGGCGGGTATAGGATAGCGCTGAAAGGGCGGTACTATGGCAGGAGAAGAAAAAACCGAAAAAGCCACCCCAAAAAAGCGCAAGGATCAGCGCAAGGAGGGAAATGTCCTCCAGTCACGCGAGATAGTCACGGCGGCTTCCGTGCTGGGTATTTTCGCTTCCATGAGGCTGCTGATAGGCTTCATCACCAAGGCTATGCTGTCCTACACAGGCTCGGTTTTCGAACAGGTCGGGACAATGTCGGTCTCCACCGATACCATAATGTCCATTTTTGTGGATGTGATAACGATAGTGGCGGTGTGCGTGGGTCCCATGTGCCTTATCGCGATAGCGCTGGGCATAATCCCGACAGTGGCGCAGACCCGCGGTCTTTTCACCATGAAGGCGCTAAAGCCAAAATTCTCCCGGCTGAATCCGCTTTCAGGAATCAAGAAGCTGTTCTCGCTTCAGTCGATAGTCGGCATTTTGAAGGGACTTATCGAGGTAATAATCATCAGCGTTGTCATCTACAACGAGATACGCGACAGGCTCCCTAAATTCGTGGCGCTTATGAACGCCGGAGTAATGCAGGGCATAACCTACGCGGCGCTGACGATATTCGATATGGTCATGCTTATATGCATAATGCTGGTGTTTGTTGCAGCGGCTGATTTCCTCTTCCAGTGGTGGCAGTTTGAGAAGAAGCTCAAAATGTCCAAGCAGGAGGTCAAGGAGGAGTTCAAGCAGATGGAGGGAGACCCCCAGATAAAGAGCAAGATAAAGCAGCGGCAGCAGCAGATGGCTACCCAGCGCATGATGCAGGACGTCCCCAAGGCGGACGTGGTAGTCAGAAACCCTACGCACTATGCAGTCGCGCTGAAATACGACCAGGACAAGAACAACGCTCCGCAGGTGGTGGCGAAGGGCAAGGACCTCCTCGCGCTCAGGATAGTACAGATAGCCGAAGAAAACGGCGTAATGGCTATCGAGAATCCGCCGCTGGCGCGCTCGCTGTACAGTATGGTGGATATCGGCAGGGAAATTCCCGCCGAGCTCTACAATGCCGTGGCTGAGGTGCTCACCGTGGTCTACCGCGAGAAGCACAAGTCGATTCACGCTTAACACTACATTTTTCGATACAATTCGTTAAGATATACAGAAAAAATACAGAGAGGAGATGGACAGCATAGTACGCAAGCTTCTGAGTAACTCATTCGTTCTGTTTGTCATCTTCATAGTTATTGCGATAATCATTCCGCTGCCCAGCTGGCTGCTGGATTTCCTGATACTGCTGAATATCTCCCTGAGCCTTATCATCCTTGTCATGACCATGTTCATCAAGGAGGCGCTGGAGTTCTCGGTATTCCCGACAGTGCTGCTGCTGACGACCGTACTGCGACTGTCGCTGAACGTTTCCACCACGAGAGGCATCCTCTCCAGCGGATATGCGGGAGCCGTAATAGCGGCATTCGGACAATTCGTAATGGGTGGCGACGCTATCGTCGGCTTCCTGATATTCATAATCATCGTATTGGTAAACTTCATCGTAATCACCAAGGGCTCCGAGCGAGTATCCGAGGTTGCTGCACGATTCACACTGGACGCAATGCCCGGTAAGCAGATGGCGATAGACGCCGACCTCAACGCCGGCATAATCAACGAGGAGCAGGCGAAAAAGCGCAGAAACAACGTACAGCGCGAGGCTGACTTCTACGGCTCCATGGACGGTGCCACGAAGTTCGTAAAGGGCGACGCGATAATGTCCATCGTGACCACCCTCGTGAACCTCATCGGCGGCGTTATCATAGGAATGGTGCGCGGCGGCGGTGATTTCAACACTATCCTGAACACGTATTCACTGGCAACGGTCGGCGATGGTCTGTGCTCGCAGATCCCTGCGCTGCTCATCTCCGTTGCGACCGGTATGATAGTTACCCGCGCTGCGAGCGAGGACAGCCTTATCAATGATATCAAGACCCAGTTCACGGCGCAGCCTTTCGTGCTGATGATCGCCGGAATCGTCATGGTAGTTATGATGGTCATTCCGGGATTCCCGACCGTTGTCTGCCTTATACTCGGCGTACTGCTGATACTTGCTTCCGTCCTGCTCAACCGCAACAAGAAGAAAATGGCGGAGCTGGAGCTTGCACAGCGCAAGAAAGCCGAGGAAAAGGAGATGGAGAAGCTCCCGGCGGACAACGACTACTACCGCGATATCGACAATGTATTCAAGCTGCTCAACGTTGAGCCCATCGAGATGGAATTCGGTTACAGCCTGCTGCGGCTGGTCGATGAGAAATCCGGCGGCAACTTCATTGAGCGAGTCGTCATCTTCCGAAAGCAGTTCGCGCTTGATATGGGTATGGTTATCCCGTCCGTCCGTATGACGGATAACCCGGAGATAAACCCGAATATGTACATCATCAAGATAAAGGGCGAGGAAGTCGCCCGCGGTGAGATACTCGTTGACCACTACCTCGCACTGGACAGCGGCGACGTTACCCAGCAGATAGAGGGCATAGACACTGTGGAGCCGGCGTTCGGGCTCCCGGCGAAGTGGATATCCGAGGACAAGAAGATCATGGCGGACGTTGCCGGTTACACCCTGATAGATCCGGTTTCCGTTATGATAACCCACTGGTCGGAGATAATGAAGCGTTACGCTTACGAGCTCCTGTCCAGGCAGGACGTCAACACTATGCTGGAAAACGTCAAGAAGACGAATCCTATCGTGGTGGACGATATTATACCGAAAGTCATATCCGTGGGATATTTGCAGAAAATCCTCGCAAATCTGCTTAAAGAGGGTATTCCGATACGCGACCTTGAAACAATCCTTGAGACCATTGGCGACCACGCCAACGTGCTGAAGGATATGGACATCGTGACGGAGTACGTCCGCCAGTCGCTGAAGCGCACGATAACGCACCGCTTCGCCGAGGCGAACTCCCTGCGCGTGATAACCCTCGATACGCAGATAGAGGATATGATAGTAAGCTCCGTGAAGAAATCCGACCAGGGAAGCTACCTTGCGATGGCTCCGGACATGATACAGCGTATCGTTTCCGCCTCAAACCGCGAGATAGACAAGATAAAGGACGTAATACCGACAGTCATAATCCTGACCTCGCCGGTGGTGCGCATCTATTACAAAAAGCTCACGGAGCAGTTCATTCCGAACATCACTGTGCTGTCTTACAGCGAGATAGATTCCACGGCGCAGATCCAGGCGATAGGCAACATTTCGCTCAACGCCGCGGCGGTACCCGCCGTATAACGCACGTGTGACAAGGAGGGAGTAGCATGGAAAGCAGCGTTACCGCGGCTCTTCTTGAAGAGTACGGCATGAGCCGCGATATGGCAGTGCGCAACGAGATAGTCCTGAAGAATCTCGGACTGGTGCGCGCCTGTGCGCTTTCCCTGCGCAACACATACGTCAGGTACGGTGATACGGACGATGTGATAAACGAGGGAGTTATCGCCCTCATGGACGCCATCGAGAGCTTCGACCCCACAAAAGGCGCCAAGTTCGAGACCTACGCCTCGCTGAAAATACGCGGCGCGATAATAGATTATGTCCGTAAACAGGATTGGGTTCCAAGACCTGTAAGAAAATTTGCCCGCGACCTTGACAACGCGAACACTATATTGTATAATCAATATGATAGGGTCCCGACCAACGAGGAGCTCGCAGAATACCTTGATATTTCAGAGGAAAGGCTGCTGCGCGGCATGGCGGACGCCTCCAACACCGTTACGCTCTCATTTGAGGAGCTGTTGTACGAGGATAATTTCGAGGACAGCGCAGTCCAGGCTGACGGGACCGATTCCCGCCTTATGCGGGAGGAGCTCCGCGGGGTTATCGCGAAGGCGATAGATTCCCTGAAGGAAAAGGAGCGCCAGGTCATAACCCTTTACTATTACAAAAGCATGAAGTATTCCGATATCGCAAAGGTGATAGGCGTGTCGGAATCCCGAGTGTGCCAGATAAACACCAAGGCAATGCTGTCGCTTAAAGCGGCTCTCGAGCCATACATCAAGGGGACAGCGGCGAACAGACGGGAGGAAAAGCTGTGAACAGAGGCTACTATTACGCCTGCAACGGCATGATAATCAACCAGCGCAAGCTGGACTGCATAGGCAACAACCTCACAAACATGACGACTCCGGGCTACAAGCGCGACACGATAATCACACAGCGCTTCAACGAGCAGATGATACTTGTCAAGCACCGCGAGGAGCTTTCCGGAACGTTTGCTGAGACCTACGTTGACAATTCCTACACCGATCTCCAGCAGGGGACGTTCGAGTACACCAACACTCCGTTCGATGTGGCTATAAACGGTGATGTTTACTTTAACATCAACAGCTACACCGGCGAGCAGATGCTCACCAGGAACGGTCAGTGGGAGCTTGACGGCGAGGGCTACCTCTGCCTGTCCAATTCCGGCAGGATACTCGGCGAGAACGGCGAGATATACCTCGGAAATAAGGATTTCACCATCGACAACGACGGCGTCATCTATCAGGACGGTCAGGTGGTGGATAAGCTCCTGCTTTCCTACATCGACCCGCAGGGCAATGTTGACAAGTTCGGCGCGAATATGTTCACCTCAGTGCAGGCAGGCGCGGTTCCCGAGGGTACGCAGTACGAGATAATCCAGGGCGCATATGAGCGCTCCAATATAGACGTAAACTATGAGATGACCATGATGATGAATGCCAACCGTATTTACGAGGCTTCCAGCTCCATGGCAAAGCTGCTGGATTCCATGAACCAGAAGTCCACATCTCTCTGCAAGATCTGAGGAGTTAAGTAATGAATATAGCTTTTCACACCGGAAAATCCGCAATGATCGCTCAGGCGCAGGCTCTGAACGTATACGGCAATAACATTGCAAATATCAACACCTACGGCTATCAGACTGTCCGCCCTTCATTTTCGGACTGCCTGTACTCCGTTCAGCGCTCCACCGAACCTGAATGGCAGACCGGGCACGGCACGTATATCCAGCATACCGGCGTCATGTACGATGAGAGCCAGTTCTATTTCACCGAGCAGCCGCTTGATTACGCGCTGCCAAACGAGGGCTTCTTTGCGGTGGAGGACCGCTACGGCGATATAAACTACACCCGTGACGGCGCGTTCTCCATGACCCAGGCGGACACCGGCGAGTGGTATCTCGTGACAGGAAGCGGCGAGTATGTCCTTGATTACGACAGGAACAGGATCGTTGTTCCGTTCAATGATGACGGCACTGCCGCTGATTACAGCGCGCTCAGCGACATGATCGGCGTGTTCAGGTTCGAGAATGTATACGGCATTGATTCCGCTGCCGACAACCGCTATTCGGCTACCGCGAGAAGCGGCGAGCCTGTTGCGGAGCGTGATTTCCAGAAGCTTCAGGGAGCTCTCGTTACATCAAACGTGAACCTTGCAGACCAGATGGTGAAGCTAATCGAGACCCAGCGTGCATACCAGATAAGCTCGCGCGTTGTGACGACCTCCGATGAATTCACGCGTATCGCGAACAATCTCAGATAAACTCAGGAGTAACAAATGCTGAAGAATTACGATGAACTCTCGTCGGTAGCCATTGACTGCCTGCGCGAGATAGGAAATATAGGTTCCGGAAGCGCGGCCTCCTCGCTTTCACAGATGCTTGGAAAGCCGATAGAAATGCGTGTGCCGGACGTGTGCGTGCTTGAGTATCAGCAGATAATCGACACCATGGGCGGTCCTGAAAAGGTCATTACCGGTATCCTGGTAAGGCTCCAGGGAGATATCAAGGGAATGATGATGTTCCTGCTGGAGGACAGCTTCGCACAGGTGGTGCTCTCCACGTTTATGAGCCAGGAGAAGATAGAGCTGACAAAGCTTGACGACATGCAGCTCTCAGTCATCACTGAGATGGGCAATATCATGGCGGGAAGCTATCTTCGCGCCCTCTCGACCCTGACCGGGCTCACGATAGATATGGAGATACCCTCCATGACAGTTGACATGCTGGGTGCTATAATGAGCGTCCCGATAACGGAATTTGCTCAGGTGGGAGACAAGGTGCTCTTCATTGATGATGGATTTTCCATTGACGGTGTGGACATCAAGTCCAACATCATTCTTATCCCGGAGATGGAATCTCTGGAGACCCTTATGAAGAAACTTGGTGTTATGTAATGGCTAACCTGACGATAGGCATATCTGACCTGAAGGTATGCAGACCGCCGGATGTCCTCGTGACCTACGCACTGGGCTCGTGCGTTGGAATATGTCTGCTGGACAGCGTTGCGGGAGTCGGCGGAATGTCGCACATAATGCTTCCGGACAGCACACAGGCCACCAACGGCGCTGCGACCCCCATGCGTTTCGCGGATACCGCGGTGCCCATGCTGGTTCACGAAATGGTGAAGCTGGGCGCGAGCCGGTCCCGCATAAAGGCGAAGATAGCCGGCGGCGCGGTGATGTTCGCGGCGGCAAGCGACAGATTCAACATCGGCGAGCGTAATATTCAGGCGGTAAAGGCGGCTCTCCGCAAGGAGGGTATCCCGATAATCGCCGAGGACACCGGGCTCAACTACGGACGCACCGTGTTCTTCTATCCGGAAACAGGCATCATGGAGGTCAGGGCGGCCGCCATGGGAAACAAGCAGTGTTGATCCCCGCAGGCGGGTTATATTTCGGCGGCTGTATGTTGAATACGGCTGCTTTTTGTTCCTTTCGGGATATGCGATGTTAGCATATACTAAGTGTATATCGTGCATAAATGTGTCAGGAATTGGTGCACCTTGTACAAAGAATCTGAAAAAATCGGTTTAGGTATTTACAAATTGAAGAATTTGTGCTATGATAATAGATAAGCTGAAACAAATACGCCGTCCGGGATCCCAGGCGGTCAACTGCGGACAGATTTCCTGTCTGTAATATTAAGGAGGAAAAAATCCAATGGCAAGAGAAATGCAAACAATGGATGGTAACAACGCTGCGGCTCATGTGTCCTATGCGTTCACTGATCTTGCTGCCATCTATCCCATCACCCCCTCTTCCGTAATGGCTGAGGTAACAGACTCCTGGTCCACTGCCGGTGTCAAGAACATCTTCGGCGAGCAGGTAAAGGTAGTAGAAATGCAGTCCGAGGCTGGCGCTGCCGGTGCCGTTCACGGCTCACTTTCCGCTGGTGCGCTGACCACAACCTACACTGCGTCTCAGGGGCTGCTCCTGATGATCCCTAATATGTACAAGATCGCAGGCGAGCTGCTCCCGTCAGTTATTCACGTATCTGCACGTGCTGTCGCTTCCCATGCGCTCTCTATCTTCGGAGACCACAGCGATATTTACGCCTGCCGTCAGACTGGCTATGCAATGCTCTGCTCCACGAATCCTCAGGAGGTCATGGATCTCGGTGCAGTTGCTCATCTGTCCGCTATCAAGGGCAGAGTTCCGTTCCTGCACTTCTTTGACGGCTTCCGTACCTCTCACGAGATCCAGAAGATCGAGAAGTGGGACTACGAGACTCTCAAGGGCATGGTAGATATGGACGCTGTTCAGGCGTTCCGCGACAGAGCCCTCAACCCTGAGAAGCCTGTTCTCCACGGCACAGCCCAGAACCCGGATATCTTCTTCCAGGCTCGCGAGGCTTGCAACACCTATTACAACAATATCCCGAACGTAGTTACCGAGTACATGGACAAGGTAAATGCAGAGATCGGTACAGACTATAAGCTGTTCAACTACTACGGCGCACCTGACGCTGAGGAAGTTATCGTAGCAATGGGCTCCGTATGCGACACTATCGAGGAGACTATCGACTACCTCGCAAAGCAGGGCAGAAAGGTCGGTCTTGTTAAGGTCAGACTGTACAGACCGTTCGTTTCCTCCGCATTTGCTGCTGCTATCCCTGCAACAGTAAAGAAGATCTCCGTACTCGACAGAACCAAGGAGCCCGGCTCTCTCGGCGAGCCGCTGTACCTCGACGTAGTTGCAGCACTCAAGAAGGAGAACAAGTTCCAGGACGCTCAGGTATTCACCGGACGTTACGGCCTCGGCTCCAAGGACTGCAACCCGGCTCAGATCATTGCGGTTTACAACAACACCACAAAGCCGGTATTTACGCTCGGCATCAATGATGATGTTACACACCTGTCCCTCGATATCACTGAGAATCCGAACACCACTCCTGAAGGCACCACCTGCTGCAAGTTCTGGGGTCTCGGCTCTGATGGTACCGTTGGCGCAAACAAGAACTCCATAAAGATCATCGGCGACCACACCGATATGTACGCACAGGCATACTTCGCTTACGACTCCAAGAAGTCCGGCGGTGTAACGATCTCCCACCTGCGCTTTGGTAAGACGCCGATCAAGTCCACATACTTCATCAACAAGGCTAACTTCGTTGCCTGTCATAACCAGTCCTATATCGACAAGTATGATATGGTAGAGGACGTAGTTCCGGGCGGATCCTTCCTGCTTAACTGCCACTGGACAGTTGACGAGCTGGACGAGAAGCTCCCCGCTCCCGTAAAGTCTTACATCGCAAAGAATCACATCAATTTCTATATCATCAACGCCAACAAGGTAGCAAGAGAGATCGGACTTGGCAATAAGACGAACACCGTGCTTCAGTCTGCGTTCTTCTCCATTGCCAACATCATTCCTCCCGAGGATGCTATCACCTATATGAAGAAGATGGCGTACAAGTCCTTTGCAAAGAAGGGCGATGATATCGTCAATATGAACTATGCCGCTATCGACAAGGGCGCAGGCGAGGTCATCAAGGTAGATGTTCCTGCTTCCTGGGCTGACTGCGAGGGCAAGCTGCCTGAGCACAAGGCTGAGGGCGACAACAAGTTCCTCGTTGATTTCGTTAACAAGGTACAGATCCCCGTTAACGCACAGCGCGGCGACAAGATCCCCGTATCCACATTCGTTGACATGGGTATCGTTGACGGTACGTTCCCGCAGGGCTCCGCAGCATATGAGAAGCGCGGCATTGCAGTCGATGTTCCTGAGTGGATCCCCGAGAACTGTATCGAGTGTAACCAGTGCGCGTTTGTATGCCCGCATGCGGTTATCCGTCCGGTAATACTTTCTGCTGACGAGGCGGCAGCAGCTCCTGCTTCCGTGAAGCTGAAGGACGCTATGCAGCTCCCCGGCATGAAGTACACAATGGCAGTATCCACCCTGGACTGCACAGGCTGCGGCGTGTGCGCACAGGTATGCCCGGCTAAGACAAAGGCTCTCACAATGAAGCCTATCGAGACTCAGATGGATCAGCAGCCGGTATTCGACTACGCTGTATCCAAGGCTGTTTCCGACAAGCCCGAGGTTCACGAGAAGTTCAAGGAGACCACAGTCAAGGGTTCTCAGTTCAAGCAGCCGCTGCTTGAATTCTCCGGCGCATGCGCAGGCTGCGGTGAGACTCCTTACGCTAAGATCGTTACACAGCTCTTCGGCGACAGAATGTATATCGCAAACGCAACAGGCTGTTCTTCTATCTGGGCAGGCTCAGAGCCGTCCACTCCGTACACCACCAACAAGGAGGGCAAGGGTCCGGCTTGGGCTAACTCCCTGTTTGAGGATAACGCAGAATTCGGTTATGGTATGTTCCTCGCTCAGGACACCCTGAGAAAGAGAGTTCAGAAGAAGCTGAAGGAAGCGCGCGAGGTCGCTCACGATGACGCTAAGGCGCTCATTGACGAGTACTTTGCAACCGAGAACGATGGCAAGGCAAACGCAGCAGCTACCAAGAAGCTTGTAAACGCCCTTGAGCAGTGCCCCGCAAAGGACGGCATTGTAGGCGAGATACTCGCAGCAAAGAACTACCTCTCCAAGAAGAGCCAGTGGATCTTCGGCGGCGACGGCTGGGCTTATGATATCGGCTACGGCGGACTTGACCACGTTATTGCTTCCGGCAAGAACGTAAATATCCTCGTATTCGATACCGAGGTTTATTCCAACACCGGCGGACAGGCTTCCAAGGCTACTAACGTAGGTGCGGTTGCACAGTTCGCAGCAGGCGGTAAGGACGTCAAGAAGAAGGATCTGGCAGGCATCGCAATGAGCTACGGCTATGTTTACGTTGCACAGATCTCCATGGGCGCAGACAAGAATCAGTGCCTGAAGGCTATCGCAGAGGCTGAGGCTTATGACGGTCCGTCCCTTATCATTGCGTATGCACCGTGCATCAACCACGGTATCAAGGGCGGTCTGACCATTGCTCAGCAGGTCGAGAAGGAAGCAGTAGAGGCTGGTTACTGGCACCTGTTCCGCTTCAACCCGGCTCTGGCAGACGAGGGCAAGAATCCGTTCTCTCTCGACAGCAAGGCTCCGACAGGCGATTACAAGGCATTCATGATGAGAGAGGTTCGCTACAACTCCCTCATGCGTGCTAACCCTGAGAGAGCAACTGTTCTGTTCGACAGGGCAGTTAAGAACGCAGCCGCTAAGTACAAGCATCTGGTTGAGCTCCAGAATATGTACGGCGATGAGTTCAAGCAGGACTAATTTATAGTGGTAAAGGCGCACCTAATGCGTCAAAGCCCCATCGGCAGGTTTTAAGCCGATGGGGCTTTTCCTTGTATCTGCACCTTTCTCCCCACTGGTGACGGCGGGGAGATTTTCCATTCAGAACTTCTTCTAATGTGATCAAGCATATTGCCTAATTAACAAAAGTTTAATAAAATAAGCTAAAGCACTGGAAATTTAAACACGTTTGTGATATACTGTAATAAGGTATAGGTAAAAAGTGAAAGGGGTTTCGAAATGGGTGAACAATGGCTCAGCTTCACGGATATAAATTTCAAGTGCCAGATACTGGCTCTCGGAGTTGTCGCGATAATAATATATGATTTCATCAGGAGCAAGCGGCTCCCGCTGAGATCCACGCGGATCTTCGGATTTTTCCTTGCGATTGGTGCGTTCAATCTGCTGACGGATATCGTGACATACTACACGCTTCTGAATTACACTATGGTGCCGCCGGTTCTGAACAGGGTGCTCCATATCCTGTTTATCGGGAGTATTGAGCTCATGCCGGTCATTCTGTTCCTGTATGTGTTCTATCTATATGGTATACGTAAGAGCTTCAGAAAATGGCAGGTAGTCCTTTTCGTGATTCCGTTCATTCTGGCGGCGATAGGCTCGGCATTCGCTCCGATCTATTATCATGTGGATGAGCACGGAGCGTATTCCTACGGCCCTATGGTCTATATTCTGTATGCCTCTATTACGGTTTACATCGTGTGCGTTTACGCACTGCTCCTCTGCAAGAGCAAGAAGCACTACCACAGCGATGTCGTTGCGGATTATAGAAATGGCAGGATAACCGTTGCTGTCGGGCTCGGAATATGGATAGCCGTGGCTCTTATCCAGTTTATCACGAAATATATTCTGATATCCTCTATGGGCATAAGCCTTATGCTGCTGTATATTTATCTCAGCTTTGAGAATCCGAAGCGTTACGCCGATGAGGAAACAGACACGCTAAACCGCCGCGCATTCCATATAATGGTCCCGGAAATGCTGGCGCGCAGCGGAAAATTCTGGCTGCTGAACCTTACAGTGGACGATAACGAGCAGATAAGCAAGAGCATGGGCTACGACCAGATGAAGGTGATACTCAGCACAGTTGCCGAAAGGCTTAAAAACGCCGTTCCCGGGGTGAGGTTCTATCATTCCAGGTCGAACACGCTTTCCATGTTCGTGACCGACCGCGAGGAAGTGGACGCGCTGCTGAAACGGGCGGGAGCGGCGAATTTCGATATCGAATACGGCGCCGGGACCTTCACGCCGCAGTATCACATAACGGTCATGGAATGCCCGAAGTACGGTGAGACCCCGGATGAGATATACGACACGCTGGACTATACCCTTGCACATCATCACCACCACGAAAATGGTAAGGTATTCTGGATAGACGACAGCACCATAAAGGACAAGAACTACCGCAAGCAGGTGCTGGCAGTGCTCACAAAGGCGGTAAACGACAAGGCGTTCAACGTGGTATATCAGCCGATATACTCCACGACGGACAAGCGTTTTGCCTCGGCGGAGGCGCTGGTAAGGCTCCAGGACTGCGGCGAACTCGGGTTCGTCTCACCTGAGATCTTCATTCCCATCGCAGAGCAGCAGGGGATGATCGCCGAGATAGGCAGCATAGTTTTCGAGAAGGTGTGCAGCTTTGCGGCGGAAAACCGGCTGTGGGAAAAGGGAATCCGCTACATAGAGGTCAATCTGTCAGGAATGCAGAGCGTCGATCCGTCCCTTCCGGCGCAGCTTTCCTCGGTTATGCAGCATTACGGCATCGACCCGAAATTCATCAACCTTGAGATAACCGAGACTGCCTCCATAGACGGCGGCGAGCTGCTCGACATGAACATGAAGCGGCTGCGCAGCCTGGGCTGTCATTTCTCCATGGATGACTTCGGCACGGGATATTCCAACCTTGCTCAGATGGCAAAGGTGCGCTTTGAGCTCGTCAAGCTTGACAAGAGCCTTATCTGGCCGGCTTTCGGCGAAAATCCGGATGAGCCTATGGTCATACTCAACAGCTGTATCGCAATGATACTCCAGCTTGGTTCGCACATCGTTGCCGAGGGCGTGGAAACTGAGGAGCAGGCGCAGTTCCTTGCACAGCACGGAGTGCACTACCTCCAGGGGTATTTTTACAGCAAGCCTGTCCCCGGAGAGGTCTTTTTGGAAAAGCTGTCAGCGCAGATTTCTTGTTAAGTAAATTATAAGCTAACTTTTAGGTAATAATGCACATGATATTTCAAAAAGATTTAGTCAAAAACACTATTGAATTATGAAGCAATTTTTGTTATACTAGTATTAAAGAGGGCGGCTTTCCGCACCGGATAAAAAATAATGAGAGGTAAAGACATGAGCTTAGAAATCTTTGGACAGAGCATTCCGAATATGCCCTGGCAGGACAGACCCGAGGGCTGCAAGGACGTTATCTGGCGTTACAACGCTAACCCGATCATCCCCCGCGACCTTCTCCCCACAAGCAACTCCATCTTCAACTCCGCTGTTGTTCCGTTTGAGAGCGACAAGGGTCACTTCGCAGGCGTATTCCGTGTAGACGACAAGGAAAGAAACATGGCTATCCATGCTGGTTTCTCCGAGGACGGCATTCACTGGAACATCAACCCTGAGAAGGTTGAGTGGATCAACGATGATCCTGAGACTGCCGAGGCTAATCCGTGGCAGTATGGCTACGATCCCCGCTGCGTATGGATCGAGGACAGATTCTGGATCACATGGTGCAACGCATACGGCTGGAAGCCTACAATCGGTGTGGGCTGGACCAAGGACTTCAAGGAATTCCACCAGATGGAGAACGCTTACCTCCCCTTCAACAGAAACGGCGTTCTGTTCCCGAGAAAGATCAACGGCGAGTATGTAATGTTCTCACGTCCTTCCGACTCTGGTCATACTCCTTTCGGCGATATGTACCTGTCTCACTCCAAGGATATGACATACTGGGGCAAGCACAGACACGTTATGGCTCCTGACAGAGGCTGGGAGTCCAAGAAGATCGGCGCAGGTCCTATTCCGATAGAGACAAGCGAAGGCTGGCTGGTATTCTACCACGGCGTTCTCGAGAGCTGCAACGGCTTCGTTTACAGCTTCGGCGCCTGCATTCTCGACAAGGATCAGCCCTGGAAGGTTAAGTATCGCTGCCGTGAGTACCTCATCAACCCGCGTGAGATCTACGAGACCGTTGGTGATGTACAGAACGTTACATTCCCCTGCGCAGCTCTCTGCGACAAGGATACCGGCAGAATCGCGATCTATTACGGCTGCGCTGATACCTGCGTAAGCATGGCATTCTGCTACGCTGAAGAGGTTGTTGAGTACGTAAAGGCTCACTCCAATAAGTACTTCTGATAATTCACCTTATCGGGCATATAAAAGAACCGCTCCTGTGAAACAGGGGCGGTGAGACCGTCGAAAAATCCCCTAAAGGGGCTTTTTCGCCGAACATCCGCGCCGCGCGCACGGTTTGTCGGCATAGCCGACAAACCGCACACTTGCGCGGATAGAAGTGTTTTTTGCCTCGGCAAAGCTGAGGCAAAAAACGGATTTCAAAAGCCCGCTTCGCGGGCAATACCGATTTATTCGACAAGCTGACCGCTCCTGTGAAACAGGGGCGGTTCTTTGCGTTTATCTTGTAAGCTCTATCGAACGTGCGATATCCTCTATCTGCTCATCAGTGAAAACTCCGTCCTCAAAGCTTATGTTGACATATACCAGCAGGTCGGTGTTGAACGCCAGCACCCCTGGGCGGTAGGTTACTTCGTTGTCCGTCCTGCCGTTGCCGTAGTCGGAAATTATGCCTATTTTCGTGACTGCGTTTTCGCTCGTTTCGTCCTGCTTTACGACAGTGTAGCCATTATCCCAGTTTGCCTGGGCACCCAGCATTAGCTGATTGTACACCATTCGGTAAAAGTTCGGGTCGGAGCGGTCAACTCCGTCATACAGCTCAAATATGTTGTAGTCAGCCGCGCCGACCTTTACGCCGTCAAGCAGGATATCCATGGGCGACCAGCCTCCCTCCCCGGAGGAGCGCTCCATGACGCACCCGGCGGGCAGGGAGATCGACATTCTGAACGGCTCGATGTCGTAGATCACTGCGCTGTGCTCCGTGCGGCTGGCAAAGCTGTTCGGGAAGGTCACACGAAGTATCGCGGCTGCCGCTCCGGTCAGAATGGCGGCTCCGGCGGCTATTGCGGCGGCAATTGTCAGTATCCTTGTGACCCTGCGGCGGTGGCGGGAGCTCCGGCGGCACTCAATATAACTTTCGCAGTCGGCAAGGAGTTCCTCGCTTATGCCGCCTATTGCTTCAAGAAGTCTGTCGGTCATATCGTGTAGCCCTCCTTTTCCAGATCTTTTTTCAGGGACATGCGCTCCCGGCGGAGCATCGCGGCAGTCTTGCTGAGCGAGATATCAAGGTCGGCGGCGACCTCGGCGACCGGCTTCAGGTAGAAATACCGCAGGATAAATGCAGCGCGCTTTTCCTGCGGGAGCGTGCCCAGCCAGCGCCCGATGAGCTCCGCAAGCTGAGCGGCTTCAAACTGCCTCTCCACGTCAATTTTGGAGGGCACGCACTCGTCAAGCTCGGAAAGAGCCGCGGCGTATTCCCCGGAGCCGCGCTTCTGCGCCGTTTTCCTGCGGATACGGTCTACGGCGAGATTCCGCGTGATTTTCCCGAAAAAAGCCGACAGCGACAGCGGCCGTGCCGGCGGAATGGAGTTCCACGCGCCGAGCCATGTGTCGTTGACGCATTCCTCGGAGTCCGGACGGCTGTTCAGTATCCTCTGTGCAATGTTCATGCACAGACCGCCGTACTTCTCGGAGGAGCGGACGAGGGCTTCCTCATTGCGGGCAAAATACAGCCCGATTATCTGGGTATCTTCCATGTTCATCACCTCGCCATATAAGTCGTAAAAAAACACAGAAAAATGCGCCCGGGAAAAACTTTCCGGGCACATTAAATTACAGCTTGTCGAAAAAGTATCTGTCCCAGGCTGCCGAGAAAGGTACAGATGCTAGTAACCCGCACTGCGATTAGGCTTTGTGCCTGTCGCAGTGTGGAGTGACAACGCAGATGTGCCTTTATCGACAGCCTGTTAAATTATTCAGCTTCGTGGATATCCTTTATCGCCTGAGTTACCAGCTTCTTGAAAAGCGGAGCAACTCTGTCGGCTGTCTCCTGAACCTCGGCGTGGGTGAGGGGATTTACGGAAATGCCTGCGGCGAGATTACTTATGCAGGAGATACCGCATATCTCCATTCCGGCGTGGCGGGCGGCTGTCGCTTCAATGGCGGTGGACATTCCCACTGCGTCGGCGCCGAGGCGCTCGTAGGCGCGTATCTCTGCGGGAGTTTCGTACTGCGGACCTGTGGTCTGGATATAAACGCCCTTTCGTAGCGGCACTCCGGCGGTAACTGCGGCGTTCTCAATTATTTTGCGGAGCCTGCGGCTGTAAACTTCTGACATATCCGGGAATCTCACGCCAAGCTCGTCAATATTCTCGCCGATGAGCGGTGAGGGAACCGACATGGAGATCTGGTCGGTTATCAGCATGAGGTCGCCTGCATTGAAGCTGCGGTTTATGCCGCCCGCTGCGTTGGTCAGGAACAGCGTCTTTGCGCCCATAAGCTTCATCAGACGGACGGGAAGAACCACGTCCTGGGGCTTATAGCCCTCGTAGAAGTGCACTCTGCCCTGCATTGCGACAATGGGAACTCCCCCGGCATAACCGAATACGAAGCGCCCCTTATGTCCGGGGACGGTGGACACCGGGAATCCCTCGATATCGTGATAATCGAGGGTCTCGGCTACTTCCATAGTATCGGCGTAGTCGCCGAGGCCGCTTCCGAGTATCAGCGCGAGCTCCGGCTTGAAGCTCACCTTTTGCTGCACGCACTCGAAGCATTTCATCAGCTTTTCGTAATTCTCGTTCATTCCTCGTCCTCCGTTTCTTCGGTCTCTTCCGCCTCGCCGGACAGCTTCTTCATTACGCCTATCTCAACGGTCAGCAGCTGCTCCATGGGTACTGCGGCGGCGGAGCGCTTTTCATCGCAGGGCTCCCAGAGCGGCGGGTAGAGGCTTATGCCCTTGTTTATTGGTATCTCATCGTAGATAACTCCGCGGCACTGCTTCTTGTAGTCGGAGTAGAAGCGGTCGAAGTCCTCCTTGTCGCACGCCCAGTCGATGAGCTCGTTGTAGTCCTCGCCGAATTCCTCAAACTGGAGCTCGTCCGGCATGAGGTAGAACAGCGTACCGGACTTGTCCAGCCCGAATACTCCTCCGAAAACGTCCTCGGCGACCGCTGTGAAGCCAAGCTCGGAGAGCTTTTCGTTGCGCTCGAAGAAATCGAACGCTCCGCAGCCGTAGATGCGCAGAATGCTGTTGACGGAGATCCCGCCTGTTCCTGCGAGCACAGCCGCAAGCGGTGAAAAATCCCCGCCGCCCTGCGCGAGCAGCTTCTTGGATTTTTCCTCGTCCGGGGGAAGTATCTCGATATCGCACTCGGAGCTTTCCAGCATGGAGCGGATACGTTCAAGCTGTAATTCGAAGGTCATGTTATACCTCCCAGCTTCCGAGATATTTTTCCTGCTCGGGTGTGAGGGCATCTATCTCGATGTTCCAGCTCTTTATTTTGCGGAGCGCTACCTTGCGGTCTATTTCCCTGGGGACGTTGACGGTCATGTGGTCTCCGGACTTAACTGCGGCGCTGTTCTTCGCGATGAACTCGGCGGAGAGCGCCTGGATAGCGAAGCTCATGTCCATTATCTCGGCGGGATGTCCGTCTCCGGCGGCGAGGTTCACCAGTCTGCCCTCGGCTATAACGAATACGGTGTTGCCGTTCGCCAGCTTATAGCCCATGATGTTGTTGCGTGCAAGGTAAGATTCCTGAGCTATTTCGCGGAGCTTCGCCATGTTGACCTCTACGTCAAAGTGACCTGCGTTGCAGCATATAGCGCCGTCCTTCATGTTGAGGAACGCTTCTTCGCCGATGACGTCCGCGCAGCCGGTGACTGTAACGAAGAAATCGCCGACCTTTGCAGCCTCGCGCATGGGCATTACCTTGAAGCCGTCCATTACCGCCTCCATAGCCTTTATCGGGTCTATCTCGGTGACGATGACGTCAGCGCCAAGTCCCTTTGCGCGCATGGCAACGCCCTTTCCGCACCAGCCGTAGCCTGCAACGACTACGTTCTTTCCGGCAACGATAAGGTTTGTCGTGCGGTTGATACCGTCCCAGACGGACTGTCCGGTGCCGTAGCGGTTATCGAACAGGTGCTTGCAGTCCGCGTCATTTACAAGGACCATCGGGAACTTCAGCGCGCCCTCCTTGTCCATTGCCTTCAGGCGGATAATGCCGGTTGTGGTCTCCTCGCAGCCGCCCAGCACCTCCGGAATGAGCTCCGGATATTCGTTGTGAATGAGGTTCACGAGGTCTCCGCCGTCGTCGATTATCACGTTCGGGCGCGCCTTTATCACCTCGGAGATGTGGCGGTGGTATTCCTCGTCAGTGGCGCCGTGCCATGCGAATACGTTGAGCCCATCGTGCACCAGCGCTGCGGCAACATCGTCCTGCGTGGAGAGGGGGTTGCTTCCGGTGACGTACATCTCAGCTCCGCCTGCCGCCAGTACCTTGCAGAGGTACGCGGTCTTGGCCTCCAGATGAACGGAAAGCGCCACGCGCAGCCCGGCAAAGGGTCTGCTCTCGGAAAAATCCTTTTCAATGCCGTTAAGCAGGGGCATATTGCGCTTTACCCATGCTATCTTGCGTGCGCCGCTTTCCCAGAGGCCGGGGTTTCTTATCTCGTTTGACATTTTTGTACTCCTTTATTTTCAGTAAATATTTGGTCACCTCTAAAAACCTTGTTTGAGTGAAAATGTGTATAGCACACCGACTGCTTCTTCAAACCTCCTCGTAAGGCATACAGCCTTACTTCGTCAGCTTTCATCGCATTCGGCGCACTCTACCCATTTTCCCTTTTCAAACCGATTTTTAGAGGTTCCCATTTGTTACAGTACTTCCGTGAATAATCCGCAGGCTATCCGCTTCCCGGAATTGCCAGCGGGCTGTGACGTGAAATCATCAGGCATGGAGTGCAGCACCAGTGGCTTACCGGAGAAATCCGCTATCCGCGCCTTTCCGAGGAACACCTCCATAGCGGCGCAGCCGTTTTCGTCCGAGAATATCGGCGGCATATCACCTATATGATACGGGTGACGGGCGCACCATGTTCCATCGGGGCAGTTTTTGAGGTGGCTGCCCGCCTGCATGAACGGCTCCTCTCCGTCAATATCCCCGCAGATCAGCCCGTCGTGCACATGGAACCCGAATACCCTGTCCGGCGGGAGCCCTTCAAATTCCGCCTGGATATAGAGCGATCCGTCCAGCCAGTAGGCGAACACAAGCCCCTCTATATCCGGGTGCTCCGCACTGCCGCGGAGGGTCCCCATAAGCGCCGGACGCTCTGACGCAAGGTATGAGAATCTGTTTATCTGCTGCAATTTTCTGCACCTCTCTTTCAGGAGAGTATATGCAGACTCCTGCCGGATTACGACTGCGAGAGCTCCTCAAGCTGATTTGCTAGCTCCTCTTCAAGGCTGCTGTAAAACAGCGTGAACAGGATATCCGCGCTTCCAAGCAGGAACACGTTGCGGTTGTTCACCGCCGCAAGCCCAGGAACATAGGCGTAGATGTAGCCCTTGTACCATTCCGCGTCATAGGCGGGAATGGGCTTTCCGGTCTTTACCAGGCGGCGGATATCCTCAAAGTCGTCCGGGATAACATTCTCAAAATTCCCGGCTCCCTTGGATATCACCAGGTCGAAAATGGACTTTATCTGCTTGTCGCTCAGCACTCCTCCGGAGGTCTTTACGTAGCGCAGCACCGGCAGCCTTACCGCAAAGGAATACACCATAAGCGGAAGCACACGCTCATATTCGGGCGTGTTCATGGCGGCGCAGCGCTCCTTGTCCAGCTTTATGCCGGTGTTGTAGAGGCATGCGGTGTCGGTGATGTCGTTCAGCGCTATCCGGAAGATATCCCTGATGTTGATGTTATAGAAGTCCTTGTCGGACACCATATAGATGTATTTCATGGCGTTGAACAGGGAAACTCCCGCCTTTACCACGGTTTCAGATATGGTGGTGAACGCTGTGCGTTCGCTCAGAAAATCCATGTTGTCAGTCCTTTCCGCTGAGATTCAGCTCGCTGCGGCTGCTGTTCTGCCCCAGGAGATTCCCTCCGTCCGGCAGAATCACGGTAAATTCAGTGCCTTTGCCGAGGTCGCTCTGCACGCCTATCCTGCCGCCGCAGAGCTCTACTATCTTCTTTGCAAGCGGCAGTCCCAGACCGTTGCCTTTGGTGGAGTGCGAGCTGTCCGACTGGTAGAATTTCTCGAAGATATGCGGCAGCGCCTGTTTTGAGATCCCCGCGCCGTTGTCGCGTATCCTTATCGTGATCACTCCCGCATTGCGGTGGCAGCTCACGAATATGCTGCCGCCGGGCGGCGTGAATTTCACGGCGTTGTCAAACAGGTTGTTCCAGACGTGGGAGAGCATCTGCTCGTTCCAGTAAAACGTCACATCGTCCAGCTCCATGGAGAGGTCGATGTTTTTCTCTGACCACTGCGGCTCCAGCCGGAGCATGCAGTTCCTGAGCTGCTCGTCAAGGGAGAAGTTCTTCTTTTCGGTGATGACCTCGCTGGTTTCCAGTTTTGTAAGGAGCAGCGTGTTCGCTGACATTCCGGTGAGGTAGTCGGTTTCCTCCAGGATTATCCGGGAAAATTCCTTCTGCTGCTCCGGCGTGAGGTTTCCCTCGTAGAGCTGCTGAGCAAAGCCGCGTATGGAAACGAGCGGCGTCTTGAATTCATGCGAGAAGCTCGCGATGAAATCGTTGTTGAACATTGCAGTGCTGTTAAGCTCCCGGGTCATTTCGTTGAACACCCGGATAAGGTCGGAAAGCTCGCGCACTGTGTGCTTTTCAGCCCAGCCCATGTCCACCTGCACGGTGTAATCTCCCTCGGAGACGCGCTTGGTGGCGCGGATAAGCTCCGCCAGTGGCTTCAGGAAAAGGCTGCCCGCGATGAACGACAGCAGAGTGCCTATTACTATGCTGCTGACCACGGCGGCTATGATGTTCTCGGTATCGCTGCTTCCGTTGGATACTACCATGTCGATCGCAATACGCGCGGTGAATGAAAGCACGTCTGCTGAGACTGTTATCATCAGGATGAGCAGGCTGAGTTTAAGTCCCAGGCGGGTCAGGGCTGGGTACCTGCGTCTCCTGAGCTTTATGTGAGGTGCCTGTTGGTTTCGTTTTTTCAGCTTCATGGCTGCTCCTGCGTGGTCTTTACCGCCTTATAGCCGAGTCCCCTGACGGTGACTATCTGGAAATCCCTGTTGTCCTTCAGGCGCTCGCGCAGGCGGTTTATGTGGACGTCCACCGTTCGCGCCTCGCTTTCGCTGTCCATGTCCCAGAATTCCTCCATGAGCTGTGCGCGGGTGAAGGTCTTGTTCGGGAATGACAGCAGCTTGAACAGTATCTGGAATTCCTTCTTTGGTATCTGGAGCCCGGCTCCGTCCTGCACCACCGTGAACGAGTTGTATATCAGTCTTGTGCTCCCCACGGTTATCTCCTGCTCCTCGGATATCTTGGAGCGGCGCAGCAGGGCGCGTATGCGGAGTATCATCTCCACGTCGTCCACCGGCTTCACCATGAAATCGTCCGTCCCCATGAGGAATGACTTGCGGATATCCTGGGCGCTGTCCCGGGCGGTGATTATCAGCACCGGAATATTGCTTCCGGTATCCCGCAGGGTCTTTAAGAAAGTGTAGCCGTCCATAGTGGGCATCATAAGGTCAAGAATAACAAGGTCGATGTGCATATTTTCGAGGAGCTTCAGCGCCTCTGCGCCGTCTCCGGCGGTATACGGCTGGTAGCCGTTCTTTTCAAGAGTGTATTCGTACAGGCGGCGTATGTGCGCCTGATCGTCTACCACGAGAATGTTGAACACCTGGTGCCTGCTCCTTTCGGGTCTATTTCTGTCTGAGTACCGCTTCAGCTATCGCCAGATCCTGCGGGCGGGTTATCTTCATGTTGCAGGCAGTCACGGGAGTGACGTGCACCTGCTCCCCGCACAGCTCCAGCAGGGCGCTGTCGTCTGTGAGGGATTCCGCGCGGCTCCCGAGCCGTTCAAGGCAGGAGAGGTACAGATCCTTTCTGAATGCCTGCGGCGTCTGGGCGGCGAAAAGAGTGCTTCTGTCCGGGGTGGACTCCACGTATCCGCCGGAGCACTGCTTTATCGTGTCAGTCACGGGAGCTGCGGCTATTGCTCCGCCGGATTCCACCGCGTCGGAGAGCACGCGGTCGATATCCTCGGTGGGGATAAGCGGTCGGGCTCCATCGTGTATAGCTATATAGCCGCACTCCGGGGAGACATGTTCCAGCGCATTTTTTACGGACAGCGCCCTGGTGGAGCCGCCGGCGGTGACGGCGCGGAGCTTGTCCACACCGTATTCTGCGCAGAGGGCGCGGTAAGTTTCCTCCTGACCGGAGGGTACCGCGAGGATTATCTCCGAAACCATTCCGGAGCGCTGGAATGCAAGCGCGCTCCTTATCACGACAGGGACTCCGTCCAGGAGCGTCAGCTGCTTGTTTATCCCGTTCATTCTGGAGGCGCTGCCCCCGGCCAGTATCAAAGCGGAAAACATACGCCCTCCGTCAGTCCACTGACAGGAAATTTCCGTGCAGGCGGAAATATCCGTATTCTGATTCAAAGTTGTTCAGCAGCCGGAGCACCACGGGCTGGTCGATGTTCCCGCGGAACTCAAGGTAGAACATCACCTCGTTCTCATCGCGGCGGAACTCCAGCGGGAGCGGCTTGCTGGTTATCTTGGTGAGGTCGAGCTCGTTCACTGCGAACTTGGTCAGCATGCGGTAGAGCGAGCCGGAGATGTGCGGCAGTGAAACCGACACGGAAATGGTGTCTGCGCCGTCATAGACCTCGATATTCTTTGAAATGCAGATAAATCTTGTCGCATTGTTGGGGTCGGCGGCTATTGCGGGGTTCACGATGTCCAGACCGTGGAGCTCCGCGCACTCGCGGGAGCAGATACAGCCAAGCTCATTGCTGCGGTTTTCGGCGACCATCTGCGCAGCCATGGCGTTGTTCGCGTACGGGATAACGGTGAGCTCCGGGCGGGAGGCGGTGTATTCCCCGCACTGGCGTATAGCCTGCTCGTGCCCGAAGAGTATCTTTATGTCCTGCTCCCTTACTCCGTGCTTTGCGGCGAGAACGTGGGTGCAGGGAACGGTCACGGTTCGGTTGATGTAGACCCCGTGCTTTTCAAGCAGCTCCATGTTTGCGGTGACCTCTCCGGCGGTGCTGTTTTCTACCGGCACAACGCCGTAATCCGCGTCGCCGCGCTCCACAGCCTCGAAAACCTCGGCGAAGCTTGCGTGGAAGGTTATCCTGCCATCGCTGAACAGCTTCTGTGCCGCCGCGTGGCCGTAGGCTCCGGCTATGCCCTGGACCGCAACGTCAGGGTCGCGCTTTATCTCCGAAACGTGGGGAATCGGCACGGCGGGAGTTATCGTGTTGTTCTGACCGCACTTCGATATGTCCATGATGTTGGTGAACAGGAACTCCGCAGAGCTTTTCAGCTCCTCGGGGGAGCGGTCGCGCACGGAGGCGATTATCGCCTTTTCGCGCTCGCTCTGGAACACCACCATATTATGCTCCGCCTTGTACTGAGCCACCTTGCAGGTCAGCCCCATGCGCTTCTTGAAAAGCTTAAGCAGCTGATCGTCTATTACGTCTATATTTTTTCTGATCTCTCCTAAATCCAGCTCCATGCAGTTGGTTCTCCTCTGTTTTATTCTACGATTATTTCTTCGGTCATATCGCCTATGACGCCCATATCCTCGCTGGTGGACCAGGGTTCAACGGTGCCGTCCTGCTCCTCGGCAGTGGGGGGATAGTTCTCGGCGCAGTAAACGATGACTTCCTGACCGTTCTCAACGTCCACAAGGTCGCCTATTTCAACGCTGCAACGGCAGACATAGCCGTCCTCCGCCGCATTGGAGCGCTCTGTCTTAACGGAGTACTTGATGTTCAGCTTGCTCAGGTCGCTGATGTATTTGTCCGGGGTCTTTCCGGTGTAGTCAGGGAGGGCAACCTTGCTGGGACCCTTGCTGACCTTTACGGCAACGGTCATTCCGGCTGTGACTTCCTTTCCGGCTTCGATGCTCTGGTCGAACATCATGCCGCTGGCGTATCTGTCGGAATATTCATAGGTAGGAACGAAAGTGAAGGTACCGCTGTATCTCTCGACCTCGTAATCGTAGCTTCTCTCGGAGAAGTCCGGCATGAGGAACGTTTCAGCCTCCGGCTCCTGCGGCTGGCTCTGCGAGGACGTTGTGTCCGCGGGCTCGGTCTGCTCCGGTTCAGCAGTGGATGCCTCTGTTGTTGCCTCGGAGGTTTCCGGCTGCCTGGAGCTGCCGCCGGAGAATGTGCCGTTCAGCGTCAGCACGAACGTTACGATGAATGCCGCCACGACAACTCCCGCAATGGCAAGGACCGCTATCGTCTTGGCGCGCTCCCTGCGCTGCTTTTCCTCGCGGCGGGTGAGCTTCTGTTTTTCCGCCGGAGTGCTTTCCGCGGGGCGGGGCTGGCTGAAAAGGCGGTCAACGAACTCGGTCACGGTGCGTATGCGCTCGTCCGGGGAGAGCCTCAGTCCGTCCATTATAACGGCGGAGATGTTCGCAGGAACGCTGCGGTTTATCATCATCGGCTCCATAAGGCTTCCGCCGCTGCGGGCTATTGCCTCGGTGGGCGTGCAGCCGGTAAGGCAGCGGTAGAGCACTGCGGCAACTCCGTAGACATCCGTCCAGGTGCCGTTTATCTCGTTCATGTACTGCTCGGGAGCGGCGAATCCCGCAAACATCTCGCAGGGTATCTCGGTGCCTGTGGTGCGGGCGGCGCAGATAGCGAATCCGGTGAGTTTCAGCTCCATTTTGTCGGTGACAAAGATAGTGGATGGAGATATCCCGCGGTGGATTATGTTTGCGGAATGCACGAGGCTCAGCGTTGTAAAGAACGGCGAAAACAGCTCCTTTGCCTGCTCCCACGGTATCTCCCCAGAGGAATTGGCGAGGTATGTCTTGAGTGAAATGCCGTTGATGTACTCAAATACCGCATAGGCGGTGTTGTTTTCGTAGAAAACGTCCAGTACGGTCTGGATATGGGAAATCCCGCGCAGCTTCATCAGGGTGCGGTTGAGGTCGATGAACTCCGACAGGTATGTCTTGTACAGCGCCGCCGCGGAGGGGTCAACCGTTATCTCGGTTTCGCCCTTTTTGCGGGAGCAGAGGGTGTCCGGCATGAATTCCTTTATTGTGACCTTTGCGCCTGCGGCGGTGTCATAGCCGATGTATACCGCCCCCTCGCCGTTGTAGCTTATCACCTTTCCGACAATGTAACGCTCCGCAAGGAAGGTTTTGGGGGTAAGATATGTGGGTATGCAGGGCGTGTTGTCGCTGTATCCGCACAGCTTGCATGGCCCCTCGTAGGTCTTGTCGTTCATGCAGCCCATGCACAGTGATGTTTCTTTGATCATTGGCTGTTCTCCTAAATTGTTCTTTGTATGTGTATGATTACACAGATCTTCACTATAATAATATACTCCAAACCAGCCGGATTGTCAACAGTTTTGAAGTTTTTGTAACGGTTTCGGGGCAAATTGTATCCGTTTTGTAATAAATTACCGTCATTATGACCTGACCGAGCCCGGAGCGGTACTTCGTATAGTGCATAATGACGGCGCGGCGTCTACATTTCAGATAAAATACATTGAATTTTTTGAGGGGATGTGATATACTATTGATAGTACAAGAATGATTCCCGCGAAAGGATAAAATATGTTCAAAAGCAAAAGACAGAAGGAAATACTGGAATCCACCGAAGCAAAGCTGACCCGCATGTTTGAGGAGTTCAACGCCGAGAACAACCCCTCTGATGACGGCAGGCTCGTCTGCGAGACCCAGTGCACCATGGCGAGGATACGCTCGTTTTCGGATTTCATGTATCTTATGAAAGTGAAGCCGCTCCAGACAGCCTGCTATTATGCGGCGGCCGTGCTGTTCCTGCTTATGGCGGCGGCTATATGGTGCAGCGAGTGGCTGCTGACTGCAATATTCGGCGTGCTGTTCCTGATATGCGCCACGCTTCCGCATAATATGCGCATTCAGTACTTTAACCGCCGTGCCGACAAGCTGGAGGACAGCTTCGGCAGGATAATCAACGCGGATTTCACCGGGGACAAGGAGATCGTCCTCACGATAAGCTCCCCGGACAGCGCTGAGGCTGACGGATATCAGCCCCCTGAGCGCGGGGAGATATCCGCCAGGTCTTCCGAGGCGGCGCGTGACGTCAATGCCATGACCGTAACGCTTCCTTACGAAAATGTGGCTTCCGCATACGAATGCAGCCACAGCTTCTATATTTTCCCTGCGGAAAAGTCCGCGGACATGCCGGAGACCATCATCTGCGACAAGACCCAGTTCCTATGCGGGACTCCTATGCAGCTGAGGGACAGGCTCGCAAGGGGCATAGGAAAGCGCTTCCGGATCAAGGTGAAGAAGGCGTGAGCTTCCACAGGCTGCCGTAAGCCGTTTCAGGGCAGCCTGTTACTGTTTTCAGGGGAGTATCCCGGAAACATCTGCGGTTTGTTATGTTATCCAAAAAAACAAAAAAAATTTGTTCAATTATGAGAAAATTCACATTAAGCCTTGATTTATTTGCGGCGTTTATTGTATAATATAAACAAGAGTATTCTGACGTATTCTGTTCATTTGGTTTGAGTAAACGTTTTATCAGCGGATATGTATGGTGGCTGAGCACTGTTCAGCACTGTCCTGTGTGCCAGAATATCAAGAATCTAAAGAGGATTGGTGCTATTGCTTTTTGGAAATAAAATAGTGAAGGTGGACATTCTCGCCCAGGACGGCTCTCAGGTGCTTTCCTCGGAGAGAGGCTTCGTCTTCCCGAACAATATAGACAGCGGCGACGAGAGCATTCTCATCGTCAAGGGCAAGGGAATGCCTGAACTGGAGCGCGGAACAAGGGTAAGCGTCATTGCATATTCAAAGGCTGGCGAGCGTATAAGGTACGCCGGCGATATCGCGATGTCACATGACCGTCAGATGAATGTCACACTGCTGAAGGCAGGATCTGTCGGCGTTCTTGAGGAGCGCAGGAGATATTTCAAGATAAAGGTCGAACTCTCGGGCAGGGCGCTATTCGTTGTGCGCGATGAGGAGGCTATAAGGTTTGAGGTACCGCCGGAAATATCCATTCAGGATATCAATGTCGGCGGCATATTCATGGTCTGCGAGTTCAATTTCGCTGTTGACGACTGCGTGTGCGTTGACATTGAACTAATGGATGAGTACAGGCTGAATACCATGGCGCGTATTCTCAGGGTGCAGAAAAAGGGGGACGAGATCCTCGGATATGGCTGCGCATTTGAGAATCTGACCGCTGCGCAGGAGGACGCTATCGGAAGATACATTAATCAGCAGCAGCTGCTTCAGCGTGCCAAGATGAACGATGACGATGATCTGTAAATAACTAAATTCAGGGGGATAAAGACAGTATGGGCAACTTCAAGCTTAAAATCGTGCTCACAGTTATCATGCTGGTATTTTCTATCATACCGGCAGTTGTCGTGGGAGCGATCGGAACATTTTCCATCATGGGCTATGAAAGATCCGTTAAGGAGAACACGCTCCAGCGTGTGTCAGAATCCAAGTCTGCGGCTGTAAAGCAGCTCTTCAACGGCTATCTCTCGGTGGTCAGGGCGACCGCAAAGAGCGAAACGGCAGTTGAGGCGGCAAACGGCGGCGGAAGCGCGGCAGGAATGCTTTCCGCGGCGGTAAGCGCAAATCCTGATTTCCTTGATATGATGATCCTCGACGCAGGCGGAACAGTCGTTGAGGCTGTGAACGGCAGCGCGGGCGGCGTTTTCGAGAACCTCCCGATGAACGACCAGGGCGTTATCAATATGCCCTCCGTTTCTGAGATGCTCACCTGGACCAGCTATGGCGACGCGATATTTGTTGCTGACGCTATCCCCTCTGATACGGCTACCGGCGAGGCAGGATACGTTGCAGCCATCGTTTCAGTAGGCGAGGGCAGCGGTCTGATGAACACCCTGAACGCAAGATTTGACGGACTTACCGGCGGACATTTCATGCTGGTCGACAAGAACGGCGTTGCTGTCAACTTCTCCGGAAACGGTCAGATCAACAGGGACTTTACCACAAATGCGCTCAATGGAAGCATGTCTCAGTTCTTTGACAGCTCCAGCAGCGGTTACAGCGATCTCAAGAACAGCAGCGATATAAAGTCCCTCAGCGAAACAGCCGGCGGATATACATATTACCTTGGGCTTATCGACAAGAGCATTATGAACTGGAGATGGGCGGGCATTGCCGAAAACAGCTCCTTCAACAGCTTCTCGCTTACAACGAATCTGTTCGGCTGGGTAGTCGTTGTGGCAAGCGCGGTCGTATTCTCCGTATGCTCGCTGGTGGTTATCGGAAGATTCCTCGGCAACATGAACGGAATGCTCAAGACTATGACCGAAATCTCCAACGCAGAGGGCGCGACAGATATCCGATTCAAGGTCACCAACAGAAAGAGCGAGCTTGGTCAGATACAGACTTCGTTCAACGACCTGCTCGATGAGGTGTTCCTCAGCGAGGAGCGTCACCGCACCATTGCGGAACTGTCTGACAACATGCTGTTCGAGTGGGATTTCCACAAGGAAAGAATGTACGCTTCGCCAAATATGCTGGCGAAATTCGATATCAATACCGAGGAAGCGACCCTCTCCAACGGTAAGTTCATCGACTCCCTTATGGAGCAGGAGGACGCTGAAAAGTACAAGCGCGACATCAATCAGCTGCTCAAGAACAAGAACGGATACAGCGCTGAGTATCAGCTCCGCACAAAGAGCGGCGCGGTCATCTGGGTATCCCTCCGCGCGAACTGCGTGACCGACCGTCTTGGCGAACCGCTGAGAGTTATCGGCGTCATGACCGATATCGACAACGAGAAGAAGCTGGAGCTCCAGCTCTCCGAGCGTGCAAGCTACGACTTCCTGTCACAGCTGTATAACAGAAACACATTCATCAGGAACCTCACTGCCGAGGTGGAGCGCCGCGGTACAAAGCGCGTTGCGGTGCTGTTCATAGACGTTGACGACTTCAAGTTCATCAACGACCGCTACGGTCATACTGTTGGCGATGATGTCATCAGGTTCGTGGCTGATACGATCCGCAAGAAGGTTGACGACAGGGGCGGCTTCGCAGGACGCTTCGGCGGCGATGAGTTTGTTCTCTGCTTCACAAATCAGGAGGATATCGACAATATTGAGAGCATCTCAATGGATATCATCAACGAGCTTTATTCCGGATATGACACTGCTGACGGCTCCATGCACATTGACGTCAAGGCAAGTATCGGTGTTGCATTCTGCCCGGATCATACGGAAGACGTCAACGAGCTGCTTTCCTTTGCAGATACGGCAATGTACTTCGTAAAGAAGAACGGCAAGACAAACTACCATATCTACATCCCGGAGGACAGCGCAACAGACGAGTACATAGATCCGGAGGGCTTCTGATCAGCTCACAAATAACAGACGAGGGCGGACAGACTTGTGCGCCCTTGTGTATGTTATAGTTATAGAAACGGAGCATGGCTCCAGTGTAAAACAAAACCTTGGAGGTAATACATATTGGCAAAGGTAATCGCATTCACCAACCAGAAGGGCGGCGTTGGTAAGACCACGACATGCAGCGCAGTCTGCGGAGGACTCGCAAGCCTTGGCAGAAAGGTCCTCGCTATCGACCTCGACCCGCAGGGAAACCTCAGCTTTTCCCTTGGTGTGGAATCGGAGGATACATACACCATTTATGACGTTTTCAAGGAGAACTGTGACCTTGCCGAGGCCATACAGCACGGCGAGATATGTGATGTAATCTCCTCTAATATTCTGCTTTCCGGCGTTGAACTGGAGCTCACAGGAGTTGGCAGAGAGTATATTCTCAGGGAACAGCTCGCGGCTGTCAAGGATCAGTATGACTATATTATTCTGGATACGCCGCCGGCGCTTTCAGTGCTCACGATAAATGCATACACAGCGGCGGACGAGCTCATTATCCCTATGCTGTGCGAGATACTCAGCCTCCAGGGAATCGCTCAGCTGAAGCAGACGATTTTTGCGGTGCAGAGATACTACAACAAGGAGCTCAAGGTTGGCGGAATCCTGTTCAACAAGTACAACCCCAGGCTGCTGCTCACCCGTGATGTCGAGGATCTTGCGAACGTTATCGCGGATCAGCTTGAAACCAAGATCTACAACAGCCGTATAAGCGCCAGCGTATGCATTGCTGAGGCTCCCGCGCACGGCGAGAGCGTGATCACCTACGCTCCCAAGTCAAAGGTGGCGGGCGAGTACAGAAACTTTATCACGGAGCTCACCGGAGAGAAGTTCCCGGAGCCTGTTAAGAAATGACAGAGCGCAAGGATCCGGTTTCTGAGCATTACGAGCTTGAAGCCCCGGAGGGCGCGGTTCTGGTTTCTGAGAAAAAGCGGAAGCTGGGCGGCGCCGCAGTGGATCCTGCCGGGAAGTCCGTGAAATCTGCTGAAAAACCGCGAAAATCCGCACCGAAAAAACGCAGGGAGCCTGAGCCTACGGAAGAACCGGAATATGAGGAGCCGGAATATCAGTCGATAAAAACGCCCAGCGTCATGAACCTCATGAAGGAGGTTTCGGCGGCGGACAATCAGGTCATCGCGGCGGGGAAGAGCCGAATGCCGAAACAGCTCCGCAGGATCGAGCCGCTGACGCGGATAATACGGCGGCAGGCGGAGGAAATGTCCCGGGAGGAGAACGTCAGGCGCTCGCCGAAGGTTTCCCGCGACCTCACGCAGATGATAGCCGAGAATACAGCCCTGGAGATACTCAGGCGCTTCAATGCCTGCCAGTGTCCGCGCTGCTGCGGGGAGCTCGCGAGGCTGGCGGAAGCGGAGATACCGGCAAGGTACATAGATATACCGGAGCTTGCCGGGCTTGACTACGAGGGCTTCACGGAGGACGAAAGGCAGCTTGTCATATCGATAAAAAAGACCGTCGTTTCGGTTATGATGAAGCTTGTTATAGGCAATAAAAAACGCAATTTCCATGAATAAACAGCCGACTGCGCAAGCTCCGGCTGTTTTGTTTTGCGGTTCAATTATCGTTGTGTAAATGCAACAAAGATTATATTTTTTGTTGCATTATTTTCGAAGTTATGATATAATAAACGCAGAGCATTTATTATAGATTCAAATACCTTTCAAGTAAGTAAAGGAGGTTATGGCGCATGGGTAAATATGGTTATAAATTTATAGGAAATGATGGCTTTGCTATACAACTTGGAAAAAAACATGATGAATCCTTATCGAGCGAGCAAAGCCACAATGTTAATAACAATATTACAGTTAATATCACATTAGCAGATGGGCAGACTTTAAAGACCGGCAGTTGTGAAAATCCAGAAGATGTTTCTGAAACGGAACAGAAAATAGCCGATTGCATATATAAAATTATAGAACAGCGTGTTAAATCCTTGGCGCAAGAACAAAGTGCCAATGTTAATAACAACATTACAGTTAATATCAAATTAGCAGATGGGCAAACTTCAAAGACCAGTAGTTGTGAAAAGCCAGAAAATATGACTGACTCTGACCAGAAAATGGCGGATTGCGTCTCTAAATTGGCAATTTCTCTTGCAAAACACAAGCAAAAATACAATCTATAAGTAACACAGACAACCAATGCGGGTGAAAATGAATACAATTTGTTGATAAAAACAAATGCATTGATTCGCTTGTGCGAACTTCGTTCAAATCGTTGACATTTTTAATCAAAGCCAAAGGGGAAGGCTTTATTTTGAGCAGAGGGGGTGGCTCCGTGGACTGCTGTCTGTGGTTCAACAGGTGCAGGATATCTGACGCGGCTGAGATCGCGGAAAATTTTGATATAGCTGCACTCAGGGGATATTTCCTCGGGGGACGCCTTATTGAGTGGCTCAGGGAGCACGGCGGCGAAGCCTATGCGGACAAGCTCAAAATGATCGACCCGGCTTCTCCTGACATTGACGCCCGGCTTTCCATGGTTTTCGGGAAGTCTGCTCCTGAATACCGCGAGGTTTTCAGCGGAGCTCCCGCGGGGCACAGCGTACATAACGCCGGAAGCTTTGCAGGCTCCGGGGCGGCGGGTTCTTTCGTTTTGGGATACGCGGGGAGCTTTGCGGCTGGTTCCGGGAGTGTCGGCAGCTTTTCCTACGGCTCTGGATATTACGGGAGTTTTCTTTCCGGGAGCTATTCCGGCGGCAGCTTCAGAAAATTCCGGCTCTGGGAATGGGAGTGGGAATGGCGCTTCGGCGGGAGCTTCAGAGGCTCTTTCCGTGGAGGGTCGTTCGCGTTCGGTTCGTATATGTTCGGCTCGGGAGCTTATCTGCTGGGTTCGTTTAATGGCGGTTCTTTCAGCGGTTCTTTTCCCGGCGGCTCATTCGGGGGGGCTTATGGCAGCTTCTGCGGCTGGAACGGCATGACGGCTGAGGAATACGACAGGATAATGTACGAATGCCTGCGTAAATGCCCGCTCGACTGCTTTGGCTACGGTATCCACATCATCTGACAGAAAGGGTATGCCTTGGACGCATTTCACATAATTTCTACGGCTCCGTTTTTCGCGAAAAATAACGGGGCTTTTGCTTTAGAGGATTTCGACCTTTACTGCGCTGTTCTCTCCGCGCTGACATGGCGCAGGGACGGCAGCCGGATATTCCTTTACACCGACCGTCCGGCGGCGGAATATATCAGGCGATCCGGGCTGGAAGCGGTCTGGGACGAGCTGCGGGACACCGTTCCGGACGACCTTGACGGCATTGACCCGGTGATGTTCTGGGCGGCGGGGAAGCTCCTTGCGATGAAGCAGATAGAAGCTCCCTGCGTGATGATAGATACTGATTTCATCGTGTGGAACAAGCCGGAATTCGGCGCGGAGATAATCGCAGCTCACCGGGAGGATTTAAACCCGGATATCTACCCGCCGCTGGAATATTTCTCGGCAAGGGGGCACAGCATACCGGATTTCAGCCGGGAAGCGCTTCCGCTTAACACGGCGTTCTTCTACGTACCGGACGAGAGCTTCAAGGAATTCTATACCTCGCAGGCTGTCGCGTTTATGAAGTCCGCGGACAGGTGCGGGGAATGCCTCAGATACATGGTTTTCGCGGAGCAGCGTATGGCGGCTATGTGCGCGGAATACACCGGCACCGGCGTGAAGACCCTGCTGGACAAGGATATGCTGTTCTTCCCGCAGGAAAACTATACGCACCTGTGGGGGGCAAAGCAGCAGATGAGGGAACACCCGGAGCTCCGGCGGGAGCTGTGCATGCGGTTTGAAGCGCGTATCCGGCGGGATTTCCCTGAGTGGGAATGGACTATCGAAAAAATAAGGAGGGCTTCGCGGTGATTTACCTTGATAATGCGGCGAGCGCTCCGGTGCTGCCGGAGGCTTTTGAGGCGGCTGTGCCGTTCCTGGCAGAGTGCTGCGGTAATCCCTCATCTATACATGCAGAGGGCAGGCGGGCGGCTCTCGCGATAATAGAGGCGCGTGAAAAATGCGCCAGGGCGCTGGGCGCACAGCCGGACGAGATTTATTTCACCTCCGGCGGGACGGAATCGGATAACATGGCGCTGCGTTCGGCGGCGCTTTCCGGCAGGAGAGCCGGAAGAAACCGCATAGTCGCCACGGTCATCGAGCACCCCGCAGTCCTGAATACGTGCAGGGCTCTTGAGAAACAGGGCTTCGAGGTGAGATACATCGGCGCTGACCAAGAGGGCTTTATTGACATGGCGCAGGCAAGGGAGCTCATTGATGAGAATACGGCGGCAGTGTCGGTCATGGCGGCAAACAACGAGGTGGGCACGATCCAGCCGATAAAGGAAATCGCGGAGCTGTGCAGGAGCCGCGGCGCGGTGTTCCATACGGACGCGGTCCAGGCGGCGGGGCATATTCCGCTTGATGTGGAGAAAATCGGCTGTGATATGCTGTCGGTCTCCGCGCATAAATTCGGCGGGATTCGCGGGGCGGGGTTCCTGTACTGCCGGCGGGGCGTTCCACTGGAGCCGCTGATTTTCGGCGGCGGGCAGGAGAGCGGAATGCGCTCCGGCACGGAAAACACCGCCGCAATAGTCGCTATGGGAAAGGCGCTGGAGATATCCTGCGGAAATATCGCGCGGGACAGCGAATATGTGCGGGGGCTGCGGGACAGGCTGACGGGGGCTCTGCTGGAGATTCCCGGGAGCAGGCTCAACGGAGGGCTCCCCGGCAGGCTCGCGGGGAACGTCAACGTTTCATTTGCGGGAGTGGAGGGAGAATCCCTCGTGCTGGGCCTTGACCTGCGCGGCGTGTGCGCTTCCTCGGGTTCGGCGTGCGCAAGCGGCGAGGAGGAGCCCTCCCATGTGCTGAGGGCTATGGGGGTTCCGGAGGAAATGCTGAAGGGCTCGCTGAGGCTCACGATTTCGGCGCGGAATACAGCTGAGGAGATAGACGCGGCAGCTCAGGCAATTCGGGAAACGGTCGGGACCCTGCGGGAGCTCCGCGGGTGGAAAGGCTGATATGAAAATCAGATGGATATACAATGCACTGGCGGTGTTGGAGGGAATACTCTGCCCGGTACTGTGCCTTATGTACGCATTCTGCGGATTTGCCGTATGGACGCAGACCGCATATTTTTGTCCGCTGCTGGGCGCAGTGCTGGCGGCACTGCTGTTTTCGAGGGATAAGCGGCGGTTTATCTGGAAATGCGCTGGCTCGCTGTGTCTGTTTGTGGTGTTCTTCATTCTGGCGCTGGAACTTGGCTGGTGGAGAGATGTATTCGCTATGTTCAATGCGCAATACGCTGCTGAATATGGCGGAATGAATATGGGCGACGCGGCGGGTATTGTTCTGTTGTGGACGCCTACGGCTTTTGTGGCTCTTATCGGAGCAATGATCGTAAGCGCCGGAGTGCGGCATTATGTCGTTGAAAAGAAAAATCTGCGGGCTTCGGCTGGCAATGCGCAGGAGGGGACAGATGATACGGGAACTTGAAGAAAAGATGTGGAGAGCAGCTCAGGCACGGGATAAGGCGGCGTTTCTGGAGCTTGTGGACGAGAACGCCGTTATGGTGTGCGGGGGATTCAGGTGCACCGGGGCGGATTACGCGGAATTAATCGGCGGATTTGACTGCGCTTTGTTCGAGATAGAGGGATTTGAAACCGTGTGCGAAGCTCCGGGAATGGTTCAGGTGCATTACGTTATAACCACCGCTGAGAAACCTGAAAACGCCGACCTCTCAGGGAGATTCCACATAACCTCCACATGGCGGGAAAGGGACGGCGCGTGGAAGCTGGTGTTCAACATGGACAGCAGAATATCCGCATAGAAACGCCGTAAAATTTATTTCCACCCCTTGACAAAAGCCGGAACGCGTGCTATAATCATTATAGAATATGTTGAAATGCGACGAAAGGAAACAAAGCCCTGGAGCACTTCCAGAGAACCGGCGGTTGGTGCGAGCCGGCAGAGCGGCAGGGTCATAGCTCCTCCTTGAGCAGAACGGCTGAACAGGAAACTAACTAAGCCGTTACGGTTTCTCCCGTTATCGAGAGGCACATTGTCTGATGTGTACGAGTGGGCAGGTTTCTGCCAATGAGAGTGGTACCGTGGAGTTTTCAGCTTCATCTCTTTATGGAGATGGAGCTTTTTTATTTGCGGTAATGCAGTTCAACAGTTCGTCTGTACTATATTTGCGCGATGGCGCGGGGCTTTGCCCGGAAAGGAAAGAGAGTAATGACACAAGCAAGCAAGTACGCAAGAAGATACTTCATGCCGCCGTTCAGATGCATGGACTGGGCTGAGAAGGACTACATTGAGAAGGCTCCCAAGTGGTGCAGCGTTGACCTCCGTGACGGAAATCAGGCGCTCATTATCCCTATGAGCCTTGACGAGAAGCTGGAGTTCTTCAAGAAGCTGGTCGAGGTTGGTTTCAAGGAGATAGAAATAGGATTCCCGGCTGCCTCTGAGACGGAATACGAGTTCTGTCGCGCGCTTATCGAGCAGAATCTTATCCCGGACGACGTTACCGTTCAGGTGCTGACCCAGAGCCGCGAGCACATCATCAAGAAGACCTTTGAGGCTCTTGACGGCTGCAAGAATGCAATCGTTCACCTGTACAACTCAACCTCCGTGGCACAGCGCGAGCAGGTGTTCCGCAAGAGCAGGGAAGAGATAATCGACATCGCCGTTACCGGCGCGAAGCTCCTTAAGGAATACCGCGAAAAGACCCCGGGAAACTTCCGTTTTGAGTACTCCCCGGAGAGCTTCACCGGAACAGAGCCGGAATTTGCGGCTGAGATATGCAATGCAGTTATTGATATATGGCAGCCTACTCCCGACTGGAAGGTGATCATCAACCTGCCCGTTACCGTTGAGGAGAGCCTCCCGCACGTTTACGCACAGCAGGTAGAATATATGTGCAAGGTGCTGCACAACAGGGATTCCCTCGAAATTTCCCTCCACCCGCATAACGACCGCGGCTGCGGTATCGCGGACACGGAGCTCGGACTCCTCGCTGGCGCAGACCGCGTTGAGGGTACCCTGTTCGGAAACGGCGAGCGCACCGGTAACGTGGATATCGTAACTCTGGCGCTGAATATGTATTCCCACGGCGTTGAGCCGAACCTTGATTTCAGCAATCTGCCGGAGCTGGCTTCCATTTATGAGAGGCTCACAAGAATGCACGTTTACGAGCGTATGCCGTACAGCGGTCAGCTTGTGTTCGCGGCGTTCAGCGGTTCACACCAGGACGCTATCGCAAAGGGCATGAAGTGGCGTGAGGAGAAGGATCCTGAGCACTGGAACGTTCCCTATATTCCGATCGACCCGCACGATATCGGCAGAGAGTACGAGGGCGATGTTATACGCATCAACAGCCAGAGCGGCAAGGGCGGTATCGGATTCCTCATGGAGCAGACATACGGCATCGTTATGCCGCCTAAAATGCGCGAGCACTTCGGTTACGTTGTCAAGAGCGTGTCCGACCACCAGCACAAGGAGCTCCACCCCAGCGAGATCTACGATATCTTTGAAAAGACCTATCTGGAGTCGCATGGCAAGCTGAAATTTGTGGAGGCTCACTATACCCAGGGCGAGCATATCACCGCTACCGTAACTATGGAGATCGGCGGTCAGAAGCGCACATGGGAGGGCGTCGGCAACGGCCGTCTGGACGCGGTTTCCAATGCGGTCAAGACCGGTCTGGGAATTGAGTATCACATCGCTACATATACTGAGAATGCGCTGGAGCAGTCCTCCAAGTCAAAGGCGGCTGCGTATATCGGCATATCCAAGCCGGACGGCTCTGTAAGCTGGGGCGCGGGTATCCATACGGATATCATCGTTGCTTCTGTAAGGGCTCTGGTGGCTGCGGTCAATAATTCCGGGCTTATCTGAATCTGAATAGCTTTAGGGCGCGCTTCGGTGCGCCCTTATTCTTGACTTTAAATAATTGGCGTGCTATAATAAAATTGGAAGAGCTGATTTGCGAAAGGAGTGGGTATGGATAAAATAAGGGTCGAGATGAAGTGCAATGACAGATTTTTTAATGGTGGTATGGCAGCGGCAGTCATTGCTCTTGCGATTTGGTTTGCTGTAATGCTGACGTATTTCTCTGTGGTCAGTCTGGTACTGTTTCTGATTTGTACGGGTTTGTTCGTTGGAATTGTAATAGCTTTCGAAAAGATACCGACCATCGCAGAAGCGGACGGTAATGAACTCAGGTGGAAACACCTCCTCGGCTGGAAAACGATCAGATATGCGGATATTCTGACGATCAACTGCGAACCAGAGGAGCTGCGCGGTCGTTACTCCAGCACGCAATGTATGAAACTGCATATAACCACAGGGGACGACGAATGTGAACTGAGCCAGATAGTAAATACGAACAAAATGCTTCAGGACAGGCTTGACGGACAGGAAACGGATATTCCGGTCATGCGGCTGTACGAATTCATAAGAGAAAAATCCGTAAAATAATTTTGACTTTTTCAGTTGAAAGTGTTGAAAATTTATTTGGTTTGTGATATACTATATGTAGATCAATTTGTCTTGAAAGTGAGTGATAATTCAACATGAAGTGTCCTGAATGCGGCTGTGAGGAAAGCAAGGTAATAGACTCCCGCCCGACTGAGAACAAGGTGCGCCGCCGCCGTGAATGTATGCAGTGCGGATTCCGTTTTACAACATACGAAATAATCGAGGATATCCCTCTTATGGTTATAAAGAAGGATAACTCCATTGAACCCTTTGACCGCCAGAAGCTCGTGGACAGGCTGTGCAGGGCTGCCGTAAAGCGTCCAGTCAAGCTTGAGACGATAGAGAATATGGTGGACGAGATTGCCGCTGAGCTCAAGAACTCCCTCCAGCGCGAGGTTACCTCCGAGAAGATCGGGGAGATGGTTCTTCACAGACTGAAGAGCATTGATGTTGTTGCATATATAAGATTCGCTTCTGTATATAAGGACTTCAATGACGTGGACAGCTTTGTAAGGATTATCTCCGAGCTCCAGGAAAACTCCTGAATATTGCTGAAATGGCTCCTGCTTTCGGGTGGGAGCTTTTTGTGTAAATAAATGTAACTGGATATGTATAATACGGTTGAAAATATGGAAAACTTATTGTGCAGCTTTTTTCTAAATGTGTGTTGACAAAGTGTCTTAAAAAGAGTATAATATAGAAGCTGTTGCGAGAGCGGCGCTGAAATAAAGATCACAGAGTGATCGCGATATCAAGAAAAAAGTTTTTCAGAAAATTTTGAGAAACCACTTGACAAAACGAAAACAAAGTGATATAATAAATAAGCTGTTGCGAAAGTGGCAAGCAAAAAGTCTGATATCACATCAGATACGAAAAAAATCAAGAAAAATTCGAAAAAAATATTTCAGAAACCTCTTGACAAAATTGAAAAGATGTGATATAATGGATAAGCTGCTGAAAAGCGGCGAGGAAAACCTCCGATATCATGTCGAATCGGAACAAAATCAAGAAAATTTGAAAAATTTTTTTCAGAAACCTCTTGACAAAAACGAAAAGATGTGATATAATAACAAAGTCGTCTGAAAGAGATGACGAGTTAAAAAAGCTCCTTGAAAATTGAACAATACAGAACGAATTAACATTACCTTGTCGATTCTTTGACAGAGATGTCAAAGTTGAGAAACAAGAAAATTCTGGATAAACACAGATTGCGTTAATTAAATTAACGTTAGCGTTTATCTGAACCAAGATTAGAGCGCCGAAAGGCGTTTTGATACAAACTTTAAAGAGTTTGATCCTGGCTCAGGACGAACGCTGGCGGCACGCCTAACACATGCAAGTCGAGCGGAGAATAAGAGCTTGCTCTTATGATCAGCGGCGGACGGGTGAGTAACACGTGAGCAACCTGCCTTTCAGAGGGGGACAACAGTTGGAAACGACTGCTAATACCGCATAACATAATCGGACGGCATCGTCTGATTATCAAAGGAGCAATCCGCTGAAAGATGGGCTCGCGTCTGATTAGATAGTTGGTGAGGTAACGGCCCACCAAGTCGACGATCAGTAGCCGGACTGAGAGGTTGATCGGCCACATTGGGACTGAGACACGGCCCAGACTCCTACGGGAGGCAGCAGTGGGGGATATTGGACAATGGGGGAAACCCTGATCCAGCGATGCCGCGTGAGGGAAGAAGGTTTTCGGATTGTAAACCTCTGTGGACAGGGACGATAATGACGGTACCTGTTTAGAAAGCCACGGCTAACTACGTGCCAGCAGCCGCGGTAATACGTAGGTGGCGAGCGTTGTCCGGAATTACTGGGTGTAAAGGGAGTGTAGGCGGGAAGGCAAGTCAGAAGTGAAAATTATGGGCTTAACCCATAACCTGCTTTTGAAACTGTTTTTCTTGAGTGAGGCAGAGGCAAGCGGAATTCCTAGTGTAGCGGTGAAATGCGTAGATATTAGGAGGAACACCAGTGGCGAAGGCGGCTTGCTGGGCCTTTACTGACGCTGAGGCTCGAAAGCGTGGGGAGCAAACAGGATTAGATACCCTGGTAGTCCACGCCGTAAACGATGATTACTAGGTGTTGGGGATTTATAAATCCTCGGTGCCGTCGCAAACGCAATAAGTAATCCACCTGGGGAGTACGTTCGCAAGAATGAAACTCAAAGGAATTGACGGGGACCCGCACAAGCGGTGGAGCATGTGGTTTAATTCGAAGCAACGCGAAGAACCTTACCAAATCTTGACATCGATCCGACCGGACCGTAATGGGTCCTTTCCCTTCGGGGACGGAGAAGACAGGTGGTGCATGGTTGTCGTCAGCTCGTGTCGTGAGATGTTGGGTTAAGTCCCGCAACGAGCGCAACCCTT
>CAKSLI010000010.1 GCA_934466475.1 uncultured Oscillospiraceae bacterium
TGAACATACTTCTTCTCCTCTCCCGGACACAAAAAATCCCCGAAGCAATTACGCTTCGGGGAAATTTCTGTGTGCCGTTATAAACGGATAGCTGATATTATAGCTACATTGAGATAATATATAATCACAAAATTCTTGATTCACAAATCATATAAAATTATTACACTTTATCTGTGAAAATACTCATGATACTGTTTCTGTGCCTCCGCTTCACCAGTGAATTCCACACCCATTCCATGTCTCCTTAAACGAAGTGAAATGTAAGCGTTGAGCGCATAATTAACAATAGCTGTACGCTCATTCATCAGTTTGGCAAACAGAAATGGATCCTGTTTATCAACAGGGATACTGTGCAGGAAGGGAACAACGCAGCACCGGTCCATAAAAGCCTGATCATGATATACTGTGGTGATTTCATGATTGGTTGAGAATAATAAACGTGTGGTTTTCTCCATTCTTACCATGGCTGCCTGTTTCTTCTCACAGAACTTTGTATCCCCACCGGTCAACATTTTGATATTACCGACCGCACTATTTGTTATCGGTGCGCTTGAAAGGTCTGAGCAGATGCTTAAATGCTTTCCGTTCATATATCCAAGGGTGAATTTTAATCCAAGTTCGTTCATTCCTGCACTAAAGATACTATCGGGAGTAATGAGTGATTCTATAAGATTTATCAATAGGGATTTACCCGAATTACCCACACCCGCAAAAACAAAGAACTTTTTAGCGTCCGTATGGGCTGTCAGAAGATAACCCATTATTTCAAGTATTCTTGTTTTCATCACCGGATCATACTCTGTTACGGTATTGAGGTAATTAAGAAATTCAGGACAATATCCGTTCATCGGGTCAAAATCTACAGTAAGGGCATATCTTACGAAAGGTCTTGTCTCGTATGGATAAAAACTGAAATCTCTTATGTTGAATATACCGTTTCGGAAAGGCGCGAAATCCGGATCAACATCAGTATCCTGGCACCTTAGTCCCGGCAAATTATTCAGACAGGAAACCACCTTATCGATAACAGAAGGAGAACCTCCGTGTATAATATCAGCACCACAATAATCCATAACAAGGTCGCATACCTCCGGTTTGCTCATTGCATGATAGCAGCCATCTCGGTATACATAAAGCTCGCTATTGTATTTCTTCAGTGGTATCTGTGACACAATATATGCAGCATAATCAAAAGGTCTTAGTTTCTTGATATAACCGGGCTTTTCTACCTGAACCACCTCATGATGAGCCGGAGACGGTAATGCTATATCTGACATACCATAAAGCAGTTCAGGTCTTGTATAAATTAAATCAGTATTATCAGGTAAATTCACCTGATCAGTCAGCTTATCATCACTGTAATAGAAACGAGTGCCGTTCGGATTTTCATTAACATATACTACCTGTCTGAAAGGCATAATGCGTCCTTCAATATTGTTTACCTCAAAAGGGATCGAAGCCATTTTTGTTTTCATAAACAAATCCTCCATAAAATTTTTTATATTTGTGTTACAGAATATGTAAATTGTATTAACCGTATATTATTTCATTCCTTCGCTGCTCTTTCACGAACGTATTATACAGGTTATTTACATAATTCTTAAACTGCTGCAGTTCTGCTGGACCCTCACTGAACATATGTCCATCAACCCAGCTGACTGTATTCATTACAAAGTGAATATGATAATTATCTGTATCTTCATGAACCGAATACATGATCTGAAAGGTATTATAATAATACTCGCAGATCTGTCTGGCAAAATGATCTGCCTGCCTTCCCATGCATACGTAATCATCAAAGCTCACAATAAAATGTCTTGCCTGACGCCCCTGTGTTTTTCTGAAGTATTGCTTTACGTTCATCATTTCATATTCAGCACTTTCGAGATTAAGGTAATATCCATCATAATACCGTGTTTGACCTTTAGTATCTTTATCTGTAAGTATATATTTGATAAGTCCTTTTAAAGCCAAAGGGTGTTCGTAACCGTTATTTATTACTTTGACAATGCAGCCCATAATTTGTTTATCCTTTCGTTCAATTCATTCCTGACCTTGTCAGTCAGTCCGTTATCCACTCTGGTGATAGTATTCTGTATCATTCTCAATTCACAAAGGTGTTCCGGTTTAACAGAACTATGATTCCTTAATGCTGATGATACAATAAACGTGTTCCTGTTAAGACCTGCTTTTTCAGCATTGCTTTCTATCAACTCCAGTTCATTCGGTCTTAATCTGAGACTTGTAGTAATTGTTTTAGTTCTCAATGAAATCTACCTTCTTTCTCTTAAATATATTAAGTATATAATATATACAGGCAGTCTTTTAATAAGCCTGCCTTAGCAGGATAACGCAACTGTGTTACAATGCTATCCTTATTTCTTTGTTAGTCATAGTGATAAAAAAATACGGCGCTGTTGACTTCAGCACCGTATCTCTTTTTATAGAATTATATTTTCTCCGTCCTCGCATACTAACACCGTTCTGTTCCCTGAGATATCCATGAATTTATCAGGAGATTCAGTATGGATTGGTATCACGATTTCCGGTTGTGTTATCTCGATAGCTGTCCGTATCGCATTGATATCCGCATGACCGCTGGTGTGCAGTCTGTCGAGCGGGAATCCCTCCACGAATGCGGCGTTTTTCGGCTCGTCAAGATAGCCTTTCCACATTGAATAGAGAATACGCGGCTGTAAGTCTGCGAATTTCTCCATTATCTTTCGGTGACTGGAATTACCAAGCCTTACGAACATGCAGAACCCACGGTCGCGCATTTTGGGTACGAGATGGCTGCTGTACCACAACATTCTCTCAAATTGATACAGTTCTGTGTAATCCTTTGTGTGTTCCCGCATTATCTTCATCATTTCAAGCTGGAACTTGTCGCATACCCGGTAGCGCCCACGCGGAATCGCATTGCAGACAGCCGCAAGCCGGTCAAAATTCGTTGAGGAACACACCGCGAAAACGTACTTGTGTTTCTTTATGTAGTCACGGATCTTCAGCGAAAGCTCGTATTCTGACAGCGCAGTTTCGTGGTCTCCGTTTATCGTTGTTCCCTCGCAGATGAGGACGTCTACTTTCCCAACCAGCTTCTCCAGGACTTTCGGCACGCCCTTTCCGCGAAATCCGTGCGTGCGGAAATCCCCGGTGTGTAGCACGCGTTTTCCCTCTGCTTCGATCAGGAACATATACGAATCATACGCTGAATGGTCAACGGAATACGGCGTAATTTTGATGTCGCCTATCTGAAAGCTCCGCCCCTGCGCGAACGTATTCATATTAAGCAGTACATCGCTGTCTATTTGTTTTGTGCGGCTGTTCAGTTTCTGCATTATCAGCCTGGCAGTTTCTCCGCAGTAGAGCGGTATTCCAGGAAGAATCGTGTTGATCTCGCCAACATGGTCGCCGTGATAGTGCGTCAGAAGAACGCCGTCGCAGGCAGCTTTCCCGGTGTTCAGACCCTCTATCTGTATTCCTGCGCTGCCGTCCAGCGCAGAACCGAAATCAACAAAAATCCGTGTGTCTGCCGTGCATATTTCAGTAGCGCAGCCGCCTATCTGGTGGGTTCCGCGATGTATCGTTATTTTCATATCTGCTCCTTACTGGTACCGTTTTTGTCCTGCCTGATGTGCTATTATAAAAGCATAAGGAGGGAACAAAAAATGACTATTATCATAGTATTAGCGGCAGTCCTTGATGTGGGATTTATCGGTGGTATAGTGTATCTCATTTTCGGGAAGCTGCTGCACTCAAACGCTCTCGGAAAGCTGTTCGGAATCGCGGCAGGAATAGCCTACGGAGCGCTTATGCTGTGGATATTGGGCGGCGATAATGATATTTCGGTCGGCACGGGCTGTGGAATTATATTTGTGCCTGCCGGAATATTCCTGCTGATGCTGCTCATTCTCCCGAAGAACAAGGACGGGAAATGACCCGGTATGTTTCAGCCGCTGCTTGAGTACGGCGCTTCATTTCGTCAACAACTGACTGTGGAGAGGTTGCCGTGATTCTTCCGCACATCTGCATGAGCCAGCGGCAAAGCCCCTCGCTTTCAGTGGTGCGGAGTTTCACGGTCAATCCGGATTCCGTCTGAGTTACCCGTATTTTCTCGCCGAAGCAGTCGATTATGTCATCGAGCGCGGACGGCTCTGCATGGAGTTCCAGCGGGATTTTTTCTCCGCTGAAATTGCTGACGGTGCTTTGAACGTACTCGGAAATCCGCATATCCGGATTCTTTCCGAGCAGCTTTTCCGCGGGAACTGCGGGCAGCTCTGAAACTGCAGTATTCCGCATTCTGTCCAGCCGATAACAGGAAAGGTTATCGTAACCGTGCGTATTTCCGATGAGGTAGTACTGATCTCCGCGCCGATAAATGGAATATGGACTGACGGTATAAACGTAACCGCTGCGTTTCAGCGATTTCTTCAAGTCCGCAGAGGTAAAACTGTACTGAAACGTTATCATCTTTCCGTGCCGGATAGCATTCAGAATTTTATCGACCGCATAGCTGACCGAACCGGATTTGTTTTCCCAGTGGATCTGCGTGACGCTGCGGAGCGCCTTGCAGCCAGCCGCGCTCGAAAGCCTGCTAATACGCTCGGTCAGGGATTTTGTCTGCTCGGCAGTCAGAAAACGCGAACTCTGCGCGGAATCCATAAGGATTTTCAGCTCCCAGTCCTCGAAAGTGCGGCTGCCGATGTAAAACCCTAGTTTGTTGTCCGTGTGCAGGATTATGTCGAGGCCGTATTCCGACAGCGCCGCGATATCACGCAGCACGGATTTCCGCTCGGCTTCTATCCCCATCAGCCGTAGCCGCTCTGTTATGCGGTTTGCGGTTATCGGGTGGAGCTCGTCGGTTTCGTTCAGAATGTCAAGAACGGCAAGCAGTTTCTGTTTGTTTTTCTCCATGGCGCACCTCCATTAAATGTATTATAGCATATTACCCAGGACAAAACAAGTACCTGTCCGATACAGTTGACATACAAGTCAATGTGTGATATACTTGATTTGGCAGGTAATTTATGACTGAAAGGAAGTATCATCATGACATACGAAGAATCAGATATCAGGTCAAAATGCATTGAAGCAATGAAAGAACCGCAGAATTTCTACAAGAAAGATTTCGTGAACTACCGCGGAAAATTTCCGAACACCGGCGTTTATTTCAACGAAGCGGTAGCGGAATTTGTTATAGCGCATTTTGATGAATTAGTCGGAGGAATACCGCAGATAACACGGCAGACCACCTACAAGACTGCCGGGCACGATGGTAATTATGACCCCGCTTCAAACCGCGTTGAGGAACAAATCGCAATGGATATGTTCAGGCAGGGCGATTTCGATTTTATCGGAAAGGTGATAGACTACCAGACGCCGCTGAAAAACATCAAGTATGATGATATCGGGAAAATAGACATGCTGTCCTACAATAAGGCTGACGGGACTTTGCGTATTCTCGAGCTGAAAAAGCCAGACAGCAAGGAAACCATGCTCCGCTGTGCGCTGGAATCGTTCACTTATCTGCGGACGGTGGACAGGGACAAGCTGGTTGCCGACTTCGGACTTCCGGCTGATACGGTAGTCAGGGCTTGTCCGCTGGTATTCCTGAACGGGGTCCAGCATGAGGAATGGCTCGAGGTAAAGCGCCCGAACCTCCATAAATTCATGAGTGTTAACGATATCCAGCCTTTCTTTGTGGAGAGAACCGGGAGCGGATATAAGGTTTTTAGCGCTTAAATTCGAATTACATAAACATGATATCATTGATCACTGATTTTAATTTTACGTTAGGTAACCTCTAAAAACCTCCTTCACGGCAGATTTCTATGACTTATATCATCTGCTGCGTTACCAAACCTTGAAATACATACAGTATTACTGCGGTTTGTTGCCTTGCATCTGATATAAGTCATATACGAAATCTGCTCGTGTCCCGGTTTTTAGAGGTTACCGTTAAATATTGTGCCGCTCAAAAAAATGAGCGGCATGCTTTTGCATTATTGCACTTTTTGGCAATATCAATACCATCACACTGCTGATACCGACCACAATAATGAATTCAAGTCACGGCTTATAATCACCGGACAGCGGAAAATCTCAGTAAATAACTGATTCCACTCCATAGAATTTTGTCGAAACCACATGAATAATTCCACGGAAAAGACAGACAATACCTCCACAAAGCAGAAATGCTGATTTATTAAAACAACGGAGGAATTTATATATGAAAGCTACCGGAATCGTCCGCCGTATCGACGACCTCGGACGTATCGTTATCCCAAAGGAAATCAGGCGCACCATGCGTATCCGCGAGGGCGACCCCCTTGAGATCTACACCAGCCCCGACGGCGAGGTCATCTTCAAGAAATACTCGCCGGTTGGCGAGATATCCTGCACCGCGTCGCAGTACGCTGACGTGCTCTCAAAGGTAGGCGGCTGCCCCGCGGTCATCTGCGACCGCGACCACGTTATCGCCGTTTCCGGAATGGCAAAAAAGGAGGTCATCGAGCGCCGCGTATCCGGCTCCCTGGAGGATCTCATCGAGCAGAGAAAGAGCCACATTTACCGCAGCCGCGAAGACCAGAAGCTCAATCCAATCGAAGGCATAGACCGCTACGCGATAGCAGCCTCCCCTATTCTTTCGCAGGGCGATGTGAACGGAGCCGTTATCATGCTCTCCGGGGACGACAACGAATTCGCCACCAGCGAACAGAGCGCTCTCGTCCAGGCGGCGGCAATGTACTTCGGCAAACAAATGGAAGAATAAATTTCAGGCTCTGCCCGATCTGCGGCAGAGCCCTTTTATGTCATTGACAATCCCGCGGAATAGTACTATAATAGTCCTATAAACACAAAAGAAGGACGAAAAATGACTAAATATCTTTCAAAAATCTGGGTGGTGCTTCTCATCGCCTTTTTCTGCTGTGCGCTGTGGGGAAGCGCATTCCCAATGATAAAAATAGGCTACCAGCAGTTCGGGATAACCGAAAGCGGTCCCGGAGCGAAGCTACTTTTCGCCGGAGTGCGCTTCTTTATCGCAGGAATACTCGCCTGGGCCGCCGGGAGCCTTTCAGCCCGAAAACCGCTCCTGCCGGAAAAGGGGGACTTTAAGCGGATTGCCGTGCTCAGCCTGTTCCAGACTATTTTGCAGTACGCTTTCTTCTACATAGGACTTTCCCACTGCACCGGCGTGAAATCCTCGATAATCAACGGCTCCGGAGCGTTCGTTGTGATACTCCTGACAACGCTGGTCTTCCGCATGGAAAAGCTCACGCCAAAGAAGCTCATCGGCTGTATTCTGGGATTCGCGGGGATCTTTGTCATCAACCTCGGCGGCGATCTCAGCGGCTTTGCGTGGAACGGAGAGGGCTTTATTTTCCTCACCGTGCTGAGCTACGCCTGCTCCACAATCTTCATCAAGAAATACACCGCTCAGGGGGCCTCCCCGGTAATGCTGTCGGCGTATCAGTTCGTATTCGGCGGGATAGTGCTAGCGGCTCTAGGACTTGCCCTCGGCGGCGCAAACGAGCAGTGGCAGATATCCGGCGCGGGGACTGGCACCCTGCTGTGGCTGAGCTTCGTTTCGGCGGCGGCTTACAGCCTGTGGGCGGTGCTCCTGAAGCACAATCCGGTCAGCCGCGTGGCGGTTTTCGGATTCCTCAACCCCGTCTGCGGAGTGCTGCTCTCCGCCATTCTCCTGGACGAACAGGGGCAGGCGTTCAGCTGGCAGGCGGTCGCGGCGCTCCTGCTGGTGAGCCTCGGAATATTCATCGTAAACTTTGAGAAAAAGCCCGCGCCGGGCGGAAAGGCACAGTAATGCAGAAGCAGAACTACCAGAAAATGCTCGAGAGCATAATCAGCTCTATCCCGGAGGGAGAAGCGCCAACGCTGCTCCTGCACAGCTGCTGCGCGCCCTGCTCCAGCTACTGCCTGGAATACCTCGCGCAGTATTTCCGCATTACCCTGCTCTACTACAACCCGAATATCTCCCCTAAAGAGGAATTCGACAAGCGCACTGCGGAGCTTCGCAGGCTTGTGTCAGAGCTCCCGATGAAATACCCCGCGCAGGTCGTGGTGCCGGAATACCGCCCGGAAGAATTCTACTCCGCCGTAAAGGGGCTGGAGGATATCCCGGAGGGCGGCGAGCGCTGCTTCGTGTGCTACCGCCTGCGGCTGGAACGCTCCGCGCAGTATGCCGCCGACCACGGCTTCGACTATTTCTGCTCCACTCTGTCGATAAGCCCGATGAAAAACGCCGAGAAACTGAACTCAATAGGCGCGGAATTATCCGAAATATACCCGGTGAAGCTGCTCCCCTCCGATTTCAAGAAAAAGGGCGGCTATCTGCGCTCAATAGAGCTCTCGAGGGAATACGGGCTGTACCGTCAGAACTACTGCGGCTGCGTATTCTCAAAGCGCGAGGCTGAACAGCGGGGAGCGCACAAAAATTCCGAAGGAGAATCCTGACGTGCATATAAAAAACCGTGACCTCACCACCGGAAGCATCAGCCGCGGACTGTGGGCGTTTGCCGTTCCGCTCATGCTCGGAAACGTGCTCCAGCAGTTCTACAACCTCGCGGACACATGGGTGGTCGGAAAATACATAGGCGACGGCGCACTGGCGGCTGTGGGCTCGTCATACACGCTGCTGACGTTCCTGACCTCCGTGATAATCGGGCTGTCGCTGGGCACCGGCTCGTTCGTTTCCATGGCTTTCGGACGGAAGCAGAACGACGTCATCCGCAGCGGTATTTTCATGTCCGCAGTGCTCATCGGGACGATTGCTCTTGCGATGACCGGGCTTTTCTACGCGCTTCTTGACCCGATAATCTCCACGCTCCTCGTGCCGGAGGAGATAGTCCCGGATATGCGGACGTACCTTTCATGGGTGTTCATCGGGTTCTTTGCAACGTTCCTGTACAACTACGTCTCGAATCTCCTGCGGAGCCTTGGTAACTCCACGGTGCCGCTGATATTCCTCGGGATTTCGGTAGTGCTGAACGTTGGGCTTGACCTGCTGTTCGTTATCCCGCTCGGCTGGGGTATCGCGGGAGCCGCGGCGGCTACCGTCATCGCACAGTATATTTCGGGTATCGGCATTGTTGTATACTTCCTCGCCACCTGTCCGGAATACCGCCCGAAACGCTCCGATATGCACTGGAACCGCGCGCATTTCCGCAGCATACTGTCGCTGTCGGGGCTGACCTGCCTCCAGCAGTCGGTGATGAACCTGGGTATTCTTATGGTGCAGGCGGTCGTGAACAGCTTCGGCTCCGTAGTCATGGCGGCGTTTGCAGTTGCCGTGAAAATAGACACGATAGCCTATATGCCGGTGCAGGACCTCGGAAATGCGTTCTCGGTGTTTGTCGCACAGAATCACGGTGCCGGGCTCCCGCAGCGCATAAGGTCCGGGATAAGGCAGACGCTTGCCAGCACAGCCATTTTCTGCGCGGTGATAAGTCTGCTGGTATGCCTTTTCGCGGAGCCGCTGATGCTGCTGTTCGTGGACGGCTCCAGCATGCAGACCGCCGCGGTCGGCGCGGAGTACCTCCGGACGGAGGGCGCGTGCTACATCGGGATCGGAATTCTGTTCATGATGTACGGCTACTACCGGGCAGTGAACAAGCCGTTCATGTCGGTAGTGCTGACGGTCATCTCCCTCGGAACGCGCGTGGTTCTCGCGAATGTGCTCTCCGCAGTGCCTGAGATAGGCGTTTTCGGCATCTGGATATCCATTCCGATAGGGTGGTTCCTCGCGGACAGCGCGGGGGCTGTGTATTTTGCCCTCCATGAACGAAAACGGTATTCCCCGGCTGAGAAATCCGCCGGAAAATAGCGCTTGACTTTCTGAATCAGTTGATGTATAATACTGGTGAAGGGAGTGGTAATTTTATGAAAAAAGCATTGGCTCTGACCGCTTTTCTGGCACTGTGTACAGGTTTTACAGGGTGCTCCGCAGCACCGGCTTCTTCAGCAGAATCAGTTGTGGAACCGGTCGGCAGCTCATCTGCCGAATCAGGCGGCAACTCAATTGTCGAATCAGCCAGCGAATCAGGCTCTGAGAACAGCAGTATTCCGGCGATACTTACGGACAACGAAAATCCGCCGCTGACCGCCGATTCATTTACCGACAGCGAAGGCACGGGTATTCCGCAGTCGTATGAGGAGCTTCAGGACTTCATCAGCCCATTTTCGGAGGTAAATTTCCTGGGGCTTGAGATAGTAAGGCGCTATTCCCCCGAAGAGGCATACGAAGCCACAGACGACGATATATACTTATACGGCTCCACATTGTACGACATTCATATTACTTATGATTATCTCAACGCTCAGCCGCTGGATATCAATACGAAGCTCTGCTCGGCGGGCACGGCGGAAAAACAGCACGAGGGCTACCCGCCGTATTCAGAGGGCGACAAATTCGCCGGATTTCTGCTTCAATTTGACCCGGACGATGTAAACGTTGAATTCCCGGAACTCCTGTTCGCAGTTGACGACAGCGCCGATCCTCCGGTCGGATATCATGTCGGCTTCGACGAAATCGACTTCACCGACAAGGACGCAAACAGTATAGGAGACAGCGATTTCACAGCGACAGCCGTTGTCACAACAACGTCGAACAATCCCGTCACCTATACGGACAGGATACCCATGGACGCGCTGACCGATTTCCTGCGGAACGACTGGACGGAAAGAGGATATGAACTGAATACTCCGCTTAACTAAGAATACGGGCGCTGGAAAAAATCCAGCGCCCGTGAGACCGTCGAAAAAGTACCAACGGCATTAAAGTTTTAAAGAAACTGTGGGGGAAAACTCTTGTTTTCCCCCACACCCCTTTAGCGCTTTTGGAGCGTAAAACCGCACTCCGTGCGGAGTGGCGGGGGCTTTGCCCCCACACCCCCACTACCTTTTGCACGGCAAAAGGTAGCGAAAACCGATAGCGCTACGCGCAAATTTTATAGTTTTTCGACAAGCTGACGGGCGCTGGAAAAAAACAGCGCCCGTATTTTTTACAGCTCCTTGTGCTTGCTTACGATAATGTAATTCACTGCTTTCTTCGTGGGGTACTTCACGCTTGTCGCCGTAACCGTATAGACTCCCTCGGAGGACGGCGCCTTGTAGATCCCGTTGCGGCTTATCGTTCCGCCGTTCTTGTCCTCTACGTTCCATATACAATTGTGGTCGTCGCTGCCCTCTATCAGGCACTCAAGGCTGATCGTTCCACGCGGCTCTATGTTTACGAGATTCGGCTTTATCGAAATGGATACGTTCTCGACTTCCATCATGTCAGCCGCCGTCTTTTCCTCGGCGCGGACTGCCTGCCAGTGGAGCCTTATGCTTCCCGCATTCACGCGGTCGAGCAGCTTTACCGCTATCCGGAACGTTCCCTTTTTGCTGTACGAGATTATGCTCCAGCTCAGATTCGGAAAATCCATGCCGTAGGGACTGCCCTCGAAAAGCCCGGGGTCGCCGAATATCACGATATCGTCATTATTGCCGTTAAAGCTGTCGGCGCACTCGAATCCCACGCTGTAAGAGATGTTCCCCTCTCCAAGCCCGTGCACTATCTCCTGAGAATAATACACCTTTCCGCGCAGGTCGTTGGTAATGTCTATGCTCTCCACGCCGCTTGAAACATTGCTCTTTTCCGGCGCGGTCTTCTCCTGCCTGCCTGTTTCTGCGGAGGAAATCACGCGCTCCTCCTCCGGCTGAGCCGGTATACGGCTGTACAGATACTCCAGCGGCGCGCTGATTATGTACTGGTCAAACGGGAGCGCCCGCACCATCTCAATGCGCGGAGCCTCGCGCCCTCCGGTCAGGAAAAATTCCGCGAGGTACAGCGGCGTGCTCTCATAAACTCCGGACATATCCGCGTGGAAGTACTCCCGGCGGAGCCTGTCGCTCACCGGCTCGTCTATGAGTTCAAAGGTCGCCGCCGCGCCCGGACAGCCGGAGACCTCCTCGTCGCCTATCGTTATCCGTATAGCCTCCGCCGGCACGGAAACCAGCCCCATTCCGGCGCTGCGGTGCTTCGGGCGGAGTATCACGCGCTCCTGCCGTATGTCGCAGGTGTCGGTCGCGTTGTAGTAGGAGGATTCCGCGTCACAGAGGTCATCGCTGTGGAACGAAAGTCCCACTGAAAGGCTTTTGTCCAGCCCGCGCTTTTCCACGGTCAGGGTGATGACAAGGCTTTCGCGGACGTTCACGTACTTCGGGACGGACATAGTTACCGATACGTTTTCGGTGCGGAATATCTCCACAACCGTCTCAGAAAGGCGGCACAGCCCGCAGGAAAGCTCCGCGGGGCGCTCGTTCGTGAGGTACACCCGGCAGCTCTCCTTTACCCGGTCGTATTCAGTCCTGCCGCTGTCGGAAACGGGCGCGGCGCGGTCGATCGGGAATTCCGCGTATTCTATGCAGAGATATGTGTTCGCGGAAAGGTCGAGCTCCTCCCAGCCGTCGGTGGCGGTGAGGTTCTTCAGCAGGGGAGTTCCTACCGCAATATCCCTGCCGTAACCGTCAATGGCGCAGCCGGCTTCCACCGAGTAGTTCACGTCATCCACCGCAACGATGTCAAGACCGGATATCACGCCGCAGCCGCATACGCTCCCGCGGACCGCGCGGAATTTCCCGCCGATATAGTTCTGCTCCTCGCGGAAATCCCGCACGGTGAGCTGCTTTCCCTTATAATAGTTCGGTTTTACGAACGGAAAAATATCATTGTAATTCATGGCTGCTCCTTTCCAGCGTCAGAGAACGAATCCGCTGCCGAACGAATCGTCCGAGAGCGTGAATCCATCCGGGACTTTCCCGCGCCTTATCACGAGCCGCGAGTTCACTCCCGCCGGAGTGAAGTCCCCAAGCAGCCGCAGGAGCTCCGCGTGACGCCTGCCGGAGCCGACTGCCTTATATTCCACCGTGACCGTTACCGAAGCAGTATTGCTGTCAGCGGTTATCTCCGGCTTCTCTCCGAGGAGTATCCCAAACAGCTCTGAAAGCGCCTGTACCGTGCCTTTCAGCCGTATCAGCCGCGCGGAATTCTTAACCAGAGTGCGCAGCCGCTCCTCCTCCCATATCGCTGTAACGCCTATCCCCTGCCACGCAAGCAGGCGCTCCAGTTCCTTTCCGGAGGCGGAATCCGGACAGAGACTTTCGCCGAGCGCAGTCAGCACGCGGTCGGTCTCCGAGGTGACGGCGGAGTACATCGCGAGCAGGTCGGCGAGGTTTCCGTTATCCATGCGGCTGAAAACCTCCGGCAGCGCCTGCATATACGACTGAAACGGACAAGTCAGCTCAACGCGCTTCATCGTGAAGCTCTGCCCGCGCTCCGGGAAAAACTGGACCGCGAAAAGCAGCCAGCGCCCTTTCAGCCGGTGCAGCGGAGCCGTCTGCGGGTCTATGAACGCCGCGGCGCTCATGCTCTCTACCGGGGAGCTGCCGCCCAGGATATACTCCGCGAGGGCGTTTTCAAGCGGTATCTCAGAGCCGTTGTGCCGGATATACCGCTCGTCTGAGGCGGCGGCTATGAACCGGAAATACCCCTTTGCCGGGCGCAGGCACTCTATGCGGGCGCTGTCCCAGACCGTGCCGGATTCGCCGCTGTCGCACGGCGGAGCCACCCACAGCCCTCCCTCGGAAAACACTGCTTCCCCGCCGGAGGAGCTCCCCCGGAGCACCCCCGGGAGTATTCCGCCTGAAAATGTAAACCGCTTTCTGTCCGTAGTTATCACCTCTTGTTTATTCCTCGCAGACTACCTCCAGCTTTCTGAGGTACAGCCTGCACCATTCGGGGGCGCTAACGCTGCCGTCAGGCAGGCGCACCGTTTCGGATCCGGAGCACCTTATGGAAAGCCCGCTCACCGCCGTTATTCCCGGCAGGGAGCTGAGCTCCCGCAGGAGCTGGCTGCGGTCCGTTCCGTGGCGCACATCCCCGAAATAGCCCTCCATGAAGCTGCGCACCGTGTTTTCCGCAGAAACGTAGTAATCCCGCGAGCGCACGCGCACCGAAATATCCGCCGGGATATACGCCGGGAATCTGACCGTCAGCGCCAGCGTCATCGGACAGAGCGGCTCCATGCGCCGTTTCAGCGCGGTAAGGTACCAGCCGAGCTGCGCCGTGACCCTGTGCGGCTCCGGAATATCCGGGTGCACCACTACGGTAACTGCGTTCGGCTTTGCTTCCCCGTTTTTGTCCACCGTCCGGAACACCTGCGCCTGCTTTATCAGCAGACCCGGAGTGTTCACCGCGCACTCTGCGAAATCCGCCTCGGAAAGCAGCGTATTTTCCTTCGGCTCTCGTAGTATACGGGCAAAGGTCTGCTCCGGGCGCTCCGCGGTCATTCCTCCGTGCGCCGGGACTGGTCTTGCGGCTGTAAAGCCCTCTCCCGGGGCAAAGGCTCCCGCCGGGATATTCCCCGCCGCGCCTGTCGTCAGCGCGAGGGAAATAAGCAGGATATCCCCCTGCGGCGGAACCTTTCCGTGCTGATTATCGCCGAATATCAGCGTATCGCCGTCAAGCGCGAAAACCTCGTCGCTGCCGCCGCATTCCGCAAGTGATGAGGTCAGCCGCCACTCGGAATAAACGCCGTCCGCGCCGGCAAGGAGCCGGAGTCTCTCCGGGAATACCCCGGTAAAATTGAGCGTTATCCTCTGCCCGGAGGTGCCGTCCGAATGCAGGCGGCTGAAATCCCTGACGTACTGCTGTTCGTAGACCGCAAGCAGCAGAAGCGGCTCGTCCGCGCTGACAGTGAGCTGTCCGAACAGCTCCGAAAGCTGGCTGCGCGAGGACGTCACCAGCCGGGAGCCGTCCCCATAACTGTCCGCCTCGTATGCGATATCAAGGCTGTCAGCGGAGCGCCATCCCTGCTTTGTCCTGACGAAAAGCAGGAGCTCTCCCCCGGCGGCAAGCGGGGAGCTGAAATACATCGCGTTCTTCTCGAACTCCTCCGCGCGGAATCCCACGCAGGCGCAGCGGGTGTCTAGCTGGAGCACCGGGCAGTTCTGCACGAACGCCCCGCAGAACCCCGGAAGGCGGTCAAAGCCGCGCATTATGAGTTTCGCACGGAGCGGGAAAACCCTGCCGTTCCTTTCGTGCTGTCCCTTTATCCGGAAGGATACCCGCCCGGTGCAGAAGCAGCCGTGCGTTTCGTCCGAAAGGAGCTCCACGTCATGCCAGCCGGACTTTCCGCCCTCGCTGCCGAAATACTGCCAGGCGACCTCTGATCCCGTTTCGAAGCCCTCCATGTCCTGCGGGAAATCCCTGCCGGAACCGTCAAAGCACATCAGCAGGCTGTGATCCCCCCCGGAGGAAAACGGCTGTGTGAAGCCCATTACGAAGTAGTCGCTTCCGTCAAATATCTCAAAGCGGAACGGGCTTTCCGGGTCAAAGCGGTAGGGCTCCGCCCTGCCGTCCGTGACCTTGGCGTATGCGGCGGCGGAATTCGTCCCGGCGGGACAGTCCTGCTGCGTTTCAAACACGATATCCTCTGCGCGGAGCTTAGTCCCCGCCGGGAGCGCCTTGTCGGAGCTGTACGCCGCGTAAGCCTCCGCGGGACGCTGCGTGCGCGGCCGGTAGCCGTACAGCGCGCACAGCGACCTCAGTTCCTCGGAGGTTATCCTGTTCATGTTGCGCTGCTGCTCGGTCTGGAGCCAGGTCAGCAGCTCCAGCAGAGCGACCCCCACGCTGCTTTCAGAAAAGCTGCTCCTGCCGCCGGTCAGCGAATACAGCCGCTGCTCGTTCGCGAGAAGCGCGCTTTCAAAATCCTGTACGCTTATTTCTGGCAGCTCCTGCATTCACGCCGCCCCCTTTCTGTATTTTACCTGTCCTCCCTGATGTGGAGCTGCGGCTCACCCATAGCCGGGATCCCGAACGGCATATCCGCGCAGTGCTCGTAATCAAGGAGCTTACCTCCGCTGCGGCAAAGGAACTGCACGCTGTCAACCCTGCGGACATGCGGAGCAGCCGCAATTACCGCGGTCATCTCCTCCACCGTGGGATATTCGCCTATGCCGAAGCCGCCGCCCGCGCTTCCCCCGCTGAACGGGTCGAGGAACTCCCGCAGACGGGCGCAGATATCCTCGTGTATGCCCTGCGGGTACGCCTCTCCGTCAGAGGTGATATTCGCAGTCACCAGCACCTCGACAGGCTCCGCCTGTATCACGCGAAGGCTTCCGCGCAGATAGAACGGCATAGCGCCGCTCACTGCGGTAATGACTGTTTTTCTTGTCAGCCGGAACGCGTTGGTATCCGGCGTTTCCGTCAGCAGCACCAGGGTTATCCCGCCGTCCGTGACGCACTTTGCTTTCCGGACGGCGTGATCGGCGGCAAGCGCCGCGCTCACTATATCCCCGGTGGAAATGCACCTGCCAAGAGTGCGGACCCTGTCCGTGCCGCGCTTTATGCACTCCGCGCGGCTCTCCCCGTCGCTTCCGCCAAAGCAGCCCATGGGATTGTACACCCGGTCAACGAACGGCACCGGGTCAAGGAACCTGTCGATGCTCCCCGCCGGGAGATTCCCTGCGGCTCCGGCGGTAACGGAATACCGCACCGTGATGTCCGGCTCCCCGGTGAGCTCCGGCTGACAGCCGCGGTCGAAGATCACCCTGCCGCCCTGCCTGTCCAGAGTGTAGCTGTCGGGCGGGAGGACCTCCCCGGAGACTTCGACCTCCGCGGCACAGACATTCCCCTGCGCGAGCTGAAGCGGCTCCCCGGAATAAACGAAGCCTGCGGGCTCCTGCGGCGAAGTCTGCACCACCGGAACGACATCCGGGAACATCTCAGCGCTGCGCGGGCGCGAGCCCTCCGGAGCCATGACGCGCAGCCAGAAGCCGTCCTCGCCGAAATGCTCCGTGCGCTGCATGGGAGAGGTCAGCGAAAAGGTCGCCATACCGCTTTCCCGCAGACCATCCGTCCTGTCGGAAACGCTTATCCCGAGCCATTCCGCCCTGCCGCCGTGCTGACAGTACGCCTCCCACGAAAGCCCGGCGCCCTCCCTGTCCGTGGTCTCCAGCCGGAAGAAAAAGCTGCTGTACCCGACAGGCAGCGCCCGGTCAAGGCAGATATACGTGCAGCACTTTCCGGGAACACCGCTGCGGCCTATGGATATCTCCCCCTGGACGCGGCGCAGCACCATGTCGTGGGACGCATAAAGGCAGTCGGGCTCAGTGCCGCCGGAATAGCTGAATCCAGCCGTAAACTCCTTCACGCGGGGCATGACGTACTCCATGCTGTCGGAGTAGCCCCGGGTGAGCTCCCTTATCCGGCAGCGGATAAACAGACCCTCGTCAGCGCCGACCGTGACCGGTGCGATATCCTCCGGGCAGATGAAGGAAAGCGACAGGCTGCCGCGCCCCTCGTCCGCAAAGTCCCCGGAGTGCGCCTCATCGCTGAAAAGGCGGCTCCAGCCCCTGCCGTTCCAGTATTCCCACACGCAGGACTGTATCAGCTTCCTCAGCGGCGGCTTAGGCTGGAGCTTCGCCGCGGGTATCACGTTTTTCCACTGTATCTCCTGCGGTGTCTCGGCGCCGGAGGTCTTTTCAAAGGAAAGCTCCGCATGGACAGTCACCGCTGCGCCGCGCTTGCTGAAGCAGTCGTCCGAGCGCAGGTACAGCGCGTCATAATCCACAGGCTCGCTGCCAAAAGGCAGGAAATCCCTGTCGGGGAGCTTCTCATCATTGAAGTACGCCGCCTGCATTTTGCTTTCGCTGACGGAAGCGCTGAGCTGTACGCTCTTCTCCGAAAATTTCGGGAGTATCTGTCCGTCCGTGAAGATCATGCGCAGCCATCTTCCCTGTACGCCGCAGAATTCCGCAGCGGGCACCGGCTCCGCCAGCGTGAGCGTGAACCTGTCCCCTGAGTACTCCGCGCGCTTCACCGGAACGAATCCGCTGCCGGAGAGGTACTCCCACTGCACCGCCGCCGGGTCGATAACGGCAGCCGGGCTCACTCCGTGCTGGTCAGCGCGGCTGACATCGAATATCCTGACCTCGCAGGAAGATCCCCCGCTGCTTTCAAGCAGGCTCTCCGCGGAAAAGCAGATGTATTCCTGCCGCAGGTCGCGCCCGGTCAGGTCGAAGAATCCACCACTGCACAGCTTTCCGCCGCCGGAGCTGAACAGCGCCTTTACCTCCGCGCCGGAGGAATACAGCTCCGATGTGGTGACGAACTCGCAGTCCTCGCTGCCAAGCCGCGTCCCTGCGCGGACGTGCACGGCGTTTTCCGAGGTGGGGACGACCCTGACATAACCCACGGCGGGAGTGGCGTCACGGTGCTCCAGCCCGTACATGCTGAGGTAGAGCACCCGCAGGCGCTCCTCCTGAGCCGGAAGCAGGGCGCGGTTTTCCGCCGTCATCTCTGCGAAGATATCCGTCAGCGCCGAGATATAGCCGCCGTCGCTGTACCGCCACGCCGGGAGATAGTACCTCCCCAGCGCGCGGAGTTCCTCGGTTATCTGTTCCCTGGTTGCCGGAAGCTCCATGCCGCGCCCCTCCTTTCTCAGAATTTGCTGCCCAGCTCAAAGCTGAGGCTCTGCTCGTGTGCGTTCTCCCTTACTATGTACGAGATATTTATTATCAGTGCGCCGGAGCTTTCCCCGCTGCCGTCCGCGCTTATCTCCACCTGCTCCACCCTGGGCTCGAATGCCGCTATCGCCTGGGATATCTCGTTAGTTATCCGGGAGATAAGCGAGTAGTTCACGCTTTCAAATGCAAACTGCGCAAGGTCGCAGCCGTATTCCGGACGCATCAGCCGCTCGCCGCGCCGCGTTGAAAGCAGCAGGTGCAGCGACTGACGGATATCCTCGTCAACATCGCACAGGCGCGCCTCGCCGCTCTCGTCAAACGTCACCGGGAATGCTATGTCAGTTGGTTTTAAGCTCATTCTTGTTCTCCTTCAGGAAATCGCCGCCCTCGCACAGCATAAGGTACCGCCTTGCGATAAGGTCTCCCCTGTTGACGCGCAGCACCTCTATGAAGTGGCTCCGCGCCTCGCGGATATGCCCGGCGCGGTATTCGTCCATTCCACGGTTGAACGCCGCCAGCGTTGACAGCCGGAGCTGCTTTTCCTCGCCGCAGCAGCCCTCTGGGACCTCGTACAGACCTATTTCGAAGCGCTTTCCGGATATACCGCCGAGCTCCGAAAGGGTGCCGATGTACTTCAGCGTGACGTTCACGCCGCATAGCGCTTTCTTCACGTTGTCCGTCAGGACATAGGACAGGTCGTACTCCTTCATGACTGCGGCGATGTACTGCTGCATTTCTATCGCAGAGGACACCGTGACCGGCTTCATCGCCTCGCCGGTTCCTATCACGCCTATCGTGGAATCCGCCCGCTGGAGGGTTATCTTGACCTCCGCGTCATTGAGCGCCTCGGCGGTCAGCTTTTCGCGTATGGACAGTGCAGCCTCCACCGCGCTGGAAGTCTCCCCGCTGAATATGCATGTCATCTGGCGGTCGTCAAGACTCTGCACGGCTCCGCCGAACCCCGACACCGTTGCCGAAACAAGCCCGTATATCCGGTTCAGCGCGGAAAATCCATCGGTCCCTGCGCTGTGAAGCCGGTTCATGTTGATACCGATGAACAGGTAGTTCAGCACCACCTCGCGGCTGTCCTCCGGGCTTACGTCAAGGACGCTCCGCTTATCCATGAGCCGGAAAAAGTCCTTCGGCAGGTAGCGCTCGTAAGCTTTGCTTATCACGTTTATGCTGTTGAAGTAGTCCTCCAGCTTGACGGACATCTCGCTGAAGCTTGCCGCGATATCCTGGAGCTCGTCGTTTGTCTTTATAACGACGCGTGTGCCAATCTTGCCCTCAGAGATCTCGGAGACCGCTTTCTTTATCTTTTTCAGCGGATAAAGCAGCTTCACCAGGAACAGCAGGAATGCCGCGCATATCACCGTGAACAGGAATCCCCATATTATTGAAAGCCGCAGCGCAGTCTGGCTCACGGAGAGCTCCAGCTCGTTGTATTCGCACCCCGCCATGACAAAGCCGATATTATTCCCGGCGCTGTCGAATATCGCGCGGGATTCCTCCATCCACTTGCGGTTCTGTGAGCGCGATGTGGTCGCGAGATACTCATCCGGGGTCAGCTCTCGTATCATGTCAAGCGTGTCGGTGCTGGTGTAATAGGAAGCAAGCGCGCCCGGCTCCTGGCTGCCGTAATAGTAGATATAGTAATACTTTCCTTCCACAAGCTTTGCCACCCTGATGAAAGCCACTGAACCCAGCGTGTACATTCTCGGGAAATACAGATCATCGTCCAGCGTGTACAGCGGCTTTGAGCGATCCTCATATTCCTGCATGAGAGTCAGCGTTTCATCAGGAAGCACCCCGGTGTCGAACGCTTCCTCGTCAATCCCTCCGGCTACATAGTCAAGAATATCCCTCAGCGCAACGGTCTCGGTACTGTTGAGGATCCGTTTCATAAAGACGTTGGACGTTGAGAACATGATGCCAAACGACACGGCTATCAGCACAAGGGAAATCAGGAGCTGCTTCACCACTACCTTACGCAGCGAAAGCAGCCTGCCGCCTATGAACAGCAGAAGCAGCACTCCCACGAAAATGCAGCCTGAAACTATCAGCAGCACGAGTATTCCACGGCCGAGCGGAAGAAGCGGCTCGTCATATACCTTGGAATTGCCGGAAGCGTCGGAAAAGCACACTATTTTGCCGCGCTCGCCGTCAGGCTTGACTATGCCAATAAAATAATAGCCGCTCTGAGACGACCAGCTGGTCACCCCGACATCGCGCAGGTCGGAGAACCTGATGCCGTCCGCGATCTCCCTGTCAGCCGAACTGTTTCCAAGCCCGGGAACATAGTAGATGTCCGTTATCGCCTTTTCGTCATAATCACTTTCCAGCAAGAATCCGGAAAGCGAAATATCGTTCAGTGACACGCCGTAGATCGCATGGGAAAACATGAACGGATCTTCAAGGTTTACCTTATCTATATTGAATTTTCTCTGCTTCATATCACTGTCGATAAAGCAGATATGGTCGTCAGAATCGAAATAAACAACGCCGTATGCCGTAACGCCCGCCCAGCCGGGGGACGTGCCCTCCTCCAGCGCATAGCGCCGCAGCTCGCCGGTTTTTCCTCCGGATCCTATCTCCTGAGTGAATATCTGGTCGGTATTTGTCAGCACCACGTTCAGTATGTCGGGATTTTCGCGGTCCTGGTCGTACGCCTCGCAGAAATCCGCGGAAAAGAACAGCGTTTCACTGCTCAGCGGGATAGTCAGCACCTCGCCCTTCCACGAGCCGTCGGCGGTAAACCTGTCAACGCGCAGGAACGGTTTATCGCCGTCCACTCCCTGCGACATCAGGAACAGCTCGCTGCGGTAACATATAATATCCAGGTACTGCCGGACCTTGATAACATCGTCCAGCCGCTCCGTGCGGTCCAGCCCCTTTTCCTGATTCACCACCCGCAGGAAATTTCCGCGCTCGAACTTGGCAACGGTGTACAGCGTGCCCTCGCCCGATAATGTGAAGCAGTACACCTGCTCGGATGGAGTAAGGCAGAATCTGAGCGCAAGGACGATCCCCACGATAAGAGCCGCCGCAGCGGAAATAATTATCTTCTTCATATCCAGCAACTCCTCTCAGATAACTGCGTTCACTGCCGCCTTTGCCGCCTCGGAATGATCCTCCTGCTGAGAGGAATCCAGCAGCGCTGCCGCCGCAGATACCGCCGGCGCCGACTTCGGTGCTGACGGCGGGATGTACTCCGTCATGGAAACGGCGACCGTTGCCTTTACCGGGCGTCCGTCCCGCAGGAACATCGTGCGGTTCTCCTTCAGGGAGGTCACCACCCCGGTGAACGAGAAGCTGCCCCAGCTGAACAGCACTATCGGCGGAGTCCCGATGGTCCCATCCATTTTCTTCACCGGTTCGATAAGCTCGTGGAGCTGATCCAGCTGCGGCGTGATGTCGTCCGACATGGAGGCGAAGATGTCCTTCAGCTTCATTGTCGCCGAGGTCAGCTGCGCCAGGGAATTTCCGCCGTTCATTGCGTCAAAGTACAGCTCAACGTTCAGCTTTCTCGCCTGAGTTTTCGCAAACTGGAGCGTATCCGTGTGCTTCTCAGCGTCAGCCACCGTGGTGTAATCCGCGCCGGAATCAACAGAATAGGACGCGGGATTGAACATGACGTTCATGTGCAGAGTGTAGCCTCCCTGCTTCGCTATGTAGAATGCCGCTTTCTGCATGTCTGTCCCTCCCCGCCGGTCATCTGCCGGTTATCCTGCTTTCAGTGCGGAGCCTGCTCTCAAGCCGCTCCATTACCATTCCGCACAGTCTGTCGGCGTTCTCGCGGGACATGACCGTGCTCTGTATTTTTTCGGTGAACTGCCGCTCCTGTGATACTTCGTGCATCGTGCTGCGCACAAGCTCCCGGAGCTCCTTTACGCTTTCCTCCGTTATGGGTCCCGGGCGGTCCTGCACCGCTTCTGAGTCCTGCGGAGCTGCGCCATGGGCGGGAGTTCCGTCCTCAGCCGGGGGTTCTTCCTGCGGAAGTCCCGCCGCGCTGTTCTCAGATGCCCCGGAGCGCGCCGGAACTTCCGCCAGTACAAGCCCGCCGTTCTCCAGTATTTCTGCGGAGCTCCCGCCGAGCGCCTGCACGATGAGCTCCGTGCTTTCCCCGGAAGTGAATCGCTCCGCAGTGCGGCGGGTCTCCGTCTGCCTGCGGCTCTCAGTGAAGCCGTATTTTTCAGTCAGCCCGGAGACCAGCTCCGAGCGGAAAATCTCCCGCAGGGTGTCCGTTATTTCCGAACTTTCGGCGCGGAAAATGCGCTCTGCAAACGCGCTTTCGCCGCTGTAAAATTCCGCGGAGCTTACTGAGCCGAAGTACAGCATGCGGCTATCAGCCGTGCGCTCCGTACTGAAACGTCGCTCCGTTCTCCCGCCGTACAGCCGGGCGTGCTCCGATGAGACCACGATTTTCCGGAGCAGCTCCCGCGGCATGCGCCTGCGAAGCCCGCTGTCATTCAGTATGCTGCGGAAAACTCCCGTCCTTCCGTCGGAGCCGGGTCTGCCGTCCGCGCCGGCTCCATTCATGCCGTTTGCGGAGCTCCCCGCCGCGCCGCCTGCACCGATTCCGTCCGCGCCGTTCTTGCCGTCTGCGCCGGAGCCGCCTCTTACCTGAACAGCGGAGCGGACAAGCCCGGCTTTTCCGGTTCCGGAGCCGATTTGCACCGTGCCTGCTCTGCGAAGCTCCGGGGCGGCCGCGCGTTGCTCCGGTGTTCCCGCATAGACCAGCTCGGAAAGCCCGAAAAGAGCTGTCACGCCTCCCGGCAGAGAAACTGTACCGGCCGACGGCGCGCCCGCCTCCACTAGCCGAATAACGGCGTTCTCGGCGCTGTACAGACGTTCCACAGTGCTGTTTCTGGAGCTGAGCAGCCGCGATATGCTGTTAAGCGCCAGCGGTGGAACACTCCTTTCGCCGCCTGTAAGCGTGGTTCTTTCGCTCCGGACGGTGTTTTCTCGATTACTGAAAGTATATTTCCCAGAAATATTACTTTCAGACCTGTGTTCCGAAACGACTTTCTCGGATTTATGCTCTGTATTTTCAGCGGTTTCACGATAAAGATATGTCAGCATTTCGCGGATATCGGCGGCTCCTGCGGTATGCTCACGGAAAATCCCGTGGGATATCGTCTCCCGATTTACAGGCAACTCAATATACAAATCGTAATTTTTCCGCATGAAATTACCAAAGGTGTTGAACGAATTCACATTCAGCAGCTCCGTAGCCGCTTTCGCCGGGACTTCGTGCGCGTAGTCCCCGTGAATCTCACGGAAAACACGCCCGGCTCCTGCCGCTGGGGTTTCATGGGAAGCCGCATCGCCATGCGGGTTCCCCACGGAATCTGCCGGGCTGTCCCCCGCAGCTAGCGGGGTTCCCACGCCGGGAGCCCCGGAGTTCCTCAGTAAATGGGTACCAGCCGGGAGAATCTCCGTGCTTTCGCCCTCGCGGAGCAGTTTTTCAGTCGCGGAAGACGTATCTTTTCTATACTCTGTGGAATATATCAGCTCATTATTACGTTCAGATGTGAGGAATTCCGCTGTCATTTCCACAGAATGACTGCTGTTTGCAGCCGCGCGCATTTCCGACAGGATCTCCGCGCGTTGTTCCGGAATCCTCATATAGCCTGCCCCGGAGTTCCCGAAATAGGAATTTCTGAAGCTGAAATTTGCGAATCCTGAGTTCCCGAAGCCGGATTTCCCGGCGGATATCTCCCGGCGGAGCTCGGCGAGCCTGCGCTCCGAAACGGCTGATTTTCGCAGCTCCCGGAGAATTTCCGCGCGGCGGAGCTCCGTGGAAAGGTTGACGCTCAGGCGCTCACGCTGGCGGAAAACCGCGGATACCGGCGCTTCGCCGGGACGTCCCGGGATGGGCTCCGGCTGAACGAAAGGTTCACGCTCTGTGTTCAGGAAGGTCATCTCGCTGCGCAGCCGGACTGCGTTTTCGCGGGTGCTCGTACGCTCCCGCCGGAGTTCCGCTGAAAGCTCCCGGCTCTTTTCGGTCAGGAGGCTGCGCTGCTCCCGCATAAGCTGCGCGGTGAACCTCGAATTTTCCGCGCGGGTCACGCTGTGCATGAGCCGCAGGGCCGCCTCCAAAGCCGGAACAGGAGCTCCCGCGGATTCCATGAGCCGAGTTTTCAGGCTCCAGGAACGGCTCCCGGTGGATTCCCGGCTGAAAACGGTGAAGTGCTCCCGTTCGGTCAGCTCCCGGGTAAGCCCGGATTTCATGCTCTGCGCTGAGGTCAACACGCGCTCCAGGCTGTCGCTGACTGTCGCGAAGCTAGTCCTTTTCTCGTCCAGAAAGGCGTGTGTGAGAATGATCCTGCCGCCCGCCGACCGCAGGAATCCGGACAGAAATTCTGTGCTCTCAGACCGGGTCTCGTGGGAATTTTCCCGCCGGATATCGCGCACGGCGCTTGTATTTTTGCGTTGTTCGGTGATTGTCCGGCTGGAATCTGAACGCTCCGTCCGGACGTCCCTGACATCAGTCTTCAGCGTATGATCTGAGGAATACTCCCGGAAATGCCGCTCTGTGCTGAACTCGCAGCGGCGGATTTCGCGCTCCGCGGCGGAGCTTTCCCGCAGGAGCTCCCGGAGGGATACGCTGTGCTCCTCCTCACGGAATTCCAGCGCGGCGGCGCTGCTGAACAGTCTGTCCATGCGCGCCGTGAAGCTGCGTAGCTCCCGCAGGCGGGTCATTTCAGCGTTTTTTTTTAGCTCCCGGATAATCCCGGAAACGTCCGTGCGGGTGTTTCCGCCGAGGATCGAAGTCAGCTCCGAGACATCAGCAGTATGCCTCTGATTCACGCCCGCTATCCGCGAAAGCTGCACCGAAAGCCCGTTTATCAGCTGTTCGGTCTGCTCGCTGGTGATGTTCCCGCCGGAGAACGAACCCTCGATATCTGTCAGCAGCGCACGTAGCTCAGTGCTCATGTTCCCGGAGACCGCCGCGCGGTAATTGTTCACGATATTGCAGATGTTCTGCCGTATGACAGTTGTATTCCCGGCAACGGAGATATTCGTGCTGCCGCTCTGCGCCCGGAACTGCCGCATTGACTCCAGCAGGAGCATAAGAAGCTCACCGACCACTGGGGAATCCCCTTTGAAGGTCAGCTCGCTGTCGCGCTCAAACGGAAACGAGGAGGAGGGAGCGTCATCGAGCGCGGCTATCCTGCGCACGGTCGGCTTAAGTCCCGGCTTTGGCTGGAATGGCGTTATGCTCTTCATGCGGCTCCCCCCTTCAGTGTTTATTAAAGCACAAAGCGCACTGCACCGTCATGCGATGCAGTGCGTTGTCAGGGAGCGCCGCTCTGCTTCACGGCGTTCCCCTGTTATCATATAGCGAGCCTGCTGCAGCCCTCGTGCGCAAACTCGATGGTCTCAACCGCTACCTCGGAGCCAAGACCGTTCAGGTCAGGACCTGTGTACTTTGCGGGCCATGCGTTTACTATCTGCCAGGAAGCCACAACCGCGTCAGTATCATCGCACAGATTAACAACGATCGTCTTTCTCGTAAGATTTCCGGAGAATGCCTCCTCGACCCATGTGAAGAAGTCGATATCGTCGATCACTCCGCGCTTGAATGTGATATTGCTGTATTTCACCAGACCGGGCTGCTTTCTCGGCGTGTTCACCACCGCGTCGCCCTCTCTGTATTCGATAACGTCTATCGTTGCGTCAAAGCCGGATACCTCGCTGAAGCCCGCCACCATAACGCTGTCAACCTCTACCTTGAACCGGTAGTTCTTGTAAGGGTACTGTTCAAGTGCCATTTTTCATGCTCCTTTCAATTACTGCTCAGCGGTCTTCTGGGTAAGTCTGAATACAACGAACTCAGCAGGCTTAACGGGAGCAACGCCGATAACGCATACCAGCCTGCCGTTGTCGATGTCGTCCCTGGACATGGTGTTGGGGCCGATATCTACAAAGAACGCCTCGTCCTCGGAGCCGCCGGCGAACGCGCCGTTCTTCCACATACCGGAAAGGAACACCTCTATCGTGCGCTTGACGCGCAGCCACAGAGTGGTGTCGTTCGGCTCGAATACTACCCAGCTCGTGTTCGCCTTGATGGATTCCTCAAGGAATATGAACAGACGCCTTACGTTTATGTACTTCCACTGGCCGTTGGAGCTGAGCGTCCTTGCGCCCCATACCTTGATGCCCTGACCCGGGAAGCTCCTGATGAGGTTGACGCCGCGCGGATTCAGGATATCCTGCTCGCCGGCGGTGTATGTGCAGTCAAGTCCGACGCAGCTGCTTACGACCTCGTTGGCGGGAGCCTTCCATACGCCCCTGCTGTTGTCGCTGCGGGCGAAGATGCCTGCAACAGAGCCGGACGGAGGTATAGCCGCGGAATTCTTGGTGAGCGGGTCGAACACCTTTACCCACGGGTGGTACATAGCCGCATAGGAGGTGTCGAAAATATTGCGCTGCGCGATGATGTCGTTCACGCTGCGGACGTCCCTTGCAAGGTCGAGTATCGCGAACCTGCTGCCCGCGTTCTCGCAGTGGGCGACAAGGCTCATCTGCACGCTGGGGTCGGTAACGCCGGGGACAGCCATTATGCTTACGTCGCTGTTGTCGATGAACGCCTGGATTCCTGTGCGGTTTCCGGGACCCTTGTCCTCGCCGATGAAGTCGTCTGCGCTGAGCGCGCCGGAGGTTCCGTTGGTTCCGCCGAAGAGGTTCACGAGAGCCTCGCCGCCGTTCTCCCTGCCGGTGAAGAGCTCATACACGGACATGGGCTTCTCTGGAGCCGCCGCGCTTACAACGATGAGCTCGCTCTTTGCGAGCTTCGTGAGCAGGTAGTCCGGGGAAGCCGGGTTGAGCGTCACGTGCTCGTACTTCTCAGCCTGACCGTCGTATGAGACCTCGATATCCGCAGTGCAGGTCATAATGACCTTCTTCGGAACGAGCGCGGTGTCTACCGCCGCTTCGTCAAGCGGAGCCTTGAGGGAAACGAGGTCGCCGTCAACGCCGGTGACAACGTTCTGCGCGTAAGCTGTGCCGTCCGTGAATGCAACGACATCGCCCTCCGCAAGTCCGGAGGCGTTCTTTACACGGTACTTTGCGTCCTTTTCGTTCTCAGCCTTTACGATCTCCAGTATCTGGGTCTTGAAGCTGCTGGAGGGGGTCACCTTTACCGTAATCTTATTGCCCCATGCGCCGGGATCCTTAGCGTAAACCACTACCGGTGCGGAGCCTGCGTCCTCCGTGCTGCACGCATACGCTGCGTCCGAGGGGACAACGCGCTTTATAAAGCAGCGTGTTCCGCCGTTAGTGAAGAACTGGTTCACGGAATATGCAAGATAGCGGTACTCGCCGAATTCCCTCTCGGAAAGATAGGAACCGAAGATCCTCCTGAAATCAGCAAAATTAGTCACGAGAACGGGAGCGCCCTCTGCCGGGCCCTTCTCCGCAACGCCGATGAAGCCCGCCGTGCTTGTGCCGACGCCCTCCACCGGAACGGAGCCGCTGTCGAATTCCTCAACATAAACACCTGGTGATAAATATTCTGCCATTTTGTGCGATCCAACGCGCGGTCTCAGCCGCCGTTAAATCTCTTCACCCCTTTCATTTTCATTGCTGCCGCTGCTTAAAATATCGTCAAGATCGACTTCTCCGCCGCATGCCGCCTTTATGATATGCCTTGCGTAAAAATCCATTGCAAGCATATTATACGCGACCACCCTGCGAATGATCTCCTTTGCCTCTGCCGTGCTGCTGCGGATAAGCTCCTCCGTCAGTATGCCGTAAGTCTTGAACAGCACCTGACCGCCGGACTGGCTGTATTCAAAGCTGCCGACCCTCACGGCATAATTTATGCCATGGAGCAGCCGCATAACACTCTCCTCGCTGTCCTTGTCCGCCCGCACGGGGATAATTGCATAGCAGGAGAAGCTGTCGCTGCCCTCCGCCGTAATGTAGCACGCCCAGTTGGAGCTCTCGCCGTCAACTTCAAAGCGGAGCGTCCCCGCGTTTTCGGCGTACTTCCAGCCGTATTCGTCAAGTACCTGCTTTATCAGCTCTGTCATTGCTTTCCTCCCTGCCGGAGTTTTCCTCCGCGTCCCCGCCGCGCTTCCTCAGCAGGAAATCAAAAAGATCTCCGTCTGCCGCCGTCACCGGGACCCTTGCCGCCGCGCGCTCCTTCGCTTCCCGCCCGCGCTCCAGATACTCCATTCTCCGGACCGAGGACTCCGCCGTTTCCGTCATTCCGACCAGCCTGGTGCGCTGCGCCTCCGGCTGCGGAGTATCCGAAACCGCCCTCACGAGCTCTGCCTGCATGATGTCCTGCATCGAGAATTCATGCTCCGTGCGCTTTTCCGCCGGTCTGTCCGGAGCTTTTTCAGGAGCCGCGCCCCCCGGAGCTTCCGCGCTGTCCGGCTGCCGGCTGATGTCGCCATGCTCCGGCATGAGCTCGGTATTGCGTATCTCATTGGAGCGCCTGCGAAGCTCGGACTTCAGCTCGTCAAGCATTTGTGAATTATCAATGTCAAAATCCTGCATTTTTGATGACGCAGAATCTGAGTGACGCGTGGTGAAATCCGCGCTTTTGGCTTTACAGTGTGCTTTGTCCGCGTAATCAGGCATTGGTCATTCCGCCTTTCGGCAAGTTGTTATTTTGATTATATCATAAATCGGCTGATATTTCAATTCATTTTCACATGGGATTTCCGACAAAATTTACTGTCGTTTTTTGTTAGCTTGTCACAAAATTCAAGATTCTGTGAAAAAAAGCATACCTATGTATTCCATTTCTCCGGCTGAATATGTTATAATTAAAAAATAAGACTGTATTCAACAGATGTCGTTCACTCAGGAGGTAAACAATGGTTTTCCAGACAGAATATAAATTCGTCCTGCCGAAAGGCTACATAGACGCCAACGGTGATCTCCACAAGGAGGGCGTGATGCGCCTTGCGACAGCCGCGGATGAGATAGTCCCGCTGAAGGACCCGAGAGTTCAGCAGAACCCCAGCTATCTCACGATAATACTGCTGGCGCGCGTGATAACCCAGCTGGGAAGCCTCCCCCTGGTGGACGCAAAGGTCGTTGAGAAGCTGTTCACCGCGGACCTGGCATTCCTCCAGGACTTCTACCAGAGCATAAACGGCGCGAATCCCCCGGAGGTAAACTGCGTGTGCCCGCAGTGCGGCAGGCAGTTCCGCACTCCCGTGCTGTTCGAGTGAGGGGGGCGGTCTGAATGATAAAGGGCTACCCCGCCGACAAGATATACGAGGAGGTCGCGTTCATCGCGTATTATTTCCACTGGTCGTATGAGTCCATAATGAACATGGAGCACGAGGAAAGGCTGCGCTGGTGCCGCGAGATATCCAAGATCAACAAAAAGCTGAACGGCGAGACCGAAAAGAAGAACATCTTTGACATCACCTGACGGAAGGAGGGCTCACTGTGGCAGACAGCGCATACCCGTTCCCGGGGTATAATTTCTGCGTGTACATGGACGCGCTGAAGATAGGCTTCCGGTCGGTGAGCGGGCTCACGATCAAAAAGGACTCCTACACGGCGTTCCACGAGGGCGGCGACAATTTCTCACTCGCACTCCACAGGGAGGAAAGGAAAGAGCCCAACCGCCTCGTGCTGTCAAAGGGCGTGGGGGCGTTCAATCCGGCGAAATCCATTTCAAAGGTCGCGGTGCTGCTGCTCGTTGTGCACGATGAGCGCCACACTCCCATACACGCCTACTACTTCACCGGCGCATACGTTGAGCAGGTGGTCGTATCGGACCTTGACGCAGAGCAGTCCCGGGTGCTGATAGACACCGCCACGATAGTATACGACAGCGCGACTGAAGTCGATCTCTCCGGGCGCACGGGATTCTCAGCGTACCTGAAGTCCTCCGGCGGACAGGATAACTCCGCAGTGACCAGCGCCTCTGTCGAGAGGATAAGGCGGCACAACGAGGAGATCCGGAAAAATCGTGCGGAACGGCAGGATTCCGGCGCGAAAGCTCCGATCGAGCGCTGAAAGGAGCAGGCATGGTAAAATACAGCTTCGCACAGCTCGAAAAGAAGTACAGCGGATTTTTCGACGGCAGGTGCGGTATAGACATCGAGGGCTTCGCACTGCTCTCAAAATACAATATCCGCGGGCTCACGGTGCAGCTCTCGGCGATGTATGAGGCAAGCTACGCGGAATTCACGGTGTTCAGCACGTCCTCCGTGACAGAGCCGGACAGCTCCCTCACATCAAGGCTGAAGCTCGGCAGGAGCGTGAATATCTCCCTCGGCTACGGAAACCGGCTGTCAGAGGTGTTCTGCGGGTACATAGATTCCGTGCGCATGCAGTACGACCACACGGAGGGCTACTCCTACGCCGTGACCTGCCTTGACGGAAAGGGGCTGATGATGAACAGCGCCCGCTCCGAGATAAAGACCAGCATAAAGCGGTACAGCGACGCGGTGAAAAAGACCCTCTCGGCTTACAGCAGCTTTTTCTCCATAGGAAAGATACAGCAGACCCCGGAGCTCACGCTGCCGTTCTCCCAGCTCGGCGAGAGCGACTACGATTTCGTGGTGAGGCTCGCAAAGCGGCTGAATTACAGTTTCTACATAAGCCTCGGCAAAGCGTATTTCGTGCCTGTCGGGAGCGACCGCACGGAGCTCATCGAGATCTCCCCGCAGACGCGTCTGAAACGGTTCTCGCTGGAGACCTCGCTGAAGAACCGGCTCGCAAAGGTAGTCGTGGTGAACAATGACGAGACCAACGAGAAAAAGCAGATAAAGAGCGAGGCGTCCTCCGTGGACGTGCTTGAGACCGGGAGATCCTCCCAGGCGGCGGCAAACAGCGCGATAAAATCCGGAATGGTCAAGACCATATCGGACCCAGCAGCTTCCACGAACGAGGCGGCAAAGCTGCTTGCCCAGGCAGAGCTCGACAGGCTGTCATATTCCTCGGTGGAGGGCTTGGCGCAGTTCGCCGGGATACCGGAGGTGCTCCCCGGAAAGTTCGCCGCGATAACCGGATTCGGAAAGAACTACGACCGCTCCTGCTTCATCACCCGGGTGACCCACCATATATACGGCGGGGATTTCTCGACCACGGTGGAGTTCAGCGGCAATAAATTATAAAATATAATTAATAAGGTAATATTAATAATAAAGTATACGGAAAGGCGGCGATGAAATGAGCATACTCAGCTATATGAGCGGAGACAGCGGTCAGGCACCGGCGTTTTCCGGGGTCTGCCCGGCGGTGGTCACAAACATAAACGACCCGGATAAGCTCGGTCGCGTTAAGGTGAAGCTGCTCAATCTCGACCTGCCGGACTATGAAACGGACTTTATACGCGTGGTCACTCCCATGTCCGGCGCAAAGTGGGGCATGCTGTTCTTCCCGAATGTCGGGGACGAGGTGCTGGTGGGATTCTGCGGCGGGGACATTTCCAGGGCGTATGTGCTCGGTTCCCTGTGGAACAAGAATTTCAGGACCCCCGCCGAAATAAAGGAGGACAACTCCATAAGGATGATCCGGACAAAGGCGGGGCACGAGCTGGTATTCGACGACGCGGACGGCGCTGAATGCGTCACTGTACGCACGAAGGGCGAGCTCCTCGTGAAGCTGGACGACGGAAAGAACTGCATAACCATTCAGGACAAGGGCGGAAAGGACATGGTGCGGATAGATTCCGAAAACGGGACTATCACTATCCAGGCGGAGAAAAAGGTGAACATCAGCGCGGGCTCTACGAAAATAATCATGGAGAGCGGCGGAAGCCTGTCGGTAAGCTCGGACAGCTCCGCAAAGATAAAATCCTCCAAGGTGACGGTAAACGGCGACAATACAGAGGTAAAGGGCGGCAGCAGCCTGAAGCTGAGCTCCGGCGGACAGACCTCCGTAAAGGGCGCGGCTGTAAAGATAAACTAAGCGAAAGGCGGTGACGGCGTGAATTTTCTGGACATTCTGTTCAAGCGTATCGAGGGATTCTTCAAATCAATGCTCAGCAGGCTGACCACAAAGCTCAGCAAGATAAAGCAGCTGCCGGTCACTGCCGCGAAAAAGGCCAAGGATATCCTCCGCGGCATGGTCAGCTTCGTGATAAGAAAGCCGTCAGAGCTCGGCGACTACGTTAAGCTCGGCGGGAATTACGTTGCGAAGCGCGCCCTCCTCGGAGGGCTGCTGCTGGCGGCGGCGGTGGTGCTCGCGGTGGTATGGCTGCTGGTGCCGTTCCTGAAAAGGAACCTCTTTACGCAGAAGCTGGTCGTGAACACCGCGGATTTCTTCACCGCGGACGGAAACGCCGAGGTCTACACGCAGTACGGAACCCTGCTGTACACCGGAAGAATATCCGGCGGCGCGGCGCAGGGAGACGGCAGGCTCTACGATGACGGAGTGCTGGTTTATCAGGGCGGATTCGAGGACAACGAATACTCCGGAAACGGGAAGCTCTACGAGCTCAACGGCATACTGAAATACGAGGGCGGATTCAGCGGAAGCGCTTACAGCGGCTCCGGAAGGCTGTACACCGACAGCGGGGCGCTTGTTTATGACGGCGGCTTCTCCGCCGGGCTGTACAGCGGAGACGGCACGGAATACTACGAAAACGGAAAGATCCGAGCCCGGGGAAGCTACGCCGCAGGTCAGCTCAACGGCGATGGTCAGCTGTTCGGCGAGGACGGAGAGCTCGTCTACTCCGGCGGATTCGTGAACGGAAAATACAGCGGCAGCGGCGAACTCTATGAAAACGGAACGCTGAAATATGTCGGGAGCTTCGTTGACGGCGAGATGTCCGGCGAGGGCACCGAGTACTCCCCGGAGGGCGGCAAGGTGTATTCCGGAGGATTCTCACGCGGGATATACAGCGGCTCCGGAACACTGTACGGCTGGAACGGGGACTTCCGGGTGGAGGGTCAGTTCGAGGACGGGCTTGCAAACGGCGTGTGCTCGATATTCCGAGGCACCGGCGAGCAGATTTTCAGCGGAAACATGACCGGCGGCGAAATCAGCTGGTACAGTTATATCCACGCGGACAAGAGCACCGTTCAGGCGGCTTTCACGGCGGGCGCGGAGGAGCGCTCCGCAGGCGGCGGCACGCTGCTTTATTTCGGGGAGCTGGGCTGCGGGTTCCTGTTCAGCGAGGACGGGAAAGCCGACAGAATGATCATAACCGGGACCCAGAAGCTGTACGGCGCGGAGACCGGCTCCGATCCCGGGCGGCAGGCTCCGGAGGGCTTCGGCGAGCCGTATGATTCCTACGAATTCCGCCCGACAAGCTCCGACAGGCGGCTGATGAAGTACCTCGGGATAGACGCCCCCGCCCGTGTGATGTGCGAAAAGTACATAAGCGGCGGCTGCTTCATCAAACTGTACAGCGCGGACGAAAAGGTAATGTGGTACGAGATAGGCGCAGTGTGAGGTGACAGAATGGAGAGGTTCATACGGAAAATAACGGCGTGCGCGGCGGCAATCGCGGTATTCTGCGGCGGCTTTGCCGGAACGACCGTATACGCGGCGGAAACGCTGTTGACCCTGCCCCAGGCGATATCGCTGACCCTCTCGAACAGCGACAGCCTGCGAAAGGTCACGCTCAGCCGCGTAAAGAAGCAGATAGAGCTCCGGCAGGCGTACTCCGCTATCGCGGACACCCGCAAAAGGGAAAGCACCGTGCGCTTCTCCCTGCTGTTCAACATAAAGTTCCCGGAAAAGCACGGAATGCCCAAGGAGATCGAGCTGCTGACCAAGGTCCCCGATATCCAGAGCGAGCTCAGGATACTCAACGCGGAGTACGAGAACGCGCGGCTCTCCGCAGTCGCGGAATGCGAACAGCAGTACTACACCGTGGTTTACAGCGGGTACGAGGTCGAATATTACACTAACCTGCTCAGCGAGGCGCAGTCCGCACAGAAGCAGGTGATGTCCGCATACGCCTCCGGGGACGCCCTGAAAAGCGACGCGGAATACATGGAAAAGCAGGTAAAGGACGCGCAGACCTCTCTCACCAAGGCGAAAAGCACCTGCGAGCGCGCCAAGGAAAAGCTCTCCGCGATAACCGGGACGGACCTCACAAAAGGCTTCCGGTTCGAGTGCACGTTCCCGGAGACCGAGATAAGCCGCTCCATGCTGAGCGATATCAGGAGCTACGCGCTGAAGTACGATTATTCCTACTACAAGGCGCTGGAAACGCGCAACAACGCCGACAGCAGCACCCAGACCGTCAAGAGCGTGTATTCCGGCAGGTACGGCAATGACGCTTCCGTTATCATGTCCTACCTGAATTCCTGCCGGGCGCGCGGCGAAGCGGTGGACTACGACTATTTCATCAACATCTACCACAGCTTCCTCTCAAAAATCCAGGAGCCCTGGAACGGAAACTACGTCATCAGGCTGATTTTCTTTAAGATAAAGATACCAAAGGAGTGGTTCAAGAAGACCTACTCCGGCGAGCGGTATCTTGAGGACGAGCGCTACGCGCTTTTCGTAAGCCTTGCAGAGCTTGACGAGGCGGAGCAGGACAGAAAGTCCGCCTACAACACGCTTATAAACTCCCTGACGGACGGATTCTACGCGCTCCAGGAAGCAAAGGGCAGCTATCAGTCCGCGGTGGACTACCTGGCGGCGGCTGAGCAGGACTACGCGGACGCCCTCGCCGACAACCGGAAGGGGCTTGTGTCCTTCACCGACCTGTACGACAAGAAAGTCAGCCTTATGGAACAGCAGAAATCCATCTATGAAATGCGGGCGGACTATGCCAAGAGTCTTTCCGCGTACAACCTCCAGTCGGCGGGATATATCTCGGATAAGTTGAACGGAAGCGGCGCAGGGGCGCTCAAGAACTACGAAAACGGCATAACTGCGGGCGAAAGCTCCGACAGCTCCCAGCCGTCCTGGTACGTCACGGTAAGCGGCGCCTCGCTCAAGGCGAGCTTCGGCGTTTCCATTCCGGAGAGCTATGACGTGACCGACTACGAACTGTACACCTCCGAGGGAAAGCTCATCGGAAAGCGCACCGCAGTCGGGAAAACCATGACCGGGCTGAGCACGGTGTATTCCGACACTTCCCTGCTCACGCTGAAGCTCTACAAGGACGGCGAACTGAAATACAACGCCGTCTTTGACGGAATGCAGTACAGCGGCACGCTTGACTTACAGTCGGCGCAGTCCGGCTCGACAAGGTTCAGCGCGGGGACCTGGAGCGTTTCAAAAAAGGGGCTGAAAGCCGTGTTCTCGATAAAAACGGAGCAGTTCACATACGATAAATTCGAGCTGTACAGCGGCGGTACGCTCATCGGAAGCGGCACCGCGGAAAAGGGAGTTTCCCACCTGAGCAGCACCTTCGGCAACATCTCCGGATTCACTGTGAAGCTGTACTCCGCAGGCGACGAACAGGCAGTGCTGAACGTTGTATCCACAGACGACGGACAGCAGCTTCTCACACTATGACGAAAGGAGGGCATGGCAATGTCCAGAAAGAAGATGGTCGTGATCTCCGCGGCGGCAGTGACTGCGGCGGCGCTCGGAGTATTCACCTTCGGCGAAAGCAGACCCTCCGCGGATAAAATAAGCAACGCCTCGCTGATAATCGGCACCTGCCTGATAGACTTTCAGGCGCTCAACGAGGAAAACCAGACCCTCGCTGAAAACACCGCCCAGGACGGAAATCAGGACAGGATATACTACAAGTCCGACCTCAACAGCGGAGTGTGGTACGACATAACGGACGCCGAAAACGTCAACGACATCGTGCTCTCCAACAACCGCGTAGTAGACAACAAGACGATAGACGCGCTCACGCTCACGCTGTATTTCAAGGCGGACGGCACTGTCGTCGACCTCACCACCGGCAACGTTGTTTCCGTGCAGGACGTGGACAGCACCGTGCTTCCCTCGCAGATAGACGCGTGCAGCTCCCTCAGCCAGCAGCTTGAAATAGCGAACGGCCTTGTGGATTCCACCAAAGACCCCGACAAGGACGATGACCAGGCTGTCCACCAGCATGATGTGTATGTTGCGGAGCGTGACTCCCTGAACGCGATACTTGCGCCGGTCTCGGACGATACGACCTCCTCGCTTTCCCGCAGGCTGAACGCACTTGATCCGCTGCTATCCTCGCTGGAGGGCTCCGCGGCGGACTCCGTGGCTTCCCTTAAGGTGAAGCTGCGCGGACAGCTCGACAAGCACTGCTCCGAGGTGGTATACGCGCGGATAGAGGACGAGATCGCACGGCTGAGCGACCCGGACAAATCCGACCACGCAGACCTTATTTCGGCGCTTTCGGACGTGCAGTCCGCCCTGCTTGAGGACATGAGCACCCTTGACAGCGAAACCTCCTCCGGCAGCGGCACGGCGGCTGAAAAGCAGTCCGAGCTTGAAGAAAAGCTGATCTCCGCCGCCGAAAGCGGGAACTCCGCGGAAGCCGCCGCTCAGGCGGAAAAGCTGTCGGTGCTGGGCGCCCTGATCAACGGGGAATCCGTGGATAAATCATCCGCCGCAGAGATGTCCGGGGAGCTGTTTGACGCGGCGGTGAACGGCGTATCCGATATCGCGGATTCCGTCAGGAACGGCACAAACGATTACTACACCGACGGCAGCGGAGTCACCTCCGGGGACGTGAAAACCGCCCTGCAAGCCGCCGTAAAGGACGCGGAAAACTTCGCAAAGGACAGCGCTTTCTACACCGCGGGCAGCACTGACTCCGAGGAATACAACCGGCTGACCGCCGAAAAGCTCGGGGAGCTCGGAGCTCTGCTGGAGGATATTTCAGCCTCCGCAGCCGGGGACGAGCTGGCGCAGGCTGTCGCGGATACCGCGGCGGAAAGCGCTTCGGATATCCTGGCAAAGGCGGCGAAGGCGGAGGCTCTCTCCGACAGCGCCCTTGCGGCAGAGAAACAGAAGCTCGCCGACCTCCAGAAGCAGGCGGACAGCAAGTACGATGAGTACATAGACGCGCTTTCGGCGGGAGATACCGCGGCTTCCGACCAGAAAAAGGCAGAGCTTGACGCGCTCACAGACGATCTCTCCGCCGCCCGTGCGGAATACGCGGCGCAGGTGGACGGAAAATACCGCGGACTGCTGGAAGCAAAATCAGACCTGATAAATTCAGGCTCGGGCCAGACCGGCGGAAAGGACTCCGCCAAGGCAGAGCGGCAGGCTCAGGCGGAGCTTGACGCGCTGAAGGATCTGCTCTCCGACAGCGATTCAACGCTGCTGGACAGCTTCGACCAGGCGCTCGCAGACCTTGAAGCGGCTGACGCGGCTTCTGCGGAAAGCGCGTACTCCTCGCTGACGGACGCGCTGAAAAACGTCCCCGAAGCCTGCATGACGGACGACACCCGCGCAAGGGCGCTTTCCTACGCGGCGGAAAAGCTCCGGGACAACGGCGTGGATTCCCTTGACGAAAGGCTCCGCGCCGACATCGCGGCGGCGCAGTCCGGAAATATGAAGCCGGACAGCGGCTCTGACGGTTCTGACGGCTCAGGAAATGTTCCGGGAGGGACCTCCGCGTTTGACGAGCTTTACCAGTACAAGCTCGTGATACCTAAGTACGAGATCTACTCCGATACACTCACTTTGGAGCTTGACGGAACCGTGTTCGTGAACGCCGTGAAGCTCGCGGAGCTGACGGATTCGCAGTTCATCGCCGCCAACGGCGTGTACGTCGTCAAGAACGACGATGTGCTGATAGAATTCCGGACGGACGACACCGCCGCTTATATCGGCGACAAGCTGTTCGCCCTGGCGGAGCTCCCCGTGCAGGCGGGAGATTCGCTGTATATCCCGAGCGGGCTTTTCGCCGCGGGATTCGGGCTGACGGAGACCACGGAAAACGGCACCCTGTTTATGAGATAGGAGGAACAATGGCAGGCTATACGGCAATTTCAGATTCCGGCAGGACGATAGTGGAGTTCCTGCGGCGGAACTGCGTTCCTCCGGTGGAAAAGCCGGAGTTCATAGGAATGTGCAGCCCTGACGAGCCGGGAAATTTCCGGCTGGGCGTGTGCCTCTACGACATCTCAGAGGACGCGGGGACCTCCGTGAACAGGGGCGAGATAGTCGTTGATGAAACGCACGTCCGTGCGGCTCCGGCGGCGGTGAACCTCCACTACATGATATTCACCGCGCTGAAATCGGACATCTCCGTCAGGGCGCAGGACGAACAGAGGATACTCGGCAGGGTGTTCCAGACGCTGACGGACAACCGCGTTATCTCAGACAGGCTGTTCGGCTCTCTCGCGGAAGCCGGGCAGGCGCTGAACATAAATCTTGAGAACATAGCCTATGAGGATAAGCTGAAGATATGGGCGGCGTACAGCGTTTCCCCTAAGCCTGCGCTGTTCTACAAGGTGTCGGCGGTGTTCATCGACTCCGAGAAGATACGCGAGGTAAAGCGCGTCACCACCGCCGATATCACACTGCGGCAGAAGGGGGCGTGGCGATGAGATTCTGCGCGTATTACGTGCTTCGCGCCGCCGGGGCGCAGAGCTTCGCGCCGCTCGAAAAAGCGCGCGTTGTCTGCGGGGAACTGACAGCCTCCCACCGGGACGGAGGATTCTACGTGTTCCTGTCTCCCCTGCCGCCGGGCGCGGAAATTACCGTGTCCTGCCCGGGGTACTCCACAGCTGTCGTGAAAGCGGGAGCCTCCGGAAAGGGAAACGCGTATCTCCGGCAGAACGGCGCGGCTCCCGCGCGGCTTGACTTCATCGCCGCGATCCCCGCGGAAACCGGCGCTTCGGAGCTCACCGCGGCTCCGGCAGGAAATGCCCCGCAGGTTCTTGACGGCTGTACGCTGGATTACGGCTTCGGCTGGACGAAGATACAGCACTACGACCGCATAACCTCGGTGATGAAGCTGGAACAGCCGCTCAGACAGGCAGTCCCCCGCGGAACGGCCCTCACGGTCTTTGCAGAACAGGAGTAACTATGGCACTGCTCGTAACACAGGGCGCAATGTGCGCCTGCTCATTCGGACTGGCTCCGTCACAGCTCGGCGTGCTTCCGGCGAACAAGGCTTTCGGGTGCAGCAAGCCCTGCGCCACGATAATGGACAACAAGCCCATGACCAACATCATGCCGTTCGGAATGTGCACCAGCCTTGCAAATCCGCAGGTGGCGGCGGCAACCGCCGCGGCGCTCGGGGTGCTCACTCCGCAGCCGTGTATGCCGAACGTGGCGGCTCCGTGGGCGCCCGGCTGCCCTGCCGTGCTCATCGGCGGAAGACCGGCGCTCAACAATTCCTCAAAGCTGATGTGCCTGTGGGGAGGGGTCATCTCCGTTACATTCCCCGGGCAGGCGGCGATAAATATTCCATGAAAAGCGTGGTGTGAAAGATGTATTCCGGTTCCCCTGAACAGCTCCGGGACTATGAAAGGCTGCTGTGCGTCTATCTCAGCGAATATATGGACACGGTGGTAAGGGCGAAATCCGTCACTGACACTCCGTTCGAAAAATACAAGGGGCTCGTCATCTCCCTTGAGGAGGCGGAAAACGCCTTTTCGCCCCGCGCGTTTTCCCTCTCGGAGCAGGGCGAGCAGCGCGTTGCGGAAATATGGGCTGAGATCTCCGAAAGCTCCGCGCAGTCGGAGGAAAACGGCGTGTTCCTGCCGCTTGACAGGATATGCAGGGCTTTTGGATTCGGCATGCTGGAACGCTTCACCATTGCACTGGCGGCGCTCCCGCTGATAAACCCGGAATATGAGCGCAGCTTCGGCTACATCTGCGACAACGTGCGCTCCACATCGCCTACGGTCGGGCTTGCGCTGGAGCTTTTCGCGCACGGGGATTCCTCCCGCCTGGGAGCTCTTTCCGAAAAGCTGCTCAAATACGTCTTTCAGCCGTTTGACGGGAACCCTCTGCGCACGCCGCTCACATTCAGACCGTATTTCCGTAAGCTGCTCGCCTGCGGACAATTCCAGGAAAGCGGATTTATGAGCACGGTCTACCCCGCCGCGCCCGGAATGGTCTGCTATGAGCCGCAGCTATCGCTTATGGAGCATGCGGTAACGCTCCCCGGGGAACATATCATCTGCGTGTGCGGAGAAAACGGCAGCGGCAGGAAATTCCTTGTGCGGCAGCTCGGCGAACAGCTCCGCAGGGCGGTGCTGTTCGTTGATACAATGCGGTTTGCCGCCTCCGACCGCGACTCCGCAGAGACGGATATTGTGTGCGAGCTGCTGATGAAGCAGTGCCTTGTCTGCGTCACCGGGATCACGGAGGACACCGACAGCTCCCTTTCTGCGGAGCTTATAAAGGTGCTGTTCCGGGCGGCGAAAACGGTGTTCCTGTGCGCGCACAGCCCCGCCGATATTCCTGAGACGGAGCAGCCGCAGCTCTGCGTCAGGCTGGAGGAGCTCTCCAGGGATGTCCGCCGCAGGCTGTGGCTGGATACCGGGGTCTGCGGTGAGGAGCTGGCGCAGACCGCCGCCAACAAGTTCCGCTTCGATCCCGCGCGGATAACCGGAAGCGCCAGGCGGCTGCGTGAGGAAATGTCCGCCCGAGGAATGGAGGAGCCCACCGAGGAGCTCCTTGACGAGGTGTGCTCCCGCACCGCCGAGAACGCATTCGGCGGCAAGGCTTCGCTGATATCAAGCCGGTTCACGCTGGACGACCTGATACTCCCGCAGGAGGAAAAGCAGCAGATACGCGAGGCGTGCGCCCGGATAAAGTACCGCCACATCGTATACGACAGGTGGAACTTCGAGAGCCGCCTTGCCTACGGAAAGGGGCTTACGATGCTGTTCGCCGGTCCTCCCGGAACCGGTAAGACCATGGCGGCAACGATCGTTGCCCGGGAGCTGGGGCTTCCCGCCTACCGGGTGGATATCTCGCAGGTGATGTCCAAGTACATCGGCGAAACGGAAAAGAGCCTCGGCGAGATCTTCAGCGCAGCGGAGAAATGCGGCGCGATACTCTTCTTCGATGAAACGGACGCGCTCTTCGGAAAGCGCAGCGAAATAAAGGACAGCCATGACAAATACGCGAACGTTGAGACCTCGTTCCTGCTGCAAAGGCTGGAGAGCTTTGACGGGATCGTGCTCATGGCGACAAACCTTATCCAGAACATAGACGAGGCGTTCATACGCCGCATAAGCTGCGTTGTGAACTTCCCGCTGCCGGACGCTGAGCAGAGGCTTGCGCTGTGGCACAGCATGTTCCCGGAGGAAATGCCCCGGGACCCCGGCATAGATTTCGAATACCTCGCGGAGCAGTTCGAGCTTTCCGGCGCCGCGATAAAGAACGCCGTGATGTCTGCGGCGTTCCTTGCCGCAGAGGAGGGCTCCGCGGTGAACATGGCGCATATACTCAGGGCAGTTAAGCAGCAGCTCTCAAAACAGGGAAAGGTGCTGCTAAAGGGCGATTTCGGGAAATACTCGGTATACTTCTGACAGGCTGAAAAGGAGGCATGGAAATGGCTGGAACCACGGCAGAACAGGTGAAAAGACAGGCTGATGTCCTGCACAGCGAAAACAGTGAGGAACTCAGAGACGCGTCCCAGGACGCCCTGACCGACTCCGAAAACCTGGCAGAGCTCCAGAGCATCCGGGCGGAAGCGGACGCGGAGGAGCGCGATCCCAGCCGTGAAAGACCGGGATTCTTCGAACGCATACTCAGCTTTTTCAGCTTCAACAGCAAGTACAAGTCCGGGGAAATGAGCAGCGGCAGGAACAAGAAGCGCTCAGGCAAAAGCTACGAGGACTTCCTTATCGCAAAGCTCAGCTACCAGACGGGCGGGGACTCCGCCTATGAGACCGCCGGCGACGGGCTGACCTTTTCGCGCTCCGGCGGAAAAATGAACACCGACATCAAAAACGACTCCGCCGCGATAAGCCAGACCCGCACGGACGAGGGGCAGTCCATAAGAACGTCAACAAACATCACCTACTACGACCGGGTGCGGCTCATTAACGCAGACGCGAACTTCAAGCACCGTATACTTGGAGACAGCACCGCGGCATATTCCTCTGAAAATGTGCAGCTGAAGCTGCTCGGGGAATTCCGCGACCTTAACCTTCTGGACAAGAGGATGACCCTGCTGCACAACTATACCGCCGGCACGGATAAATTCGGCGCGATAGCCTCGGCGGACTTTGACGACGCGCGCAGCGGCGTCAGAGTCAGCACCGGCGCGTTTTTTATGCGGGACGGAAGCGGCGCTCCCAGGCTGTCGTTCAAAAAGGGCCGCATAACCCTGTCCACGGAGGATTTTACCGTAAAGCTGAACGCTCCCTCCTCCGATGACGGAAAAGCCATAGTTTCAGACAGGAACGTCCTCAGCATAACCGGGCTTGACAAAACCACTGAGATCAACAGCGAGATCTTCCTCACGGACTCCGGGATAATCCCGCCTGAGGTGCTGCCGGATGACGGCAGCCCGGTGCTCACCAGGGACGAAACCGGAAAGCTCCGCGCGGGCGTCCTGATAGACGGCGAAAACGGCGGAGAGATCGTTGCCATAGGCGAGACCGCCGAAGCCCCCGAAGACGAAAACGAACCCGCCGAAGAGGACGAGGGCTCCACAATGAAGCTGGGTCCCGTGACTTTCACCGGGGTGAAGCGCTCCGTAGAGCTCAATGGCGGGCTGAACGTAAAGTTCAGCGCAAAGGGAGCCACTATCGACAATGTGGATTTCCTGAAGCTCGGCGAAACGAAAGCGGGGCTCCAGCTCAGCGGAAACAAGCCGTCCAGGGCAGTGCTGGAATCCACCTCGCTGATATTCCCGAAGTTTGATTTCATGGAAAATATCACGCTTTTCGGCAGCGAGATAGCCGTCGATGGGGACGGCATCAGCTTTGAGGAAATATCCCTCGGCGCAAAGGATTTCGATATCGGATTCCTGAAAGCGGAGGAAGCCGCCGTGAAGCTCACAAAAGAGGAGGAGATCTCCGTTTCCGCCGAGGCTGAAAACATCTCCATTGAAGCGAAGCTGGGCGGTCTGGAGTTTTCCGCGGAGGATCTTTCCGGAGAGCTGACATTCCCGAAAGGCTCGCCTGACCTCAACATAACAGGCGGCAGCGTTTCCGCGGGGGCTGACGTACTGCGGCTCACTCTGGATAACCTCAGATATTCTGACGGCACACTGGATTTCGGCAGCGCCAGAACCAACACAAAAAATATAAGCCTGTTCGGCGTGGCGGAGCTGTCCAATGTCACAGCGGAGACCACCGCCGGCTCCATAACCAAAAAAGGACTGAGCATGGGAAACGACCCGGCGCTGAAGCTCTCCGCAGATTTTTCGCTGCTTGAAAGGAAGCTCGGCGGTCTGGAATTCGACCTGGACAACGAGGGCTTCGGCGGAACGTTCGAATTTGAAGACAAGGCGCAGCTCATATCCTCGGATCAGTTCAGTCTTTCCGCCTCCGGAAAAATAGGCTTCGACCGCAGGCACGCCTCCGGAAAGCTCCTGCCTGTCACAAAGGATTTCAGCGCAAGCGCGGAACTGTTCGGTCTGCTTGATATCTCCGCAGACCATATTGAGATAGACAGCGAAAACAGGCAGTTCACCGCCTCGGAAATGTCCGGCGGCGTTAAGGATATACTCACCGTTACCGGAAAGGACGTAAAGCTCGGAAAGGGCGGCGCAGGGTTCTCGGAAATAACCGCAGAATACGGCGGATTTGAGCTTTTCGGCGGGGTCATTTCTGTTGACAGCGGCAAATTTACGGCAAAGTCCCCGGAAAAATTTGAGGGCGGTATCAGCGCAGGCTTCAGCGCGGGCGGGGTATCCGCGTCAGTCAGCGCGGAGCTTGAATTCACAAAGGAGAGGAGATACTTCCCCGCAATTACCGGAATAGACGAATTCTCCCTCGAAATCGGCGACTCAAAGCTTGAGGGCGCGAAGCTTTCCGCCGCTCAGGACAGCGATGAGAAAGCGCTTGATTTCAGCGCCGAAAAGCTCTCTGTCGGCAGGAACGAAAAGGTCAGCATAACCAATATCTCAGGAAGCGCCTCAAAGGACAGGTTTGCCCTGGACAGCGCTGACGTCAGCATAAACGACCTTTTCGGCATAGGCTCGCTCAGCGGAAAGATCACAAACATGACCGCCGGCAGCGATGGCGTTTTCTTCGAGAAACTATCGTTCGGAAGTCAGAAGATATCCCTCGGGGAAACCATGTCTGCGGGCTCGGCTGAGATATCCCTCAGCAAAACAAGGGAAGACGGATTCTCAGTGACCGCCAGCGCAGATGATATAAATTCGCAGCTGGATTTCACGCCGTTCTCGCTGGAGACAAGCGGGCTCTCCGGCAATGTGACATACGCGGACGGCAGGGTTTCCGTGGGCACAAAGGGAGATATAACGCTCGGTCTGGCGGACCTGCTGTCGCTGACCCTCACCGACCTTGAATACGGCGACAAGGTACTTTCGTTCAATTCCGTCAGGGCGGAGCTGCTGAAAGACGAGCTTTTCGGCGGAGCCGTGAAGCTCAGCGGGCTCGCCGCCACCGCGGAAAAGGTCAGCTTCTCGCGCGATGGTATATCCGCCGGCGGGGACTCCGGGCTGACTATCACCGCCGATGAAATTTCCCTGCTCGGCGCGGGCTTCGGCGGGCTTGAAGCCACCGTGACCTCCGATGGCTTCACTGCGGAAGCGGAAGCCTCGATCGGCAGCAGTGAAAAGGAGCTTTTCCCGAACGTGAAAGCCGCCCTTTCAGGAAAGCTGTCGCTGAATTACAGCAGGGACGACCGGCTCAGCGCGGATCTGAACGATGTTTCCGCGTTCATTTCGGTATTTGAAAATCAGCTTTCCGCTGAGAATATCACCGCCGGGGACGATTCGGTAAGAATAGATACGATCCGCGGTGATTTCGCCCTGCCGGGCTTCGGCAGTGATTCCAGGGTCAGCATGACCGGAAAGGATCTCTCTTTCGGCAAGGAATTCCATCTCGGCTCGATAGAGGCGCAGGCGGACGGCGAGCTGAAATTCTTCAACGACATGCTGAGCATTTCGAATGTCGGCTTCAAAGCCGCGGATTCCCTGGACAGCTTCACGGTAAACGGCTCGGTGGGCTTCTCCGCCGGGGCGTTCAGCACGGCTGCGTCCGGAACGGTCAGCGCGAAAAAATCCGACCACTGGCACCCGAAATTAGTGGAGCTGAACAACCTTGGGCTCACCATCGAAAGGATAGGCAGCATAAAGGCGGGTTCCATAGCCCCGGACAAGGACGACCCGGATCAGCTTGACATCACCGATATAACCGTAGAGACATACGACCCGAAGGGCGAAAACGCCTCCTTCCTTGAAAGCATTGCGGGCAGTAACAAGATAGGCGTTACGCTGGGTCTGCTGAAATATTCCGGGGGGAAATTCCGCCCGGATATGTCCACGCTCAGGTTCAGCACGAATAAGCTCACGCTGGCTGTTACCGACAGCATAAAGGGAACGGTGGACTTTGAGGAACGCAGCCTTGCCATACAATATGGCATAGCCCTGCCGAAAGACTTTAAGGGAGACAATGACGCTGATTTCCCGAAGCTCGCGTCAGCGTCCGTCTATGTGCCCTTACTGCCGGGAGTTTCCGTAAAGGGAAGCGCCTTTGCGGGCGCAGGCATGAAAATGGATATGTCGCTGAAAGCAATGTTCGGCAGCCTGGAAACCGGAGCCTCCAACGGTAAGGACGGGGTCAGTGACAAAAGCGGAATCACCACCTTTGACCTCAAAGGCAGCGCAGGTCTCACCGCAAAAGCGGGCGGCGGCGTCGAGGCCTCACTGGTGCTCGGAGTGCCGGGTCTTGCGAACATAGAAGCCGGAATACGCGGAACCATATCCGGTCAGACAATCGGCTCTGAGGTAAGCGGCAGCATAGGCATAAACTACGACAAGGGGCAGAAGAAGTTCTCCGTTGCAAAGGACGGCAGGACTGCCGCCGCCGTGAAGTTCAACGCAAGCCTGGTCGCAGCGCTGAAAGCGTTTGTCGGCGGACAGCTGTTCGCTGTCTTCAATAAGGATCTCTGCACGTTCAAGATCGGCGATTTCACGCTTGCGGGCGTGAATTTCTCAGGAGACGCGAAGTATACGGATGACGGCTGGAAATTCAGCGCCAAGGAGCTTGACCTCAGTTCTGATTTTAACAAACTTTTCCAAAAGCGCGGCGTTACCGTAGATATTACAAAGCATAATCTGAAAATGGGCGAGCTGGAATCTCTGCTCGGAGAAGCGTCCAAGAATTGCGCACCGCTGTTTGGCGGAAAGCTCGGCGCCGAGGAAGCCACGGAGGCCGCCGCAAGATGTCAGGTGCAGATATTCCCCGCCCTGGCCGATCTGCGCAAACTGACCACAGAAGCATTCCAGAGCCTCTCCACGGCGGACCGCCAGTTCGATACCGAAGAGAACAACGCCTGGGAAGCCGCCGACGTACTGGAGATCTCCACTGAAGAAGCCGACAGGATCGTTGACGAGCTCCGCACCTCACCTGGTAAGCTCAATGATCTGGCAGGGCAGCTGGTCAAAACTCCCGACATATTCAGAAACAGGACATCACACATTGATATTCTGGGCAACGGGCTGCTGAACACCTCAGATGTCAGGAAGCACATTGAAGAACGCCCCGGCTACCGCTCTCCGGCGGCAATACTCGCGGTGCTCAGCAAAAACTATAATTTCGATTCGCACGACAAGGACGAGTGGCTGCAGGCACAGATGAAGCGCTTCATTGACGTCAGGGTGGCGATAAACAGCGTTTACCGGAATCCAGTAGAGAAGGACTATGGCACGGCGGAGCTCACCACATACGGGCTCAGGATCTCCGACCTGAATCACGCCGCGCAAATGCAGAAAAACGGCATCAGCAAAGATCTGAGCAAATATAACGCTCAAATCGCCCAGTCAGAAAAGGAATACAAAGAGCTGGACAAAAAGAACAAGCAGCTTGTAACTCTGCTTACCGAAATTGATGAGGAAACAAAAAAAGCCGCAAATCCGGACAACAAACAAAAGACTAAACCAGGCAAGGACCTTAAAACGCTGCTTGATGAAAAAGCCGATCTCATGGACAAAATAGGCGGACTGCGCAGTAAGGTAATGGAGGGTGCCGGCAAAGACAGAAGCTCTGCAATAACCGGAATATACCACATGAGCGAGGCGCTGAAATCCGCCCGCGAACAGCTCAACACCGCCCGGGACATATACCACTACAAGGATGCAAAGAAAAAAGGCTCCCTGCTTGATGTCAGCGAATTTGTGAGAGACCAGGACACGGCAAACCCCATACCGCACTACAATATCAGGCGGCTGCTGCCGTTCCTCGGTCCGGATTACGAGGTAAAAGAGACCAGCACATTTGTTTCCAAGAACGAATTCTCCCGTGCCGCCTGGACTGCGCTGCTCCATAACGTTGACGAGAATGAAAAGGAACTTGCAAGGTTCCTTGACCGTAAATCGGAAAAAAGTGTTAAAACCACTGATAACTCGCTCTCCCCGCAGATCCTTAAAATGATCTACTCAAACAGTGTTTTCGCTGAAACCACCGGCAAGACAAGATCAAAGAATGTAGATTATGTAGACCGTAAAATGCTCCAGGAGAATGCCCTGAAAAAGGTCGCTGATACCCGTAAGGAGGCAGCCGAGCAGGAAAGCAAGATGCGTTCCATCGAGGAGCTGACGTTTAAATCCACCGAAATGTACATCAGGGCTGAAAAGCTGTACCTTGAACTGACAAAAATACAGCCGGAAAACTTCGCCAACGAGATAAAGAACAGCAGTGATCCTGATAAAATGTATATAGAGCCGGCTAATGATTACCAGAATGCCGTCAACACGCTCCGGGAGAATATCCAGGTCACCGGGACGGGAGGTCTGCTCTCATTCGGCGAGATAAACAGGCTGAAGAGCAGGACAGAAGCAATAAATCCCCCCCAGGAAGAACCAAATAAAAAGGCAAAGAGGTGAACGAAATGGTAAAAACCGGCTTTCACAACGGAAGCTACGTCATACTGAGCATTGCCGGCGAGCACGAGGAGCACTGCACCTATCTGGTGCGCGACCGCTCCGGAAAGCAGTACATAGCCTGCGAACTGAAAAGCCTTGCGCTGATAAACCGCTGGCTTCCTGAAATAAACAAAGCGGCGCAGGACGGCAGGATAGTCTGCTTTACGGAGAACGCCTGCCTTTACATAATCACCAGCTACACTGACGGAGAAAACGCGCGGCTTGCGTTCGCCGTGCAGCACACGGAGCTGCGCCGCCGCCTGGAGCTCCTGCGCGACATGACGTTCAGGCTGGTGGAGTGCTCCGATATGCCGGAGCTTATCCTGAAAGGCCTCCTGACGGAGCAGAGCGCCGTTATTTCCCACGGGGACATCTCGCTCAACTGCTACATTGACCCGCAGGAAAAGCGCACTCCGTTTGAGCTTTACAGCGAGCTGTTTTCCGGGTGCTTCACTCCGGCGGACGTCAAGCGCCTGAAATACCTCAGCATCGTGCTGCAAAAGCTGTCAAACGGCATTTACAACAGCTTCATGGAGATATACCTCGACATAGGGCAGCTCCTTGAAAAGCTGGAGCAGAGCGGAAGCTTCCTTACCCGGCTAAAGGAATTACACCAGCGCGTCGGCGGGGTAGTCCGAATTGTGGTCTCCGCGGCGGTGCTTGTTGCAGCGGCTGTGGTGGTGTATAATATGATCACACGCTCCGCACAGCAGTCCTCTGAGGCGGCGAATACGCCGATAGACCATATCGGTACGGTCTTGCTTGATAATGAAAGCACTGTTATCCGGGATATACATGTTAAATAAAAAATGCGGCGCTGAAAAAATCAACGCCGCATTTTAATGCCTTTGATTACTTTTTGAGCTTGAACCTTCCGGTAAGGGACTTCATGGTGTTCGCCTGACCTGCAAGCTCCTCGGCTGCCGCCGCGCTCTGCTCGGAGGCCGCGGAATTGTTCTGCGTTACCGTTGAGAGCTGCTCTACGCCGGTCGTTACCTGATTTATCGCCTCGGACTGGCTCTGTGAATTCTTGGATATATCGTCTATGCTCGTAACTATGCTGCCGATGTTTTCGACCACTGTGTGCAGGGATTCCGCGGTCTCGTTCGCTATCTCAGAACCGTTTCCTACCGCGTCAAGCGTCTTGCTGATGAGCGCCGCCGTGTTCTGCGAAGCCTCGGCGGACTTGGAAGCAAGATTGCGTACCTCGTCAGCCACGACTGCAAAGCCCTTTCCGGCTTCCCCTGCCCTTGCCGCCTCGATTGCCGCGTTGAGCGCCAGTATATTCGTCTGGAACGCGATGTCCTCAATAGTCTTGATTATCTCGCTGATCTCATCGGTGTTCTTATTGATGTCCTGCATAGCGTCAAGCATGTGATTCATGCGCTGATTGCTGAGGTTTGCCTCTTTCTCAATGGAATTCATGCTCAGGCTCGCCTTTTCAGCCTCGGAAGCATTGCTCTTTATCTGCTCGGATATCTCGCTTATGGTAGCCACAAGCTCCTCAATGGAGCCGGCCTGCTCAGTAGAACCGGAGGCAAGCGCCTGCGCCCCGCTGGAAACCTGATCCGCGCCGGTAGCGACCTGGTCTGCGGCAAGGTCGAGCTCACCGAGTGTGCTGTTGAGGGACTGCGTAATGTTATCAAGCGCGGACTTGAGCTTTGCGAACTCTCCCTGATAATCAAGCGTCAGGCTGATGTCAAGGTTGCCGCCTGAAATATCGTTGAGCACAGAGGACAGCTCGTTTATATATCCCGCATAGTTCCTGAGCTGTGCAGCGGTCATGCTGAAGCTGTTCGCAAGCTCGCCGATATCATCCTTGGAGGTGCAGTCTACGGAGACATCGAGCTCTCCTGCTGCAATGCGCTTTGCCGCGTCGTTGAGCAACTGAAGCGGACGTGACATCTTCAGTGTGACGATCAGCGCCGCTGCAACCGACAGAACACTCACCGTTATCATTGTGATAAGTATGCGGACAATCAGCTGGTTGTTCTCGCTGAATATCTCCATGCCGTCCGCGGAAACTATCAGCTTCATGCCGTTTTCAAGCGGTTTGAATACGGCGCGTCTGTTCACGCTGCCTATCCTTGCGGTTATCATACTGGTGGAATCGCCGTCAAGCTGGGAGATCAGCGCGCTGGTGTCACCGGCGTCTGCAAGGGCGGAGCCGAATTCAAGCTCGCGGCAGTACATAACGTTATTGCCGGAATCAACTATTATCGGCAGATAGGTGCTGTATGTATCGCTGTTCTCAGCGGCGTTCTCGATCATGGTGAAGTCTATATCCATGCCGACTACGCCCACATTCTTGCCGTCGCGGAACAGCGGCACGACGTAGGATATCATATAAATGCCAACGTTCGCGTTATAATAGGGGCTCATCCAGATCGCAGAACCGTTGTTCACCGGGGTGTAATACCAGCCGACATGCTCAACGTCCGACTTGTCATAAACGCTGAAGTCGGTTGGCGTAACGCTCTGGAACGCTTCAGCGGTGCTGTTCCTCGTAAGGAACAGTCCTGAGGTCGGCTCCGTGAAATCCGGGTTATATCTGAGGTAAGCGCAGACCGCGCCTTCCGTATTGGAGGATGCATTCATAAGCACCTGCTCCATTTTTCCTGTGAATTCTGTGACATACGCGGTGTCGGTCTGGAACTTGCTGAAATCGTCAAGATCTGCCAGTGCGATATCTGAAACCGTATTCACTGACTGCTCCACGCGGCTGAGACATGCGTTTATCTCCGATGAAACATTGTCGCACTCCGATATAAGGATCTCTGACGATTTTTCTGTCATAAAGATGTTGGAATGAGTCAGCGACAGGATCCCGACTGCTGCTGATGATACCACTGTGCAAACGGCGACCATCAGGCTGATCTTTTTAGTAATCTTCATATTACCCTCCGTTATTGCGACCACAAAGCAAACGGGCAGTATAACCGTCTGCCAGGTCAGATGAACAATGTGGTCCCCCCACATTGTTGATTATACTACATTTTCAGGAAAATTTCAAGTATTATTTATAACTTCTGATTAACATAATGAATAAAACTATCATCACTTCCATTTACATATATATTTGTAATTTAATGGGTGTAAATACAAAAAAACCGGCGTTTGTGCGCCGGTTTTTTGTACTCGCGTATGATTTACAGCTTCACCGTATCGAACATATCCTGCTGCACCAGCCAGCCCGGGACATAGCATCGGTTGACTGTCCACCAGCTGACGCCGGCAAGCCCGTAATCATTCACCAGTGCGTATTTCGCGGCTATGCTGCGCGGGTCGTCAAACCAGACGATATGCTGCATTCCTCCCTCGGTGTAGTAGAAGAACGGAGCCTGTGCCTGCTCGTCATACTGTATCTCCACGCCGTAATTTATCGCAAGCTGCACTGCCTCGTTAAGCCCGACGCTCCGCGCCGCCGTGCCACGCATGAACGGAAGCGTCCAGTCATAGCCGTAATTGGGTATTCCCATCAGTATCTTTTCGGGAGGTATCTCAGTCACCGCGTAATCCAGCACACGCCGTACCTCGTTTATCGGTGATACCGCCAGCGGGGGGCCGTATGTATACGTCCGGCGTCATTATAGTTATTCTGCTCCTGTTTTTATTTCCGGAAAGAGCGGAATCACGTTAAGCGTGAAATTGCAGCGGTCGGCGTTTCCCCTGGTGTTGCGTTCCGTTTTTATGTATTCAGCCCGGCTGATTATCGTCTTTAGCAGACGATTTTTCTCCTCCGGTGTGGATTGTGCGTAAATATCCATCACACGCTCCACACTGGGGATTATCTGCGCATAAAGCTGACGATCACCCTCCGCCTCACTTACCGCCTGCTCAGCCTGCCGCAGATTATCCGAAAGCTGCGCTTTTCGCTTTTCGAGCGATTCCATGCGCTCCCGGAATTCCCCGGCAGAATACACTCCCTGTTCCAGGAACGAATATATTTTCTCACGCTGGCTGTCCAGTTTAGCAAGTTCGGCGCGTGCCTTTTCGGCTGCTGTCCGCTCCGCTTTCGCAGTATCTGCGGCAGGCTTACGGCTGACATTCACGCGGCAGTCGTTGAGCCACCGCGCCACACCCTCAGCGAGAGCGCTTTCAACAAGCTCCAGCTTTGCGGATACGTTGCCGCAGTTCCGATTCGGGCAGCGGAGTGTGTCGCTGTGATTACTGCTGCCCGTCCCTAGCCTTGTCATCATGCTGCCGCACATACCGCAGTACACCAGCCCGGACAATGGATTGCGCAGCTCTGTGTTTTCCTTTTTGTGCGGTATCCTGCGGCTGTTCAGAAATTGCTGCGCCCGGTCGAATTCCTCCTCGCATATCAGCGCCGGGTGAAGACCCTGCGCGATTATGCAGTCGGGATTTTCCCGCCGATGAGCCGTGACGATACCGTCTGCCACGCTCTTTTCCTCTTTTCGGTACTGCCAGCGAATCTTGCCGCAGTAAACCGGATTCCTCAGAATATCCTTGATCGAAGCGATACGCCCTCGCATTATCCGCCGGGAAATCGCCTTGTATTCCCGGCGTGCCATGAACAGCTCAAAATCAACGTATTCCTCATCGCTTTCACGGCTCTGGTCGTACACCTTTGACAGCGTGATTATCAGCGTCCCGGAGATACGGAACGTGTTCGATACCCTCGCCTGGTCTGCGCTGTTTCCTCTCGCCAGGCGGTCTATATCCATGCAGAGTACTCCCGCCCAGCGACCTTGTTCCACCTCCCGCAGAAGTTTTGTTCTTCAGTGATCCGCTTAACAAATCAAAGTACATCCCGTTCAACGAAAATGCACGGAATTCCAATTCTTTTTAATAATTGAATCTCAATTTTCTGACGTTCCTCTAAAAAGGCGCACATTCCGTCAAAGCAGCGGTAATTGTGTTTTTGGCAGTATGGAGAAGCTTCCATCCACTTATAGAAGCCACGCTCCCAGCGATCACCGCTATTTTTGCGATTTTCACATACAAATCGCATTAGTTTGGCCACATCTGATACCCGATTATAATAAACAACAGGCGATAAATCATTAACAGCTGAATACAGCCCACGAATGTACTCGCTTATCTGATCGAACGAAAGATCATAAAATCCGATCAATTCAAAAAGAGGCGATTGTAAAAATAATGCATCGCATATATAAACATTTTCTGTATTGACTTCCGACAGACAAAAGGAATTCCAGCGCTCAAAATGAACCTCTCTGAATTTGTCAAATGAATAATGGCCATTGTATACCTCGTACTGCTGCAAAGATACTGCAACACAGTTCAAGTCTGCATCCGAATACAAAGGCAAAAAGAATACATAAACTCTGCCGTTTGAATGCTCAGTAACAGAATCCAGTTTTTTCAGCATTCGTTCAGTAGATGAGTGGTCTGCTTTGCCTTTTTCGATTATTTTTCTTTTCAGGAGAGCATATTCATCTTCTGTCAATATTGCGCACATCGACAGATCAAGCGGATTCCTTTCGTCCTCTTCATAACAATGACATCTGACATCTTTGGAAATAAGCTGCTTTTTTAATTCTGATGCCAGTGTGGTTTTCCCTGAACCAGGTATGCCCTCAACAAAGAATATGCGATGTTCCATTTATCCCTCCACAAGTAACCACAAATTTGTCACATCAGTAAATGACAGCCGAGCCTTATTCAGCTAAAATAAGCCGGATCTTTCCCTGCTCAGGAATGTGATCATACATGTAGTCCTTGATCCTTATCATCAGCGCATCTCTGTACGATCTGAGCTTTTCCCCCGACATACTCTGCCTGCTTTCGCTGGAAATATGAAAATACGAGAGCGTATTTTCAAATGGATGTTCCGAGAAAAAAACATTCAAAAAGCATAAAACATCATCAGAAGCAAAATTCCTGGAGCACTCTATTGCCTTGGTCAGCCCCATTCGCTCCGCCAGTTCAAGAATGCGTATCACCATACGTGCCTTTCTTCCATTCCATGGGAAAAGCAGTTTGTAGACGCTCTCAGTATTTTCATACTCCATAAGAAATGCAGCGTACAGCAGGGCAAATTCCTCGTTGCTCAGCGAATAGAAAAACAGTCTGCCAACGATCGAATCATTACCGAACACCTGCCTGCCAACGGAACACATGTCATCTTCGGACAATCCTTTGCTGAGGAATTGTCTGATCCTGTTGTGAACATCTAAATCGTTCAATATATCTTCCGTAAAATTGATATGCGAGGTAGAAATATTCTTTATGAACACTTTATATACAGGGAATCCGAAAAAGCCAACATTTCTTATAAATATTTCTGCCCCGTCTGCCCGTAATCTGTTCAACTGCGCTTTCATGCCGATAGAGTTTGAGTATTCATTGAATTGCTGCCATTCTATAAAATCCCATGAGGCACGGGTAGAAAACAGTTCTTCAGGCCAGATGCCAATATCATCGCTAAGTAATTTAGTCCAATTAAGCTGACAATGAATAGAATCCATTTTAAAACGAGACCATGGGATCATATCGTTACGCTCAATCAGTTCAGAGACAACACGCCTGTCCTGGAATATTTCTGTGAAGCAGCGTTCCAGTGCGATCTCAAACTGCGGGTGGCAGCCGAAGTTAACCAGGTAGCGCATTGAAGTCTGGTCGATCAGCGCGATCATCACCACAGGATATCCTCTTCCAAGGGAGGCGTCCCTGACCAAGATCTTCAGTCCACCCTGTGTTTCGACTGTCTGCTTAAGCTTCAACAAATCCGGGCATCTTTTTTTCAGGTAAGAATCCGGTATCTCCGGAGGTGTCATATCTTCTGAAAAAATCTTATATTTACACCACCGTTCGATCACCTCGTCCAATGCATGACCCACAGCTTCTTCAGGAGTATTGCCACAGCCGGACCCATTTGATCCGCACAGCTTTGACAGGATCTCGTCCGGAAGAAAGACGCATTTCTCCTGCGCCACACAATAATATGGAACAAAAGAAGTAACATCACTTTTCAGGATCCGTTTCCAGAGTTCAACAATTTCTTCATCGCTTGGAGGGTTCTTTCCCAGACGATGGTATGGTTCTCTCAATTCATCCATGATAACAGGTAATTCTGTGATTTTTTCTACTGGGAAAACCTGCTCATCCGGATAACGCTTAAATCCCTTATACTGACGGGCTGAGTCAGAAACGGTCGATATATCAAATGCGTGATGTATACAAAGATGTTCCATTGCTTCGCCGTATGAGCTTGCTTCGCAATATTGAACAGTTGTTCCTTTTCCTTCGGTCTGCCAGTGTCCCATTGAATCCGTTAAATACGAAGAATAAATACCATCGATATGTTTTTCGGTTTTGCATACAAGGTCTATGCCAACTTCATTGAATATTCCTTTAATTCTATCAATAGTATCTTTAGGGTCAGCGTCTTTATATTTTGAGTACAATTGTATTCACCTTCCGCTTATTATTTTATTGGTCAGTCATCTGTTTTATAAGGGCATCTTTAATGAAGGCCAGACACCCCGCCGTACATTGAAGCACTTTCTTTTCATAGCATGACTTACATTGATCATGCTTCATGCATGATGTTACATGACAATCGATCAGATTAACATAGTAATTGCGCAGATCTTCAAAACACCTGAAGTCCCTGATAGAAACCTTGGTAAAGTCGGACGTTCCAAAACAGCGCACAGCGGTAAGATCCGGAAGGATATCTATTACAGGACGGCAAAAACCATGGTTTCCCAACAGATTTGTGCTTTTCAGGTGAAAACGGTCAATTACCCCGCGAAGTATCTGAAGCTGCTCTTCTGTCCAAATACACTTCGGAATAACATTGCAGTCAAAATACGGAGCAATGTCCCGGTGGGCGCACTCCTGAATAAAACCTAGAATATAGTCCTTCCTGCTTTGCATATATTCGAGAGAATCTGCTGCTTTGTCAGCGTCCATATTCGGAACAGTAACTGACATGCGCACCCTGTGCAGATTGTACCGCTCCAGCATGCTGACAATATAGGAATAATCGAGAGAGTTGCTGTAAAGATTGATACCCAGATTTAATCTCTTCCATACATCTTTTATTAAAAAGGCCTGATCAAGATTTCTCCGGAGAACTGCAAATTGTGCTTCTCCGATATCCCGGGGGGAATTACAATTTACAAGCATATTGAATTTTGTGTTTTGCATGAATTCCAGACAGGAATCTATTTTTATGCCGTTTGTGTATATTGTAACCGCTTCGATGTCATCATCATCGGAGAGTATCTGCAATACTTCTCTAAAATGAGGCAGAATAGTAGGCTCACCGCCGATCAGACCTATATGCCTTTCCTTAGACGACTTAATAAACTCCAATGCTGTGTGGAAATTATCCATTGAAATATCGCATTGTGAATGGTTTACAAATTCGTTTGCAAAGCAATACGGACATTTCAAATTGCAGCGATAAGTCAGCATTATATTAGCCATATTATCCTCCTTGTGCAGATATGTCAATCAGTCTGGCTCATTGATTCTTTTTTTAGGGCAACACCGCACAAAGAGTGTGCGTGTATTGCGCAGTCAGATTTTTCGTCAGATTGTATAACGAGGACGCGGCAAGGCTGTCGCCTTGCAAGGACGAATTGTGCAATATGACGGAAAAGATGCAAGCAAGACGCGCACAAAATCCAATAAATGGTCTTTGTGCGGTGTTGCCTTAGCTCCATTTATCGAAGATCATGGATTTATACAACGGGATCAGCTGCTCGCATGATTTTTTGCGCTTATCCTCAAACATAAGGTTTCCGTTATTAAGATATAAGATGATGAGCACCATCCACATTGGGATAACAAGATAAAGGATTCGATCCCTTTCACCTGAATTTATCAGCCCTTTGGTTTCAAAGATGTTTACCTCGTTCATCAGCGACTGAAGATTTTTTTCATGATCGTCATAAAGGAAATAGTCCCAGCACATATAAAAAGCAAGCTCTATCTCCTTTGGACCGCTGCGCAGATTTTCCCAGTCTATCAAGCGATATTCTCCAAGAAAATTCACAATATTTCCTGTATGCAGATCTCCATGAAGATAATTATAGGACCAGAAAAATGTATCTTTATATTCTTCGTATCCCTTTTCCCACATCCGGCGTGATATTTCTTCAAGCCGTGCGTACTCAGGTTTCACAACGGTGTGTGAATACAAGCTGTCCAGTTCCTGCTTTATATACCTATAAAACGGCATATCAGGTGAATTTCTGGTCCATCCCTGTCTGGCAAATGAATAGATCCCCTCAGAATAAATACTGACAGTACGACTATAAAATTCTTGAAGCATATCTGCAATCTTCTCAGGATCCGCCCTTCTTTGTGCCACAACAGCCTTTGCCATTGGCATTATACAGTACTTACCCACTAACACATAGGGAAGCATAATTTTTTTATCCTCTGTCAGGATATGCGCCGCTTCCATTTTTATTTTTTCGTTAGCGCTGAGTTTTTTTATGTATATCATAGTTCCTCTCGGTTGTAAACGATTATGGGAATGTCCAAATTCTCTAACAGGCAGCAGTCCGTTCTGTACCTGTCTTCAATGTACTTTTCGATTCCTGAAAGACCGGAATACCCTTTGCTTACCGGATATGGTGCGACCTCCAGCCATCGGCAGAAGCCCTGGTACCATTGGCTGCGCTGTTCCCATTGATTCTCGATTGCCGAACGAATGCAGAGGGAAGGATGTTCTGCCCTGATATATACCAATTCAAACGAAAAATAGTCCCTTATCAGGTCAAGAATTCTTTGTATGTGAATCAGAATGTTCTTGTTATCCATCATATATAGCCCCATAAGATCATACAATGGAGCCTGAAAAAGTCCTCCGTCCACTATGATATCATTATCACAAGAATTATTTTCTTCACAAAACCGCTGCCAGATTTCAAGATGTTCATTTAAATACACACAGTACGGTTTCGAAGCATAAATTTCTCTTGCCTGCTGAAGGCTCAGAGACCTACCGTTTATAACTTCTCGCCGAACCATGTTCAGTGGTACAACGTCATCGCTTTTAACTATGCGAATATAATTATCCGGATTCTGCGCATTAACATATCCGTGAATGAAAGATGTTTTTCCGACTCCCGGGACGCCCTCAACGAACCTTATTTTATTCATGATATTACCCCGGTAAAAATGCAGGATCCATAGCTACATCATCCGCTAAAAGCGGCTTAACTTTTTTCGCGAAGAAATTCTCATATTCCTTTAGCAACACGCCGTTTTCGTCAAGCAGGGAATTGGATCTGAATAATTCAGGGGAAAAGGCTCCGCCGTTTACTAGTCTTGTAAATTCCATTCGATCAACTCCGAATTTCCTCATTCCAGCAATAAAATCGGGGATTTGAGTATAATTTGCCGACTGTATCACAAATCGCACGACCACACCTGACAGCATTCCCTTATTTCTTAACTCCAGATACTTATGCAGATTTGCCAACAGACTTCTATAACGTGCGCCGCGCCTGATTTTTTCGTAGGTATTCATTTCCCATGCATCAACAGAAATCAAGACTTCCGGGCGGAATCTCTCCGTAATTTCATTAATGAGCGGCACATAAAATACCTGACCATTTGTAACAAGGTGCAAGTTGCCAGAAAATCGTTCTTTCACCTTATGCAGCAGAAATTCCTGATATACCCTGCTTATCATGCACTCGCCATTGCCTGCAACATAAATTTGCCGTACATTCTGATAAAATCGGGGTTCCAGACTGTCGATCCAGTCAAGCTTTTTTTGAACGGATACGTCATTTGCAATTATTAATTCAGAGCGGCAGGAGGGGCAGGAAAGGTTGCATGATTCATCAACGGCCATGTTAACTATCAGCGGATAATCCGAGGTCTGAACTCTCTTTGGGAGTTCTGCTTTCTTACACTCAATAAGCCTGAAACACTTTTCGCGGGAACAAAAAACGGCAGTCCCATTCAGCATGGATAAACGTAGCAGTTTGGCTCTTGCAGAGTGCCATATATTCTCCAAAGTGCCACTGCTCATATTTCCGATGCTGTAAGGCATGATTGCAGAGCAACAGGTAAAAACATCTCCGTTATACGCTATTTCCATTTCATAAAAAGGGCGGTGGCAAGGCTCATAACGGCAATGGGGAGAATAAAATATCTTGCAGTATATGTTCCACAGATAGTCACGTTCATCTTTTTCCAATCCATTTTGCATATTGATAAACCCATACTTTAAATCAGAAAAAAAGAAATAGTCCACGCCGGAACGAAAACCATATTCTCGTAATTTTACCTCTGTCTTTGCTTCATTCTGTGTGCAAATGAGCACTTCGCCACAATTATTGGTCAGCTCATGCACTGCCGCGTCCACAAGTTCCACTTCGCCCGCTTCTGAAAGAGTGATATACTTATTTGTACTTTTCTCTCCAAAAATATAGGTTATGTCAAAAACCAGAGTACTCTTTCCTATTACAATCACGCTGCATCTCCATAATCCACTGTTCCTTGTACTTTTTCACCTGCTCAAGATTGACATGCTGAAGTTTTCTTGCAATGGCTCCAGCAGTACAGAATCTCGCCATTTTTCGATAGTCGGAGGTCATCGCTTCATAATCATCCTGAAGACTAAGATACGCGTCCAGAACCTGTTGTGTGTATTCAAGACCTAAAGGTCTGTTTGATATTTTATATTTGTAGAATTTTGAATATTCATCAAACATAATAAGCGCTTTAAGTTCTGATGGAAAGAAGCTGCATTTGGCATATACAAGGTCGATACCTTCCGCATTGATGAGACTGTCAAAATACCGATGGCACTTAATTGACTCGCATATTGTGTTGCATATTGAAACACAGCCATTATTCAGTAATAATGTGACTGAATAACCTTTATCAACATAAGAATGTCTGGCTTCTATGTCACGCAGCAGCCCCTTACCAGCTACCAATGTATGAAAGTCTGGTGTAATTTTCGATCCGTCAGATTCCGGATTATTAACACTATACTTGATTTCCGCATTCAAAAACGACTGTCTGAAAAACTTACCATAGTCTTTTAAACACACTATTTCTTCAGGAGACAGATCGTATTTATCACAAAATTCTGCCACATGTTCAAGGTCCTGCGATGTAAGATACCATGTGTTGATTGCCATTTCGCGCCTTATCCCAAGCTCCTTCAGGATATCCAGCGCGGCAATAAGCTTTGTTTCAGCATTGCTGTATTCTTCCGCCAATTCTTCACGAGAGTAAAATTTCATTCCAAGAGGTACGGAGAAATATACGCTGTTAAGCCATTTTCGGTTTTTCTCCATAAACCTGGCGATATCAGCAAGGGATTCCTTCAGATTTAATCCAACGGAAAACTTTTTTACAAAAAAATCGCTATCAGCCATAAGAATCCCCCCATTTTCTTATATTCCAAGCGAGTAATTCACTAGTCTACACTCGTTTATTTCTGGATAGATAATCGTAAATGTAATGAACAATATACTTCTGGCTTACGCAATTAAAATCTTCTTCCATACCAGTTAGTTCACGTGCATCACTCCAGTAGGGACATCCGCCGTAACAGTAATGCTGAATATCACACCTGCCGCATTTTCCACTCTTGACTTTATCCCAATGAGACGGTTGCAAAAGAAAAGATTTCATTATGCTTTCCAGACTATTCTGCATAATATTACCCAGTTCGCTGTTGTCAAGATTGCAATAGTGAAGGCATCTATATATGTTTCCTGTGCTGTCTATGCTTACGTTGACTTCTCTGCAATCCTTTATAAAATGGCACACCTGCATTCCCTTTGTTTTAGTAACCATTGTCCGCAGGATTCTTTCAAAAGGCTGAATATTGATCCCACTTGTATTATCCGTAATCCATATATCAAACAATTCGCTTAAAAATTTACAAAATTGCACATCATTGATTTTGTTCTCCTGATGCGAAGAATTCGGCGAGTTATAGCAAGCGTTAAATCCAAGATCCAGCTTATTTTCTGCGTAGAAATCATAGAATTCTCGCGCTGATCTGGTCACGGACGCAGTTATGGTAGCCATTGCGCCTACATCTAACCCTGCACGGCGTATTTTTTCTATATTGCGAAGTATCTGTTTATACGTTCCGGAACCATTGATATATACTCTGTTTTCATCATTCAGGCGTTCGGTTCCGTCAATGCTCACGCCTATGTGAAAATTGTGCTTTTTTAATACTGCCAGAAGTTCGTCCGGACAGATAGTGCCATTTGTCTGAACATTGAAAAAGACATTAGTAGCAAGCGAACTGTAATAGGAGCATAACTCATCAATAAGTTCGGAATTGATTAAAAGAGGCTCTCCACCATGAAAAGTAAACTCTGTATGAAAGCCTCTCTTATTATTATACTCTACTAATTCTTCTCCAAACTTTTTAAAAGCCGGGAAGCCAGCGGCAAAATCCGCATTTATTTTATTCGCTGGAACTACCTGAACGGATTTAAAATTCTCTTCTTCAAAACAATATTTACATCTCAGATTACATTCTCTTGTGCAGGCAATAATTCCTATCATACTTTTTCCTCATAAAAAACCGCACCTAATGTAAGGCGCGGTTAATTGCTTGACCAAATGCCCCGATACATCAGAACAAAATGGCATAAGAACTTGAATTGGAAACCTTATAAACACCATAACCAGCAGCTTCTACGCCAGTATCCTCGTCTTCAGCTGCAAGTGCCTTAACGATACGCTCGAGCTTTTCGTTTTCCGGCATTTCGTATGCTGACGCGTCAATGCTCAGTTTGTCCATAGCTGTCTCGCTCACAATATGTTCCTCCTTTCATGATTTATCATTTTGCGATGAATATAACATTACTCAAAGCATTATAAGCTCTTGTGAATGTTTAAAAATTTGCCGATTAGCACAGAGTTTTCCAGCGAAAAACGTATGTGCAAGGTATTTTAAATCTTTAATAGATGCTTTGTACTTATTATATCATAGAATCGAATGATTGTCAAGTAAAATTTCAGATATGAAGAAAACAAATAATGTGATATATAAGTATTCACATTTATCCTTTCTAAGAACGCACTTATGAAAATATCACTGCTGAGTTACTCTCCGTAGAAACACAGAAAAGCGCTGTTCTGCCTATAACCGGGGCTATTAATATGTTGTTCCAAACGAGCTGTCATTCTATAAAAGTTCTGTTGTAATGTACTGCCACATTACTCAGCCGATCTGTTAATCTGGTGCTTTTCCGGATCCGTGTCCATTCCGCTTCACTGCCCTCATAAAAAATGTCTGTTATGTTAGTACGATGTCCAAGCTCATTCCCCATTATTTCTTCCACACTTACTGGAATAAATAACTTGCTCAGGCTGCCACAGCGATCAAATGCGTCGCCTTTGACAAATCGTGTATTACGCGGAATAATCAGACTAGTCAGCGAAGTACAGCCGGAAAAGCAGCCGCTCTGTATTGCTATCAGCGAATCACCAGATGTTCCGGATTCAACTGTTTTCCCAGTATGATCAGGCATGATGACGTTTCTCAGCGACGCACAGTTCTCAAAGGCACCATTATCAAGCATAGCTATACAGCTGCTAAGTCTGATCTCCTCAAGTGAGCAGCAGTCTTTAAAAGCACAGCGCCCTATGCTGCTGATATGTTCTGTATGTTCGATGTTCCGCAGTTCACGGCAGCCCTGAAAAACTCCGTTAACGATATGCGTCATGCCGAAAGGCAGCCTGATTTTCTCGATCCCTGACAGCGCGAAGGCGCCAGCCTCTATTCCTCTTACGCTGTCCGGAATATCAATATGTTTCAGAGAAGTACATCCGAAAAAAGCATGATCTTCTATCCATTCCACCTGGTCATGAAGTACAATTTCTTCAACCCCCGTACAGCCGTCGAAGGCATGGCTTGCTATACTGTTCATTGTTTTGGGAATATAAATCCGTTTCAGGGAATTTACATTATTAAATGCCCCGGCGGAGATTTGTCTGACAAAATCCGGTATAATATATTCTTCATCAGTTCTTTCCGCAGGATACATAAGGAGAGCGTCATTTTTCCGGTCAAAGATAACGCCATCAATACTATAACGGCTTTCTTCCTCACCTGAAAAAATAAAATTTCTGAAAGAATACCCTACGACCGGATCCCTTTCTATTTTACAGTCTTCCGGAATCGTCAGATATTCCAAACAATCGCATTCATAAAATGCATTTGTACATATCCTCCTCAGTGTTGAAGGAAGATTTACCTTTTTCAGGTGGGCACAGCTGTTGAAGGCAAAGCCATATATCTCCTCAACGCCCTCCGGGACAGTTATCTCGTTTACATTGCAATGGTCAAAAGCGTATGCATCTATATATTTTACACTGAAGCCGCCAATTTCAGCAGGTATCTCAACAGAGGTCTCCCCCACATGATTATATCCTGTTATTATGACATTCCCATTTTGCACACGGTAAACGAAACGGTCAGATCTCAGTTCCAATTTCACGATGGCGCCTCCTTAATCTTGGTCATCACCGGCAGTACAGATACACGCAGCAAGAACCGCCGACAACTGTGTTCTGTCAGAATGTTACCACAGATACAGATCCGTTGGAACTTACACAGCGGCAGCAATCCACATAAACCTCTATGAAATCATACCCGCCCCTTATTGCAATGGAGCGTGCCTTCTCAAGCCCACCTGACATTGGATGACCAGCCTTGTAATGCTCAATTATCTGACCGGTTATATCCAGCGAGTGTACCTCGTATGTATCGCCAAGATAGCATTTTGACACGATTCCTAGCATTATGCCGCAGATCTCGACTTCAGGAAATTCTTCCCTTATTGCGTCTATGATGCTGTTCACTTTCTGCTGATTATGTACGTGTCCTCCGGCGTCCAGCTTATGTATTGCGTCCATATAGGCTTTTGATCTGCTTTTCCTCAGCAGACGGTCGAGCTTCATCTTATCTATCTGCTGAGTCTGCTGATTTGTGTTCTGTGTACGTGTTGCACTCAGAATGCTGCCCGCCTGACTCTGGGTATTAGACTGTGGCTGCTTTAACATTGGTCTTGGCATGATTATTTCCTCCTGAGAATTAAATTATATACTACTGACATCACTTTACAGGCAAACCTTTATCCAGCGCCTCAAGAGCCCTTTGCGGAGTCTCACGCAGCGATATCATGTAATTGTATGCCCCGAGTGGAGTAAGACGGGTTGTCATGCACAGCTGCTCGGCAGATATTTTCCGCGATGTAGCAACTATCGGATCCAGCCTTTTAAAATTTCCTGTTCTGATAAAATAACAGAACTCATTCAAAAGATCAGAGTGCTTTTCAAGCTTGTTATACTGCTTTTCAGCTTGAGCCACCGTCATAAAATTATTATCCTCACAGTACTGAATAACTGTCAGCCTGCGATCTTCCTCCCTGAGTGGAATATATGCCCCGAAAACCTCCCAGAACCAATCAGGAGCATACTCCTTTGAAATGATTCCAAACACGGTGAGCCTGTTCTGAGAGTACATCCTTTCTGCTAGCACCAGGCTTTCCCTGTAAAGCTTCTTCTGCTCCGGCGGGATCCTGTCGTCGTTTTCGGACAGTTCAACCTCCTTGTTCCATATATTCCATGCGAGCTCATTAAATTCCTGATCCTGAGCCATAGATATCCATCGGCTGCATATCCGCTGTAAATCATCGCTATCATCCAGCCTGTCCATAACATAAGCAACGGATAAATGCTCCTTGGGATTCCACATGTCAAATTCCCAAACGCTCCACAAGGCGTCTATCAGCCTCATAAATTCACCAACATGTTTCATCGTCAATCCTCCACTCTAAGAATGCTCCTTGCGTTGTTCATAACCGTCTGGGAGATTATTCTTCTGCGTATTTCGAGTATGTCGTCATGGGTCCATTCCCTTTCAGAATCAATGTCAAAATTCCCTGCCTGTACAATAAGCTTCAGCTTGGTATTCGTTGAAAGGTTTTCGGGCTCCGTATACTTTATCCCTTCAAGCACTCTGATGGACATTTCCTCATATCTCCTGCGTCCGGCGTTTATTCGCTCGTTTACCTCTCTGAGATCGTCATTCTGCTGGAACCGTTTTCTTTCCATTTCGGCGATTTCTTCTTCGGTTATCTGCTTGATATTAACACTCAGACCACGTTTTTCGCCGAAATCAACTCCATTATTCTTCATGGCTGATTCTATCTCGGGATCGGACATTCCCAGGTCGTCATACAGTTTTTCGATCTGCTTGACAGAAGCACCGGATGGCTCCTCACCGGGACGGGTTATCTGATATACGGTTATCTCGTTTCTTCCCGTATCTGCATTAAACTGATAGCAGTCCGACGGAACATAAATATAATTCATTCGTGATGAAAAATATCCTGAATTAAAGCCAACGTCCTTATCGACCGCATCTTTCAGCCGATCAGCATAATCAGCGTCGTACCCCCTGGAATCAATATGCCTGTCGATAATATCGTGATACTGCTCGCACAGCTCCATGCCAGATTTGGAAAGGTTTTTGCCATCGTAAAAACCATATTCCTCCTTTCGCAGGATATCATTCATGGAATTAATGTTTTCAACCAGTTCCACCAGTTCAGGGTCGCTGCTGATAAGCTCAGAGAACTTCTCACGCTGGCTCAGCGCAAGCTTATCACATATATGTACCGTGGAAATCACAAGATCGCTGTCACGCGAGGTATTTTTCATGATCTCATCATGGTCATTTGTATTATGGGTGCCGATCGCATCGGTGATAGTACGCATCTCCTCTGGTCTGAAGATCCCATTGTACATCTGCTGCCTGTTTTCGTCATTCCAAATATCAAGACTTGATTTATCGTGACCTGAATCGTTGTTTCCCTCATGAAGGGTGCCGATATTATTCGGACTCAGCGTGTATCCCTCGTCATGATAGACCTGAGCTACCAGTACGGACATCTTCTGTCTGTCAGTAGCCTCGGGATTAGATTCCAGATACTGCTCACCGCGCTCGAAATTTCCGTAAATATGCCGTATTCCATGATCTCCGAGTCCACGCCTCTCAGATTCCAGCTGCTGTTTTATCAATTCGCCGCGCATATCGGTCAGGATACTCTGGCGTAGCTCGTTATCATGTATGCCCATGCTGTCCATGTACCCTTCAGAACTGCTAAGAATACGGTTTACCGCTGCATCATAGGTTATTTTATCGCCATCGTTCGTAATGAATTCTCTTGACAGCATTCTTTCGGCAGGTGATGAAATCTCATCCGTCTCACTGATGTTCCTAAATTTTCTGTTCTGGCTGCTGTCAGAAACGTCAGCGTTATCGGATTCATGAACCGAGGTTTCCTTCCCGGATTCGGCAGTCTCGTTGTTTTGAGAGAAGCCGAGGATCTTTTCCCTAAACATGCTGGCATATGCGCACGCGTCTTTTTCTACCGGCTGATCAACATAACCGAAATAGTTATCCTCCGGAGAAATGTAGTCCTCAAAGTTATCCTTGAATTCAAGGTCACGCTGGTTTTCCAGCTTTTCGGCTCTTTCGTGCTGATACCTGTGCCGATATTCATGGGATATTGTATCAGCCGCTTCTTCTCCACTCGCAATATTGTGCCTGTTCACAAAAATGGCATTCTGTTCCGATGAGAACCAGCCATAATCATCGTCCGATTCCTTATTGTAAAAAACGACGCGTGGCTTGTCCTCAATACCTAGCAGATCTCCATTGGCATCGGCAAGGTTTCTTATCTCCTTCTCCTTAGCACGCAGAGACATTGTTTCCCAATTAGATTGTTCAAACTTAGAGAGGCATTCACTGATATGCGGGTCATCAAGATGATAATCCGTTACACCGGGCACATCGTTTCCCTCACGTATTTCAGCAAACCCTGAACGCTCGACAACCTCTCTGACCGAAGTGTAGCCGTCGCCAAGTTCTCTTGAAATAAGGATATTATTCTCGTCCAGTTTACCAATAGAGTAATTCATGCGGTCATAGGATCTTTTCAGTTCAAGATACTGATCAGTCATTTCCTTATACCGCATATCCATGGATGTTTCATATCTGCCCATATTATTCTCCATAACATAGTCGGATATATCGTCCATTTTTGCCTCCATTGCAAGCTTGAGCGCGTCTCTGTCACCGCACATCTGGGCTATTGATCCTTCGTTTTGTGAGCGGATATCCCTTAATTCAGACTTACTGGGATGTTTATTATAAAATTCCTGATCAAACCTGTCTTCAAGTGCTCTTGCACAATTGACGGCTGTTTCACTACCGGCTGCAATCTGTTCGCCCTTTTCTATCTGAGCTTCCCGAAGTTCCAGCTCTTTTTCTCTTAGTAGCCCCTGATTTTTCTCTGCGTCAGCAAGCTCATTCCCCAGGCGCTCCTTGTTATCTTTGAATGTATTGTATTCCTGAAGTCTTTTTCTGTATTCAACTGACGAAGGATCAAGACCAAGCACCTCATCGAAAATATCAGAAGATTCTTTTTCAATTCTTTCATATTCGCCCTTCATGTCGTCAATGACGCCTGAATTATCATTAACCAACTCCTTGACCTCAGAGAATGAACGCTGACCATTCAGAGCTTCGTTGATCTGCTCATCGCGGCTCTTTTCAAATGCTTCGCTGGGATCCTCCTTCACACTAATCTCTGGTACTTTATCTGATTCACCGTTCTCAAAAGGCACCTCGGCCGCTTCGGAGATTTCACCATCCTGCTCTGATTTCAGCTCGTTTTCGGGAACCGCCTCA
>CAKSLI010000011.1 GCA_934466475.1 uncultured Oscillospiraceae bacterium
GTCGATTTTGTTTTATTCAGCGTTTCCCTTTGGCATAGAAATCTGCCGTGAAGGAGGTTTTTAGAGGTTACCTTATTTCTTTTTTCTGCTCCTGATTACTGCGGCTGTCACGCCTGCGGCAACAGCCACGGCTCCTGCCGCGATGCCTGCGACTGCGCCCGCCGGGAGCCCGGAACTCTTCTCAGCCTCTGCCGGAGCGCCGTTCTCTGCGGAGGCTGCGCCGGATTCCGCTGTCGCCTTTGTCTCGCCGGAAGCGCCTGCCGGTTCCGCGCTTTCCTGATGAGAGAGCTGCTTCGCGGTGTGCACCTCGCCGCCGATGACCTCGGCGCCGTCTATGTTGTAGCCGCCGTCCGCAACGGTCACGCTGAGCGTGTGCCTGCCCTTTTCCAGACCGCTTATCAGCAGGTGGACTTCGCGCATGCCGGTCTTGGGATAGGTGTATTCAACGGTCTCGCCGCCGTCAATGGAGTAGTTCAGCGTCGCGCCCTTTCCGCCGCCGGTGAGCGCTATCCCGGTGCCGTCAAAGTCAACGGTGAACGAGCAGCCCGCGGTTCCGGAGGAAAGAGTCCTCTTGTAGTTCTTGAAGCTGGACATGGTGTTGTGCTCCCATTCGCCGGAGTAATTGAACGCCATATCCGTGTTGTCAACGCGTGTTATGAAGGTATCCACGCCCTCCGCCGGGGCTATCGCGAGGTCGTCAAAGCTGTTGCGGTCGTAGGAGGAGAAGAATGCCGCCCTGCCTGCGCCGAGGGAGGAGGTCTCCGCTGTGTATTCGCACACCTGCTCGCCGTTTATCCAGCCGCGCACGGTGTTCTGGACTGCCTCTATCTTAAGGTTCACGGGCTTGGAGGTGTCCGCGTCAGTGGTACCGCTGAGGAGCACGCCGCTGTTCTCCCAGAGGCTCCAGTCGCCGCTTTCGGTGAGCTTCAGCCAGTAGCCGGAGGCTCCCATGTGACCCTGGATGTAGCGCAGTCCCGCGCCCGCGTAGTTCTCAGACTTCGTTTCGGACGGCGCGAACTCCACGTTCACGGAAACGCTGTAATTATACCAGCGGTCGTCGCCGAAATTCGTTGTCGGGTCGGGAGTCCAGCCCCATTCGTTCGCCTTGAGGTCAGGAGTTATCTGCTGAACCAGCTTTCCGTTCTCCACCTCGAACGCTCCGCCCTCGTCAGTGGTGTATCTCGGGGCGTTTCCGCGGGAGGAGAGGAAATCCCCGGGATATCCGGCATAGCTGTAATCGTCAGTGTACGGGAGCTCCAGAATTGTGCGCTCGCTTTCGTCCGCCTGCGGATAATCAGCCGGAGTGAGGTCTATCGTGGAAACGGTCAGTATGGAATATGGCTTGACGGTCACGGAATAGGTGTAGCTTCCGTCGTTCTCAGCCGCTTCCACTTTTCCGATGTTCCTGAAATAGTTCTCGTTGTAGGCTCCGCCGTCAGGACCGCGGGTCTCCCACAGGAACACGGGCTTTCCCGCGCCGTCCAGGTTCTGCACGGTGAAATCGTAGGTTATCGGCTCGGCGGTGGTGTTGGTGACTACCGTGGTGTAGTCGGACTTATCCGGACTGCACACCGTCATGTAGCTGTACTTTGCGTCAACTATCGCGTGGCCGTCTCCGCCGGGGACTCCGTCCGCATAGCAGGCTCCGTCAACGAAGCTCCAGCCCTTGTCCATGAACTGCGTGAACTGGAGCATGGTGTAGAATCCGCTGTCCAGAGTGTAGTAGCCGCTCCAGGGGTCGCACGCGTTGATGAACTGCTTCTGGCAGTAGCACACGCCGTCGTAGTACGCCGCGACTACCGGCTGGAACTGGCAGAGGGTCATTCCGCCCTGGGGGTACATGGAGATGTAGCGGTTGGCGATGTCCAGCGCGCCGTTTATCCCGGTGAGCCCGGAATTCCCCTCGTCAAAGCGCCACGCGCCCTCGGAGTACGCCATGGGGGAGCTTCCCTCGCTGAACCACAGCTCCTTGCCGTATTCCCTGGCGAGGGTCTGCGCGTTCTCGGTGGAGCTGCTGGTGTAGTGGCTTCCGAGGACGTCGATGTTGTCCGACAGCGTGGGATCGCCGTTCAGCAGACCCTTGAGGACTTCCGCCGCCGCCTGCCATGTGCAGACCTCCTCGCCGGCGACTATCTGTATCTTTGAGTAGTCGTAGGGCGCGTCCGTCTCGGATTTCAGGTGCTGGGAGAGGTACTTCACCCATTCGTTGTCCCTGCCGCGCTCGTTCTGCGTTGCGGAAACATACTGGAATTTCAGCCCGTATTCCGCGTATGCGGCGTCCAGGGTCTCCTTGTACCACTTGTAGCGCGCCGCGTAAACGTCATCGGAACTGCTGACCCAGAGCGGCTCGCTCCACCAGAGCATATCCAGCGTGAGGTCGGGATTTATCGTCATCGCGTCCGCCGCGAGCTGATATCCCGCGCCGCGGGTGACGTCCGCAGGCTCGTCCTCGGTGCGCTTCACGGAGGGCTCCGTGCCAGAGGAGGAGTTGATGTCGCTGCCCATTTCGAGCTTGAGATGAGCTGCTTCAAGACCCTGCTTTCCGAATATCCAGTTCATTATCTCCCAGTACTTTTCTGGATTCTCCGACTTGTAGTCCAGCAGGAGCCGCGAGGAATTGTTGCCGCTCACCATGCCTACGCCGCGGTAGAGCATATTTTCAAGCGTGTTCGCGTTGTTTCCGTCAATGGTTATGCTGTTCATGGGTATCTCCGTTTCTTCCGCTGACGCGGGGAGTATCACTGAATTTGCCGCCGCAGCCGCGCATACCGCAGCCGCCGCTATCTTTCTGAGTTTCATGTAAGGCTCCTTTCGCCGTGCTGTTGATGATTACAGTATAGCGCAAAGAAACCGGAATTTCAATCTCAAATATTTGCGGCGCTCTTAAAATATGAATATCAGACCGCTTTGCTCATGCGGTACTCTGACGGAGATATCCCCTCGCACCGCCGGAAGACCACGCCAAAGTAGGTAGGCGTGCTGTAACCGGTCATCTCCGCGATCTCGGAAACGCTGTGCTCCGTTGTGAGCAGGAGCCGCTTCGCCTCGGCTATCCGGCGGCGAGCGAGGTACTCCATGGGGCGCATTCCGGTCTGCGCACGGAACACCCGGCAGAAGTGCTGGAGCGTTATCCCGGAGAGCCCCGCCAGCTCCTCCAGCGTGATGTCCCGGCTGAATTCCCTGTCCATGTACTCTATCGCGGCGTCCGCCGGGGAAGCGCCGCGCCCTCCGCGGGCGGCTCCCGCGACCAGCAGGGAGCGCGCCTCGAGGATATATTCGTACACCAGCATGGAGCAACGCTCGCCGCCGGATACCGGGTCGTTCACCGCGGACATGAGCTGGCTGAATATCCGCTCGCAGCCGGAGAGCTCCGCGCCGCTTTTTTCGTGCCAGCTCCCGAAGCCGAGGGAGCGCATGATCTCCGGGAGCTGAGCTCCGCGGAACACCGCCCAGGCGGTCTCCCATTCGCCAGCGGCGGGGAAGTACTCGTGCGGGACTCCCGGCGCGAGGAAGAAAATACTGCCGGGCTCCTGCGGAAATTCCCGCTGACCTACCCGGAGTATGCCGCTACCGCGCCGTGTGTAGAGCACCTGAAAGGAGACCAGCCCCTTTTCCCGGCAGACGTGGTATTCCGGGTCGGATATCCCGATCCCCGAAAGGTAGAACGGAAGCCGCGTCTGCGCCGCCAGAACAGGATAAACTGCACTGTACATATCATCACCTCTATCAACATTTTAACATCTGCGCCCGCGTATGTCAAGCCCATAAAAAACCGAAACCCCCGGACGTTTATCCGGGGGTTTCGGTTATACGAAAAGTCAGGAGACTGGTTGGTTGAATCACATGATTTATTATAGCATCGCACCTATTGTTTGTGACTTTTCATGTAATGAAAAATCATTTTTGTGTAATGTAAAGCCGGAACATGAACAGGCGTGTTTTTGCGCACAGAATGGCACCTGAATGTCTGTTACCATATTGTAACCATATTGTAATCAGACTGTAATTGCATTTTAATATATTTATGCTATAATCTAATCAGAATGGTAATTATAGAAAAAGGAAGTGGTCCTATGAAGAAACGAAAGCTTTTCTGCGAGATATCCCCTCTGTGCTACAAAATATCGCTCCGGAAGGAGTATTTCCTGCGGGATATCCGCGATTCCGTGAGCCGCGAGAGATTCGCCCGGGAGTTCAACACAGTACCGCTTCCGGCGGTGGTAAAGAGCCACAGCTCCCGGATAATGCGTAAGCTGGAGGGCGTGGACATGGAGCTCCAGCGTAACAAGGCGACTAACCTGCGTATCGCCTGCGCGAAAATAAACGGCATAGTCATAAAGCCCGGCGAGGTGTTCTCATTCTGGAGGCTGGTGGGAGAGCCGGACGAAAAGCACGGCTACCTCGAGGGACTGGTGATAAGCCACGGCAGGCTTGAGCGCGGCGTCGGCGGAGGGCTCTGCCAGCTCGCGAACCTCATTCACTGGCTGGTGCTGAACAGCCCGCTCACCGTGACGGAGCTGGTGCACCACTCGGACGCGCTTTTCCCGGATTCCGGCAGGAGGGTGCCGTTCGGGACGGGTACCAGCGTGTTCTATAAAAACGTGGACTACCGCTTCAAAAACACCACCGACAGACCGGTGCAGTTACTGGTCTGGGTGACGGAATCCGACCTGTGCGGGGAGCTCCGCGCGCCGGAGCCGTTCCCATACATATACAGGATAACCGAGGAGAATCAGGGCTATGTCGAGGAGGACGGCGAGTTCTTCCGGATAAGCCAGGTATACCGCCTGACCCTCGACCGGGAGCGCCGGGTGCTCCGGCGGGAGCTGGTTCTCGACAATCATTCAAAGGTGATGTACGACTATTCGCTTATCCCGGAGGAACAGATAATGACACCGGGGCTGAGGAAACTGACATGAACGCTTACAGAAGTCCATTAGGAGAGCTCACGCAGGAGGAGCTCCGCATTTATTCAGAGAGCATAGCCGCGTTCCTTGCGCGGCAGGGAGCCAAGAAAGCCGGCATAGTCTGCGGTTGCTCGCCGCTGACGTATGCGGCGGTGAGAGCCTGCCTCATGGCGCAGGTCTGCTATGTCCCGGCGGACGCGGCGCTCCCGGAGAAGCGCCGGAGCCAGGTGCTTTCCGGGGCGGACATCGTGCTTTACGACAGCGCGGAATTTCCGGAGCTTGCGGGCTTCGCCGACCTGCGGGAGATAGTCCGGCAGAAAGCGGAGTTCGCGCCGCCGCCGGAAAATGACTCCGCGCCCGCCTACTGCATTTTCACCTCCGGGAGCACCGGAGAACCCAAGGGGATAGAGGTCAGCCGCGGGAATACGGGCAGTTTTCTGGGCTGGTTCCGGGAGATACCGGCGATAGCGGAGATAAAGCCCCGCCGCGTGCTGAATCAGGCTCTGCTGTCGTTCGACCTTTCCGTTGCCGCGGTGTACTATTCTCTTGAGAGCGGCGCGGAGCTCATACAGCTCCCGCGCGCGTCGTTCGGCGACATGGCGGGGATATTCTCCTGCATGAAGGACAGCCGCGCGGAACTCGCGGTGCTCACGCCGGGCTTTGCGGAGCTGTGCCTCTGCGACAGCGGGTTCGGCGCGGAGCTCCTGCCGGAGCTGAAGGTGATATTCTTCTGCGGAGAGGTGCTGAAGCAGGTCACCGCCGCCCGGCTTTTCCGCAGATTCCCGGGAGTCAGGATACTCAACGCCTACGGTCCGTCCGAGGCGTGCTGTGCGGTCAGCGCCAGCGAGATAACCCCGGATATGACGGGAGCCCTCCCGATAGGGGACATGGCGCACACCGCAGGCGCCCTCCGTATTTCCGACCGGGGCGAGATAGTCATTTCCGGCGGGAGCGTTGCGCGGTACTGCGGCGCGGCTCAGGGCGGATTCCGCATGAGCGGCGGGGAGCGCCTGTTCTTCACCGGAGACGGCGGGACTGTCCGTGAGGGCAGGCTGTATTTCACCGGCAGGCTCGACCGCCAGGCAAAGCTCATGGGCTTCCGCGTGGAGCCGGAGGATATCGAGAACAACCTGATGAAGCTCCCGGGAGTGCTGCTGGCTGCGGTGCTCGTCACCGCCCGGGGGAGCCGCTCCGGGCTGTACGCCAAGGTGGTCACGGATGGCTCCGTTACCGCGCAGGATATCCGCGGCGGGCTGGCGGAGCTGGTGCCGGAATACATGATACCCGGGCGCGTCGAGATAACCGAGGATCTCCCGCTCAGCGCCAACGGAAAACTGGAAAGGAGCATGCCCTATGAGTACTGAGCTGACCCCTGAGGCCGTATGCGGATTTCTCAATGAATTCTGCGAGCACGACCGCCCGATCCTCCCGGAAACTGAGCTGCTGGAGAGCGGTCTGCTGGATTCCCTTGCGTTCATCGAGCTGCTGAACGCCCTTGAGGACATGGGCTGCACGCTCCAGCCGACGCGCATTCCGCGGGAGCGTTTCGCCTGCGCCGCCAGTATCGCGGAGCTCTGCCGGGAGGAACAGGCGCTTGCAGGATTTTCCCAGAACCTATAATAATCACGTCATTATATACCCGCTGTATTGTGTAATTCGGAAAAAGGTATTGCAATTTATGAAAAGATGTTGTATAATATGTTCGTGTAATCCATTACATAGAATATGGACGGCAAAAACAGGAGAATGGAGAAATCTATGAAGCACAAGAGAATTTTAAGCATACTTCTCGCGGCGGCGACCGCCGTGGGGCTTTCCGGCTGCTCCGGGAACAATTCAGTCAGCGGCAGCTCCGAGAGCACGCCCGATGTTGGCGGCGATACCACGGTTTCGGGCGAGCCCGCAGCGGCTAACGTGTCCGTGAACGGCTGGGAGTTCAATCAGGTTGCAATGGGCGGCGGCGGATTCGTCAGCGGCGTGTTCACCACAAGCCAGGACGGGCTGTACTACGCGAGAACAGACGTCGGCGGCGCTTACCGCTACAATAAGGAGCTCGAAAAGTGGGAGTCCCTGTCCTACGGGATCAGCGAGGACGACCAGGGCTTCCTCGGCATCGCCGGACTTGCGTTCGGTGCAAGCGACCCGAACAGGCTGTACCTTCTTGCCGGAACGAGCTATCTCAGCGGCGGCAGGACTGCCCTTTTCATCTCGAACGACTACGGCAGCACCTTCACCCGCACGGAGCTCACCGATACCATAAAAGTAGACGGCAACGGCATGGGACGCGGCAACGGCGAGAGGCTCGCAGTAGACCCCAAGAACAGCGACATCGTTTACGCCGGCGGCATGAGCACAGGAGGTCTGATAAAGTCCACGGACGGCGGTCTGACCTTTACGCAGCTCGACCTCGGGACCGACACCACAACAAGCAACATCAACGGTATTTGCAGCATAATCATCGACCCGGATTCCGGCGACGACAACAGCTGCTCCACGATTTACGCGGCAATCTCCCGCAAGGGCGACTACAACATCTACAAGTCCACTGACGCAGGAAGCACATGGGCTCCCGTTGAGTCCGCGCCCAAGGGGCTTATGGTACAGCGCATGAAGTACAACGGCGCCGGAAAAATAATCATCACCTACGCTGACGCGGAGGGTCCGTGGAACAGCAACCGCGGCTCCGGCAGCATACGCGCGCTGACTATCGCGGACGACTCCATGGAGGATATCTCCCCGGAGAAGCGCAGCTTCGGCGATGTGGTCATCGACCCGAACGACCCGAACAGAATGGCTGCCTGCACCGAGAACGTGTACAGCGAGCAGCCCACCGGCGCATTCGGCGATGAATTCTACGTTACCACGGACGGCGGCAAGACCTGGAAGTACCTCAACGATGTGATGACGATGACGGACGGCGGCGTTGCATGGCATGCGGGCTCCGCAATGCACTGGTGCAGCTCCATGGCCATCGACCCGAACAACACCGACAGGGTAATGGTGGTTTCCGGAAACGGTATCTTCGCTTCCGACAACATCTGGGACGAGAAGCCGGAGTTCCACTTCTTCGGCAAGGGCGTCGAGGAGACTGTTCCCTATGAGCTGGTCAGCATTCCCGGCGGAAAGCTCGTCACCGTTGTTGGCGACTACGACGGCTTCGCGCAGGACGACGCCGCTGAATACGGAACCATGCACAACAGCACGGCGGGCTCCATGACCGGACTCGGCGTTGCAATGGGAAGCACTGACGTATGGGTAAAGGCTGCGAACTCCACCAGCGGCAACGACTTCTGGTACACCGAGGACGGCGGCGCGACATGGAACAACGTCAAGAAATCCCCGCTGGACACCGGCGCTGCGCATGGCGGCTCCGTTGCGGTATCCGCGGACGGTAAGACATTCTACTGGGCTCCGGACAACGGCGCGTTCATCTTCCGAACCGACGACAGGGGCGAGACCTGGGAAAAGTGCGAGGGCGGACTGAGCTGCAAGCGCATAATCGCCGACCCGGTAAATCCCGAGTATGTGTACGCCTCCAGCGGAAGCGCGTTCTATTACAGCAGCGACCGCGGAAAGACCTTTACGGCGAACAACGACCTGACGGTGTTCAATTCCACTCGTCCGGCGGTAGTTGCAGGCGTTGAGGGCAAGATATACTTCTGCGCAATGGGTCTCCAGGTCTCCGAGGATCACGGGCAGACCTTTAAGCATATAGACACGGTTTCCAACTGCCAGATGGTAGGCCTCGGCAGAGGAAAGAACGATGGCGACCCCGAAGCTATCTACATCTGGGGACAGCCCACATCAGAAGACCCCGTGGGACTTTACTGGTCCGAGGACGAGGGCGCTACCTGGAAGCGCATAAATGACGATAACCTCCAGTTCGGCGGCACCGGCAACGGAAAGTTCGTTTACGGCGACTGGAACGTTTACGGCAGAGTTTACATGAGCACTCTGGGTCTGGGCGTGGTTTACGGCGACCTTATCCAGTAATGGGAACATAACAAAAAGGGAGAGCTCCGGCTCTCCCTTTAGACCGTCGAAAAATCCCCTAAAGGGGCTTTTCCGCCGAACATCCGCCCGGCGCGCACTCATTGTCGGCTTTGCCGACAATTCGCACGCTTGTGCGGATAGAAGTATTTTTTGCCCCGGCAGAGCTGGGGCAAAAAATGGATTTCAAATGCCCGCTTCGCGGGCAGAAGGTACTTTTTCAACAGACTGAAGGGAGAGCTCCGGCTCTCCCTTTTTATTATGTGGTGCGCTCCATGTGGCGGCGCACCTTTTCTTCATACATTGCGCGGTCTGCGGCGGTTATCGCGGAATCCAGCCGGGCATTCTCCGCGGGGCGGAGCGAGGAGCCCATGCTCGCTGATACGGAGTAGGGTCTTGCAAGCAGGGAGCTTTTCTCCTCCAGCAGTTTCCGGAGCGTTTCGGCGCGGCCGCAGAGCTGCTCCTCCGTGTATTTTCCCACGCCTATCAGGTAGAATTCATCGCCGCCGGCACGCACGCATATCTCCCCGGGGAGCAGAGCCTCCCTCAGAGCGCCTGCAAGCGCGGTAATCGCCGCGTCTCCCTCTACATGGCCGTAGATATCGTTGATGTGCTTAAGCCTGTCCATATCCACGACAGTTACGGCAAGGAACTCCCCGGGCTTTGCCGCGGAAAGCATTCCGGAGGTGAGCTCCTCCATTCCGCGGCGGTTGAGCGCGCCGGTCATCTTGTCGTACATGGACATATTCAGCAGGCTGTGCTGTATCCTCATCATTTCGAGGGCGTTGTTGATATTTCGCAGCCAGTTGCGGTATACAAGGCTTATCACATTGCAGTCGAAGCTGCACTGTATCACGGAATATCCGTACGGACGGTCGTTAAAATGCACTGACGAGAAATAATATACTGACGCCTCGTCGTCGCTGCCGATACCCGGGATAAGCTCCCGCCGGTCGAAGCGTACCTCCTCGCAGGGCTTGTAGAAGCCGGTGTTTTCCTCCGGCGTGGTGAATACCACTATGCTCATTTCCTGCGGGTAGCCGTGGTACAGCTCCTCATGCGTGAGCCAGTCCGGATAGAGGCACAGCCAGTACTTCATGAACGGGCGGACGTAGTAGGTCGAGTTGTACACCGCAAGGAAGCACTCATCCAGGGAGCGGCTTCCGGAAAGGCGCTCGCTCACATAGCCCTCGAGAAGCGCGCCGATATCCATGCTGCCGATGAGCCCGTTGGAGCCGTAATCCCGGTTCAGGTAGTACAGCGAATCCCGGAATCTCCCGATAAAGCTGCCTATCTCCATTCTGCACGGGCAGGTGAGCCCGGTATGTATGCGCGCCTGCTTCACGGCGTAGGGGAGTATTTCGGCGTCGGGCTCCATTAGCGAGCGCAGGACGTTCACTGCCTCCATGGCGATGTATTCGTCGTTGGAATCGAACGTTGTCACGGGAATGGGATTTATCTGCGCCTCCTGAGTAGCGTCATAGCCGGTTATCATGACCTGCTCTGGTATTTTCACGCCGCCCTCTGCGAGGCGGTTCACAAGACCTATCGCCATGTGGTCGCTGGCGCACACCACCGCCTGCGGGAGCTTCCTCCTGCCGGAGAGGAATTCGTCGGCGAGCGCCGCCCCGCCCGGGTACCAGAAATCGCCGTAATATATGCTGTCCTCCGTCACCGGGAGCCCGGAGGAATTCATTGCCCTGCGGAATCCGCTGAGCCTGTCCTCCGCTATGGCGTGCCCTTTCGGTCCGCTGAGGAACATTATGTCGGTGCAGCCGTGACCTATGGCGTGGCGCGTTATCCCGAAGAAATCGTCCGACTGGCTGAGATTCACGACCGGGTAGTTTCCGAATGGCTCCACCAGCGCGATGACCGGCTTGCTGCATTCGTTTTCCAGCTTGTGGAGTATGCGCTTTTCAAGCGCGTCCGGGGCGTTTCCCTCGCGCAGCAGGAGCGGGTCAACGATAACTCCGTCAAGGATATCGAAATTTATAAGCTCGTATATATTTTCTTCTCCGCTGAGATAATCCTTGTAGAAGCTGCACGCTGTCACCATGGACGCAAACACCGCTATATCGTAGTCGTACAGCCTGCACCGCTCGAACATTCCTTTCAGGATCCTGCGGCAGTGCGCGGATTCCGGATTTGAGGTAATAAATCCGATCAGCTTTCTTTTTTTCATATTGTCGCCGCCTCTCTTATTAACCAGATATACACAGAAGTATTATATCACAAGTCAGAATTATTTTCAAGAGCTGCCGCAGATTTTTTTCAAAAGATCCGGCATGTATTGACAATTATTTACCACAGTGTTATAATAAAGTTGTATATCTGGCTGTAAAACCACAGGAAAACGGGGTGCCGTATGGTCTTTTCAGATTTATTCTTTTTGTATATATTCCTGCCTGCCGCGGCGCTCTGCTACGCCCTCGGCAGATGTGCGGACAGCGCGCGGCTGGCTTACGCGGAGGGGCGCTCGAGGTTCCGGATAACGAACTGCTGCCCGTATTCCAACGCAGTGCTGACGGTCTTCTCGCTGATATTCTACGCCTGGGGGGAGCCGGTATATGTGGCGCTCATGGTGGAGAGCGTCCTGATGAACTACGCCGTGGGGCTCTGCATAGACCGCGGAAAGAGAAAATCAAAGCCCGCGCTCGTTATCGGGCTGATACTCAACATCGGCATGATAGCGGTGTTCAAGTACGCGGATTTCCTTGCGGGTACGCTGGATCTCTTCGGGCTCAGCGTCCCGAAGCCCGGAATAGCCCTGCCTATCGGGATAAGCTTCTTCACGTTCCAGGCGATATCCTACATCGTGGACGTCTACCGCGGGGAGGTCCGCGCGCAGCGGAGCTTTCCCGCGCTGCTTCTGTATATTTCGATGTTCCCGCAGCTGATCGCGGGGCCTATCGTGCGATATTCCACTATTTCCGCGGAAATAAACCGCCGCAGCATTTCCTTTGACGACCTCGCGGAGGGCTCCTTCCGGTTCCTCATAGGGCTCGGAAAAAAGGTCATTCTGGCGAATCAGCTCGGGGAGCTGTCCTCGGCGTTCCTTGACGGGGATCTCTCGTCCATTTCGGCGGGAGGCGCCTGGCTCGGGCTCATAGCCTATACGTTCCAGATATACTTTGATTTCTCGGGCTATTCCGACATGGCTATCGGCATGGGGCGCTGCTTCGGGTTCCACTTTGACGAGAACTTCCGCGCGCCGTACATCTCGCTGACCATAACCGAATTCTGGCGGCGCTGGCACATCTCCCTCGGCAGCTTCTTCCGGGACTACGTATACATTCCCATGGGCGGAAACCGCAGGCACCAGCCGCTCAATATACTGGTGGTGTGGTTCCTGACCGGACTGTGGCACGGCGCAAGCTGGAATTTCGTGCTCTGGGGGCTGTATTTCGGCGTGATAATCCTCATCGAAAAATACACTATAATAAAAGTACAGAAGAAAATACCGAAAGTAATACTGCATATATACAGCCTGTTCGTCATAGTATTCGGCTGGGCGCTGTTCTACTTCACTGATTTCGGCAGGCTGGGGGAGTTCATCGGCATTCTGTTCGGGAACGGCTCCGCCGGCGCATGGGATCTCGTGGCGCAGAACCAGCTCACTGGAAACCTGTGGCTGCTCATTGCGGCTGCGATATGCTGTCTCCCGATGGGAAGCCTTATCCGTATGTACTACGACAGGGCGGCGGAGAAGCCCGGCGCCGGCGCGGAGGTCCTGCTGACCGCCGGAAAGACCGTGAGCGCCGCGGCGCTGCTGATAGTCAGCACGCTGCTGCTGATAGGGAGCACCACGAATCCGTTCCTCTATCTGAGATTCTGAGGTAAGAAATGAAGCCTGAAAAGAAAAAGTACAGGGAGCCGAAAACTCCGAAGCGCCGCCGCGCGTCCAACATGATATATCTTGTGACCACTCTGCTGGCGTTCGAGTGCATAGGCATGGGACTGCTGGTGTTCCCGCGGAGCACGGAAAGCATAACCGAAAAGCGCGAGCTGAAAAAGTTCCCGGAGCTTTCCGCGGACAGCTATTTCATCGGGGAGTTCACCGCGGGAGTTTCCGAGTGGTTCAGCGACACCGTGCCGTTCCGGGACGAGCTGACGGATATGTCCACCCAGCTCCGGGAGCTGAAAGGCTTCCGCCAGGACGGCATACGCCTGCACAATGTGGGCTCCGTACAGACCAGCGCTCCGGAGGAAAGCAAGCCGCAGACCTCCGCGCCGGAGCAGGACGAAAAGCCGGATAACAGCTCCGCGCCGGAGGAGACCGCGAAGACCTCCGAAGCTCCCGAGAGCAGGCCAGCGCAGACAACGGCGCAGACCACTTCCGCGCCGGATATTTTCGACCCGGACGAGGACATAAATCCGGACGATTCGGTGACGATAACCAACAACGGCATAGCCGTGGTAGGCACCAGGGCGCTCATGCTGTACGGCGGAAGCTACTCGGTAGGGGAGCGCTACGCGGAAGTGGTGAACGAATACAAGCAGGCTCTGCCGGACGTGAACGTTTACGCCATGGTAATCCCGACCTCCTGCGAATTTTACAGCCCGGAGGCTGTCCGCGCCTACTGCGGCAGCCAGAAGGACAATATAGAGCATATCTACGAGAACCTCAAAGGCGCGGTCGGCGTGGACGCCTACACGTCTCTCCAGGCGCACACCAGGGAAGACATCTACCTGCGCACCGACCACCACTGGGCTCCGCTGGGGGCGTATTATGCGGCGCAGGCGTTCGCGCAGGCGGCGGGAGTCCCGTTCGAGGACATCTCGAAGTACGAGCGGCGCGTGGTCCACGATTACGTTGGCACGATGTACGGCTACTCCGGGGACGCGGTGCTGAAGAACAACCCGGAGGACTTCGTGTACTACGTCCCGACATACGTTGACTACACGACCACCTATTACGACTATATCCTGACGGACGGAAGGATAACCGGCGCGAATCAGCCGTACAGCGCGGATTTCTTCGTGAAGTTCGGCGATGGGAACGGCATGGCGTACTGCACGTTCATGGGCGGAGACGCCAAGGTGGTCAATGTGTCCACGAATGCCGGCACCGGGCGTAAGCTCGCCATTTTCAAGGACAGCTACGGAAACGCCCTGCCGGGGTACCTCATGGGCTCCTTTGACGAGATATACGTCATAGATATGCGGTATTTCACGCACAACGCGGTGGATTTCCTGAAAGAAAACGGCGTGACCGATGTGCTTTTCGCGAATAACGCGTTCCACGCCGCGACAGCCTCCACGGTGACCTATTACAAGAATTTCCTGACCCAGGCGGACTGGGGGTTCTGACCGGCGGCCACCCCTTGACATTTCGCGGAGATGGTGATATAATAGCACTAGATTTACTGCAAAAAAAGGAGAAATATAAAGAATGTCAATGAATTTCCGCAGAAAGCTCCCGGTTCCCAAGGAGATAAAGGAGCTTTATCCGCTGAGCGACAAGATAAAGGCGATAAAGACAGAGCGTGACGCTAAGATAGCGGACGTGTTCACCGGGAAGTCCGATAAGTTCCTGCTGATCATCGGGCCGTGCTCTGCGGATAACGAGGATTCCGTAATGGAATACACCTGCCGCCTTTCCAGGCTCCAGGAGCAGGTAAAGGACAAGATAATCATTATTCCGAGAATATACACCAACAAGCCGAGAACCACCGGCGAGGGCTACAAGGGCATGATCCACCAGCCTGACCCCACCAAGGGCGAGGATATGCTGGAGGGGCTCATCCACGTGCGCAAGCTCCACACCCGCGCTATCGAGGAGACCGGTCTTGTCTGCGCTGACGAGATGCTTTACCCCGAGAATTACCGCTATCTGTCCGATATACTCAGCTATGTCGCAGTAGGCGCGCGTTCCGTTGAGGATCAGGAACACCGTCTCACAGCCAGCGGAATGGAGTGCCCCTGCGGTATGAAGAATCCTACCAGCGGCACTATCTCGATAATGCTGAATTCCATTCGTGCGGCGCAGAGCAGCCACACGTTCATCTACCGCGGCTGGGAGGTCAATACCGACGGCAACCCGCTGGCGCACGCTATCCTCCGCGGAGCTCAGAACAAGCACGACCAGACTATCCCGAACTACCACTATGAGGACTTAAAGCTGCTGTACGACATGTACCAGGAGAAGAACCTCAAGAATATGGCGTGCATAGTGGACACGAACCACTCCAACAGCGGCAAGAAGTACCTCGAGCAGATACGCATTGCAAACGAGATACTCCACTCCATGCGCCACTCCCCGGAGATACGCAGCATGGTAAAGGGTCTGATGATCGAGAGCTACATAGAGGACGGCGCACAGAAGGTCGGAGACGGCGTTTACGGCAAGTCCATAACCGACCCCTGCCTCGGCTGGGAGAAGAGCGAAAAGCTGGTTCTTGAGATCGCAGATCAGCTGTGATGAAGAAATCCGTGTTCCGGTAAAAGCACCTGCTGAGCGAGTGCGGACATGATGTCCGCACAGTTGCCCCAGGGTGCGGCAGGACGCCGCACATCAAAGGGCAACCGGCGAGAAACTGGTTCTTGATATCGCAGATCAGCTGTGATCTGGTTCAGATAATATTTCAAAGCGTTGACGGGAATCCAGTAGTCCCGGTAACTCCTTTCAGAGAGCCGCTGTTCGGTGTGAAGCGGCAGGAGCCCGTGTGATGAATTACCTCCCTGAGCGGCGGTGCGAAGCGCGTATGCGTGGGTAGCTCCGCACGGGTATGCCCGTTACAGCTTTCGAGGCGGGAGCTTCCCGCAAACTGAGGTGGTACCGCGATGATTCGCCCTCTGTGAGCTTCGGCTCATGGAGGGCGATTGTTTTGGAGGCGTTGTATGAAATTTGCACTCAGGTATTACAGGACGCTTCTTGCCGGGGCTTTCAGGCTCACACGGGTATTTATGACGGTATCTTATATCTACTTCACGGCGTCCATTGTCATCTCTCTGGCAAAGTACGGATTCGACAGCTCCATTATCTTCAATATTGTCATGCTGTTCGTCCCGGTGGTAGTTGTGATTATAGCGGCGGCTGTCCTGGAGATAAGGTCTTATCCCTATCTCAGGACCCTTAACTCCTGCGGGTACTGTGCGGAAACCCTGGAGCAGTTCCTCAAAATCCAGAAGGGCAGACCGATGAACTACAAGACCACGCTTCAGTATACAGGTCTGCTCCACGGAATGGACAGGACTGAGGAAGCACGGAAGCTGCTCTGCGGCATGGAGATACCCGAAAAGGACGTGATAAACCGCGTGGGACGGTTCTATCAGCTGGAGCTCTGCGCCATAAAAATGGAGCGCCGTGACCTTACGGACAATATATGGAGTTCAAATTCCGCGCTTATAGACAAGTGCCGCGCGGGAGGTCAGGACACCTGCCGCATTCCGCTGCTGATGCTCACGATGATATACGCGGACTGCTTTGCGGGACGCTTTGAGAGGGCGCTGGAGCAGCTTGACGGGTTCCTTGGCGGTAAGCTCCCTGCGGATATTGACAACCTGCTGCCTGAGTTCCACGTTATACGCGTGTATATTCTGAATGCCCTCGGCAGAAAGGAAGAGGCGCTCCGCGAGGAGGAGCAGACCCGCAGAATGATAGCCTCCAGGACTTTTGTGTTCGATTTTGAAAGGCAGCGCTGCGGAAATGACCTAGACAGGGCAGCCGCCGGAATACTTCCGGTCTGAGTTGGAAAACTACCAGTGAGGTGATGATATGCAGTTCAGATTCTGTCCGCAGTGCGGCGGGGAGCTTTCCGGGAAAGAGATAGGCGACGAGGGCGAGGTACCGTTCTGCGAAAGGTGCGGGCGGCCGTGGTTCTCGTTCTCATATCCGTGCGTTATCTGCCTGCTTCATGACGGGGCGGGGAATTACGCGCTGATACAGCAGACCTACGCGACCAGGAATCACGTCTGCGTGGCGGGATTCATCCACGCCGGCGAAACCGCCGAGCAGACCGCGCTCCGCGAGGTGCGCGAGGAGACCGGGCTGGAGGTTCAGGAGCTCCGCTATGTCGGCAGCTGGTACTACCCGAAGCACGACAATCTCATGCTTGGCTACGCCTGCCGTGTGGAGCACGGGGAATTCCGGCTGAGCGAGAGCGAGGTAAAATCCGCCGGGTGGTTCGGTGAAAACAAGGCGCTGGAGCTTCTCAGCCACGGGACTGTCGGCATTGAGCTGCTGAACAGGTGGCTTGAAATAAAGGATCAGCCGTATGCGCGGCGAGAGGGGTGATACAAATGGAAATCAAAGGAGTTTCCATTGCTTATGGGAGTTTTCCCGGATAATGCACAGTTAAAAGTTGAAAAAAATTTAATTAACATAACAAGGAGAAAAACAATGACGCTTTATGACGAATTAGTAGCACGCGGACTCATCGCGCAGGTGACCAACGAGGAAGAGATCAAGAAGATGATAAACGAGGGCAAGGCGACCTTCTACATCGGATTCGACCCGACCGCGGATTCACTGCATGTCGGACACTTCATGGCACTGTGCCTGATGAAGCGCCTCCAGATGGCGGGAAACAAGCCTATCGCGCTCCTCGGCGGCGGAACCGGAATGATCGGCGACCCTTCCGGTAAGTCGGACATGAGAAAGATGCTCACCCCGGAGACCATTCAGCACAACATCGACTGCTTCAAGAAGCAGATGAGCCGCTTCATCGACTTCTCGGACGGCAAGGCTATCATGGTCAACAACGCCGACTGGCTGATGAACCTCAACTACATCGACGTTCTCCGCGAGGTAGGCGCATGCTTCAGCGTAAACAAGATGCTGTCCTTCGAGTGCTACAAGCAGCGCTGGGAGCGCGGTCTGACGTTCCTGGAGTTCAACTACATGATCATGCAGAGCTACGACTTCTACATGCTGTTCCAGAAGTACGGCTGTAATATGCAGTTCGGCGGCGACGACCAGTGGGCTAATATGCTGGGCGGCACCGAGCTCATCAGAAAGAAGCTCGGCAAGGACGCGCACGCGATGACAATTACCCTCCTGCTGAACTCCGAGGGCAAGAAGATGGGCAAGACCGAAAAGGGCGCCGTATGGCTCGACCCGGAGAAGACGTCTCCGTTCGAGTTCTTCCAGTACTGGAGAAACGTTGCGGACGCCGATGTAATGAAGTGCATCAGAATGCTGACGTTCCTGCCTATCGAGGAGATCGAGGCAATGTCCGGCTGGGAGGGAAGCCAGCTCAACAAGGCTAAGGAGATACTCGCGTACGAGCTCACAAAGCTGGTACACGGCGAGGAGAAAGCAAACAAGGCTCTTGAGGCGGCAAAGGCGCTGTTCGGCGGCAATGGCGGAAACTCTGCGAATATGCCTACCACCGAGCTGGAGCTTCCGGACGGCACTATCGGCATTCTCGACCTGCTGACCGCAACAAAGCTTGCCGGCTCCAAGCGCGAGGCAAGGACGCTGGTAGCAGGCAAGGGCGTAGCCGTGAACGATGTTGTCATCGAGGACGCTAACGCGCAGGTGACCATTGACCCGGAGGTAATTATCCGCAAGGGCAAGAAGATATTCCACAAGGTCGTTCGCAAGTGATATTTGCAGGGGGCTGCCAGCAATGGCAGTCCCTTTTAGTCCTTCCGGGTGTAATTCTTGTGAAAACTCGTTCGGGGCAAAAAAAGGGCTTGAATTATATTTTGATATGTGATAAAATAAAATGAGATATGTCCGCAGGGCGGTACTGCCGCAAATCAAGGACACCTCTTACAGTTTTGTATTCAACAAGGAGCATAACAGATATGAATAAAAACAGCAGACTTGGGCTGTGGCTCGTTATCCCGGCGTGGGCGCTCGCCTTTGCGGCAAGGACTGCCCAGATATGCGCCGGCACGGATATGACTACCGGATTCCTGAAGCGTGATAACGGCTTCTTCATGGACGCCTGCTTCTGGCTGGCGGTTGGAGTCACGCTCATAGCTTCGATCGCCGCGGCGGTGTGCGACCGGAAAAAGGGCTCCGCGCTCTACACCACGGAGGTTTCCCGGGTGACTGACGGCAGAGCCGGCGCCATAGGCTTCGGGCTTCTTCTGCCCGCCATGGGCGCGCTGTATTCCGGCTACGCCGAGGCGGTAATTCCGGAGGAAAGCAACATCTCGCCCTCGCCGTTCATGATGATCGTGAATTTCCTGTTCGGCGGGATAATGCTGGTATCTGCGTTCGTTATCCTGTACAAAAAGGAATTCAGACCCGGGCTCGGCTTCTCGCTGACCGCGGGAGCGGCGTACTACACGCTGTGCGGTATCGGCGTGTTCCTTGACAATATGGCGGTGACCACCGTGCCGGAGCACCTTATCAACTGCCTGTGCATGGTAGCGGCGGCTGTGTTCTTCATGCAGCTCGCGTCTCTCCTCTCGGGCAACGAGGGAAAGCACACGCGCGGCGCGCTCGCGGTTTCCGGAGCGGTATCCGCGGTGATGATACTCGGCAGCAGCCTGGCGGTTTTCGCTTCCTACCTCATGGGACCGGCGGAGACGGCCTCCCGCATTGTTACCTCAAAGACCCAGGCGGAAATGCTCTACCAGATGTCGCACGGCGACCATGCGTACTACATGAGCCTGGTCCCGGTTCAGCTCACGGCGGCGGGAGTGTTCATCGTAATGGCGCTCGTCGCGCTTTATATGAAGCCCTCCGACAAGCCGGCAGAGACGGAGTCCGCAGCTGAGCCTGCCGTTGACGCAGTTCCTGAGCCTGCGGAACAGGCAGAGCCCGAAATGGCGGAAGAAAACGACGGCGCTCAGGACTGAGCAGAACAGAATTCCTGAAGATAGGTGGTGTTTCCGGTCAGAGGTCATAGAAAAATGCTCCGCATAACTGCGGCGGTCGTGGCGGCGCTGGCGCTGACCGGCTGCTCCGGGGCAACGGTCGAGAATCTTCTCACAGCGCCGAAGCTGACGCAGGAGCAGAGCGAGATATATCAGGCGCTGATAAACAGCTCCGGAAGCTCGATACGGCTGAAATACCCGCGGGGCGGCGATTACCGCTCGGCGTTCGTGCTCCAGGACATAGATTCCGATTCCGGGGACGAGGCGCTGGTGTTCTACGAGAACCAGTCGGTGCAGTCCGGCGAGAGCGCCCTCCGGCTGAAGGTGCTGGACAAGAACCAGGACGGAAAGTGGGAGGCGGTGTACGATCTTGCCTGCGTTGGCAGCGAGGTTGACAGCATCAGCTTCGCCTGCCTGGGCAGCTGCGATTCCACGGAGATGATCGTCTGCTACTCCATGCTCAACCAGACCGAAAAGACGATAAGCGTGCTTACCTACGCGGACGGGATAATGTCCGAGCTGTACAGCTCAAGCTATTCCTGCATGGAGGTCATCGACCTCAACGCGGACGGCGAGCAGGAGCTAATAACCGTGGCGCCGGACAAGGTTTCCCAGACGGCGGCGGCAATGATGTTCACGCGCACCGACGACGGCTTCCGGAAGCTCGGAGAGACCCAGCTCAGCGGAGCCGGCGCGGATTACATCAGCGTGACCAAGGGCGAGCTGTACGAGGGCACGACGGCGCTGTTCCTGGACTATTCCAAGGGCGGAGGGCAGTACGGCTCGGACGTTGTTTACTGCACCGGCGGCAGGATAACCAGTCCCTCGAACAGGCGCACCGGCGCGGATGGAATGTCCTACAACCTTATTTCCAGGTTCACCAACGACTATATGACCGATATCCGCTGCATGGACATCGACGGAGACGGGTACATGGAAATACCCTCCATGATGCCGCTCCCGGGGTATGAAACGCTCCAGAAGTCTGAGCAGCTGTGCGCGGTCGAGTGGTACAAGGTGGAATACAACGTTTACAGGAGAAAGTATTACAGCTATTACAGCAGCAAGTACAATTTCGCGCTGCTGTTCCCGAGCCGCTGGCAGGGAATAGTTTCGGCGGTGGTCAATTCCCAGGACAACGAGATAATCTTCATATCTTACAGCGCCGAAAAGGGCGTTGTGGTGGACGAAAGCACCGAGCTGCTGCGCATACGCACCATTGACAAGGAGGACACCGAGGCGCTGGTGAACTCCAAGGATTTCCGCATGATAGGCGAGAACGAGGAGAGCGTGATCTGCATAAAGGAGAGCGCGGGCTACCTCACCGGAAGCCTTGCCCTCACCGAGAGCGAGCTCCAGAACAGCCTGACCATTCTGTGAGAGAGGTAATATGAAAAGAATACTTGTTTGCGAGGACGAGGACGCTATCCGCGACTTCGTTGTGATAAATCTTGTGAGGAGCGGCTACGACGTGGTGGACGTATCCTGCGGCGAGGACGCCGTGAAGGTCTACACCGAGCAGAAAGGTAACTTCGACGTCGCCCTGCTCGACATCATGATGCCGGGAATGGACGGCTTCGCGCTCTGCCGCTGGATAAGGGAACAGAGCAGCGAGATAGGCATAATCATGCTTTCCGCGAAAAGCCAGGAAATGGATAAGGTCAACTGCCTGATGATCGGTGCGGACGACTACGTTACAAAGCCGTTCTCTCCGTCCGAGCTGGTGGCGCGGGTGGACGCAATTTACCGCCGCGTGAATGTCAGCCAGACCCGCCAGGAGTCAGTGCGGAACATAGTTTCCGGGCCGTTCACGCTGGACTGCCAGAGCCGCACGGTGCTGAAAAACGGCGCCGCCATCGAGCTGACTCAGGTGGAGTACCACATCATGGAATACCTGCTGAAGAACCGCGGCACCGCCCTTGACCGAAAGACTATCCTGCACCACATCTGGGGCGAGGCATACTACGGGGACGATAAGGTCGTTGACGTGAATATCCGCAGGCTGCGCATGAAAATAGAGGAGGATCCCTCCAATCCGCAGTACATACAGACGATATGGGGCTTCGGCTATAAATGGAACGGCTGATGGACGGAAAGACCCAGCACATGAAGCTGCGCAGCTCCATTGCCGGCAGGTGGATGTTCAACACGCTCAGCGTGGTAGGCGTGCTGCTGGTCATCGTGAACGTCTGCATTTACTACTTCACGCGGCAGTATTACTACGGCTCCGCGGAGAACTACCTCGTGTCCGAGGCGAACGCCACCGCAACGGTGCTTTCCCGTCTGTACGAGGACATGGCGGTGAACTACTCCACCGAGGTGCGGGAGCTCATCGAGGGCTTCGACAAGAAGGAACAGATGGAGATGATGTCCATAAACCGCAGCGGCGAGGTAACGCTCAGCAGCAGCGGATTCTCCCCGGACGAGAGCTACAACATGCCGGATTATGACGCGGCAATGAAGTCCCCGGAGGGCGTGGGAGTGTTCCACGGATATGAGAACGGCGAGAACATCATCGCGGTCACCGTTATGATCGCCCAGCCGAGCAGTTCCTATAATGCGCTGAGGTACGTTGCCTCCATGACGCTGATAGACAGCCAGCTTTCCGCGATACTGCTCGCCTCGCTGGTGGTGAGCGGGGGGATAATCCTGCTGGTGGTGTTCAGCGGAATATACTTCGTAAAGTCGATATGCGTCCCGCTGATGCAGATAAGCGTCACTGCAAAGAAGCTCGCAAAGGGCGACTTTTCCGAGCGTATCGCTATCCGCAACAACGATGAGATAGGCGAACTCTCCAGGGTGTTCAACGACATGGCGGACGAGCTGGAGAACTCCGAGACGATAAAGAACGACTTCATCTCCTCGGTATCGCATGAGCTCCGCACGCCGCTCACCGCCATAAAGGGCTGGAGCGAAACGCTGGAGGCGGGTTATGACGAGGAGACCTACCGCAAGGGAATGACCGTCATCACCCACGAAACAGGGCGGCTCGAGGCAATGGTCGAGGAGCTGCTCGATTTCTCCAGGATACAGAACGGGCGGTTCTCGCTGCAAATGGCGAATATCGACATCATCGCGGAGCTGGACGACGCACTGCTCATCTACACCGACAAGGCGCGCAAGGAAAACAAGACGATACGCTATGCCGAGCCGGAGTTCCTGTGCGTGGTATACGGCGACAAGAACCGGCTGCGCCAGGTGTTCATAAACGTAATAGACAATGCGATTAAATACACAGACCCCGGCGGAACTGTGGATATCACGGTGGAAAATGACAACTCCACGCTGACGATAACCGTAGCCGACACGGGAATAGGCATTTCAGCGGCCGACCTGCCCAAGGTCAAGGCGAAGTTCTACAAGGCGAACAGCACCCGCCGCGGGAGCGGGATAGGGCTTGCAGTCGCGGACGAGATAATCTCCATGCACGGCGGAACGCTGGATATAGACAGCGTGCTCGGAAAGGGCACCACCGTGACGATAACCCTGCCGCTGAAGCAGATGAACGAAAGGAGCGACCCGGATGGGCAGTAAGAATACCGGAAAAAAGACCTCGATAGGAGGTCAGGCGCTTATCGAGGGCGTAATGATGAAGGGCGTTTCCAAGGGCACCATGGCTGTCCGCACCAAGGACGGCGGGATAGACGTTGAGGAATGGGACATCAAGCCCAAGAAATGGTACAACAGGTGCCCGATAATCCGCGGAAGCGTGAATTTCGTGCAGCAGCTGGGCGAGGGCTACAAGTGCCTGATGAAGTCCGCGGAGAAGAGCGGCATGATGGACGATGAGGAGGACGAGGAGCCTTCAAAGTTCGAGAAGTGGCTTGACGACAAGCTCGGAGACAAGCTCACCGGCGCGATTATGGCGATAGCTATGGTGATAGGCACGGCGCTTGCGGTGTTCCTGTTTCTGCTGCTGCCGAGCTACCTTTTCACATGGATCGAGGGTCTGCTCCCGACAGAGCCGTACAGCGCGCTTTCTGCGGTGCTTCCGGGGCTTCCGGAGGGGAGCTTCGTCATGGTGAAGTCGGTTGATATCTCCGGCTGGAGGACGGTATTCGAAGGCGTGATGAAGATAGTCATTTTCGTTGCGTACATGTGGGTGACCTCGCTTACCAAGGATATGCACAGAATGTACCGCTACCACGGCGCGGAGCACAAGACCATTGCCTGCTACGAGGCGGGCAGACCACTCACGGTTGATAATGTGCGCCCGATGACGAGATTCCACCCGAGATGCGGCACCAGCTTCATCATAATCACGCTGCTGGTGAGCATACTGGTGTACAGCGTTGTGCCGATAACTCCGGAGCTTTTCAAGGAGTGGCTGCACCTCAGCAGCGACACCGTGGCTATACTGCTCAGAACGGTCTGCAAGCTGATACTTCTGCCGATAGTGGTGGGCTTCGCGTATGAGCTTATCCGCGTTGCGGGGCGCTACGACAACATACTTACCAGGATATTCTCCGCGCCGGGTCTCTGGATGCAGAGGATAACCACCAAGGAGCCTGACGACTCCATGATAGAAGTCGCTATCGCGGCTGTGACCCCCTGCCTGCCCAAAGAGGGCGAGGACGACAACTGGTGAGCGGCATGAATATCGGCTCCCTGCGTAAAACATGCATACGCACTCTTGAGGACGGCGGCGTTGACAACGCGCAGTTTGACGCGGAGCAGCTCCTGATGAAATTCTGCGGCGTTACGCGCAGCGACATGCTGCTGTTTCCGGCGCTGGATATCCCGGAGGATAAGGCGCGGGCGGCGCTTGAAGCCGTCTCACGGAGGCTTTCCGGGGAGCCGCTCCAGTACATTCTGGGCGAGTGGGAGTTCTACGGGCTGCCGTTTTATGTCGGCGAGGGCGTGCTTATCCCCCGGCAGGACACGGAAACTATCGCAGAGCTGGCGGTCTCCTTTGCAAGGGCGCGCAAAGGCGCGGGATTCCTTGCGGCCGACCTCTGCGCCGGGAGCGGCTGTATCGGGATAACCCTGGCGAAGCTTGCCGGGGTACCGGTGAAGCTGCTGGAGCTGTCAGAGCAGGCGCTCGGTTACCTCCGCAGGAATATAGAGCTGAACGGAGTCCAGCGGCTGTGCGAGGCGCTGTGCGTGGACGTGCTCTCAGAGGACGCCGCAGGGAAGCTCCCGCCGCTGGATCTGATCGTCACGAATCCGCCCTACCTCACGGCGCAGGATATGCAGGAGCTCCAGACGGAGGTCGCGCACGAGCCGGAAACGGCGCTTTTCGGCGGCGAGGACGGTCTGGACTACTACCGCAGAATGATACCGCTGTGGGGCGCGAAGCTCAGGGACGGCGGAATGCTCGCGGCGGAGATAGGCATGGGTCAGGAAAAGGACGTCATGCGGATATTTGAGGAATGCGGGATCGCCGCGCAGTATAAAAAGGATCTGTGCGGCGTTGTCAGAGTGATTTACGGAATAAAAAACGGAGGAAAATAAAATGGCAGACAAGAAAAAGAACACGGTGACGAAGCCAGTCGTCAGGATAGTTGACCCGGGCGAGCGCGAAAAGGCGTTAAAGACGGCAATGGCGCAGCTCGAAAAGCGCTTCGGCGAGGGCGCGGTAATGTTCATGGGCGAAAACCGCCACATGGACGTGGAGAGCATTTCCACGGGCTCCCTCATGCTGGATCTTGCGCTCGGAATAGGCGGACTTCCCAAGGGTCGTATCATCGAGATATACGGTACGGAATCCTCCGGTAAGACCACGATATCGCTCCAGGCTGTCGCGGAGGCTCAGAAAGCCGGCGGCACGGCGGCTTTCATAGACGTAGAGCATGCGCTTGACCCGGTCTACGCAAGGAAGCTCGGCGTTGATATCGACCACCTGCTGGTTTCCCAGCCGGATACCGGCGAGCAGGCGCTCGAGATAATCGAGACGCTGGTGCGCTCCGGCGCAGTGGACATCATAGTCCTTGACTCGGTTGCCGCAATGACCACCAAGGCGGAGATAGACGGCGATATGGGCGACGCGCATGTCGGCGTACAGGCAAGGCTTATGTCCCAGGCGATGAGAAAGCTCACCGCCGTTATCAGCAACACCAACACCGTTGCAATATTCATCAACCAGATACGCGAGAAGATAGGCGTTATGTACGGCAACCCGGAGACCACTCCCGGCGGACGCGCGCTGAAATTCTACGCTTCCGTGCGTATCGAGGTAAGACGCGGCGAGCCTATCAAGGATTCCGGCGAGATAATCGGAAACCGCACCAAGTGCAAGGTCGTAAAGAACAAGGTGGCTCCTCCCTTCAAGACCGCGGAGTTCGATATGCTGTACGGTCAGGGCGTTTCAAAGCTCGGCGAGATAGTGGACACCGCCGTTGAATTCGGCATAATCAAGAAGAGCGGCAGCTGGTTCAGCTACAACGATATGAAGATAGGTCAAGGGCGCGAAAAGGTGTTCGAGTACCTCAAGGCGAACGCCGATATCTGCAACGAGGTCGAGGGCAAGGTCCGCGAGGAATTCGCAAAGAACTCCAGCCTGCTCGACAGCCTTTCCAGCGACGACGACTTCGAGGAGGGCATGGATGTCTCCGAGGGCGGACAGAATCCCGCAAAGAAGCCAGAGGACTCCGACGAGGACGATTTCGCAGAATTTGCTCCCGAGGACGTGGAGTAATAAATGGGACGGCTTCAGAGCTGCCGCGCGGAGAGCTTCGCAGGCGGCAGGATAACGGAGCTTTCCGTCTACAAGGGTGACACCTACCAGCTTGAGCTGGAGGACGGAAAGAAATTCTACATCAACTGCGCCATAGTCGCGGACTACGACCTGCACGAGGGCGGGGAGATGGACGGCGGGCTGCTGGAAAAGCTCCAGCATGCGGACAGAATGCGCAAGGCGAAGAAGCGCGCCCTCTACCTGCTCGGCAGCCGCATGTACTGCTACAACGAGCTGTACAAGAAGCTCCTGCCGGCTTACGGGGAGGAGGCTTCCCGGGCGGCGGCGGACGCAATGCAGGAATACGGCTACATAGACGACGAGGACTACGCCGCGAAGCTCGCCGACAGGCTGATACACGTCAAGCGCTACGGAATGCAGAAGACCCGCTGGGAAATGCAGACCCGCGGGCTTGACAGGAATCTCATAGAGGACGTCCTGGCGGAATACTCGGACGAGGACATAGACGAGGAGATACTCCACCTGCTGGAAACCAAATACAGCGAAAAGCTCTCCGACCCGGACGACCGCCGCAGGACCATGGCGGCGCTGGCAAGGCGCGGCTACGGCTGGAGCGCAGTCAAGCGGTGCATGGAAAAAATAATTCAGGATTTAGATGATAACGAGGAAGAATATGAGTAAGATAAAGGTTGCAATGGTATCTCTGGGCTGCTCCAAGAATCAGGTGGACGCAGAGCAGATGATGGCGAAGATAGCGGACAGGGGCTATGCATTCGTTGCGGAGCCGGGCATGGCTGACATAGTTCTGGTGAACACCTGCGGCTTCATTCAGTCCGCAAAGGAGGAGGCGATAGGCTGGATAATGGAGCTTATCGACCTCAAGAACGAGGGCAGGATAAAGCGCATAATCGTCACCGGATGTCTCAGCGAGCGCTACCGCGATCAGTTCGCGGAGGAATTCCCGGAGATAGACGCGGTGGTCGGTATCGCGGAATACGGCAGGATCGCCGACATCGTTGACGGTCTGGCGGACTTCCAGAAGCCTGCGCACGAGGACGGCGCCCCGGCGGTGTGCTACTTCGGAAAGAAGGAGAGCCACACCATGGAGGGCAAGCGCATAATCTCCACGCTGCCGCACTACGCGTATCTCCGCATTGCGGACGGCTGCGACAACTGCTGCACCTACTGCGCTATCCCGGCTATCCGCGGAAGATTCCGCAGCCGTAAAATGGAGGACATCGTTGAGGAAACGAAGCTCCTTGCAAAGGACGGCGTAAAGGAGATCGTGATTATCGCGCAGGACGTCACCCGCTACGGTCTCGACCTTTACGGAAAGCTGGCTCTGCCGGAGCTCCTGGACAAGCTCTGCGAGATAGAGGGGCTCAAATGGATACGCCTGCTCTACTGCTATCCGGAGAGAGTGACTGACGAGCTCATCGACTGCATAAAGCGCCAGGACAAGATCGTGAAGTACCTCGATATTCCCATGCAGCACTGCAACGATACGATCCTCAAGCGCATGAACCGCAAATGTACCGGCGCGCAGGAGCGCGAGCTGGTGGAAAAGCTCCGCAGGGAGATCCCGGGCATCACGCTGAGGACAACGTTCATCACAGGCTTCCCCGGCGAGACCGAGGAGCAGTTCAACGAGCTGGGAGAGTTCGCCGAGGAAATGCACTTTGAGCGCATGGGCTGCTTTGCCTACTCCGAGGAGGAGGGGACTCCGGCGGCTTCGTTCCCAGACATGGTGGACGAGGACGTGCGCGAGCACCGCAAGGAGATCCTCGAGGAACAGCAGGACACCCGCGTTGCTGAGCTGTACAATTCCATGATAGGCACCACTGACGAGGTAGTGGTCGAGGGCTACGACAAGTATCTTGCGGAGGGCGGTCTGTTCTTCGGCAGAAGCGCGATGTTCGCCCCGGAAATAGACGGCATGATATATTTCAGCGTTCCGCAGGGAATGAAGAAGCCGAGGATAGGCGATTTCGTGAACGTCCGCTTTGACGATGTTCTGGACAATAATCTTCTGGGAGAAATGGTATGAATCTTGCAAACAGGCTGACCCTTATGCGCGTGATACTGGTGCCGTTCTTCGTGGCGTTCATGCTCATCGGGGCGATACCGTACAATTATCTGTGGGCGCTGGTGGTGTTCGCTGTGGCGAGCATCACGGATATGCTGGACGGAAAGATAGCGCGTAAATACAACATGATAACCAGCTTCGGCAAGTTCCTTGACCCGCTGGCTGACAAGATACTCGTTGCGGCGGCCCTGGTGTGCTTCGTCCAGCTGGGCTGGTGCAGCGCGTGGGTCACCGCGCTCATTCTCGCGCGGGAGTTCGTGGTTTCCGGCGTGCGGCTGGTGGCTGCCTCCAGCGAGAAAAAGGTGGTCATCGCGGCGGGAATGCTCGGAAAGCTCAAGACGGCAATGACCATGGTAGCTATCTGCGTGATACTCTTTATGTGGATCCTGGCGCAGTTCGGCGCTGTCTCCCCGGAGAGCTTCCCGATACAGGTGATAAGCGATGTTCTGATGTACATTGCGGCGGCGCTAACGGTGGCTTCCGGCGTGAAGTACCTGTATGACTACCGGGAATTCATCGACCCGGCGAAATGACCGCAGGTACTGATTATATGTGTGAGAGGTGCAGTCATAACGACTGCACCTCTCGTTTTTTCAGCGATTATGCCATGAATATCCCCGACACCTGTGAAACCACAAAGCATGCCAGCATTCCCGCCGCGGTCGGGAGCGCCAGAGCCGCCAGAGCCCACCTCCAGCCGCCAGCCTCCTTCTTCACCGTAAGGAGCGCGGTGGAGCACGGCCAGTGCATGAGCGAGAACAATATCGTGCAGAGCGCAGTGCGCCATGTCCAGCCGTTGTCTGCAAGCAGCGCGCCGAGCTCCGGGAGGGAAAGCTCCGTCAGGCTTCCCTGAGCCATGTAGCACATTATGATTATAGGTATCACTATCTCATTTGCGGGAAGTCCCAGGATAAACGCCGCAAGTATAACTCCGTCCAGACCGAGGAGCCGCGCGAACGGGTCGAGGAATCCCGTGCAGACGCTCAGCAGGGAGCTTCCGTCAACCGTAACGTTCGCAAGGAGCCATATAACCGCCCCCGCAGGAGCCGCTACCGCCGCGGCTCTTCCGAGCACGAAAAGGGTCCTGTCGAGCAGCGAGCGGACTATCACCTTTCCGAACTGCGGCTTACGGTAAGGCGGGAGCTCCAGCGTGAAGCTGGACGGCTGCCCGCGCAGAATAGTGGCAGACAGGAATTTTGAAGCCGCAAAGGTCATGCACACGCCGAGGAGTATCACGGCAGTGACCGTCACCGCCGCCAGCGCCGACCCTCCGAAGCCTCCCGCCGCGCCTGCGAAGAACAGCGAGGCGAGCGTTATCATCAGCGGGTATTTTCCGTTGCAGGGGACGAATGCGTTCGTCAGCATTGCAATGAGCCGCTCCCGCCTGCTGTCGATTATCCGGCAGCCGACTATTCCCGCCGCATTGCAGCCGAAGCCCATTGCCATGGTGAGCGCCTGTTTTCCGCAGGCGCGGCACTTCTGGAACGGCTTGTCGAGATTGTAGGCGATACGCGGCAGGTAGCCGGAATCCTCCAGCAGAGTGAACAGCGGGAAGAATATCGCCATAGGCGGAAGCATTACCGCCACTACCCAGGAAAGCGTGCGGTAGGCTCCGTCCACCAGAAGCCCGCTTACCCATTCCGGCGCAGGGCGGAGGAGCTCTCCGAGCCGCTCCCCGAGCCAGCCGAGCCCTGCCGAAAGCAGCTGGGACGGATAATTCGCGCCGCTCACCGTCAGCCAGAAAACCACCAGCAGCAGCAGTATCATCAGCGGGAATCCAAGCGCTTTTCCGGTGAGAATCCGGTCTGCACGGCGGTCGGCGCTGCGGCAGCCGGGGCACTCGGATACGGCGCCGTCTGCGGCTTCCTCGGCGTTCAGGGTTATGCAGGAAACTATCCTGTCCCGCAGGATATCAAGCGTGATGTCGCTTTCGGCAAGGCGCATGCGCGCGGATTCCACCGCCGCCGCGATATCCGGGTCGCTGAGCAGGTCGGCTTTCAGGAGCTCCCCTGCCTTTTCAGCGAGCTTTTCGTCTCCCTCTATCAGCCGCAGGGCTAGCCACCGCATATCCGGCGTATTGCCGAAACGCTCCCGCAGGAGCGGTTCCACACGCTGAACGGATTCCTCCACAGGGCGGATGTAGCGCAGTCTGCGGCGGTTTTCCGGCGGGTCGTCAGAGAGCATTCTGTCCACTGCGGCGGTCAGCGCCCGGAGGGTCCTTTTGTCGTGCGCCGCGGTACCCACCACGGGTACGCCGAGATTTTCCCGGAGCTGCTCAAGGTCAAGGGAGATCCCGCGGCGCTTCGCCTCGTCGCAGAGATTCACGCAGACCAGCGTTTTCGGGCAGAGCTCCATGACCTGGAGCACCAGGTTCAGGCTCCGCTGGAGGCAGGTCGCGTCACAGACGACTACCGCCGCGTCTATCCCGCCGAAGCACAGCAGGTCGCGGGCGGCTTCCTCCTCCGCGGAGTGCGCCAGCAGCGAGTAAGTACCCGGGATATCCGCGAGGACGCAGTTGTAGTGCTCCGTCCGGCAGAAGCCCTGCGCCGCGGAAACGGTCTTCCCCGGCCAGTTGCCGGTGTGCTGGCGCATTCCGGTGAGGGCGTTGAATATTGTGCTTTTGCCTACGTTGGGATTCCCGGCTATCGCGATAATGCGGTCGTCCGGCTCGCGGCGCCTTATTTCCGGGCATAATGCCGCCGCAAATCCCGTGGATTCAGAGGTAAGTCCCATCGGAGCCCTCCCCAACAAGAACGTCCCGGCTGTCCGCCGAGCGTATGGCGATGACCGCCCCGCGTATCAGGTACGCCGCCGGGTCGCCGAGTGGGCTGATACCCACGCATTCCACCCTGGTTCCCTCCACAAGACCTATATCAAGAAGCCGCCTGCGCATGCTGCCGTGCGCCTGCAAGGACGTGACAACTGCGGATTCCCCCGGCCTGATTTCGTCAAGACTGCGCTCCATGCTGATTCCCCTTTGCTGTTTATTCCGGGCAGAATGCACCCGTTCGGTATATTATATGTCTGTGTTGGGAAAGAGTGACAGGTAACGCGCGGGACTTTGCAGGAGCATAACGCTTCCGCGGAAAAGAGCGCTTCAGCCGGACGGATTTTCCCGTAAATTGCGCAACAGATGTGGCTTTTCAGTGGATTCCCGCAGGAATCCCGGACGAAAATTGCAAAAAAATTTGCATAACAGGTATTTCAGTCTTGACATAAACAGAAAATTGTCTTATAATAGAAGTGTTAGTTTATAACACTTCTCAGACTGCCGATAAACCTTCATCTTCGTCGCTGCTCAATATAACGACAGGCAAACAGCCTGGCGGTTGTATGGGTCCCAGAATCTGAAGGCTTCTCGACAGCCTGAGCGCGTGTTAATTCAACTACCTTAAACCGCTGAAACGCGGTTTGCCACAAATGTGTACGTCAGCACACAAATCAACAGGAGGCTATATAATGAGAGTCTATAACTTCAGCGCAGGTCCCGCAGTGCTGCCCGAGGAAGTCCTCAAGGAAGCAGCAGACGAAATGCTTGATTACAAGGGCACCGGCATGTCCGTAATGGAGATGTCACACCGCTCTAAGGCTTATGACGCTATTATCAAGGAAGCGGAAAAGGATATCCGTGAGATCATGAACATTCCGGACAACTACAAGGTACTGTTCCTCCAGGGCGGTGCTTCACAGCAGTTCGCGGCTGTTCCGATGAACCTGATGAAGAACAAGAAGGCTGCTTACATAATCACCGGTCAGTGGGCAAAGAAGGCTTACCAGGAGGCTAAGATCTACGGCGACGCCGTTGCTGTCGCTTCCTCCGCAGACAAGACCTTCTCCTATATCCCTGACTGCTCCGACCTCGATATCCCCGAGGACGCAGACTATGTTTACATCTGCGAGAACAACACCATATACGGCACAAAGTTCAAGACCCTCCCCAACACAAAGGGTCACACTCTGGTTGCTGACGTTTCCTCCTGCTTCCTGTCTGAGCCGGTAGACGTTACCAAGTACGGCGTTATCTACGGCGGCGTTCAGAAGAACGTAGGCCCCGCAGGTCTCGTTATCGCAATTATACGCGAGGATCTCATCACCGATGACGTTCTCCCCGGAACTCCCACAATGCTCAAGTGGAAGACACAGGCTGACAACGACTCCCTCTACAACACTCCTAACTGCTATGCTATCTACATCTGCGGCAAGGTATTCAAGTGGATAAAGAAGATGGGCGGTCTGGAGGCTATGAAGGCTCACAACGAGAAGAAGGCTAAGATCCTTTACGATTTCCTCGACCAGAGCAAGCTGTTCAAGGGCACAGTTGTTCCGCAGGATCGTTCTCTGATGAACGTTCCGTTCGTTACCGGCAACGAGGAGCTTGACGCCAAGTTCGTCAAGGAGGCTACCGCGGCTGGCTTCGTTAACCTCAAGGGTCACAGGACCGTTGGCGGCATGAGAGCTTCCATCTACAACGCTATGCCTATCGAGGGCGTTGAGAAGCTGGTTGAATTCATGAAGAAGTTCGAGGCTGAAAACGGCTGAGTTCTGTAAAGGAGATCACTGAAATGTATAACGTACTCACACTTAATAAGATAGCCGCCTGCGGCACAGACCTGCTCGACAAGGGCAAGTATACCGTAACGGACGACGCTGCCGCAAACGCAGACGCGATCCTCGTGCGCTCCGCTTCCATGCACGAGATGGAGCTCCCCGCTAACCTGCTCGCTATCGCAAGAGCAGGCGCAGGCGTAAACAACATTCCGATCGACAAGTGCAGCGAAAAGGGCGTTGTAGTATTCAACACCCCCGGCGCGAACGCAAACGCCGTTAAGGAGCTGGTCATCGCCGGTCTGCTGCTGTCCTCCAGAAGAATTCCTGCCGCTATGGACTGGATCAAGACCCTCAAGGGCAAGGGCGACGAGGTAGGAAAGCTGGTAGAAAAGGGCAAGAGCCAGTTCGTAGGTCCTGAGATCATGGGCAAGAAGCTCGGCGTTATCGGTCTGGGCGCTATCGGTATTCTGGTAGCAAACGCAGCCGCTGAGCTCGGCATGGACGTTTACGGCGCTGATCCGTACCTCTCCGTTGAGAACGCGCTGAAGCTCTCCGGCAAGGTGCACTATGTAAAGAGCAACAAGGAGATCTTCGAGAAGTGCGATTATATCACGCTTCACGTTCCGGCACTGCCTGACACAAAGGGCATGATCAACGCTGAAGCTATCGCTTCCATGAAGAAGACCGTCCGCCTGCTGAACTTCGCAAGAGACACCCTCGTTGACGAGAAGGCTATCATTGACGCCCTCGCAAACGGCGGCATGGCATGCTATGTAACGGACTTCGCTACCGACGGACTTATCGGTCTGGACGGCGTTGTCGCAATGCCGCACCTCGGCGCTTCCACTCCCGAGAGCGAGGACAACTGCGCTGTTATGGCGGTAAAGGAGATCACTGACTACATCGAGAACGGCAACATCAAGAACTCCGTCAACCTGCCGAACGTTGAAATGGCTATCACCGGAAATGCAAAGATCTGCGTTATCCACAAGAATGCCGAGGGTCTGCTGAACAACATCACAGCTCCGGTTTCCGCGGCTGGCATGAACATCGAGAACATGGTAAGCAAGTCCAAGAAGGACTACGCATACACCTGCCTTGATGTAAAGGGCGACACGGCCGGCATTGAGACAGCTCTCAAGGCTGTTGCAGGCGTTGTTTCCGTAAGAGTTATCAAGTAATTCTGCATAAAATACTGCAAGGACGCTGGGTTTATACTCAGCGTCCTTTTGTGCGTTGTGCACAAAAATCAAATCGGTCTTTCTACATCGGTTGACAAAGCATTGGTCTTGTGGTACAATTAATTGTGGACGCTTGAATGTCTGCGGTAAGGCATTCGTGCAGAAGGAGGACGGTCAGATGAATCTGGTAAATTATGTGGTCGAATATGAATACGCCGCATTCGGTATCTGCGCCGTGCTTCTCGTGCTTTTCTGCGCCCGCAGGAAATATCCGGGAATGTCCAACAGAATTTATGCGGCGATGCTTCTGTGCACGCTGTTTTCCTGCGTGACGCACATCATTGCAATGAAGACCCTACCGTACGCCTCGGCGATTCCTGCATGGCTGAACTATCTGATACATATACTATATCTTGTTTTCTACGATTTTGAGCCTATCCTGTTCATGATGTACTCGGTCGCACTCACCAAGCGCAACAAATTCTCGAAGCCGAACACGATTTTTACTGCGGCGGTAATAGGCACGGAGCTTATTCTGCTGATAACCACGCCACTTACTAAGCTCATAATCTATTTTGATGAAAACATGCAGTACCAGCACGGACCGCTGTTCTATGCATATCCGATAATGGCGCTTCTGCTGATGATCTATGCGGTGGTTATGCTGTTCAATTTCCGCAGGCATATCGGCAGAATACAGCTCTTCACGCTGAGCATGTTCGTGGTATTCACGCTGGCGGCTGCGCTGCTCCAGCTGTTTGTCCCGAATCAGGTTGTCGGAAACTACGCCGTTGCGCTGGCTATGATAATGTTCCTTATCGTCCTCCAGAATCCGGACGACTTCACAGATAAATCCGCCGACTGCTTCAACGCGGACGCATTCTACCTCACGGCGGAATCCAGGATAGACAACAGGGAGCCGTTCACTGCCGTTGCGTTCAGGTTCGAGGGGCTTAATTACATCAACAACCTGTTTGACGTCAGCGAGCAGGGAGCGGCGGCGCATTCCATTTCGGAGAGGCTCCGGACGGAATTCGGCACGGACGAGATATATCATCTCGGCGGCTGCGAGTTCGCCATGTTCACCAGCGAACGCCGGAAAATGACCGAGAAGTACGTCACCGACAAGCTGCTGAACTATTTCTCGAAGCCGGTGTCTATCCGCGGCATAGAGGCTGCGATAACTCCCAAAATATGCCTGGTGAGATTCCCGGATTTCGCGTCCTCCGCAAAGGACGTCCGGGACGCGATAGAATACACTCTGCGCAATTCCAGCAAGGAAGAGGGAAGCGTGTTCGTGGCGGCTCCCGAGGCTATCCAGGCGAAAAAGCGCGAGCTCCACATTCTCGGCACGATAAAGAACTGTATCGTGAACGAGAGCTTTGAAATGTACTACCAGCCTATCTACGAGCCCGCCGAAAAGGGCTTCGTGTGCGCCGAGGCGCTCATCAGAATGAAAGACCCGGAGCTCGGATTCGTAAGCCCCGAGGAGTTCATTCCGCTTGCAGAGTCAAACGGCATGATAATCGAGATCGGCGAGATAGCATTCCGCAATGTGTGCCGGTTTATGAAAAGCGGTCAGGCGCAGAAGCTGGGCGTAAGGTACATCGAGGTAAATCTGTCCGTGCTCCAGTGCGTGCAGGAGCGGCTTTCAGAGCGGCTCATGGAGATAATGAAGGAATACGGTATCCCGCCGGAGCAGATAAATTTCGAGATAACCGAAACGGCGGGTCTTGCAAACTACGATATGCTCCTGCGGAACATGAACAGCCTCATTTCACAGGGCGTGACGTTCTCAATGGACGATTACGGCACCGGATTCTCCACCGCGAATTACCTGATATCCCTGCCCATGGATATCGTCAAGATAGACAAGAGCATTCTCTGGCCGGCTATGGAAAACAAAGAGGCTTTCGTTATCCTGCGCCATACCGTGGAAATGCTCAAGTCCCTCAATAAGCGGATAGTCGTGGAGGGCGTTGAGACCGAGGAAATGGCGAAGCTGCTGATAGATATGGGCTGCGATTATCTCCAGGGATATTATTACCAGAAGCCCGTCCCGGAGGATAAGTACGTTGAATTCCTGAAAGAAAATCAGAAAAATTGAAAATACCCCTTGACAAAGCGGAGTGAATGGTGTATAATAGCATGGTAATAAAGCAGAGCCACCACACTCTCACCCGCCGGCGTTAGGTCTGCCAGGCGCGGTCGTTTAATGAGAATAAGCCCGCGGGCGTTTCAGTTAAGCGTGAGTAGTGTGTTACTCACGCTTATTTTATTTCACAGCTCAGGCTGATTAGGGAAAGGCGGTGCTTTGATATCGGCACGAAAGAACAGCTCATTAACGAGGACATCCGTGAAAAGGAAGTAAGAGTAATAGGCGCAGACGGCGAGCAGCTCGGCATTATGGCGACTGCGGACGCGCTTGCGAAAGCAATCGAGGCGGATCTCGACCTGGTGCTCATCGCTCCCACAGCAACCCCTCCGGTTTGCCGGATCATGGATTTCGGAAAGTATCGTTTTGAGCAGACCAAGAGGGAGAAGGAAGCCCGGAAGAACCAGAAGCAGGCAGAGGTGAAGGAGATCAAGATGTCGCTCAACATCGACACCAACGACTTCAACATCAAGGTAAAGAACTGCATCAAGTTCCTCCAGAACGGCGACAAGGTAAAGGTCACCATACGCTTCAGACGTGCGAGAGAGCTTTCTCACATGAACCTCAGCGAGGATCTTATGAAAAGGTTCCTCGATGCCGTTTCAGAGTACGGCGGATCTGAAAAGCCGTCCAAGCTCGAGGGCAAGAACTACGCGATAGTGCTGAGCCCCAAGAAGTAAGACAAGCGCTGAGCACTAACGCCGGAAACGGCGGAAGGCGCACTTTAATGAAAAATCTCAAGGAGGATAACAAAATGCCTAAGATCAAAACTCACAGCGGAGCCAAGAAGCGCTTCAAGCTGACAAAGAACGGTAAGGTAAAGATGGGTCACACCAACAGACGTCACATTCTTACCAAGAAGTCCACCAAGCGCAAGAGAGGCTTACGCGCAGGCGCATACGCAGACGTTACCAACGTAGCAGCTGTAAAGAGCCTTATTCCGTACAAATAATCAGATTTGCGGAATAAGTCCGCAGACAAAAATAACAGGAGGTAATGTAACATGGCACGCGTAAAGGGCGCACTCGCAACTCGCAAGAGAAGAAATAGAACATTAAAGCTGGCAAAGGGCTACTGGGGCGGCAAGAGCAGACTTTTCAAGACTGCTAAGGAAGCTGTTTGGAAGTCCGGTCAGTATGCTTATATCGGCAGAAGACTCAAGAAGAGAGATTTCAGAAAGCTCTGGATCACCAGAATCTCCGCTGCTTGCAAGGCTAATGGTATGAACTACTCCACCTTCATGAACGGTCTGAAGAAGGCAAACATCACTCTGAACAGAAAGATGCTTTCCGAAATCGCTATCAATGACGCAGCAGGCTTCACTGCACTGACAGAGAAGGCTAAGGCAGCGCTTTAATCGTGAAGATATCTCACGTTCTGTTCCGGGACGTGAGATTTTTCGCTATGTAGGGGGTATTCTCCGATGACCATAACTTCGAGAAAAAACGACGCCGTGAAGCGCTTCCGCGAGGTGCTCCGGGACAAGAGCCTGCGCGACAGCGAGGGCGTTTTCGCCGTCGAGGGCGACCACCTCTGCGGGGAGCTCGCCGCCGGGGGATTCCGCGTCATCTCTGCGCTGGCGACTGAAAAGGCGCTGGAGAAGTACCCGCAGACCGCGCGCGCCCTGGAGCAGACCGGGGAGCTTACGGTGATATCCGGCGATATCGCGGAATATATTTCAGATACCAAGGCTCCGCAGGGACTTTTCGCACTGGCGGAAAAGCCTGCGGCAAAGCCGGAGCTCTCCGGGGCTTCAAGGCTGGTGCTGCTTGACGGAGTGCAGGATCCCGGCAACGTCGGGACGGTCATTCGTACTGCGGAGGCGCTCGGCTTCGATGGAGTGCTGCTCTCGCCGGACTGCGCGGACGTCTGGGCTCCGAAAACATTGCGGGCTTCGATGGGAAGCGCGCTGAGGCTTCCCTGCGTCTGCGGTGAGATGACGGAGCTTATCCCGGCGCTGAAAGAGCGCGGATTCTCCGTTTACGGCGCAATGCTCGACAAAACCGCACAGAAGCTCGGGGAGATAAAATTCCCGGAGCGCTCCGCGGTGGTCATTGGCAGCGAGGGCAGGGGAGTTTCTCCGGAGGCGGCGCAGCTCTGCACCGGGGCGGTGTATATCCCGATCTCCGGCGCGGAATCCCTCAACGCCGCAGCCGCAGCCGCGATGATCCTCTGGGAGCTTTCGAAAAAATAACCAATTCTGCTGTATATTTTACAGCAGACAGCGCAAAACCATAAGACAGCTTTCGGCTTTGCGATGTCTTGAATCAGCCCGAATGGGCAAAAATATCAGCGCGCAGGAACTGCGTGCACTGCCAAAAAAATAAAATAGGGGGAACCTTTGTGCCGCACCTTGTAATACTGGAGTCTCCGTCAAAGGCGAAGACAGTTAAGAAGTATCTCGGTGAGGGCTATGATGTAATAGCCTCCACCGGACATATAATCGACCTGCCCAAGTCCAAGCTCGGCGTTGATGTGGAGCATGATTTCGCTCCGCAGTACATCAACATGAAGGACAAGGCAGACGTCATAAAAGAGCTCAAAAAGCACGCCAAGTCAAGCGATATAATCTATCTCGCGACCGACCCGGACAGAGAGGGAGAGGCTATCGCATGGCACCTGTCGCATCTCCTCGGAATTGACGAGAAAGCGCCGGTGCGCGTGACATTCAACGAAATAACCAAGACCGGCGTCCAGAACGGAATGAGCGCCCCGCGCTGCATAGATACCGATATCGTGGACGCGCAGCAGGCAAGACGGATCCTCGACAGGATCGTGGGCTACAAGCTGTCGCCGTTCCTCTGGAAGAAAGTCCGCCGCGGACTCTCCGCAGGACGCGTGCAGTCGGTTGCCGTGCGGATAATCGTTGACCGCGAGAACGAGATCCGCAGCTTCGTTTCCCAGGAATACTGGAGCGTTGACGCAAAGCTGCTCGCTTCCTCGTCAAAGAGGGCGTTCCCGGCGAAGCTCGCGGAAGTAGACGGCGAAAAGGTCGCAATTTCCAGCAAGGAGGAGGCCGACAAGCTCCTCAAAAGGCTTGAAGGCGCGGAATTCGTTGTCACCGGGCTGAAGAAATCCCAGCGCAAGAAGCAGCCGGCTCCGCCGTTCACGACCTCCACGCTCCAGCAGGAGGCAAGCCGCCGGTATTCCTTCCAGTCCCGCCGGACAATGAAAGCGGCGCAGGAGCTGTACGAAGGTATAGACGTTGCGGGAATGGGCGCAGTGGGTCTTATCACTTACATGAGAACCGACTCCCTGAGAATCTCGGATGAGGCAAAGGCTGCCGCCGCCGACCTGATAAAGGAGATGTACGGCGCGGAGTACCTCCCGGAGAAGCCGAGAGTGTTCAAGTCCAAGAACAACGCTCAGGACGCGCACGAGGCGATACGCCCCACCACCGTGAGCCTTACTCCGGAAAAGGTCAAGGCTTCGCTCTCCAGCGACCAGTACAAGCTGTACAAGCTGATATGGGAGCGCTTTATGGCAAGCCAGATGCAGAACGCGGTGCTCGACACCGTTGCGGCGGATATCACGGCGGCGGGCTGCCTGTTCAAGAGCAGCGGCTATTCCGTGAAGTTTGACGGATTCACCAGGCTGTACGAGGAGACCAAGGATTCCGACGGCGAGCAGACCGGCGCCCTGCCGAAGCTCGAAAAGGGCGAGAAGCTCACTGCAAAGGAAGTCCTCGGCAACCAGCATTTCACGCAGCCTCCGGCAAGATACAACGAAGCCTCCCTCATCAAGGAGCTGGAGGAAAACGGAATCGGCAGACCGTCCACCTACGCGCCGACTATCTCCACGATACTCGACCGCCACTATGTGGAGCGCGAGCAGGGAAACCAGCTAAAGCCGACCTCCCTCGGCGAGGTGATAACGGAGCTGCTGAAGGATCATTTCAACAACATCGTTGACGTGAAGTTCACGGCTAAAATGGAGACCTCCCTCGATGATATCGAGCATGGCACCAAGAACTGGGTGGAAGTCCTCCGGAAGTTCTACGACGGCTTCTCAAAGACCCTCGAAAAGGCTGAGAGCGACATGGAGGGCAAGCGCGTAAAGGTACCCGACGAGCCGACTGACGTTATCTGCGAGGAATGCGGCAAGCCCATGGTCATCAAAATAGGGCCGTTCGGAAAGTTCCTCGGGTGCAGCGGATTCCCGGAGTGCAAGTTCACCAAGAAGATAGTTACGGAAACAAAGGGCAGCTGTCCGCGCTGCGGCAAGAAGATGCTGGCGAAGAAATCCAAGAAGGGCAAGCCGTTCTACGGCTGCGAGGATTACCAGAACTGCAACTTCATGACCTGGGATCTGCCGATAGAGGAAAAATGCCCGCAGTGCGGCGCTTCGCTGTTCAAGAAGCCCGGACGAATGGGCAAGATATACTGTGCAAAAGAGGGCTGCGGCTACGAGAGACCCCTCGACAGCGCAGACAATAAGGATAAGAATAATGACGGTTAAGGTTATCGGCGCTGGGCTTGCGGGCTGCGAGGCGGCTGTCCAGCTCGCGCGGAGGGGCTTCGATGTGGAGCTCCACGAGATGAAGCCGGAAAAGTACTCCCCGGCGCACCACTATCAGGGCTTCGCGGAGCTGGTGTGCTCCAACTCCCTGAAAGCCGCGAGACCCGAGAGCGCCTGCGGGCTCCTGAAAGAGGAAATGCGGCGCTTCGGCTCCGTTATACTGGAGGCGGCGGAAAAGACCGCTGTCCCTGCCGGCGGAGCCCTTGCGGTCAACCGCACGGAATTTTCGGACGAGGTGACCAGGATAGTCAGGAGCTTCCCGAATATCCGCGTTATCAGCGGGGAGGTCACGGAACTCCCGGAGAACAACGCGGTGGTCTGCACCGGACCGCTCACGTCTGACGCGCTTGCGGAGAAGATACGCGGCGTGTGCGGCGAGGGGCTGAGCTTCTATGACGCGGCGGCTCCGATCGTGGCGGCGGACAGCATTGACTTCAGCAGGGCTTTCTTCCAGACGAGATACGACAAGGGCGAGGCGGACTACGTCAACTGCCCCATGGACAGGGACGAGTATCAGGCGTTCTATGACGCGCTGATCACCGCTGAGAGCGCTCCGCTGAAAGAGTTCGACCGCCCGGAGGAATCCGCGGGGATGAAGGTGTTCGAGGGCTGTATGCCGATTGAGGTCCTTGCAAAGCGCGGCTTTGAGAGCGTGCGCTACGGCTGTATGAAGCCGGTCGGGCTCACCGACCCCAGAACGGGAAAGCGCCCGTTTGCGGCGGTACAGCTCAGGAAAGAGAACTGCTCCGGCACGATGTACAATCTCGTGGGATTCCAGACCAACCTGAAATTCGGCGAGCAGAAGCGGGTGTTCTCAATGATACCCGGGCTGGAAAACGCAGAATTCGTGCGCTACGGCGTAATGCACAGAAATACGTTCATCGACAGCCCGCGCCACCTGGACAGGTGGTTCATGCTGAGGGGTTCGGACAACCTGTTCTTCGGCGGTCAGATAACCGGAGTGGAGGGCTACGTTGAGAGTGCCGCCTCCGGCATTATCGCGGGACGCGCGCTTGCCGACAGGCTTTCCGGAAAGGAGCCGCTGACGCTCCCGCCGGAGACCATGCTGGGCGCGCTGTGCAGCTACATAAGCGATCCCACAGTGACCGATTTCCAGCCAATGGCGAGCAATATGGGCATACTGCCCGGCCTTGACAGAGTTATAAAGGGCAAGCAGGAGCGCTACGGCGCGCTTGCGGAACGTTCCCTTGCGGCGCTTGACAGGGCGCTGGCAGAGTAAGGATACATAGGTGATAAGATGAAGATTGTAATAGACGGCTTCGGCGGCGACAACGCCCCGGACGAGGTACTCAAGGGCGCGGCCCTCGCAGTTAAGGAGCTCGGAATAGACATCGCGGTCACAGGCGATGAAAAGACGCTCATGGAGCGCATGAAGGCGCTGGATATCTCAGACAGCCATATCGAGCTCATTCACGCGGAGGGAGTCATAACCACTGAGGACGCCCCTAAATCCGTTATCAAGGAGAACTCCGGGACTTCAATGGGCAGGGCGCTGTATTACCTCGCGGACGGCAATGCGGACGCGTTCATAAGCGCCGGAAGCACCGCCGCGATAGTTGTCGGCGGCACTATGATAGAAAAGCGCATAAAGGGCGTCAAGAGGACTGCCCTCGTTCCGCTCATGCCCTGTCTCGGCGGCGGAAGATACAGCGTCATAGACGGCGGCGCCAACCTCGAGTGCAGACCCGAAATGCTCCAGCAGTTCGCGGTGCTCGGCAGCATTTTCATGGAAAAGACCATGGGGATAGAAAAGCCCCGCGTAGGTCTGCTGAACATCGGCACCGAGGAAGAAAAGGGCCGCGAGCTTGAGCATGAGACCGTAAAGCTCCTCAGAAATACGCCGTCCATAAACTTCGTCGGCTATGTGGAGGGACGCGACGCCCCGATCGGCAAGGTGGACGTTCTGGTAACTGACGGATTCACCGGAAACGTGTTCCTGAAGGCATGCGAGGGCATGGGCATACTCATGAAGCAGTCGCTGAAATCCATGTTCTACGCGAATCTCAAAACCAAGGTCGGTGCGCTGTGCGTGAAGAAGCAGCTCGGCGACATCGCAAAGCAGCTCGACTACAAGACGATCGGCGGCTCCCCGCTGCTGGGAACGTCAAAGCCGGTGTTCAAGGCGCACGGAAGCTCGGACGCCGTGGCGTTCCTCGGAGCTTTCAGGCAGGCTAAGATGTTCGTTGAAAAGAATGCTATCGAAGAAATGACGAGCGCCATTGCGGCTCTCGGAGTGAAGGAAGAGGATTGACATGTCGGAATTCAGTCAGCTTGAAAAGGCAATAGGCTACACCTTTAAGGACAAGTCGCTTCTGCGCGGAGCCATGACCCATTCCAGCTACTCCGGCGGAAAGAACAACGGCAGCAACGAGCGGCTGGAGTTCCTCGGGGACAGCGTTCTCCAGATAACGGTATCGCTCTATCTCTTCACGAACATGACCACCGTCCCGGAGGGCGGGCTGACAAAGCTGCGCGCCTCCATTGTGTGCGAAAATTCGCTGTACAACTTTGCAAAGCGCATTTCCCTCGGCGATTATATCCTGCTCGGCAAGGGCGAGGAGATGACCGGCGGCAGGGAGCGGCGCTCCATTCTGGCAGACGCTTTCGAGGCGCTCATCGCCGCAATTTTCCTTGACGGAGGAATGGACGAGGCAAAGGCGTTCATCATGCGGTTCGTGCCGTCCATTGAGGCGATAAAGAGCGGCAAGGTGAAGCTCGGCGACTACAAGACCATTCTCCAGGAGATAATACAGCAGAACCCCGAGGAGCGCGTTTCCTACGAGGTGACGGAGGAAGAGGGCGAGGCTCACCACAAGACCTTTACAGCTGAGGTCATGCTGAACGGTCAGAGCATCGGAACCGGCTCCGGTCAGAGCAAGAAGGAAGCCGAGCAGGCAGCCGCCAAGGAAGCTATCGGGCTTATGGGCTATGAAACGGACTAACATTTCGGTTTTTATACCGCACATCGGCTGCCCGCACAGGTGCAGCTTCTGCGACCAGCGGAGCATTTCCGGGGCGGCTCACGCTCCCTCCCCCGAGGAGGTCAGGGCGCTGCTGGACGGGCAGGCTCCGCACCTCGCGGAAAGAAATATGCAGGCGGAGATCGCGTTTTTCGGCGGGAGCTTCACGGCTGTCCCGCGGGACTACATGATAAGCCTGCTGGAATGCGCTGCGGAGGCTGTCCGGAAGTACCCGCTGGTCTACTGCGGCATACGCTGCTCAACACGCCCGGACTGTATCAGCGAGGAGATCATCGCGATACTGAAAGGCTACGGCATGACCGCCGTGGAACTCGGCGCGCAGTCCATGTCGGACGAGGTTTTGCAGGCGAACGAGCGCGGGCACTCGGCTGAGGACGTCCGCAGGGCTTCGCGGCTCATCAGGGAGAGCGGCATATCGCTGGGGCTCCAGATGATGACCGGGCTCTACAAGGACACCGAGGAGGCCGTGCGGCTCACCTGCCGGGAGTTCATCGCGCTGGAGCCGGACACCGTGCGTATTTATCCCACCGTTATCCTGAAGCACACGCGGCTCGGGAAGCTGTATGAGAGCGGCGAGTACCGCAGCTTCGGGTTTGAGCAGACCGTGGATCTCTGCGCGGAGCTCCTGCGGGAGTTTGAAGCGGCGGGAATACGCGTGATAAGAATGGGGCTCCACGCCTCGGAAGAGGTGGAGGGCGAAATGCTCGGCGGAGTTTATCACCCGGCATTCCGCGAGATAGTGGAGAGCAGGCTGTTCCTGAACGACATGAAGCGCGAGCTCCTCACCCGGGAAAAGGGAAATTATATGATATACACCGACAGCCGCAACATCAGCAGGGCGGTCGGACAGAAGCGCGGCAACATCGCGGCTCTCAGGGAGCTCGGCTATGTTGTGCAGATAAAGCCGCAGGACGGGGCTTATATCGAGGTGCGCTGATAAACAGCGAGGTTTGTGAATGTTTTTTAAGTCACTTGAGATACATGGGTTCAAATCCTTTGCGGACAAGACCGTACTGAATTTCGACGCCCAGACCACCGCCGTGGTCGGCAGCAACGGCAACGGCAAGAGCAACATAAGCGACGCCCTGCGCTGGGTAATGGGAGAGCAGGGCGCAAAGACCCTGCGCGGCGAGAAAATGGAGGACGTTATCTTCCACGGCACCACCGACCGCAAGCCCATGGGATTCGCGAGGGTCGCGCTGTGCATAGACAACACCGACCGTGCTCTCCCGGTGGACGCGGACGAGGTGACTATCTCCCGTAAGCTGTACCGCAGCGGCGAGAGCGAGTTCCTCATAAACGGCGCTAAATCAAGGCTGAAAGATATTCAGGAAATGCTGCTCGGGACAGGTCTCGGGCGTGACGGATATTCGATAATCGGTCAGGGCAGGGTTGCCGAGATAGTAAACGCCCGCGGCACCCAGCGCCGCGAGATATTCGAGGAAGCGGCGGGTATTTCGCTGTTCCTGCACAAGAAGGCGGAGGCTGAAAAGGAGCTCCAGAGCGCCGAGGACAACATAACACGCCAGAAGGACATCATCAAGATGGACGAGGAGCGCCTGCCGGTGCTGAAAAAGCAGTCGGAAAAGGCGGTGCTCGCCGCTGAGCTGCTCGACAAGAAAAAGGAACTGGAGATCTCCGTGGGAGCGGCGCACTACGAGGAGCGCCGCACGGCCATAAAGAAGCTGGACGACGACCTGCTGCTCAACCGCGCGGAGTGCGAGCACTACGAAAAGGACGCCGAGAAGCTCCAGAACAGCATTGACGACAGCACCGAGAAGAAGCAGCGCATTCAGGCGGAGCTGGAAAGATTCCGCAGGAGCCGTGACGCGGTGAACACCGAGATCGCGGAGAAGCGCTCGCAGATAGGCGTGCTGGAAAACGACCTCATGCACAACCAGAAGCGCCGCACGGAGCTTTCCGAGCAGATCGCGAATGCGGAGGAGAGCAGCCGCGGCTTCGACGAGGGCATAAAGGAATTCCAGAAGAAGATAGAGGACAAGAAGGCGGAGCTTTCCGTCATGGAATCGCGCCAGGAGGAGATCCGCGCGAAGCTCTCCGAGATAGAAAAGCAGAGTGCCGAGAGCAGCAGGGCTTACTCCGAGCTGGAGCAGAAGCTCGCCAGGGCGTACCGCGAAAAGGGCGAAGCCTCCGCGCGCTGCGCACAGGCGGAGCACTCCGTTGAGGAAGCGGAGGACCAGAAGCGCACGTTCCTGTCTGACGCGGAAAATTCCGGGGCAAGGCTCAGGGAATACACCGAGAGCAAGGAAGCCGCTGAAAAAACAATCGCGGATATCGCGGAGCAGCGCTCCGTAAAGCAGAACAGGCTCGCGGGGCTCCAGCGCCTCGGCGAGGGAAAGACCCGCCGCATGAACGAGGCAAAGGCGGAAGCCGACCGCGTCCGTGACGAACTGGACACAAAGCAGAAGCGCTGGAAGCTCCTCGAGGACGTTGAGAGGAGCATGGAGGGCTACACCCACAGCGTAAAGGAGCTCATGAGAGCCTCTCAGCAGGGCAGAATGGGCGGAATCCACGGCACCGTAGCCGATGTCGTCAGCATGGACGAGCGCTACGTTGCGGCGATAGAAACGGCGCTGGGCGCGGCAATGCAGAACATCATCGTGGACAACGAGGAAACGGCGAAGCGCTGCATACGCTTCCTGAAGGAGACCAACGCGGGACGCGCTACAATGCTCCCGATAACCGCGATGAAGGGGCGTTACCTCAATGAGCCGCGGCTCCAGTCGGAGCAGGGCTTCGAGGGCATAGCAAGCGACCTTGTGGGCTGCGATGAGGAGTACCTCAACATCATCCGCTACCTGCTGGGACTTACCGCGATAGTGGACGACATTGACACGGCGGCGTTCCTCAGCAAGAAGTACGGCGCGAAGTTCCGCATAGTGACCCTTGACGGTCAGGTGGTCAACGCCGGCGGTTCATTCACCGGAGGAAGCCGCGGAAACGGCGCGGGCATCATCTCCAGAAAGCAGGAGAAGGACTCCCTTTACAACGAGGTCATGTCCCTCAGAAAGACCCTCGCGGAGAAGAACGAGGCTTATCAGCAGTACCAGGCGGAGGCGGCGAAATTCGCGATGGAGACCGAGGGAGCCGAGGACGAGCTGAAAGCCCTCGACACCGCGGAGATAAACAGCCGCGCGGAGCTCTCGAAGTTCACAATGCTCATCGAGCAGCTCTCGCAGCAGGGGGAGACCTCTCGGCTTGCGCTGGAGCGCTTTGACGCGCAGATAAAGCAGTATAACGAGCAGATATCCGGGAGCAGGGCGGTCATCGAAGCCTGCGACAGGGATATCGCAGAAATAGAGGAGCAGCAGAAGCAGTCCGGAGACGAGCGCGACAGCGCCGCCGCCCACATAAAGGAGCTTTCGGACAGCCTTTCACAGCTCGGGCTCGACAAGGTTGCGGCTGAAAAGGACATAGACGCGTTCCGGGTGGAGATACGCAGCCGCGAGGAAAACCGCAGGATGCTGTTCCAGAGCAGCGACAGCTACAAGGAGAACATCGCCGCCCTTGAAGCGGACGACGACCGTATCCGTGTGGATATAGAGCGCGTCAGGAAAGAGATAGAGCAGCACAGCGGAGAGCTCACCGACAAGGACAAGGACATCACACGCTCCATGTCGGAGATAGAGCAGCTGGAGCTTTCGATAGGTCAGATGCACCGGGACATCTCCGAGGCAAACCGCAACAAGGAGCACTTCGCCCGGGAAGTCGCAAGGCTGGAGGAGCGCCGCACCGGAGAAGTCCGGGAGCAGGAGCGCATAGTCAATATGCTTCACGACAGCTACGACCTCACGGTCTCAATGGCGGTGGAGCAGGCGAAGCCGCTTGAAAATCTGCTTGCGGCAGAAAACGAGCTGGAGGAGCTCCGCAAGAACATCTCACGGCTTGGCAGCGTGAATATGGATTCCATAGACGAGTACCGCGAGGTAGCGGAGCGCTACAAGTTCCAGACCGCCCAGCTCGAGGACATCGAAAAGAGCAAGCGGGAGCTGGAAAAGCTCATCGCTGACCTCACCGAGGACATCAAAACAAGGTTCCTGAACAGCTTTGAGGAGATAAACAAGAGCTTCAAGGAGATATTCGTCAGCATATTCGGCGACGGAGCCCACGGCGAGCTTAAGCTCACCGATCCCGAGGACGTGCTGGGTTCTGGAATAGAGATACTGGCGGCTCCGCCGGGAAAGGTCATCAAGAACCTTATTTCCCTTTCCGGCGGCGAACAGACAATGGTGGCAATCACCATTTATTTCGCGATACTCAAGCACCGTCCCACTCCTTTCTGTATGCTGGACGAGGTGGACGCGGCGCTCGATGATGTGAACGTTGACAAGTACATCACATATCTGAACCAGTTCAGCAGCCAGACGCAGCTCATGGTCATCACGCACAGGCGCGGAACAATCGAGGGCTGCAAGGTGCTGTACGGCGTGTTCATGCAGGAAAAGGGCGTGTCAAGGCTCCTGCGCCGCGACCTTGCGGACGAGCTTGACGTTGAACTGAAATAACGGCAGGAGGATATATGGGTTTTTTCGATAAATTCAGGAAAAAGAAAAAGCAGGAGGACGAAGATGAAAGCCTCCTTAATGAAGAACTCCAGGCTGAAGCGCCTGACGGTGATATTCCCGAAACCGACGCGGTCAGCGGGACCGACGCGGTCAGCGGGACCGGCTCGGTCAGCGAAACCGACGCGGTTTGCGAAACCAGCGAGGACGCTCCGGAGCAGGCTCCCGAAGCTGACTCAGTCAGCGAAACCGATGAGCCGCTCGAAGCAGATGAGCCCGAGACCGAAGAAGTAACCGAGGATATCCCGCAGGAAGCGGAGGAGCCTTCTGAAGAAATTCCGCAGGCTGAGGAAGCAGAAACTCCCGGTGAGATCCCCAGTGAGGAAGAACCCGGGGAGGAAGCCCCGAAGAAGGTCGGCTTCTTCGAGAAGCTGAAAAACGGCCTGAAAAAGACCAAGGACGGCTTCATAAGCAAGCTGGAGCTCCTGATGAACAGCTTCACGAAGATAGACGAGGACTTTTTCGATGAGCTGGAGGAAACGCTGATCCTTTCCGATATCGGCGCAGAGACCTCCATGGAGATATGCGACCAGCTCCGCGCGGCGGTAAAGCGCACCGGAGCCACCGACCCCGCGGACGTAAAGCAGCTCCTGCGGGATATCATCTCCGAAATGCTCACCGGAGGAAACGAGCTTAGGCTCGACACCAAGCCTTCCGTTATCATGGTCATCGGCGTAAACGGCGCGGGAAAGACCACCACAATAGGAAAGCTGGCGGCAAATTTAAAGGCCCAGGGCAAGAAGGTCATCGTTGCGGCGGCGGATACGTTCCGTGCGGCGGCTATCGACCAGCTCAACGTATGGACCGACCGCGCAGGCGTGGAGATAGTCAAGCACAGCGAGGGCAGCGACCCTGCCGCAGTCATTTTTGACGCGCTGACCGCCGCAAAGGCGCGCGGCGCCGATGTTGTTCTCTGCGACACCGCAGGCAGGCTCCACAATAAGAAGAACCTCATGGAGGAGCTGAAAAAGATCGCCCGCGTTATTTCCCGGGAGGTCCCGGACGCGTGCGTTGAAACTTTATTGGTTCTTGACGCGACTACTGGACAGAATGCAGTCAATCAGGCGAAACTTTTCAGTGAAAGTGCTGAAATTACGGGAATCGTCCTGACAAAGCTTGACGGAACCGCAAAAGGTGGTATAATAATACCTATAAAGAACGAACTCGGCATTCCCGTAAAGCTGGTCGGAGTCGGCGAAAAGATAGACGACCTCCAGCCGTTTGTGCCCGAGGATTATGTTCAGGCGTTATTTGAATAATACCCTTACGGGTTTATAAATTGCGCCGCTATGGCGCATAAATTTGGAAAGGAATTTTTATGAAACATCTTCACAGATCCGGCGAAGAAAAACCTGCCGCCCCGCTGCCTGTCCGACAGAAATTGATAATCGCGTCAAATAATCAGGGCAAGATAAGGGAGTTCAGAAAGCTCCTCGAGCCTTACGGCTTCGACGTGATATCAATGCGTGAGGCAGGCTTCACAGACGAGATAATCGAGGACGGCGATACCTTCGAGGAAAACGCCCACATCAAGGCGCGGGCGGTGTTCGAGGCAACAAAGCTCCCGACGATAGCAGACGACAGCGGTCTTGAAATAGACTTCCTGAACGGCGCTCCCGGTATCTATTCCGCGAGATACGCCGGCGAGGGAGCCTCCGACAGGGAGCTGTGCGAAAAAGTGCTGGAGGAGATGCACGGAGTATCCAGACCCCTGCGTGAAGCAAGGTTCGTGTGCTCCATTTACTTCATCTACGCAGAGGACGACGAGTATTCCGTAAACGGCACCATCGAGGGCTACATAGGCGATGAGATGGTTGGCAGCAAGGGCTTCGGCTACGACCCCATTTTCATGGTGGACGAGGACAGGAGCATGGCGGAGCTCGACGAGGACGAAAAGAACAAAATAAGCCACCGCGCAAGGGCTTTCGAGCAGCTTGCGGAGATTTTAAAGGAGAAATTCGGTTAATGCTGACCAGTAAACAGAGAGCACATCTGCGCTCCATTGCGCAGAGCTACAATACAATATTTTTCGTAGGAAAGCAGGGAATAGGCGAGGAGCTCGTAAAGCAGCTCGACGACGTCCTTAACTGCCGCGAGCTCATCAAGGTAGGCGTTCAGGAGAACTGCGAGCTTACCGCCCGCGAAGCCGCTGACCAGATAGCGGAGCTCACAAAGTCCGAGGTCGTTCAGGTCATCGGCAGGAAGTTCGTGCTCTGGCGCCGCAGCAAGGACCCCAAGAAGCGGGTGATCGAGCTTGAGTGACAACGTAAAAAAGACCGGCATCTTCGGCGGAGCGTTCAACCCCGTGCACAACGGGCACGTCCGGCTCGCGGAGGAGGCTGTGAAGCAGCTGAAGCTGCGTAAATTACTGATAATCCCCACCTATGTTTCGCCGCACAAGCACACGGAGCTGCTGCCATACGAGGACAGGGCTGAGATGTGCCACCGCGCCTTCGGGCATATTCCAGGGGCGGAGGTCAGCGATATAGAGGTCAGGCTCGGCGGGACAAGCTATTCCATAAACACTATACGCGCGCTGAAGGAGCTTTACCCGGACGAGAGCTTTTTCCTGCTCATCGGCGGGGATATGCTGTTCAGCTTTGAAAAATGGTACAGGTACGAGTCTATCCTGAAGGAGGTCAAGGTATGCGCTGCGGCGCGTGACGGCGACAGCCTCGCGGACATGATGGAATACGCCAACGAGCTGGGCAGGATAAAGGTGCTCCCCACGCAGGTGGTGGAGATGTCATCCACCGAGGTGCGCGAAAAGGCGGCGGCAGGCGGAGATATTTCCGGAATGGTGCCGCAGGGCGTTGCGGACTATATCCGCGAAAAGGGACTGTACAAGGCTTGACGGAGGCAGTATTTTGAGCAGATACAAGGAATTTGACGAGTATGAGAAGCTCATAAAGGAGCGGCTCTCGAAAAAGCGCTTCACGCACAGCATGAACGTTGCGGAGGCGTGCTACGACCTTGCTGAGAGATTCGGCGCGGACAAGAAGCGGTGCTATCTCGCGGGGCTGCTGCATGACGTGATGAAGGAGGATATCCCGGAGCGGCAGAAGCAGATGACCGTTGAGAGCGGGCTGCGTCCCGACCCCGCGGAGGTGGATACTCCGGCGCTGTGGCACGCAGTAGCGGGCGCGGTTTACGTCCGGGACAAGCTCGGCATCACCGACGAGGAGATACTGACCGGCATACGCTTCCACACCATAGGCTGCGCCAAAATGACGCTGCTGGAAAAGATCGTGTACCTCGGCGATATGATCTCCGCGGAGAGAAGCTACAAGGACGTTGACCATTTCCGCAAGATCTGCCATAACGACCTCGACAAGGCAATGGCAGTGGCGCTGGCATACAACATCATGGACGTCTGCCGCAAATGCGGACATATCCCGCACTATACCTTTGAAGCCTACAACTACTATCTGAAATACAATAAGGACAAGGAGATCTTATGACAGACAGAGAAGAACTTGAAATTGCCGTAAAAGCGCTTGATTCCAAGAAAGCTATCAAGATAAACGCGATCAAGGTCGAGGACCTCACTATCCTCGCGAATTACTTCGTTATAGCGTCCGCTTCCAGCACAACGCAGGTAAAGGCGCTGGCTGACGAGGTAGAGTACCAGCTCGGTGAAAAGGGCGTTAAGCCCAAGAGCATAGAGGGCTATCAGAGCCAGACGTGGATAATCCTGGACTACTATGACGTTATGGTGCATGTTTTCCTTGAGGAGACCCGCGACTTCTATCAGCTCGAGCGCCTCTGGGCAGACGGTACTCCGGTTGACATATCTCACCTTATCAAGGAATAATTGTATATAGCAAAATATCCGGAAAGCGTTTGAATGAATTGTGCAAAATCACGAAAATACAAAAAAACGTATAAATTTTGGATAACTGCTTGACAAATCAGGGTGTTTGCGATATAATTATTTATATACTTTTTGTATAACTACTATAAAATGTAGATAACCTATGCCTTATGGCAAAGGGAGGGAAATATAGATGGCAGAAATTCGTCTTGGCAAAAATGAATCTCTTGACACCGCACTCAAGCGGTTCAAGCGTTCATGCGCAAGGGACGGCGTTCTTGCTGAAGTTCGTAAAAGAGAGCATTACGAAAAGCCTTCGGTAAAACGTAAAAAGAAGTCCGAAGCTGCTCGTAAGCGCAAGTTCTGATTTTACTGAACTAAGTGCGACTAAAACACAACGGTTGAACCGGGCAGGGCTCCTGTCCGGTTTAATTGTCATTTGAGGAGGAAACTCATGCTGTTTAAGCCGACCTTCTGGCTGAAAAGCGTTTTGCAGATCGACGAGGATTTCCTGCGCAGAAACGGAGTAAAGGCGCTCGTCCTTGATATGGACAACACCCTCTCCATGCACGGCAATCCCGCCGCCGAGGACGGCGTGAACGAATGGCTCGATAAAATGCGCGGGCTTGGCGTGAAAATGCGCGTGGTGTCCAACAACACGAACAAGCGCGTGGCTCCGCTGGCGGCAATGCTGGGGCTGGAGTTCACCGCAAACGGCGCAAAGCCGCTCACTTTCGGCGTGAACCGCGCAGTCAGGGCTATGGGCGTCAGCAAAGCCGAAGCGCTCGTCGTAGGCGACCAGATCTTCACGGACGTTATGGCGGGGAATCTAGCAGGGATACGCACCGTCCTGGTGGAGCCGTTCCACCTGGAAAAGACGTGGACGTTCCGGCTGAAGCGCCGTATCGAGAGCGTTGTGTTCCACAGGGATTATTCGAAGCTGGAGGAGAAGTAAATGGGTATTTCATTCGGACCGGGAGGAAACGGCGAGAGCTGGGGAAAGCGCAAGTTCCCTGAACAGCTCCCGGAGTACCTCAAGGGGCTCGGGCTCAACGGCTATGAGATAGAATGCGGCAGGGGAGTGCGGCTTTCCGAGAAAACTCCCGCGCTGCTTCCGGGGCTGGCTCAGGAGCACGGTATCTATGTGACGCTGCACGCGCCGTATTTCATTTCGCTGTCCTCAGTGACGGAGGAAACGCGGCTGAAGAGCGTTGAGTACATTTTACAGTCGGCGCAGGCGGCTCATTCCGTGGGCGCAAGGAAGATAGTCGTACACAGCGGGAGCTGCTCCAAAATGACCCGTGAGCAGGCTACCGAGCTCGCAAAGGACACGCTGAAAATCGCGCAGGAGCGGCTGGATTCCGAGGGGCTTTCCGACATCATCATCTGCCCGGAGACCATGGGCAAGGTCAACCAGCTCGGCACCCTTGAGGAAGTCCTGGAGCTGTGCGGCGTGGACGAGAGATTCCTGCCGACGGTGGATTTCGGGCACCTCTACGCGCGCACGCACGGCGGCATAACCTGCCGGGAGGATTACGCGCGTATGCTCGACCTCATCGCGGACAAGCTCGGCACGGAGCGCCTGAACAATATGCACATCCATTTCAGCCGGATAGAGTTCACGGACGGCGGCGAGAAGAAGCACCTCACCTTTGACGACACGCAGTTCGGCCCTGAATATCAGCCGCTCATGCAGGAGATACACGACCGCAGAATGCAGCCCTCCATAATCTGCGAATCCGCAGGTACCCAGGCGGAGGACGCGGCAGAGATGAAACGTTACTTCGAATCGCTGTAAAGGAGAGGACATGAACTGCCTATATCAGAACCTATATCAGAGCCAGGAAACCGGCGATGTGATACGCTGCATAAATCAGCAGATACTGTGTTATATCACGGCATGCGACAGGGAGCAGCACATGCTCAACGCCGCAGAGGACGCAATAACGACATATCTTATCCCAAAGGTGGAGGAAATGCTCGTAAAGGACAGCATGGAAGGCGGGGAGCACTCCATGTCCCGCAGGTTGCACCAGGGACAGCAGGGGCTGTTTTACAACGGCAATGCCTATATCGTTAATTATCAGTTCGCCAAGGGCGTTATGTGCGATTTCTACCGCGAGGCGGGGATAATACCGATAGAGTGCGCTCAAAGCGTGAACTACGAGGGTGACAGGCTGCTCAGCATGGCGCAGGACCTTGACAGCGACATGTCCGGCAGTGATTTCGTCAAAAAATACAAACGCAATATCCCGTTTAAGCACAGGGACTATCTGATGCACGGGCTGGGGCTTTCGCTGCAGAGAGTCGCGGAGAACGGCTTTCAGGTCAGCGAGCTTGTCGATGTTTATGCGTTTCAGCGCGGGGTTTCATTCTGGGTAACTGCCGACAAGAAGATCATGGACAACGCAATGTACGTGTTCATCGGCTGGAACAGGCAGGCACTCGACATGTCAAAGCCAATGCTGGAAGACGGCAGGCTGGTTGTCGGCGGTCAGGAGGTCAGGCGGTACGATATCGTTTATGAGTTCAGCCTGGTGGAGCCGAAGCGTTCCAGCGAACAGATGAAGCTTAAGGCAAGTGTAGACCTGGTTTTCGAGATTCTGGACAACAGCAGGCATGTGCGGAATATAACCGTCGATTTCACCCCGGAGGAATCCGCGAAGATCACCGAAATGATGAAGCGGCTGTATTTCCCGGCTGATATGCCGGTGAAGCCGCATAAAGTCCCGGTGACTATCGGTCAGGAGTTCCTCGACAACTATTACTTTGAATATGGCACGCCGGAGCAGAAAAAGGCGGTAAATGAAAAGTGGGCTTCCACGGACGAGGGTTACAGGCATATCCTTGAACTCAGCGCGCGGAACCGCGGCAAATGATTTTTCACAGGGGGTAATCGTATGAAAAAAATTCTTATTATGAACGGCCCGAACCTCAACCTTCTGGGCGAGCGCGAGCCGAATATCTACGGGCATGAAACGCTGAACTCCATAAACGACATGATAGACGAGAAGGCGCGCTCCATGGGCTTTGAGCCGGTGTTCTTCCAGAGCAATTCCGAGGGAACGCTCATCGACAGGCTGCACGAATCCCGCATGGATTGCGCGGGAGTGATCCTCAACGCAGGGGCGTACACGCATTACAGCTACGCTATCCGCGACGCTATCGCGGCGATAAAGATACCGGTCATCGAGGTTCATCTCTCCAATGTGAACGGACGCGATGAATTCCGCAAGACCTCCGTTATCGCGCCGGTATGCAGGGGCACTATCGCCGGCTTCGGAAGCTTCAGCTACATTCTCGCGCTGTACGCGCTGAACGACATTCTGGGAGGCGGCAATGAATAATATCGAGCGGCTCCAGAAAATGCTCCCGGCGGATAACTGCGCGGCGCTGATAACCTCCGACGTCAGCAGGCGGTATTTCTGCGGCTTCAAGTCCTCGGCGGGAGTTATCCTGGTGACAAAGGAACAGGGCTATCTCATCATAGATTCACGCTATTTCGACAAGGCGAAGCAGCGCGTTACCGACTGCCGCGTACTGCTCCTTGAGGACATGAAAACGCAGCTTTCCGAGCTCCTGCTCAAGCACAACATACGCTCCCTCATGCTGGAGAGCGACTACATGACCCTGACGGAGTTCTCGGACTACCGCGAGAAGCTCCATTTCGTGGAGCTTGACCCCTCCCCGGATCTGTCGCAGTTCATCTGGGATATGCGCATAATCAAGTCCGACGAGGAGGTCGCGCTTATCGTCAAGGCGCAGCGCATTGCGGAAAGGGCGTTCGAGCGGCTCATCGACAACATCAGCCGTGACATGACCGAAAAGCAGGTCGCGGCTCTGCTCAACTACTATATGATGGACTGCGGCGCGGACGACCTTTCGTTCGAGACCATTGCGGCCTCCGGCGTGAATTCCGCTTCGCCGCACGCTGTTCCCACAGATAAGAAGCTCCAGGAGGGCGACTTCCTGACGCTGGATTTCGGCGCGGTCGTGGACAGCTACCACAGCGATATGACAAGGACGCTCGCGGTGGGGCAGGTCTCCCAGGAAATGGAGAAGCTCTACAATGCCGTGTACTACGCGAACCTTGACGGCATCAAGGCTGTAAAGCCCGGAATAAACGGAAAGGTCGTCGACAGCGTTGCAAGGGCGACCCTGGCTGCCTGGGGCGGCTACGACAAGTACTTCGGGCACGGTCTGGGTCACGGCGTCGGTCTGGAGATACACGAGCAGCCAACGCTCTCTCAGCGCAGCCGCTCTATGCTCAGACCCGGAATGATCGTCACGGTCGAACCCGGCGCTTACATCTCCGGAAAGTTTGGTGTGAGAATAGAAGATATGGTAGTTGTTACAGAAAATGGCTGCGATGTTCTCACAAAATCAACAAAAAACCTTATTCACATATAATTTTTCAAAATTTTCTTAAAAAGGGCTTGAAAAATCGCGCGAAATAGGGTAAAATAATAAAGATAGAATTATACGGACGGGCTTTCCAGAAAAAAGGCACCCTCCGGATAAACGGCGTGGATTATGCTGAGACAGGCGCCGCATAAATACTAATACTAATTTGGAGGTTCCCTACTATGATCACAGCAGGAGATTTCAGAAACGGCATGACATTCGAAGAAGATGGCAACGTAATGCAGATCATCGAATTCCAGCACGTTAAGCCCGGCAAGGGCGCAGCGTTCGTAAGAACAAAGGTGAGAAACGTTATTACCGGCTCCGTTGTAGAAAAGACCTACAACCCTACCGCTAAGTTCCCCACCGCTTACGTTGAGAGAAAGGATATGGAATACACCTACTCTGATGGCGAGCTCTATCACTTCATGGATTCCGAGACCTACGAGGATGTTCCCGTTAACGCTTCCGATGTTGGCGACAACTTCAAGTTCGTTAAGGAGAACATGGTATGTAAGGTACTGTCCTACAAGGGCAAGGTATTCGGCGTAGAGCCTCCGAACTTCGTTGAGCTCCAGGTTACACAGACCGACCCCGGCTTCGCTGGCAACACTGCTACAAACGCAACCAAGCCCGCTACGCTCGAGACTGGCGCTGAGATCCGCGTTCCGCTGTTCATCAACGAGGGCGAGTTCATCCGTATCGACACCAGAACCGGCGAGTACATGGAGCGTGTAAAGTAATTCCGGTCCCTTTGGACAATATTTGGACGACATGAAAGGATGGTTCAATATGACTATCAGTGAAAAGGTATCTTATATCAAGGGTCTTGCAGAGGGTCTTTCTCTCGACGAAACCACCAAGGAGGGCAAGATACTTGCCGCTGTCATTGACGTTCTCGGCGATATCGCTGAAAATCTCAATGAGGTCGATGAAGAGCTGGACGATGTTGCAGACGTTGTAACTGACCTTGAGGAGAGCGTATGCGACCTTGAGGACGAGGTTTACGGCACTGAGGACGAGGACGAAGACGACTACGATGACGACGAGGACTTCGAAGACGACCTCGACGGAATGTACGAAACGACCTGCCCTAACTGCGGCAACACTATCCGTTTCGATTATGACCAGGCTCAGAACAATACGCTGGATTGTCCTAACTGCGGCTCTCATCTTGAGTTCGAACTTGATGAGGATGACGCTGACTGATCCAAAGCAAAGGTAAAACCAGGCGGCGGGTGACCTCAGGGTCATCTGCCGTTTTTGTTTAAAGGAGTTAATATGAGCTGGAAAGATAATCTGATAAAAATAGAGCCGTATGTTGCGGGCGAACAGCCGGACAAGTCCGATTTCATCAAGCTGAACGCTAACGAGAACCCATATCCGCCGGCGCCGGGCGTGCTCCGTGCGATAGAGCAGTTCCGCGGGGGAAGCCTGAAAAAGTACCCGGACGCGAACGCAAGGCCGCTTGCGGAGGCTCTCGCGAAGAGATTCGGGCTGAAAAGGGAGAACGTTTTCCTCGGAAACGGCTCTGACGATGTCCTGGCGCTGTGCTTCCGGGCGTTCTTCAACTCGGACAGGCCGGTGATCTATCCCGATATTACATACTCGTTCTACCCGGTTTGGTGCGATATGCTGCGCATTCCGTACGAGACTATTCCGGTGGACGCGGACTTCAACATCAATGCGGCGGATTACAGGCGCCCGAACGGCGGCGTTGTAATTGCGAATCCGAATGCCCCGACAAGCATAGGCAGGGGGCTGGATTTCATGCGGGAGATACTGGACGCGAACCCGGACAGCGTTGTTATCTCCGATGAGGCTTACGTTGATTTCGGCGGGACCTCCGCGGTGCCGCTGTTAAAGGAATACGAAAACCTGGTTGTAGTGCAGACATTCTCCAAATCGCGCTCAATGGCAGGAATGAGGATAGGCTACGCGCTGGGAAATGAGGAGATAATCTCTGCGCTGTTTGCGGCAAAGGACAGCTACAATTCCTACCCGCTGGACAGCGTGGCGATAGCGGCAGGCGTTGCCTCCGTGGAGGACGAGGAGTATTTCCGGGCGACTGTACAGAAGGTCATGGCGACCCGCGGGAGGCTTACCGGGGAACTCCGGAAAATGGGCTTCGATGTGAAGGACAGCAGCACGAACTTCCTGTTTGCAGAGCACCCGGAATTCCGCGCAAAGGATATCCAGGAGTTCCTGAAAACCCGGGACATTTACGTGCGGTATTTCTCAAAGAAGCGTATTGACAACCGCCTGCGCATTACGATAGGCACGGACGATGAGATAGACGCACTTATCTCCGCACTGAAAGAGTATATCAGATAAAAATGAGGGGCAGGAAAACCTGCCCCTCTCAGGCTGTCGATAAAGGCACATCTGCGTCTGTCACCGCATTATTCGCTTCGCGAAAAACGCCGCATGACGGCAGGCACAAAGCCTAGCCGTCATGCGGGTTCCTAGCATCTGCACCTTTCTCGGCAGCCTGGGATAAGTACTTTTTCGACAAGCTGTGAGGGGCAGGAAAACCTGCCCCTCTTATTTTCCGCGGAATTCGCTGGGGGATGTTCCGGTGTACTTGCGGAAAATGCGGCTGAAATAGTTGGAATCATCAAAGCCGCACCGTATCGCTATCTCAGTCACGGGAAGCCCGCTTTCGCGCAGGAGCGCCGCCGCATGACGTATGCGCACATCTATCAGGTAGCGCTGAGGGGTCATTCCGTAGGCGGCGGAGAACAGCCGTATAAAGTGCCGCTGTGAATAATGCGAGCGCTCGATAACATCGGATATGGCGATATTGTCAGCAAAGCTGGTCTCCATAAATGCCGCTGCCTCTGCTATTCCGGTTATCTCCCTGGGCTTTGCCGGGGATTCGTACAGACGGGAGAGTATCACCGCAAGCTGTCTTACGCAGGAGAGCACCATTGTGCGGCTCCCCGGTCTGTCGGAGGTGTACTCACGCTCGGCGGTGTCAAGCAGCGGCTGTATCAGCCGGAAGTCCGCGGGGGTAAGGCGCAGGCGGCTCTGGAAGTGCTGGGTGCTGTTGAAGTACGGCTCCAGCAGAAAAAGCGCGTGAAATCCCGGAAGCCGGCGTATGTCCAGGTCTCCGGAGAAAAGCATATCGGGACGGTACATGATATTGCAGATACGCAGGCTCTGCGGCTCGTCAAATCCATGGGAGATACCATTGCCTATGACGAATACATCGCCCTTGCTTATGGTGCTGCGCTCGCCGTCAACGATATGTACGGCGCTTCCGTCCAAGACCGTCACCAGCTCGTAGAAGTCCTCGTGCCCGTGTATGAACAGCGGGACGTCATGCCCGCCGTACTGCACGAACAGCGGAAAGCTCTCGTCATTGGTGAAGTAGCCCAGCTTCATATCGTTCATTTTACCGCCCCCTTTTCCTATATGATAGCACAAAATGTACAAAAAATCAAGCCAGACAGCATTAAAAGCCCTCGTCTTCGCTGTAAGCGGCATGTCTTGCAGGCGTCAGCCTGGCACGAATGACGTTTCCGGAATCTGAGGGCTTTTCGGCTGTCTGGGATTTTTTTTGCTGTATCGGTTTATTTCTTCCATGTGCCGGGAGTAAACAGCAGGAGCATCGGGAAAAGCTCCAGCCTTCCGGCGAGCATATCGAAAATCAGGACGATCTTCGAGGGCGTGGAAAAGAAACCGAAATTCCCCGTAGGTCCGACCAGACCCAGACCGGGGCCGGTGTTGTTCATTGTGGTCGCAACGGAGGTGAACGTGGTTATGAGGTCGTGGTTGTCAAAGGACACGAATATCGCTGAGATAACGAAGATCATCATATAGGCTACCATGAATACGTTCACGGAGCGCACCGTTTCGTGGTCGATTATGTGAGAATCCATTTTTATCTTCTTTATCTGGCGGGGCTGTACCATGGTCTGGAGCTCCTTTGCCATGCCCTTGAACAGTATGATTATTCTGGATACTTTCATTCCGCCGCCGGTGCTGCCAGCGCAAGCCCCTATGAACATCAGGATTATGATGAGCGTTCGGGAGAGTTCAGGCCAGAGGTTGAAATCCACGGTGGAGAATCCAGTGGAGGAAACTATCGAAGCCACTGTGAAAGCGGAGTTCCGCAGAGCGTCGCCGGGGGTTGCGAAAAGGCTCAGCGTGTTGAGCGTTATCAGCGCTGTGAACGACGCGATAATTATAAGGAACGTGCGGACCTCAACGCCGAAAGCATCCTTCAGCTTTCCTGTCATTATGAAGAAGAAGCAGTTGAAGTTAGTCGCGAACAGTATCATAAACACGGTAACGACTATCTGGCAGTAGTGCGAGAATCCTCCCATGCTGGAGTTGTAGATGCCGAAGCCTCCGGTGCCTGCGGTGGCGAAGGTCGTGTTGAGGGCTTCAAATACCGTCATTCCGCCGAAGAGGAGCATTACGAACTCTATCACGGTCAGGACAAGGTAGATAGAGTAGAGTATCAGGGCGGTGGTCCTTACGCGGGGAACCAGCTTGCTGACCGAGGGACCAGGGCTCTCTGCCTTCATGATGTGCATATTCTGCGCGCCGGACAGCGGCAGGAACGCCATAACGAACACCAGCACTCCCATGCCGCCTACCCAGTGGGTGAAGCTCCGCCACATAAGGGAAGCGTGGGACATCACCTCCACGTCTGAGAGGATCGTGGCTCCCGTGGTGGTGAAGCCGGAGACGGTTTCAAACAGCGCGTTGATGTAGCTGGGGATCTCCTTGCTGAGAACGAACGGGAGCGCGCCGAACGCACTGAGAACTATCCAGCTCAGCGCGACTATCACGGCTCCCTCGCGGGCGTAGAGGTGGCTGTTTTTCGGCTTCTTCATGACTATCAGCCCGCCGATGAGCATGCATCCGCTCTGCACCATTAGGTAGCTCCACAGGACGGGCTCGCCGTAGACTGCCGCGGTGATCATCGGCACCGCCATGAAAAGTCCCTCAAATATCAATATCCAGCCGAGGATATATGTTATCATTCTGTAATTCATAGCACGCTCCGTCAGTTGATTATGTCGGTGATATCGTGAAGCGCCAGGCGGCTTGATACGATTATCACCGCGTCATTTATCTGGAGGGTGTCGTGTCCGCGGGGGATCATCACCTTTTTGTCGCGGAGTATCGCGGCGATGAGCACGTTGGGCTTGAGCTTCAGCTCCATGAGCGGGGTGTCAAGCACCGCGGAGCGTTCCTTTATGATGAACTCTGCGGCTTCTGCCTTGCCCTTGATGATGTTGTAGAGGGTCTCCATATTGCTGCCGATGGAGCTCCTCATGGCGCGGACATAGCGCACGATGTTGTCCGAGGTGACGTTTTTCGGGTAAATCGTGGAATCAAGGTCGAGCTGATTTATCACGTTGTCGAATTCGATACGGTTTATCTTTGTGACGAGCTTGCAGTGGCTTGCGCTCTTGGCGAAAAGCGAGAGCAGGATATTTTCCTCGTCGAGATTCGTCAGGGCAACGAATGCCTCGGTGTGCTCCAGCCCGGATTCAAGCAGGATATTCTGGTCGCTGGCGTCACCGTTTATGATCGTCACGCCGTCAAGCATGGCGCAGAGCTCCTCGCAGCGTTTGGGATCCTTTTCGATTATCTTCACGGACATTCCCGAGCGCACCAGCTGCTCGCAGAGGTAGTGTCCGATCTCTCCGCCGCCTATTATCATTACGTCCTTGACGGAGTTCATTTTGTAGCGTATCTTCCGGAAGAATTCCGCCGCCTTGCGCGGTGCGGCGACAATGGAGATAACGTCCTTTTCCTCAAAGACGAAATCGCCCTTTGGAATGTAGGCGTCCTCTCCGCGCTCAACGGTGCAGACCAGTACGTCGCAGTGGAGCTTCGCGACTATATCCTTGACCGCGCAGCCTACGATCGGGCTGTTTTCCGGCACGCGGAATTTCAGGAGCTCCACCCGGCCCCTGCCGAATGTGTCTATCTTCATTGCGGACGGGAAGCGCAGGATACGCGCAATTTCCCGGGCGGCCTCCTGCTCAGGGTTTATTACCATGGCGAGCCCGAGCTCGTCCTTGAGGAATGCCGCTTCGGTGGAGTACTGCGGGCTCCTGACGCGGGCTATGGTCTGGCAGTTTCCGGCTTTCTTCGCTATCACGCAGCAGAGCAGATTCAGTTCATCGGAGCCGGTCACGGCTATCAGCAGGTCCGCGTGGTCTATCCCGGCTTCCTGCTGGATAAGGTGGGTGGCTCCGTTGCCGACTACGCCCATTACGTCATAGCGGCTGGATACATCGTTGACCTTTTCCGGGACGGTATCTATGACGGTTATGTTGTTTCCCTCGTCATTGAGCTGCTCGGCAAGCGCCTGTCCGACCTTGCCGCAGCCTACTATAATTATATTCAATGCTATTCTCCTTTTTCTGAAAGAGGTTCTCTATATACATAAGGTAACCTCTAAAAACCTCCTTCACGGCAGATTTCTATGCCAAAGGGAAACGCTGAATAAAACAAAATCGACACGTTCAAACGCGAAACTCACGCGTCTGATTTTGTTACGCTTCGCTATATTCAGCGTATCCCGTATCATCTGCTTCGTTGTCAAACCTTGAAATACATACAGTATTACTGCGGTTTGACGCCTAGCATCTGATATAAGTC
>CAKSLI010000012.1 GCA_934466475.1 uncultured Oscillospiraceae bacterium
ACTGCGGTTTGACGCCTAGCATCTGATATAAGTCATGTACGAAATCTGCTCGTGTCCCGGTTTTTAGAGGTTACCTTGTTTAACTGTTCAATGTTGATATCTCTGCCGAAAATGTGCATTACGCCGTCATTAATGGAGTAGAGCAGACCCTTGCCGCTGCCGTCCGGCTGCTCGGCTGCAAAAACCGCCTGTCCGCGGAAGCTCTCCGAAAGATAATCCGTGAGCGCGGTGCCAAGCCACATACCATAGACCGCCGACAGCGCTATGACTATTCCGGCACAGAGCCGTTTCAGCTTCCGCCTCGGAGTGATCCCCACTGACCAGCGCCCGAGAATCCTGCGTAGCACCCTGGACAGTCCCAGCAGCACCAGAAGCGCGGAGGGTATCAGCACAGCAATGCAGAGCCATTCCTGCCAGCTGAGTGCCACAATGTAGAAAAGAGGGCTGATTATCCAGCAGGCAAAGCAGAACGCAGCCGCCACAATGATTATCATTGCAATGTGCCATTTTCTGAACGGTCTGCACACTCCGCAGAGAACTCCGCAGCAGACCGCGCCTGTGAGGTATACCGCCATGACTGAGAGCCGTTCCTGCGGGATATTGAAGACATTCTGCAAAATCAGGAGCGCCGATATTCCGAGGACTACGGTAAGTCCGCCAGGCAGCGCCTTTTTCAGCACGTTTGCGATGAACTTTCCGCTGACCCGCTCGTGATTCGGTTCAAGCGCCAGCAGGAAGGACGGAGCTCCGATGAACAGCGCACTGATAAGCGTGAGCTGGATCGGCTGGAATGGGTACGCGGAGGGTACAAACAGAAACAGAAGCGCCAGCAGGAACGAGAATATCGTCTTTACAAGGAACAGCGCTGCCGAACGCTGAATATTGTTTATGCAGCGGCGTCCCTCCTGCACGGCAAGCGGCATGGAGGAAAAGTCAGAATCCAGGAGCACCAGCTGAGAAACGCAGCGTGCCGCGTCGCTTCCGGACTGCATTGCCACGGAGCAGTCCGCCTCGCGCAGGGCAAGGACGTCGTTGACGCCGTCTCCGGTCATCGCGACCTTGTGTCCCTGCGCCTGGAGCGCACGGACAAGCGCCAGCTTCCTTGCGGGGGTCACTCTGCCGAATACGGTGTATTTTCCGGCGGCTTCCGGAAGCTCCTCGTCCGTCAGCAGGGAAGCGTCCGCGAAATTATCCGCTCCGGGAAGTCCCGCCTTTGCCGCAACGTTCGATACTGTTACCGGGTCGTCGCCGGAGATGACTTTCAGCGCAACGCCCTGTTCCCGGAAGTAGGCGAGCGTGGACGGCGCGCTTTCGCGTATTTCATCCGAGAGAATAACGAGAGCTTTTGGCGTAAGTCCGGCAGGAAGCGCCTTTCCGGGGAGCTCCGCCCCGGTCTGTGCAAGAAGAAGCACCCGCTGACCCCTTTGCGCATATTCCCCGCAGATTTCGCTGAGCTGCGCGTATTCCTCCGGCGGAAGCACAAAGCTCGGCGCGCCGACGACCAGCGTCCCGAAGCCCTCAAGCTGGGCTCCGCTCCATTTCCTTGCGGAGGAGAAAGGCTCGGTTTTCAGGCAGTTTACAGGCTCGATTGCGGGGAACTTTCTTGAGATTGCAGCGGCGGTCTGATTTTCCCCGCCCATAGCGGAAGCAAAGGCGGCAAGCGCGGCTTCCGCGTTGAATCCGGCGTCCAGCCTGCGCACCTCGCTGACCTGCATGTTTCCGGTGGTGATCGTGCCTGTCTTGTCAAGGCAGAGGACGTCCACCCGCGCAAGGCTTTCAACGCAGTAAAGATCCTGGCAGAGCGTCTGCCTCCTGCCCAGTCTTATGGAGCTTACGGCGAGTGCGATGCTTGTCAGAAGCACAAGTCCCTCCGGGATCATTCCTATGACGGCCGCCGAGGTGCTGGTCACGCTGTACAGAACTCCGCGCTGAGCCACGAAAAGCGCCTTGGTGAACAGCACCAGTGCAAACGGAAGAATACAGACCGTAATAGTGGAGATGATCTTGTTTATCGCGCTCATCATCTCGGACTGTCGCTTTTTCGTCTTTTTCGCACTGCTTGCGATCTTGTTCGCATAGGCTTCCGCGCCAACGGCAGTGACCTCCGCTTTTCCTCTTCCGGTAACAACGAAGCTGCCGGAGTACAGGGTATCGCCGGGGTGCTTGGTAACGGTGTCGCTTTCGCCGGTCAGCAGACTCTCGTCTGTTTCAAGCTCTCCTTCGGCAAGGACGGCGTCCGCGCAGAGCTGCCTGCCGGCAGAGAGCAGCATTATATCTCCGGGGACTATATCCGAAACAGGGAGCACCTGCTCTGTTCCATCGCGCAGAAGATGAGCCTTCGGTGCGGAAATGAGCGAAAGCCGGTCAATTATCCGTTTGGAGCGTATCTCCTGGATTATTCCAATGGCGGTATTGCTCAGCACCACGCCCATGAACAGCATATTCCGGTAGGCTCCTACCAGAAACACGGCCGCCGCGATGATTATGTTTATCAGGTTGAACAGCGTGAAAATATTGTCGGAGAATATCCTGCCAACGCTCTTGGTTTTTACTGAAAAGCTTCCGTTGGATTCTCCGCGGGATATCTTATCGTCTGCCTCAGCCTGTGTTAGACCACGTTGTAGATCTGTCAAATCCTGCCGCCTCCTGTATTGTGGAATTCAGGTATTATAAGGGAACCTCTATAAACCGGTTTGAAAAGGGAAAATGTGTAGAGTGCGCCGAATGCGATGAAAGCCGACGAAGTAAGGCTGTATGCCTTACGAGGAGGTTTGAAGAAGCAGTCGGTGTGCTATACACATTTTCACTCAAACAAGGTTTTTAGAGGTGACCATAATATAGTATATCCACATAAACGGCGTTTGTCAAGCAAAGCTGTGATGATATCACAGAAATTACACAAAAATCAGGCTGTCGATAAAGGCACATCTGCGTCGTCAGCGACATCAATACCTTTCTCAACAGCCTGGGACAGTTACTTTTTCAACAAGCTGAAATGTGCGGAAACGCACATTCATTATTCTGTTTTTTCTTCGTGATGTCTGTTGTTGTACCTGAACATCGCAAATGCCGCTGCTATAATAATTCCGTAGCCTATAAAGCTGAAAACATCCGGTATCTGACCGAATACGATAAATCCCAGTCCCGCCGCGAAGATTATCTGCGAGTAGTCGTAGATCGAAACCTCCTTTGCGGGGGCGAATGAGTACGCCGTGGTAATGCAGAACTGTGCGACCGCTGCGCTGACTCCGGCACCTATCAGCATAAGCAGCTCGTACCAGCCGAGCGGCTTGAAATCAAGCATCATCAGTGGCAGCGCCACCAGCGATGAGAACGCCGAGAAGAAGAACACGATATAGTAGCTCTTGGCACCGTGGCTGGTTGCCCGCCTTACGAATGTATAAGCGGCTCCGGCGCACATTCCGCCGAGGAATCCGGAGATCGAAGCGACAAGGTCGGCGTTCTGGAAGCTTGGCTTTATGACGAAAAGCGCCCCGATGAACGCGGTGATTATGATTGCCCACTGTACCTTATTTGCGCGTTCTTTCAGCAGGAAAGTCGAGAATAGAATTACAAAGAAAGGCGACATTTTGTTGAGCAGGGAGGCGTCCGAAAGCGGAAGCCGGTCTATTGCGTAGAAATTCATGATTACTCCGGCATATCCGAATGCCGCCCGGAGGAACAGGTCAAGCCTGGCTCCTTTCGGAGGGATAACGGAGCAGCGGTTCCTTATCATTACCGCCGCGGCGATGAACACTGCGACCAGATTCCGGAAGAAGGTCTTTTCTATCGTCGGGACGTCCCCGGCAAGCCGGACGAACATATTCATCAGCGCAAAGAAAAACGCTGAGGTTATAAGGCAGATTACCGCCTTGTGAAGACGTTTGAGCTTCATTTTACTGCCTCTTTTCAATCTCATCAAGCAGGCGGATATATTCTCCCAGGACGCTCTGGAAATGTATCCCGTAGAATCTGCGGTCCGGAGCGGAAGCGGTGCATTCAACGGCGGCGTAGGTGAATTTTGTCGCGATCTCCAGCGACTGCGCAAAGTCAGCGCCGCGCAGGTATGCGCCAAGCAGAGCTGACGCGAATACATCGCCGGTGCCGGAGCATGATACGTCCTTTTTCGGGGTGAGATATTCCGTGAACACTCCGTTGCAGCAGCCGACAGCGCCAAGCTGTCCCTTTTCGGAGAATCCGGTTATGACGGCGAATTTCACGCCAAGGCTGCACAGCTCCGTAAGCATTTCCCGGACCTCGTGGAGAGTGGGGCAGGGGTTAAAGCTCCTGCCTGTCAGCAGACAGGCCTCCGTGATATTGGGGGTGATTATGTCCGCGCCACGGATAAATTCGCGCATGTGCGTGGGGTAATCGTCCGTGAGGGCGGCGTACATCTTTCCGTTGTCGCCCATTACCGGGTCGATGAACAGCGGAGCTCCCGGCTGTCTGAACTCGCTGATAAAGTTTCTGATGTGCCTGATCTGACCAACGGAGGCGATATATCCCGTATAAATGCCGTCAAATCCGATGTGCTCGCGCCTGAGCTGATTTCCGATCGGCTCCAGCTCATCGGTCAGGTCAATGCTGTAAAACGTGGGGAACCCGGTGTGATTGGACAGCAGGGCGGTCGGAATGCCGCAGCATTCTACTCCTGCCGCTGACAGCACCGGTATGGCTGCGGTGAGCGAGCAGCTCCCGACGCAGGAAAAATCCTGGATGGTGACGATTCTTTTCATCTGATATCTTCCTTTGTTCTGCGGCTGTCAGTTCTTCTGATTTTTCAGCCACCTGCACAGTTCACGGGTCAGCGCCGATATTTCAAGCGGCTTGGAAACGTGACCGTTCATGCCGTGCTCCTTTGATTTCTTTATGTCCTCGATGAATGCGTTTGCGGTCATCGCGATTATCGGGACGGTACCTGCGTTCTCATGCGGCAGGGCGCGTATTTTATCAGCCGCCTCATATCCGTCCAGTACCGGCATCTGGATATCCATGAATATCATGCTGTAATATCCCGGCGCCGAACGGCTGAACATTTCGACAGCTTCTTCTCCGTTGTGGGCGATGTCGGTTATGATATTTGCTTCCGCGAGGAACTCCGAAGCTATCTCGGCGTTGAATTCCAGGTCTTCTGCAAGAAGCACCCGCTTTCCTCCGAAATCAAAATCGGACATTCTTACTTTCTTTGTTACCGGGCTGTCAGAGTGCTTTTCCGCCGGCTTTTCGCCCTGCTTCAGGCAGATCGTTATTTCGAACTTGGAGCCCTTTCCGACTGCGCTGTTTATGGAAATATCGCCGTTCATCATGCGGGCGATGTTCAGCGCTATCGGCATTCCGAGCCCGGTGCCCTGGATACCGCTGATGCGGTGGTCGTCCGCGCGCACAAATGGGTCGAAGATGTGTTCCTTGAATTCCGGCTTTATTCCTATGCCGTTATCCTGCACGGTGAACAGATAGCGGTGTATTCCGCTGTGGTCAGGCTGGAGCTCAATGGTGCTGAAACGTATTTCTCCGCCGTCCGGTGTGTATTTCACAGCGTTGCTGAGAATATTCGTCAGCAGCTGGCGGAGCTTGGTCTGGTCGCCTATAACGTTGAAATTCATGCCGGAATCCACGCTGACAATAAGCGTGTGGTGCTTTTTGTCAGCGATGGGTCGGATTATGGTAACGGTCTCGTCAAGGAATGCTTTCAGGTCGAACGGTTCCATGGCGAGAGTCGTCTTTCCGCTCTCTATTGCCGAGAGGTCCAGGACATTGTTGATTATCTCCAGCAGGTGGTGTCCGGAGGTCTGGATTTTTTCAAGACAGTCGTTGACGCGCTCAGGGTCGGTGATATGCTCCTGGGCAATGGCGGACATTCCGAGGATAGAGTTCAGCGGAGTGCGTATGTCATGGCTCATCTGGCTCATGAACAGGGTCTTCGCGGAGTTTGCGTGCTGCGCCTGTGTGAATGCGTCCCTCAGCGCCTGCTCCACCTGAACGGAGTGGTTGTGCTCGTCTGTGATGTTACGGACGTATGTAAGCCCCCAGAGGTCGCCGGTCTCGATATCCTGCGTCAGTATTACCGCTTCGCGGAAGAAGCCCGTTCTGCCGTCTATGGCAAGCTCATATTCCGTATCGAAGCTGCGGCGGTGGCTGTCGTACATGTCGCAGAGGGTCTCCGTGCAGAATGTCCTGCGGAAAACGTCTGCGGTGGATTTATCAGTGAAATGATCCGCTTTTCTGTTTATGTAGTCGTTATAAGAGCACGGAGGCTCCAGCCCTATAAGCGGAAGTAGCGGATTTATGCCGTCCTGCTCGATGACTTCGTCATACAGCGTGTCCTTTGTGATATTGTAGGTGTAGACTGCGATAGCATTCGAAAGTATAGCCTGGCGATACTGGCTTTCCGAGCGCAGGGCTCTTTCAAGCCGCTGCTGATAGCGCAGCTCGCGGAGCTTTTCCGCGGTTATCGGCTGTATGGTGAGTATCGCCATGCTGGGCTCGCCGTTTTCGTCCGTGTCTGACATGAACGCCTGGATCCTGATCCAGTCCGGATTATCGCCCGGGTGCTGGCATATTTCGATCTCTATCATCTTTTCGCCTGCAGCGAAGCGCTTTTGCATGTTTTCCACGTTGAAATTGTAAAGTAGCGCGTTGCGGTCGTTTGTGCTGCATTCGCAGTTGTCGGCGAAGCGGTGCATTGCGTCGGTGAAAATTCCGACCTCGCTGAAATGCTCAGCGTAGCCGTTCTGCTTGTCGTCCGAGGAATAATAGCTGCCGTCCCTGAGATTTATCAGGTCGATTATCTGATAGGGAAGCGCAAGGCGGTTTATGAGCTGATTGCGCAGCTCCTCCATGAATACGGCGCGGTGATCCGCCGTGATACGGCGCAGAATAATGAACTGCGGGTATTTCGCTGCAAGGCGCTGCTTCATTTTCACGAATCTGAGGTTGACCCAGCAGAAGCTCCCGTTGTAGTTTATGCGGAATTCGCCGTGAACCTCGTCGGTCACGCTGAAGCTGTTCATCAGGCTTTCTGCGGATATCAGCTGTGCAAATCTGGTGCGGTCGTCCGGGTGTATTTTTTCCAGCACGGAGGAAAGCCAGTCATCGTAGGTGCATTCGGTTCCCGCTGAGGCGCTGGTGCCGAACGCGTCGTTCAGGATAAGCACCTTGTTGGCGGAAACATCGGCAAGCGCGCAGTGAGCGAAGCTGTCCAGCAGTTTTTCAGTGAAAAGCCTTGTCAGCAGCTGGAGATCCGGGTCATATCTGAAAAGCTGAGTGCGATCCGCGGGAATGCCTTTGAAATAGCCGTATATCAGCACACGCCCGTTTTCCCTGGAAACGAGCATTCCGGAGCTGTACACGGTGTACAGACCTTTGGTCCTGTGATTCCAGCGGTACTTTACCTCCGCCCTGATTCCGCGCACGGTGCTGTCAATGGCGTCCCTGAGCAGCGGAATGTCGTCCGGGTGTACTCCCTCGTGCCAGCGGGAATAGTTCCCCTCCGGGTCAGAGTTGTCGGCAACGTCCAGCAGCTTCATGAAATCATCGTCAAGGAAAAGCTGGCTGGGACTGCCGCCGCGTATCACTAATCTGTATGTGGCGGTTATTGTGGAATCCACCTGGATACCCCCTTTGCTTAATTAATCCCTGCTGTAAAGGTCTCTTGTGTATACCTTGTCCTTTACCGGCTCAAGCTCGCCGCTCATGCGGTTTGCAAGGATAACGTCCGCACGGCTGCTGAAACGTTCAAATTCGTTGCAGACCTCATAGTCGAAGAAGCTCTGACCGTTCTTCAGCGTGGGCTCAAATATTATCACGCTGATGCCTTTTTCGGAAAGGCGCTTCATAATGCCCTGTATGGAGCTCTGACGGAAGTTGTCGGAGTTGGATTTCATCGTCAGGCGGTAAACTCCCACGGTTTTAGGAGCCATGGAGGCAATGTGCTCTGCGATGTAGTCCTTGCGGGTCTTGTTTGCGGCGACTATTGCGCTGATGATGTCGTTGGGAACGTCCGCGTAATTCGCGAGGAGCTGCTTCGTGTCCTTGGGCAGGCAGTATCCTCCGTAACCGAAGCTCGGGTTATTGTAGTGGGAGCCGATGCGCGGGTCAAGTCCGACGCCGTCGATTATCTCGCGTGTATTGAGCCCCTTCATCTCGGCATAGGTGTCCAGCTCGTTGAAGTACGCCACACGGAGCGCAAGATATGTGTTGCTGAACAGCTTTACCGCTTCCGCTTCCGTAGGATTCAGGCGGAGCGTCGGGATATCCTCCTTTATGGCGCCCTGCTGGAGCAGCCTTGCGAAAACGTCCGCGCGGGCGGTGGAGTCAGCCCATTCCTGCGGGGCGCCTACGATTATTCTGGAGGGGTAGAGGTTGTCGTAAAGAGCCTGTCCCTCCCGGAGGAATTCCGGCGAGAAGATGATACGGTGGGCGGCTTCGGGGTATTTTTCGTGCAGACCCTTTGTATAGCCTACCGGAACCGTGGATTTGACAACTATCGTGCAGTCGCTGTTAACTGGAAGCACCAGATCAATCACCGCCTCAATGGATGAGGTGTCGAAGTAATTTTTTTCCGAATCGTAGTTGGTCGGTGTTGCAATGACGATAAGCTCAGCGTCTTTGTACGCCGCCCTGCCATCGGTCGTGGCGGTGAGGCTGAGCGGCTTCTCGGCGAGGTACTGCTCGATGTATTTGTCAGCGATAGGCGAGCGGCGGCTGTTTATCAGCTCAACCTTTTCAGGAATTATATCAACTGCGGTGACATCGTTGTTCTGCGAAAGAAGCACCGCCATGGAAAGTCCTACATATCCTGTTCCCGCAACAGTAATTTTCATTGTTTCGTCCCCCTTGGGTATTTGTGTATTCTGCGCCTGCGTTGGCGTTCTTTATATTTGCCGGCTGACCGGCTTCAGGGCATAGTTTAACTATTCTATTATAGTACTATCCGCGGAAAAAGTCAATACTTGCCGTCCTTTTTTTGCGCCAAATACCTCTTGATTTATCCGGAAATATGATGTATAATGTAAAATGTACTATTATGTGCAATTTCGTGATTTATAGGAGAAAAGACATGGATAACTTTATACAGGCGGATATCTACACGTCCTCACAGGCGATAGACGGCATTACAGGCGCGCTCACCGACTACGGAATAACCGGGTTCATCATCACTGACAGCGCGGATTTTGAGAGCTTCCTCGCGGACAAGAACGCGAACTGGGATTACGTTGACGATGAGCTTATGGGTCTCAGCAAGGCGGAGCCCCGCATTACGCTGTACGTCCACGACAACGCGCAGGGCGCGGAAACCCTCGCGGCGATAAAGTCCCTCATCGAGGGCTGGAAGGCGAACAACTCCGACGGCTATTATGGAAATCTCCGCATGGAGCTTGCAAACGTCAAGGAAGAGGACTGGGCGAACAACTGGAAGAAGTACTACAAGCCATTCCGCGTAGGAAAGTCCCTCGTTATCAAGCCCTCCTGGGAGGACGTTACTCCGTCGGCCGGCGACCGTATTCTTGAGATCGACCCGGCTTCCACGTTCGGAACGGGTCAGCACCACACCACAAAGCTGGTAATGGAAGCCCTTGAGGGAATCGTAAAGCCCGGCGACCATGTGCTCGACCTCGGCTGCGGAAGCGGCATTCTGTCCATTGCCTCCCTGCTTTTCGGCGCGGAGAAGGTAATGATGTGCGATATTTTCGAAAACGCGGTGAAGACTGCCTCTGAAAACGTTGAGAAGAACCACTTCACACATGAGCATTACACCGCTTACTGCGGCAACATCATAGAGGACGGGGAGCTTCGCGGAAAGCTCGGCACCGGCTATGATGTCATCTGCGCGAATATCGTTGCAGACGTTATCATCGGCATGAGCCCGCTGTTTGCTTCCTTTATGAAGCCGGGGGGGACCCTTGTGGTCTCCGGTATAATCGACGAGCGCCTTGACGAGGTGAACGCCGCGCTTCAGCAGAACGGCTTCGTTATCTCCGAGGTGCGCAACGAAGAGGGCTGGAACTGCATTATTCTCCACAGATAACGTATTTCCGGAGCCGCGCATATAATGCCGCAGGAGGCGGTGTGTATGCAGTTTCTTTATATTTTCATGCTGATGTTTTTGTCGATATTCGGGCTGGCGGTGCTGATAAAGCTCATGGCGTGGGCGATACTCTCAAAGGGCGCGCATCAGCATGACGTCTATGTGCGCAGCGGCGAGGATATCGGCGGATTTGTGGAATCGGTGCGGCGAGACCCTCATGTTGCGAGGGTCGTGATACTGTCGGCGGGAAACGACTGGGATAAGGAATCCAGGCGGCTGGCTGAAAAATACGGCAATGTGCATTTCCTGAAACAAGACTGAGCGGGGTGTTGACTTAAATGGACAAGGAAACGGGAGTTACCATATCTGGAACTGTCGAGGACGTCATATTCTTCAACGAGGACAACGGCTACATCGTAGTTGACCTGGACTGCGGCGGCGAGCTGGTCACGGCTGTCGGGAATCTCGGGGACGTGCGCGAGGGCGAGAACCTCACGCTCCTGGGGGAGTATGTCAACACTCAGAAATACGGCAGGCAGTTCAAGGCGGAGGTCTGCGAGCGGAGCCTGCCGAACAATCAGAGCGCCGTGCGGAAGTTCCTTGGCTCCGGGGTGATAACCGGAGTTGGTCCCGCAATGGCAAAGCGCATTGTGACCGCATTCGGAGACAAAACCCTCGAGATAATCGAAAACGACCCTGCGCAGCTTTCAGGAATCAAGGGGATCTCCGCTGAGAGCGCCCTCAAAATGGGCGAGGAATTCCGCAGGATAACCGGGCTTCGCAAGGCGGTGACGTATTTCGCAAAATATGGGCTGTCTCCGGCGGTGGTGGCTTCGGCATGGAAGAAATACGAAATGCATACGGTCCAGGCGGTGGAGGATAACCCATACTGCCTGTGCGGGGCAGGAATCGAACTCCCGTTCAAGGACGCCGACCGCCTTGCGCTGGATATGGGATTCCCCATGGACAGCGAGGAGCGGATCCTCGCCGGAATAGTCTGGTGTCTGAGGCTCAATGCGAACAACGGGCACACATGCATTCCGGAGAATGAGCTTTCCGACCGCGTTTGCAGCGTGCTCAACGTCAGCGAGAAGCAGTACTGGAACGGTCTGACCATGGCTCAGGAGCGCAATGAGATAGTGCTCTGCGATAAGTATGACAGAAAATATGTGTTCCTGACGGAGTATTACCGCGCCGAGGGATTCATAGCTGAAAAGCTCGCGGAGATGATAAGGCGCGATGACTGCGGCAACGCGGATTATGCAGACGAGATAGCCGGCATAGAATGGGAGAACGGCATAGAGTACGAGGATCTCCAGAAAGAGGCGATACGCGGCTGCATGAACAACCACGTCTTTATACTGACCGGAGGTCCCGGAACCGGAAAGACGACCACGCTTAACGCCGTTATCGCCCTCTGCCGCCAGCGGAAGCTCAAAATGAAGCTCGCGGCTCCGACAGGGCGCGCGGCAAAGCGCATGGCAGACCTCACGGGGGCGCCCGCACAGACGATACACCGTCTGCTGGAGGTGGATTTCGGCACATCCTCCCATGCGTTCAAGCGCCGCGAGGACAACCCGCTGACCTGCGACGTGCTCATAATCGACGAGATGTCCATGGTGGATACGCTGCTCATGGAATCCCTGCTGCATGCGGTCAGACCCCGGACGCGGCTCATCATGGTGGGCGACAGCAATCAGCTTCCGTCAGTCGGGGCGGGAAATATCCTGCGCGATCTTATTTCCAGCGGGAGAGTTCCTGCGGTGGAGCTGAAAACTATTTTCCGCCAGGCGGCGCAGAGCCTTATTGTAACTAACGCGCACAGGATAGTCAGCGGAGAAATGCCGGTGCTTAACGACCGCCGCAACGACTTTTTCTTCATGGAAACAGCCTCTGAGGAGGAGACCCTGCGGCTTGTGATAGAGCTGTGCAAGACCAGGCTCCCCAAAAGCTACGGCTACTCCCCGATGGAGGATATACAGGTGCTCTGCCCGTCAAGGCTGGGGGTCGCCGGTACGCAGAACATCAACAAGGAGCTCCAGCTGGCGCTGAATCCTCCCTCAAAGAACCACCCGGAGGTGAAGTTCGGCAGTACGCTTTTCCGTACCGGCGACAAGATAATGCAGACCAAGAACGACTACGACGTTGAGTGGCGGAAAGGCGCGGAGCTCTCCCACGGAATTTTCAACGGTGATATCGGGATAATCCGCCGCGCAGACAAAGTGAACAACAAGCTGGATATCGACTTTGACGGCAGGGCGGCGACCTATGACATCGAGATGATGAACCGCATAGAGCATGCCTACGCCGTGACGATACATAAGAGCCAGGGCAGCGAGTACCCGGCGGTCATAATCCCCCTGCCGAACGGAATGGACAGGCTCTCCTACCGGAACCTGCTGTATACGGCGGTTACCCGCGCCAAGAAAACGCTCATTCTGATCGGTTCGGTGAGCAAGGTGCGCAGCATGGTAGCCAACGTCAGCAGGAATCAGCGTTATTCCTGCCTTCAGCCCATGCTTGAGGATATGTTCGTATGAAAGCGTGGGAGTTCAGAAGGATCGCGGCGGCGCTGTTCCTGCCGAACCGCTGCCCGTTCTGCGGGTCGGTGATAGGCGTGCGGGAATTTTGGTGCAGCAGCTGTTATTCGCAGCTTCCCTTTACGGACGACCCGGGAGAAGCTCCGCCGGAAACTGACGGATTCACAGCCGTGTGCAAATATTTCGGCAGGGCGAGAACCGCGGTTCTCCGCATGAAGAAGGGCTGGTACCGCTATCCGATAGACGCGTTCGCCGTGCTGATCGCGGAGAATGCACAGGAGCTTATCCGAAAGGCTGACTTCATAACCGCGATACCCTCCGGGGCTGAGCGGTGCCGCGAGCTGGGATATGCGCACAGCGAGCTTATCGCGAAAATGGTGTGCGCAATGACCGGGAAGAAATTCCTGCGGGTAATGGCGGTAAGACCCGGGAAGCTCGAACAGAAGCGCCTGAACGCGCAGCAGCGCCGCGAGAACGCCATGCGCTCCTACAAGCTGACGGAGCCTGAGCTGGTCCGCGGGAAATATATCCTGGTGATAGACGATGTGTGCACCACGGGAGCCACGCTCGGCGCGGCGGCGCATCTGCTGAAAGCGGCGGGAGCACACTCCGTGAGCGCGGCAGCATTTGTCAGGGTGCCCAAGCGCTGACGGCTTGATTTTTTGCGAAAAATGTGATATAATCATATATTCAAGACCAAAGAGAATAAGGACAGGATAAATGACTACAAAAGTAACCGCCGCGGAAATAGCGGCACAGCAGGAATACACCCGGAAGGTCCGCGAGCTTAACTCCGCGCGGGAGCAGCCGCCGGTGGCTCACGTCCACAGCTTCGGCTGCCAGCAGAACGTCAGCGATGGCGAGAAGATAAAGGGAATGCTTGCAATGATGGGCTATGGATTCTCGAATTCAGCGGACGACGCCGATCTGGTGCTGTTCAACACCTGCGCGGTCCGGGAGAATGCGGAAGACAGAGTGTTCGGGAATCTCGGAGCGCTGAAGCACAACAAGCGCCGCAAGCCTGATATGCTCATCGGAGTGTGCGGCTGCATGGTTCAGCAGGAGCACATCACGGAGCGTATAAAAAAGAGCTTCCCCTATGTGGACATGGTTTTCGGAACGCACGTTCTTCACACGCTGCCGCAGCTTATCTATGAGGCAATGACGACGCATAAGCGGCAGATCTCCATTCCGCAGATGGACGGAGTTATCGCGGAGGGAATACCGCTCCGCCGCGAGAGCACACTAAAGGCGAGCATTCCGATAATGTACGGCTGCAACAACTTCTGTACCTACTGCATAGTGCCGTATGTCCGCGGCAGGGAGCGTTCCCGCGATCCCGAGGATATACTGAACGAAGCGCGCCAGCTGGTCGAAAGCGGCTGCAAGGAGCTCCTGCTCCTGGGACAGAACGTGAACAGCTACGGCAGGGGCACGGACGTTGATTTCCCGGAGCTGCTGCGCAGGATAAACGCTATCCCGGGCGAGTTCAAGATATGCTATATGTCCAGCCACCCCAAGGACGCAACGCATGAGCTCATCGACACCATTGCAGAGTGCGAAAAGGTCACGCGGCACTTCCACCTGCCGGTGCAGAGCGGCAGCAGCCGTATATTGAAGCTGATGAACCGCAGCTACACCCGGGAGCATTATCTGGAGCTCATAAATTACGCCAAGGAGCGTATACCGGACGTGGCGCTGACCTCCGATATAATCGTCGGATTCCCCGGCGAGACCTACGAGGATTTTCAGGAGACGCTCAGCCTTATCCGCGAGGTGAAGTACGATTCGCTGTTCACCTTTATTTACAGCCCGCGCAAGGGAACCAAGGCGGCGGAAATGCCCGACCCGGTCTCTCAGGAGGAAAAGGGAAAGTGGTTCCGGGAGCTTCTTGAAGTCCAGCAGGAGATAGGCTGCGACGCCTATCAGAGCTATGTCGGCAGGACGCTCCGCGTTCTGTGCGAAGGTCCGGGGCGGACGCGGGACGGCTGTCTGACCGGAAAGAGCATACAGAATATAATCGTTGACTTCGACGGGGACAAGTCGCTTATAGGCAGCTTCGTTGATGTAAAAATAACCGGCGCGCTCAACTGGGCGCTGCTGGGCGAATTAGTGTAAAGGAGAAAAAACATGGACGCAATACAGGCAGTAAGAGAACTCGGCAGGGCAATCCAGGCGGACGAGCGCTACGTTGAGTACGCAAAGGCAAAGAAGGCAAATGACGAGGACACCGAGCTCCAGAACCTTATCGGCGAGTTCAACCTTATCCGTCAGAACGCCGCAATGGAGTACAACAAGCCCGAGGAGGAGCAGAACAAGGAGAAGCTCCAGGAGCTGAACGCAAAAATGCAGGAAGCCTACGAAAAGGTAATGACCAACGAGAATATGGCGCTATTCACAGTTGCAAAGCAGGGAATGGACGACCTTATGAACCAGGTGAATACCGTCCTCACGCTGACCCTCCAGGGTGCTGACCCGATGACCTGCCCCACAACGCAGGGCTCAGGCTGCACAGGCAGCTGCGCGACCTGCGGAGGCTGCGGCTAAGCAGGAATAATTCGTCCGGAGGTGAGTTGAATGGCGCAGGAAGAAAAGCTGTCCCCGATGCTGAAACAGTATCTTGATATCAAGCAGAAGTACAGCGATTATATTTTGTTTTTCCGTCTCGGGGATTTTTACGAGATGTTCTTCGAGGACGCGGAAAACGTATCGCGGGAGCTGGAGCTTGCGCTGACTTCCCGCGCGGGCTCGCCGATGTGCGGTGTCCCCTATCACAGCTGCGAGATATATCTTAAAAAGCTGATAGACAAGGGATATAAGGTCGCTATCTGCGAGCAGCTCACCGACCCGGCGGCTTCAAAGGGTCTTGTGGAGCGCGATGTAATAAGGCTGGTCACCGCCGGCACGGTCATCGAATCCAGTATGCTGAACGAGGATTCCAACAACTATATCGCGTGTATCTGCACCGACAGGGAGCAGGGCGCGGCGGCGCTTGTTTTCGCGGATATTTCCACCGGAGAGGTCCACGTTTTCCAGAAGTCCGGAAAGCAGCTCGAGCAGGATATGATATCCGAACTGTCGAGATTCAGCCCGGTGGAGATACTCATAGGGCAGGATTTCCTCGACTACAAGGAGGTCAACAGCTTTGTACGTGACCGCCTGAAGCGCTGCCTGTGCGAAATGCTGGACGACAGCAGCTTTGACGGCTCCGATATGAATATAATCACGGAGCAGTTTGAGAGCGGCGCAGAGCTCGGCATCTCCGAAATGCCGCTGGTAAAAAAGGCGCTGTGCGCGATGTTCCGGTATTTCGGCGAGACCCAGAAAGCGACCGTAAAGCGCTTTGTTTCGCTGACCGTCCACGCTGACGGGGAATTCATGGGACTGAACCTCACCACACGACGCAACCTTGAGCTTACTGAAACGCTCCGCACCAAGGAAAAACGCGGCTCGCTGATGTGGGTGCTGGATAAGACCGTCACAGCTATGGGCAGGCGTAAGCTCCGCTCGTGGATAGAGCAGCCCCTCATTGATCCGACCGCGATACTGAAGCGCCTGGGCTCGGTCGAAGCGCTTACCAGGGACGCGGCTTCGCTGTACGACATCTGTGACGCGCTGAACGGTATATACGACCTCGAACGCCTGATGACGCGGGTCATGTACAAGTCGGCTTCCCCGAGGGATATCTACTCGCTGGGTCAGACGTGCATGCGGCTTCCGGGGCTGAAGCAGTGCCTTTCCAGGGTGAAGAGCCCGCTTCTCGAGCAGCTGAACAACAGCATTGACGAGCTGAACGATGTTTCCTCGCTTGTGGAGAACGCGATAGTCGACGACCCGCCCCTTACCATGAAGGACGGCGGCGTTATCAAGGACGGCTTCAACGAGGAGATAGACCGCCTGCGCAAGATAACCGGCGGCGGCAAGGATATCCTCGCCGAGATAGAGGAGCGCGAACGCGCCGCGACCGGGATACGCACGCTTAAAGTCGGCTACAACCGTGTTTTCGGCTATTATATCGAGGTCTCCAAGGGACAGCTTGACCAGGTCCCGGCGCACTACATACGCAAGCAGACCCTCACCACCGGCGAGCGCTACATCACGGACGAGCTGAAAAAAGTGGAGTCCGACATTCTCGGCGCGAACGACAAGATTCTCGCGCTGGAAAACGCCGTTTTCGCTGAAGTTCGCGATTTCATCGGCACGCGTCTGGAGGCGATACAGGCCGCTGCGGCTTCCGTTGCGGCAGTGGACGTTCTGTGCAGCTATGCGCAGGTGTCCATTGAAAACGGCTATGTAAAGCCGGAAATGACCCTTGACAACGTGATAGAGATACGGGACGGCAGGCATCCGGTAGTGGAAAAGGTTCTCACGGATCACCCGTTCACTCCGAATGACGCTTATCTCGACACCGGAAACAACCGCCTTATGATAATCACCGGACCGAATATGTCCGGTAAATCCACGTTCATGCGGCAGACTGCGATAATCGTGCTGATGGCGCAGATAGGCTGCTTTGTTCCGGCGGCATACGCCAAAATAGGCGTGGTGGACAAGATATTCACCCGTGTGGGAGCTTCCGACGACCTGACCTCCGGACAGTCCACATTCATGGTTGAGATGAACGAGGTGGCGGATATCCTGAAAAACGCAACGAGAAAGAGCCTTGTTATTCTTGATGAGATAGGCAGGGGAACCTCCACGTTTGACGGAATATCCATTGCAAAGGCGGTCGCGGAATACATCAGCGGAAAGAATATCGGCTGCCGCACTCTTTTTGCAACGCATTACCATGAGCTTATTTCCATGGAAAAGGAGTACGAGGGAATACGCAATTTCAGCGTTGCGGCGGTTAAGCGCGGCGATGAGCTGAGATTCCTGCATAAGATATGCGAGGGCGGCACGGACGACAGCTACGGAATTGAAGTGGCGAAGCTGGCGGGGCTTCCGCAGAAGGTCATAAACCGCGCAAAGGAGGAGCTGAAAGAGCTTGAGGTCATGGGCAGACAGAAGCTGTCCGACACACTGGAAAAGACAGCCGAGCATCAGTTCAGCTTCAGCGCGATAAACGAGCAGAACGCCATTGCGAAGCTGCGCGCCGCAGACATAAACACCATGTCCCCGATGGACGCGCTCATGTTCATCAGGGATATCAAGGAAACACTTTGACTGCCGCAGGAGCGGCTTAGAACGGAGCAACAATGCCAAAGATAAACCTGCTCGACAAGAGCGTGTACGAGCTTATCGCCGCCGGTGAGGTAATAGAGCGCCCATCCTCGGTGATAAAGGAGCTTGCAGAGAATTCCATAGACGCCGGGGCGGCCTCGATAACCGTGGAAATAAAGCGCGGCGGAATATCCTACCTGCGGGTGTCGGACGATGGCTGTGGTATCTCATACGAGGATATCCCTACGGCGTTCATGCGCCATGCAACAAGCAAGGTCTACACTCAGGACGACCTCGACAGCATAAATACGCTTGGATTCCGCGGGGAGGCTCTCGCGTCCGTGTGCGCGGTCAGCCGTGTGGAGCTGCTCACAAAGCAGCGCGAGGATAAGTTAGGCAGCATTTACCGTATTGAAGCAGGCGAGCCCATGGAATACGACCGCGCCGGCTGTGCTGACGGAACCACTATTATAATCCGGGACCTGTTCTATAATACTCCGGCGCGCCTGAAGTTCCTGAAAAAGGACGTCACCGAGGGAAACTACTGCGCCGCAGTCATCGAAAAGCTCGCGCTGAGCCACCCACAGATATCGTTCAGGTTTATCCGGGACGGCAGGCAGACCATGCTTTCCAGCGGCGACGGCGAATATTACAGCGCGGTCTACGCAGTGTTCGGAAAGCAGTTCGCGGCGGGACTTATCCCGGTTGAAAACGTTTATCAGAACACGGCGGTAACAGGCTTCGTTTCCTCGCCGCTTTTCACCAGGGCTAACCGATCCATGCAGAATTTCTTCGTAAATGGCAGGAGCGTCAAGAGCCCGCTGTGCTGTGCGGCTCTTGAAGAGGCGTTCCGGAACACCATTATGGTTGGAAAATTCCCGTCCTGCGTGCTGTGCGTGAATACGGACCCCGCGCAGGTGGACGCGAATATACATCCGACCAAGACGGAGGTACGCTTCACCAACGAAAAGCAGGTGTTTGACGCTGTGTATTTCGCAGTGAAAAACGCGCTTATGGGCTATGACGAGAGCCGCGAGATAAAGCTCACTCCCGCTCAGCCGCAGAACGCCCCTGAGCCGGAGCGCGCCCGCGCGATCGAGCCGCAGAGGACTGCCTCCGCAGAGGTGATAGAGGGGCCGCCGAAAACGCTCCCGATCCCTTCCGGCAGGGATACGGTGATTTACCCGCAGACGACCCCGGAGCCGCCGAAATTCACTCTGCGGCAGGAGAACCCATTCCGCATGAAAACGGAAGCACCAGCGGCGGAGCAGACGTTTATCCCGGAGCTCCAGCCGGCGAAAAAGCCAGAGCCTAAGGAAACTCCCCTTGCAGAGCTCCCGGGATTCGCGTTTTTGTCCGAAAAATCCTTTGAGAAAAAGCCGAAGCAGGAACCAGAGCCGCAGTCGCAGCCCGAGCAGAACACCGCAGTCCTCGCCGGGGACAAGCCGAAAGAGCAGATACGCATAGTCGGCGAGCTGTTCAAGACGTATATCGTCTGCGAGAGCGCGGACAGCATGATTCTTATTGACAAGCACGCGGCGCATGAGCGCGTGAATTTCGAGAAGCTGAAATCCCGGTTCGACAGCTCCGCGCAGTACATAGACCCGGTGGAGCTGTATCTTACTCCGGAGGAGTACAACGGTCTTTCCGAGTACGCCCCGAAGCTTGCGGAGATAGGCATACTCATGGAGTTTGCGGACGGAAAGGCGAAAGTCACCGGGCTTCCGCAGATGCTTGACCAGAGCTCTGCCGCCGAGGTCGTCGGCGAGATAGCCAGGCTGATAGTCAACGGAAACACGAATGCCGAGGGTCAGCTTTTTGACGACATGCTCCATACAGTGGCGTGCAAGGCTTCTATCCGCGGAAACGAGGACAACAATATCCTGGAGCTCCAGGTTCTGGCGCAGGAGGTCTTCAACAACCCGGCGATACGCTTCTGCCCGCATGGCAGACCGGTCATGACCCAGATATCCAAGAAACAGATAGAGCGGTATTTCGGCAGAGTTACCTGACGACCGCCTGGCAGGGAGGCAGTATGAACAAGATAATAGTTGTCAGCGGACCTACCGCCTCCGGAAAGACGGCGCTTGCGGTGGAGCTTGCGAAGCAATATGACGGCGAGGTCATATCCGCTGACAGTATGCAGATCTACACTGATATGGACATCGCAAGCGCGAAAGCAACTCCGGAGGAACAGCAGGGAATACCGCACCACCTTATGGATTTCCTTGACCCCTCGGAGAGCTTTTCGGTCGCCGACTGGGTGAAGCTGGCTGGCGAATGCGCCGATGATATCCTGCGCCGGGGAAAAACTCCGGTGATATGCGGAGGAACGGGGCTTTATATTTCCTCGTTCGTGGATAACCTCCAGTTCGACGATTCCGAATGCGATTATGAGTTCCGCGGGGAAATGCGCAGGTTCGCGGAGGAAAACGGCGCGGCGGCGCTCCTTGAAAAGCTCCGTGAGGTCGACCCGGAAACCGCCGCAGAGCTTCACGAAAATAATGTGTCGCGGGTTATCCGCGCACTGGAGGTCTACAAAACCACCGGGCACACCATTGCGGAGGCAAAGCGCGCTTCCCGGACGAAGCCCTCTCCGTATGAATTTATCCTGTTGACGCTGGATTTTGAGGAGCGCTCTCAGCTGCACGAGCGGATAAACCGCCGGGTAGATCAGATGATGACGGCAGGGCTGGAGCGGGAGGCGCGCTCCTGCTTTGAACAGCCGGAGCGTCCGACTGCGGCACAGGCGATAGGCTGCAAGGAGCTCTATCCGTATTTCCGGGGCGAACGTACCCTTGACGACTGCGTTGAGGAGCTGAAGCTCCGCACAAGGCAGTATGCAAAGCGGCAGCTTGTGTGGTTCCGCCGCGACAAGAGGTTCCACAGGATAATCGTTGCGCCCGGTGACGGATTCCCCGAGGTGCTTGATAAAGCTGTCCGGATCATTGAATCCGAAAAATAGCACAGAAATATACAATATATGGATAAATACCGGGAACTATTTCGGTTTTTTATGAAAAACAGAAAACTTTTTCGTTATTTTCCTTAAAAAAATTAAAAAAATATATAGCTTTTTTTGAAAAAGTATGCTATACTAGTCTATATAGGAATAGCTATGCGTGTTATGACCACATCTGTGGCATAAAACACAGTTCCTGACGCCCAACGGCAGGGGAATGCCTGCGGGCGCATGAAATGCAATACAGAGAGAAAAGGTGATTCACATGGCAAAAGACATAAATCTGCAGGACGTTTTTCTTAATCAGGCAAGAAAGGACAGGATTCCCGTAACTATTTACATTACCAACGGATTCCAGTTCAAGGGCGTGGTAAAGGGCTTTGATAACTATACGGTTATCCTCGACACGGACGGAAAGCAGAACCTTATATATAAGCATGCCATTTCCACGATCACACCGCTGAAGCCGATTTCCATACTCGACGCCTACGAAAAGGCTGAAGAAGAATAATGGAATCCCGCTGGACGTCTATTATAATTCTCATGCTGTCGCTGTTCGTGGTTGTCTTTTTTGTGGGACAGGCATTCTTTTCCGGCAATGAAAGAATGGTCACGGAAACTGCGTTTACATACAGCATGACGGAGGACGTTCCGTTTGAGGGAGTGTTCCTCAGAGATGAAACGGTGGTTTACAGCAGCGGCAGTGGCGTTATTGACTACGAGCACTCCGACGGCTCAAAGGTCGGAAAGAGTTCGGTCATTGCAAGACGCTATCGCAGTGAGCTCGACATTGAGCGCCGCCGCGAGATCGAAAAGATAAACGAGCAGATAAATGTCCTGACTGACGCGCAGAAGCTCGCCGGTACAGACAACAATCAGCTTGAAAATATAGCCAATCAGATAAACGAGCGTCATTCGCTGATCCTTGAAAAGCTGACCGAGGGCGATTATGCTGCGGCGCAGAGCATGGAGAATGCAATGCTCGGAGTGCTTTCAAAGCGCGAGATCTCTCGCGGGGACGTTGACAGCTACGAGCCGAAGCTGGCTGCTCTGAGAAGCCGCGCTGCCGAACTGGAGGCGCTGCTTTCCGGAGATGTCGAGAATGTCTATGCGGACGGCACGGGGTACTTCGTCAGCAGCGTTGACGGCTATGAAACAAGGCTTTCCCTTGCGGATTCCGACAATATCACGGCTGAGCAGATAGAGGATATCCTGAAAAAGCCGAATCTCGGGAAAAGCGTCGGCGCAGTAGGCAAGCTCATTGCAGATTACCGCTGGAGAGTGGCCGCCGTGATAAACAGCGAACAGCTTTTCGGCTGCTATGAGGGCGGTCAGGTAACGCTCCGCGTTAAAAACGACCCCACTCCCATTGAAGCCGAGATCATCTCGATAACCGACGCCGGGCGCGGAGACGGCACAGCTGTCTATGTGTTCGAGTGCGCAACGCTCACTTCTACCGTGGCTTCCGGCAGGACGGCTCAGTTCAAATACATCGTCAACAGCTATGGCGGTCTGAGAGTGTCAAGGAGCGCGATACGCTACAACAATGACGGCGAGCGCGGAGTATTTGTCGTTCAGAGCGGAAAGCTCGTGTTCAGGAAGATAGACGTTGAGTACTGGGGCGACGATTACATCATCTGCCAGTCGTCCGCAGATGACGGATATCTGAAGCTGTACGATAAAATAGTAACAGAAGGCAAGGATTTGTATGAAGGAAAAGTTGTTGAGTAATACACAGACCAGCTTTGACGACATCAGAGAGAGCTATGCCGCTATCTGTGAAAACATAGAAAAAGCTAAGTCTGCCGCCGGGCGCACTGATGATGTGCGTCTCATGGCGGTTACAAAGACCGTAGACCCGGAGCGCATAAACTACGCGATAGGTCTGGGCATCGACCTGCTCGGCGAAAACCGCGTCCAGGAATTCATGGACAAGCGGGAGCAGTATTCCCCGGCGGAGGTACACTTCATCGGCGGATTGCAGACGAACAAGGTCAAGTACATCATCGACAAGGTATCAATGATCCACTCTGTTGACAGTCTGCGCCTTGCTGAGGAGATCAGCAGGAGAGCGGAGCAGCACGGTCTGGTCATGGACATTCTCGTTGAAATAAACATCGGCGGGGAGGATACAAAAGGGGGCGTCACGCCTGAAAGCGCCGGGGAATTCTGCGCGCAGGTGAGAGAGCTTCCGCATATCAGGCTGAGAGGTCTGATGACTATACCGCCGCCAGGCTGCGGGGAGGGCACCTTTGAATCAATGCAGAGGCTGTTCAGCGATCTCCGCGCGGACAGATCCGTGAACACGGGCGCATTCGACACCCTGTCCATGGGAATGTCAGGGGACTATGAAACGGCGGTAAGGCACGGGTCCACAATTGTCCGGATAGGCTCAGGTCTGTTCGGATACAGAAAATATTTATAATTGGGAGGAAATAACACATGAGCTTAAAGTCATGGTTCGCAGGACTGCATCAGGACAACGAATACGAGGATGATCAGGACTACGAAAACGAGGGAAGCTACGACACTTCATCTTCTGCTGTTACAGAGGAGGAAGCTGCGGCTCCGTCCAGATTCTCTTCACAGAGAAGCGAGAAGGTAATCAATATGCACAGCAACAGCCTGCGCGGTTCGTCCGTTAAGGTAGTTCAGCCGCTCAAGTATGATGACATTATGAAGGAGCCGGTGCGCTTCCTGAGAGACAACATGAGCGTTATCCTCAATCTTGAGAAGGTTGCAAGCGTTGACTCCAGAAAGAGGATCGTAGACTTCATGGCTGGCGTTGTTGCAGCTATCGACGGCAGGATCGTAAGAGTTGCTGAATGCACATACATCGTTGTTCCAAGCACTGTTGACCTCAGCGGCGACATGATGGAGAACGAGGAGCAGTTCTGAGAAAATGACAGGACCGCTCAATGAAGAGGAACGCTACCTCTCAGCGCACATAGCCGATATGCAAAGACTGGCTCACCGTTCCGGCGTGCCGAGGTTCTCCATGTTCCTGAACGAGCGCGAGGCGGATGTCGCAAGATATGCAGTCAAGGGAGAACTTTGCTTCTACGGAGGCTATGAGGGCGCGATGAGGATGGTCTGCGGAGTCCTTGACCAGACCTACGCAGAGGAGCTTTCGCCGGAGGACGTCTTTCCGGTGAGGGCGGTCACGTTCACCTTCAGGAAAAGCGATATTCTCACCCACAGAGATATTCTGGGCGCTCTCATGGCGCTGGAGATCAAAAGGGAGCTGCTGGGTGATATTCTGACAGCAGAGGGCTGCGCGGTGGTTTTCGTTCACGAGACCGCCGAGCAGCTTATCCTGCGTGTTGACAAGATAGGCAGAGTCGGAGTGACCGCGGAAAGCGGGATCACGGTGCCCCTGCCGGAACAGAAGATGCAGCGGATTGATGCCACTGTGTCCTCGCTGCGGCTTGACTGTATTGTCAGCGCCGCTGTAAATACATCGAGAGAACGCTCCGCAGAGCTGATAAGATCAGGTCTTGTGAGCGCCGACCATGTCCCCTGCACAAGCGTCAGCGCTGAGGTCAGGGAGAAAATGATAATATCTGTCCGGGGAAGCGGCAGGTACCGCGTTTCCGGGATAAACGGAGAGACCCGCAAGGGGAGGCTCCGCATTACTATCGAAAAATACATCTGACCGTAAGGTTCGGTGTGACTATATTAGCTCAGCTTCGCCGCATGACCGGCGACCCAGGAAGGAAGTATCACTAAATGAATGCCAAGGATATTTTGTCAAGACGCTTCGAAAAAGCGACATTCAATGGCTATAAGACCGATGATGTAGACGAGTTCCTGCGTGAGATATCCAGCGAATATTCTCAGCTCCAGAAGGACAAGAACGAGCTTGAGAGAAAGCTGGAGGTCCTCGCCGACAAGATACGCGAGTACCGCGACGATGAGGACGCGCTGAAAGACGCCCTGCTCCTCGCCCAGAAGCAGGGAAACCAGATCGTCAGCGAATCAAAGGCTGCCGCTGAGAAGCTCCGCCAGGAAACTCAGGAGGCTGTTGATAAGCAGCTCAAGGAAGCCCAGGAGAAGGCAGACAAGCTTACCTCCAGCGCCGACGAGTATTCCAAGCGTATGATCCGCGAGACCAACGAACGCGCCGATAAGATGATAAAGGACGCACGCGCAAAGGCAAATGAAGTGGATCAGATGATGAAAAAGCAGACAGAGATCCAGCAGAATATACTCCAGAAGACCCGCAGGGAGGCTGACGAGTACAGAAAGCGCCTGCTGACCGCATACAAGTCCCATATGGATCTTATCGCAAAGCTGCCTGAGATGTGCGAGAATGAGTATGTGCGCATGACTGCTGATGAGGTTGAGAAGCGCGAGGCTGAAAAGTCCAAGGAGCCTGCAAAGACCGCAGCTCCCGCGCCTGCACCGGTCGAGGAAAAGCCCGCTGAAATCCAGGCTGAGCCTGCAAAGGAGCCCATTGCCGCAGGTGCCGCACCCGCTGAGGAGCCTTTCAAGGCCATGCCGCAGGACGGCGAAAAGCCCGCGAATGACGCTCCGTTCTTCAGCGCCGCCCAGGAAAGAAAGCCCCGCCACACTGACTTACAGTTCGGCAAGGGCAACACAATGGACAATTGATTATTTTTCCGGGCGACCGGGAAAGAATATAAATAACCTCCGCGTGCGGAGAAACATATAAAACAAGGAGACACAGCTGATGTCAGAAGATTACAACAACACCCTGAATCTCCCGGAAACCGCGTTTCCGATGAGAGGAAATCTTCCCCAGAGAGAGCCTGAGATGCTCGACAAGTGGGAGACCGACAGACTTTACTACGCCCTGTCCGAGAAGAACAAGGGCAAGCCCTCCTACACGCTTCACGATGGCCCTCCCTATGCGAACGGCAACATCCACATGGGTACCGCTATGAACAAGGTGCTCAAGGATATCATCGTAAAGTACAAGAGCATGACTGGCTTCAATGCAAACTACGTTCCCGGCTGGGACTGCCACGGTCTGCCTATCGAGCTCAAGGCTATCAAGCAGATTGGTCTCGACAGCGGCACTATCGACCCGGTGACCCTCAGAAAGAGCTGCCGTGAGTTCGCTCTGTCCTGCCTTGACGGTCAGAAGAAGCAGTTCAAGCGCCTTGGCGTCTGGGGCGATTTCGATAATCCCTACCTCACGATAAGACCTGAGTTCGAAGCAAAGCAGGTAGAGGTATTCGGCAAGATGATGCAGAAGGGCTACATTTACAAGGGTCTGAAGCCGGTTTACTGGTGCGCAGACTGCAATACCGCCCTCGCAGAGGCTGAGATAGAGTATCAGGACGATCCCTGCTACTCCATCTATGTAAAGTTCCCGATCACTGATTCCAAGGGCAAGTTTGACGACCTCGGCATTGATCTTTCCAAGGCGTATGTCGTTATCTGGACAACTACCACATGGACCCTGCCTGGCAACCTCGCTATCTGCCTCGGTCCGAACTATGAATACACATTCGTTAAGGTAGAGGACGAGGAGAGCAGGTCTTTCGGACAGTATCTCCTTATGGCGACCGAGCTTGTTTCCACAGTTATGGAAGCAGTAGGCATAAAGAAGTATTCCACCGTGGGCAGCTTCCTTGGCTCCGAGCTGGAGCTCATCGAGACCGACCACCCGTTCATGGGCAGAAAGTCTCCGGTCATCGTAGGCGACCACGTTACGCTTGACAGCGGTACAGGCTGCGTACACACCGCTCCCGGCTTCGGTCTGGAGGACTTTGAGGTATGCAACAAGTACAAGGGAATGTTCAAGATAATCGTTCCCGTAAACGAGAAGGGCGTGCTTACTGAGGAGGCTGGCGAATTCGCAGGTCTCAAGACCGCAGACGCCAACAAGGCTATCGCAAAGCGCCTTGAGGACGACAACACCCTGCTCGCAATGCAGAAGATCGTCCACCCCTATCCGCACTGCTGGCGCTGCCATGAGCCTATCATCTACCGTGCGACCGACCAGTGGTTCTGCAATGTTGATATGTTCAAGGACGAGACCATCAAGGCTATCGAGGACGTTAAGTGGATCCCTGAGTGGGGCGAGGAGCGCATAAAGAACATGGTCAACATGCGCAGCGACTGGTGCATTTCCCGTCAGCGCCGCTGGGGCGTTCCCATCCCGATCCTCTACTGCGAGGACTGCGGAAAGGTCATCGTAAACGACGAGACCATCAAGGCCATTTCTGATATGTTCAGAAAGGAAAGCTCTGATTCCTGGTATTCCAAGGATCCTTCCGAGTTCATTCCCGCAAGCGTAAAGTGCGAGTGTGGCTGCAATAAATTCCGCAAGGAAATGGATATCTTTGATGTATGGTTCGATTCCGGCTGTACTCATGCGGCGGTTCTTCAGGAGCGTCCCGAGCTCAGTTGGCCGGCTGACCTCTATCTTGAGGGCTGCGACCAGTACAGAGGCTGGTTCCAGAGCTCCCTGCTGACTTCCGTTGCCACAACCGGCAGAGCGCCTTACAAGGCTGTCTGCACACATGGCTGGGTAGTTGACGGCAAGGGCGAGGTAATGCACAAGTCCAAGGGCAACGTTGTCCTGCCCGAGGAGGTAATCAGCAAGTATGGCGCTGATGTTCTCCGTCTGTGGGTAGCTTCCCTTGACTTCCACAACGACGTAAGAGTATCTCCTGAGATGCTCAAGCAGCTCTCCGAGGCTTACCGCAAGATCAGAAATACCGCAAGGTTCATCCTTGGAAATCTCTGCAACCGCGGCGGCTTCAATCCTGATACCGATATGGTAGCCCTGGACAAGCTGAGCGACTTTGATAAGTGGGCTCTGGCAAGACTTGACGGAGTTATCGAAAAGGTAAAGGCTTCCTACGAGAGTTTTGACTTCTACCTTGCATACCACGCTATCCACAGCTTCTGCGTTGTTGATATGTCCAACTTCTATCTGGATATCGTCAAGGATACCCTGTACTGCTCCGCTGAGAAATCCGAGGAAAGAAAGGCTGTACAGACAACAATGTACATCATTCTGGATTCTCTCGTAAAGTTGGTCGCACCTATCCTGACGTTCACCTCTGATGAGATTTGGAAGTACATGCCGCATAAGTCCACTGACGACCTGCGCGGTGTTCCGTTCAACCAGATGCCTGAAAAGACCGGCGTTACCATTGACGCCGCATTCGAGGCAAAGTGGAACAAGATCCATGCAGTACGCGACGATGTACTGAAGGCTCTTGAGGAGAAGAGAACAGCAGGCGTTATCGGCAAGCCTCTTGACGCAGGTCTGACAATTTACGCTGACGAAGCAAACTTCAAGGAGCTTTCATCTTATAATGAGCTTACACAGGCATTTTCTGTTTCCTATGTGAACGTTAAGCCGGCTTCTGACGGCGAGGGCGAGTTCAGGGGAGCAGTTGAGGGCGTATCCGTCACCGTTGAAAAGGCGGCTGGCGAGATGTGCGAGCGCTGCTGGAGCCACGCTCCGACAGTGGGCTCTGACGCTCAGTTCCCGCACCTTTGCGCACGCTGTGCAGCAGTAATGAAGCTCAATCTGGGCTGATACCAAACCGGCAGGGGGAGGGGTTTGTCCCCTTTCCCTGCTTTTTTAGGGCAGTGGCATTACAGTTCGGAGATAGATATATGAAAGCATTTTTGAGCAAATACAGGCAGTACGCCGCGCTGGTTCTGGCGGCAGTGCTTGTGGGGATAGATCAGCTCACCAAGTGGCTGGTCGTGCAGAACCTTACAAAATACGAGGCGGTGAACCTCATAAAAGCCGGCGACACCGAGGTGCTCAATCTTTATTACTGCACGAATAACGGCTCTGCGTTCAGCATGATGGAAGGAAAAACGGTGTTCCTCATAGTAATAACCTCCATTGTCCTGATAGCGCTGACCGTTGGGCTCCTGATAAAGAAGATACAGCGCCCCGGATTCGTGACCGCGGTTTCCCTTATCATCGGCGGCGGCGTGGGGAACCTCATCGACAGACTGTTTAACGGCGGTCTGGTGGTGGATTTCATCGATGTCAGGATAATCAACTTCCCGATATTCAATTTTGCCGATATCTGCGCGGTCGTTGGAGGGATCCTCCTCTGCCTGTTTGTAGTTATTGATGAAATAAAGGAGAGCCGCCAGAAGAAGCAGGCGAAATCCTCCGGAACCCGGGCTCAGGGTGAAAACAATGGAAACGATTGAGCTGACAGCTCCCGGCGGAGTCCGGCTGGACAAGCTTATCGCCGATGGCACGGAGCTTTCCCGCAGCGCAGCGGTCAGGCTGATAGAGCAGGGGAATGTGCTCGTGAACGGCGCTCCCTGCGGGAAAAAGGACATTCCGGCGGCTGGCTCAGTCGTGGAGATGACCCTCCCGGAGCCGCAGAGCACCGATATTCTCCCGGAGCCCATACCGCTCGAAATAGTGTACGAGGACGCTGACCTGCTGGTGGTCAACAAGCCGAAGGGAATGGTAGTCCACCCGGCGGCAGGGCATTACTCCGGGACGCTTGTCAATGCGCTGATGTATCACTGCGGCGGCAGCCTGTCCGGAATAAACGGGGAGATACGCCCGGGGATAGTCCACCGTATCGACAAGGACACCAGCGGTCTGCTTATGGTCGCAAAGAATGATTTCGCGCACCTCCGGCTTTCCGAGCAGATAAAGGAGCACAGCTTCACCCGGGAGTACGAAACCGTGGTCTGCGGGGGAATAAAAGAGGACGGAACCGTGAACGCTCCGATAGGGCGGCACAAGACTGACCGCAAGAAAATGTGCGTAACTCTGGAGAACTCCCGCGAGGCGGTGACGCATTATTTCGTGCTGGAGCGTTTCCCGGGGTATACTCATCTCCGGGTAAGGCTGGAGACTGGGCGCACGCATCAGATACGCGTCCACATGGCGTATCTCGGTCATCCGGTGGCAGGCGATCCGGTCTATGGCAACGGGAAACCCGCATGGCTTGAGGGGCAGTGCCTGCACGCGAAAAAAATCGGATTTGTCCACCCGCGTACCGGCGAGTACATGGAATTCGACAGCGATCTGCCGGATTATTTCAAGAAATTTCTGAAAAGCATTGAGGGCTGATAAATGGATTTCAGCAAGGTTATACTGATGACAGATCTTGACGGAACTCTGCTGACTGACGACAAGCAGATACTTCCCGTTGATCTTGAAGCAATAGACCGCTTCCGCGCGGGAGGCGGGCTGTTCACCATGGCGACCGGGCGAGGCTACGAAATGGCGAAGCACGTTGCCGACAAGCTGCGACTGGACTGCCCCGCGGTAGTCTACAACGGCGCGGCGGTGTACGATTTCCAGCAGGACAGATTCCTTTGGCAGTGTGAGATAGGCGATAAGGCGGTCACGATTATAAAGCACATCGCAGAGCGCTTCCCGGATATCGGCGTTGAGGTGCTCCGCGGGAACGTGGTTCATGTTCCTTATCTCAACGAAATGGAGCAGTGGCATCTTGATCTTGAGAATGTTCATGCGGATTTCAGCACTCTTGATGAAATTCCGCGCGGAGACTGGCTGAAAGTCCTGTTTGCGTATCCTCCGGAGAAGCTTGACGGGCTTCAGCAGTATGTTGAGAATGCCCCGGAGCTCCGCGGAGTCCACTGGGTACGCTCCGCTCCGATGTTCTTTGAGTGTCTGCCCGAGGGAATTGACAAGGCGGCTGGCTACCGCGAGCTGATAAAGGCTATACACGCGGAGGACAGATTTACTGTTGCCGCTGGTGATTTCATGAACGACTACGCGATGATAAAATCAGCGGATCTGGGCGCGGCGGTGGCTTCCGCACTCCCGGAGATAAGAGAAGCGGCGGATATAGTGCTCTGCGACAACAATTCCGGCGCGATGGCGCAGCTTATCGGCTATATCGAAAGGTTGTGAGCTATGAAAAAGGCTGTCCGTTGGCTGAAAATATCAGGTATAGTGATATTGTGCCTGCCTTTAGCGTTGGCGGCGCTGCTGCTTTTGTGGGAGGAATTCTGCTCAACGGTGAATAACATCAGCGGCTTTTTTCACACGCAGAACGTACTGAACGGTTACAGCAACACACGGGATATTGAGGTTCTTGGCAATGTGACGTTCGTGGGGAACACCACCGGAACGGGAAACCACACCGAGGTGCGCTCCACGGTTCTGGTGAGAGCCGAAAGTCCGCTCGCCGTTGAATACTGGACGAACGGCGAAAATTACGAGATATACCCGCTGTTCCATAAAGTCCCGGAGGAGAAGCTGGATCGCTGGGACAGGGAGCTGGAGCTTCCGTATGAGAGCGATGGCTGCTATGTCGTGGAGGTCTATGGTGATGTGCCGTTCCCGGACAGTATAGCGGGGCATTAAGTTTTTTTGCAATTAGGCGGGAAACCGCTTGATTTAATAGACAATAAGGCGAAAGCCACAAAAATCACAGGAGGTCTATATGGACGCATTACTGAAAAAGCAGCTTGAAATAGCTGCAACAAAGGTCAGAATGGGCGTAATCGAGGGGGTACACGCTGCCAAGGCTGGACACCCCGGCGGTTCTCTTTCCATCGCTGACACACTGACTTATATCTATATGCACCGCATGAACGTCAACCCGGAGCAGCCTGATATGCCCGAGAGGGACAGACTGGTGCTCTCCAAGGGACACACCGCTCCGGCGCTGTATGCTGTTCTGGCTGAGAGAGGCTTCTTCCCCGCTGAGGAACTGAAGACCCTCCGTAAGATAGGCTCCAGACTTCAGGGTCACCCCTCCATGGGCAAGCTCCCGGGCATTGACATGAGCACCGGCTCCCTCGGACAGGGAATCTCCGCTGCCTGTGGTATGGCGCTTTCCGCTAAGCTGTCTGACGACTATTACAGAGTATACGCTATCCTCGGCGATGGTGAGATCGAAGAGGGTCAGGTCTGGGAGGCTGCAATGTTCGCAGCTCACTACAAGCTCGACAATCTCGTTGCTGTCGTAGATAACAACGGTCTCCAGATCGACGGCAAGATCTCCGACGTAATGTCCCCGTACCCCATTGACGAGAAGTTCAGGGCATTCGGCTGGAATGTAGTATGCATCGACGGTCACGACTTCGACCAGATCGAAAAGGCATTCGATGAGGCAGAGCGCACCATCGGCAAGCCTACCGTTATCATTCAGAAGTCCGTAAAGGGCAAGGGCGTATCCTTCATGGAGAACCAGGTCGGCTGGCACGGCAAGGCTCCTAACGATGAGGAATATGCAATAGCAATGAAGGAGCTCGGCGACCACCTCGCAGCCCTTGAAAAGTAATTACAGCTCGAAAGGATAATATAGACATGGAAAAGAAAGCAACTCGTGACAGCTACGGCGAAGCTCTCGTAATGCTCGCTGAGAAGCGCCCTGACCTGGTAGTTATGGACGCCGACCTTGCCGCAGCAACCAAGACTGGAACCTTCAAGAAGGCTCACCCTGACAGATTCATCGACTGCGGTATTGCGGAGGCAAATATGATGGGCGTGGCTGCCGGTATCGCAAGCACCGGCAAGCTGGTATTCGCAAGCTCCTTTGCAATGTTCGCAGCAGGCAGAGCATTCGAGGTAGTACGCAACAGCATCGGATATCCCCACCTTAACGTAAAGATTGGCGCAACACACGCTGGTATCTCCGTAGGCGAGGACGGCGCTTCCCACCAGTGCAACGAGGATATCGCGCTTATGAGAGCTATCCCCGGCATGACTGTTATCAACCCTGCTGACGATGTTGAGGCTAAGGCGGCAGTCCTTGCAATGGCTGACTATGTAGGTCCGACCTACATGAGATTCGGCAGACTTGCAGCTCCTATCTTCAACGACCCGGCAACCTACAAGTTCGAGGTAGGCAAGGGAATCCAGCTGAAGGACGGCAAGGATATCACGATCATCGCAACTGGTCTTATGGTTGCTGAGGCTGTTGAGGCTGGCAAGGCTCTCGCAGAGCAGGGAATCGACGCACGTATCATCAATATCCACACCATAAAGCCTATCGACCGCGACATCATCATCAAGGCGGCTAAGGAGACCGGAAAGATCGTTACTGTCGAGGAGCACAGCGTTATCGGCGGTCTTGGTTCCGCAGTGGCTGACGTGGTTACCGAGGAATGCCCCGTTCCTGTTATCAAGATCGGCGTAAAGGATGTATTCGGACATTCTGGCCCGGCAGTAGACCTGCTCAAGGAGTTCGGTCTGTGCGCTGAGAACATCGTTGCCGTAACAAAGGCAGCTCTTGGAAAGTAATTTCATACGCCAAGCGGCATTATGTGCGGGCTGACCCAAACCAGCCCGCATTTTAACGTGGTAGGCAGATGTAACCTTTTGCTGTCTGCGGCTGTTATATAAATAGTAGCGATATAGGAAATGCAGACAACACTTGAAAGGATGATGACTGCTATGGATCCACAGCATTGGAAAAATATCCTGGACGGTCTGGATGAGGACATAGTTGATTCAGCGGCGGAGCGCTTCGGCGGCGCCCGCTATTCTGATGATTCCCCTGAAACCTATCCGGCGGACGACAAGCCAATGGTGTATGTTTATCCCGAAAAAAAGAGATCTCGCAGACACCTCTGGGCTGGAATAGGCACCGGAGCCGCTGCCGCAGCGGTGGTTGCCGTGGCAGCCGGGGTTTCGCTGATAAACCGGCAGCCCCAGACCGGTGGTATGGTTCCGCTTTCGCAGGGAACTGCACAGAAAACGTCCTCAACAGCGCCCTCAAGCACGACCCTGGAGATAAGGGGCGCTGCCGAGCTTGAAAGCACATTTACCATTTCAACGCAGATAGAAGCGATCCCCTCGGGATTTTCGGCGGCGGAGCTTACGCTGTTCCAGGAGTATTTCTACGGCGTATGGGCAGACGGAGATATTACCGTCACGCTTGACTGGAGCGCAGATTCCGCATTCGGCGACGATTATTCCTGCACTGGGATAGAGCTGACTGACGAGGGCTGTTATATGGGAGCGCATGACGGCTCAAAATATGATCTCTGGTTTGTCCCGGCGGATGTTCCTGGCTCTCTGTACATCTATCGTAATGTCAGGACAGATGAATCCGGCACTGTTCTGCGCGAAAACGGAGTCATCTCCTGCGAAAGTGTCGATGTTTTCGTAAGCACCGGGGATTTGCAGGAATATTCGGCTCTCGGATATTTCGGCAGGCTGAAGCTGGCGGACGACATGGGAAAAACGCCTGAAACGCTTTTCAGCAAGACGCAGCTTGAAACCTACGAGGGAAGCGACAGCGGCTCGGAAATATGGACGCGCGCTGAAAGCTATGCTCCTGTATGGGATAAGGTGGTGCTGAAATCTCAGACTGACAGCAGGATTTCCATGTCTATGGCGTTCACGAACAGCTCAGGAATTATCCAGTACTTCGACCTCGGCTGGGCTACCGCAGACGACGGAAGCTGGTACCTGTATTCGGTTGAAAAGTCCATGGATGTGTTCGCAAGGACGGCTGACGACCTGAAAGTTACACTCACGCTCAGCGACCTTGATATCTTTGAGGGTTACTACGCCGGAAGCTGGACCTCTGACAGCGGGGATCTCACGCTTACATATACGCAGGATATCTTCGGCGCCGGGACCTGCTGCGGCGGATTCTATGCAGGGACTGACGGCTGGAGTATGTACAGCTATACCGGCGAAAGCGTCCAGGTGTATTACATCAGCTATGATGACCCGTTCACAATGTTCCTGTACGAGCCGGACAGATTCGGCTACGCATCGCAGGAAGACTACATCGCTGAATACGCTCACGTCGATTTTGGCGGAAGTGACAGCGCTGACGAATCATCGCTGTCATGGCTCGGGCTTCAGCGCTGGATCCTGGATATCGGCAGCACGACTGACGAGACCTCGCTGCCGCAGGCGGTCTACTCCGCAATGACGCAGTGCCGTAATGACCTCTGGTCGGATGAAACCGCGAATGGAGCCGTATTTGAGGGCTACAAGATAAGCGCTGTCTCTGATAACAAGTACCGGTTCACGTTCCAGCAGTTCAGCGCTGACGGCGGAAGCCGCTGGGTGACTATGGCGCTGAGTTTTGAGGACAACGCCTGGACAGTCCAGCCGGCGGACGGAATAACCGATTCAGTTTCAGGTTGACATTATAACACCAGGAGGGGAGGGATACCGTTGGACGACAGTCTCATAATCGACCTGTATTTCGAGCGAAGCGAGCAGGCGATAGCAGAAACCCAGATAAAATACGGCAGACTGTGCGGAAAGATCGCCTCCGGTATCCTTACCCGCCCGGAGGACGCGGAAGAGGCGGTCAGCAGCAGCTATCTGAAGCTCTGGAACGCAATTCCGCCAAAGCGTCCGGAATCCCTCTGCGGCTATCTCTGCCGGATAGTGAGGAACACGGCGCTGAATCTGTACGACACTCTGCGCCGGCGTTCCTGCGAGGAGCTCTACGGCGAGCTGGCAGACGTGCTGCCGGATAATATTTCGGCGGACGAAAAAATGGACAGCCGGGAAATAACGCGTTATCTCAATGATTTCCTGCATGGCTGTAACAAAAAGAACCGCGATATTTTCACCGGAAGATACTACTTCAATATGTCCCTTCGCGATATAGCCCAGGGCATGGGAATGACCGAGACCGCCGTAAAGACGCGGCTTTGCCGCACCCGCGCGGAGCTCAAGAGATATCTCGCTGAAAACGGAGTCTGCGTTTAATAATTCTTCCCCCGCACCGGCGGGGGATTTTTTTGTGCAAAGATTGCCCTAAACTGATTGACAAACGCACCGGAATGAAGTATAATGAAAGTGTATTTTTCAGCGAAAACGCTGAGTATAGGACAAAAAATGGAGGGTCATGCTATGGCTATTCTCGTGACTGGCGGCGCCGGGTTCATCGGCTCGCACACCTGCGTTGAACTTTTAAATGCAGGTGAAGACATCGTTGTGATGGATAACTTCTACAACTCAAATTCCCGCGCTCTTGACGGTATCAGAAAGATCACCGGCAGGGACTTCAGGTTCTATGAGGCTGATATGCTTGATATCGCCGCAGTAGACCAGATATTCGCGGAGAACGATATAGAGCAGGTTATTCACTTTGCCGGCTACAAGTGCGTTCCTGAGAGCGTAAAGAAGCCGCTGATGTATTATTCCAACAACCTGCGCGGTACGTTCAACATACTTGAGACGATGAAGAAGTACGGCTGCACGAAGTTCGTGTTCAGCTCCTCTGCAACGGTCTACGGGATCCCCGCAAGCGTTCCGGTAAAGGAGGATTTCCCGCTTTCCGCGATAAATCCATACGGAAGCACAAAGCTCATCATTGAGAATCTTTGCCGTGAGATGTCCGCAGCTGACCCCACCTGGACAATGATACTCCTGCGCTACTTCAACCCTGTCGGCGCACATGAGAGCGGACTTATCGGCGAGGACCCGAACGGGATCCCGAACAACCTTATGCCGATAGTGCTCGACAAGGCATCCGGAAAGCGCGACGTGCTTTCCGTTGCAGGCAATGATTATCCCACTCCTGACGGCACCTGCGTGCGCGACTACATCCATGTTGTCGATCTCGCAAAGGGTCATGTTGCCGCAGTAAAGAAAGCGCGCACAATCACAGGCGCTCCTGCGTATAATCTCGGTACAGGCAACGGCTATTCCGTTCTGGATATCCTGAACACGTTCCAGCGCGTAAATAACATAGACCTCGGCTATACCATAGGTCCGCGCCGCCCCGGCGACGCAGCCACCACCTACGCCGACCCATCCCTCGCAGAAAAGGAGCTCGGCTGGAAAGCTGAAAAGACCCTCGATGAAATGTGCCGTGACGCATGGCATTTCAGACAGCTGCGCAATGCTGAGAGCAATTAATTTTAAGAATTTTTGAAAATTCTTAAAAAACCTATTTACAAAGCATAAAATATGTGCTATAATAACTATGTTGTGCGTAATGCATGACCATACCGGTTCCGCGGAAAGTGGATATCGCTCCGACAGGAGAAACACCGCGTCCCTTTGCTGCGATCCCGGAATAAATTCAATGAGGTGTTTTTATGTTAAGAAAAGAAGAAAAGACAGCCGTAATCGAGGCTAACCGTCTGCACGAGCAGGACACAGGTTCTCCTGAGGTTCAGATCGCTATTCTCACCAAGAGAATCAACGAGCTCACCGAGCACATCAAGGTTCACCAGAAGGATCACCACTCCCGCCGTGGTCTTCTGAAGATGGTAGGTCACAGAAGAAACCTTCTGAACTACCTCCAGAAGAAGGATATCGAACGCTACCGTGCGATCATCGCTAAGCTGGGTATCCGTAAGTAATCTTTGGAGAAAAGGGGCAGCGCTGCGCACAGAACAGTTCTGCCCTTTTTTACTAAGGCGCAGGTCTTAGCATTAAATTGAGTATCCGGGCAGCCGGATATTGACTTTAATTGCTATCACTGTGCCTTCAGTAAAACTATTTTATTGAAAGGAATTAATGCAATGTTCGAAAATTACAGAGTGTTCAAAACAATGTTCGCCGGCAGAGAACTGACCGTTGAGACCGGTAAGGTATGCGGTCTTGCAAACGGCTCCTGCTGGGTAAGATACGGTGAGACGGTCGTTATGGTAAACGTTGCGGCAAGCGCAAAGCCCCGCGATGGCGTTGACTTTTTCCCGCTTTCCGTTGACTACGAGGAGAAGCTTTACGCAGTCGGCAAGATCCCCGGCGGCTTCCTCAAGAGGGAGGGCAGACCCTCCGAGAAGGCAATACTGACTTCCCGCGTGGTTGACCGTCCTATGCGTCCTCTGTTCCCGAAGGATATGAGAAACGATGTTGCTATCACAATGACCGTCCTCGCAGTTGATCCTGACTGCTCACCTGAGATCCTTGGCATGATCGGCGCTTCCATCGCAGTTTCCATCTCCGATATTCCGTGGAACGGACCTATCGGCGGTATCTCCGTTGGCCTTGTAGACGGCGAGATCGTACTTATGCCTAACCTCGAGCAGAGGGGCAGGTCTGACCTGAATCTGACCGTTGCTTCCTCCGAGAAGAAGGTTGTAATGATCGAGGCCGGCGCTAACGAGGTTCCGGACGATGTTATGTTTGACGCCATCATGGCTGGTCATAACGAGATCGTGAAGTCCCTTATCCCGTTCATCAAGGACATTCAGGCGCAGATCGGCAAGCCGAAGTTCGCGTTTGAGTCCCAGGAAGTTGATCACGACATGTTCGACGCTATCTCTGATTTCGCTATCGAGCGAATCAGATACGCCCTCGACACTGATGACAAGAATATCCGCGAGGAGCGCCTGAAGCCTATCGTTGACGATATTCACGCAAAGTTTGACGAGGTTTATCCTGAGAAGATTGCTATGATCGACGAGGCTATCTACAAGCTTCAGAAGTTCGTAGTACGCCGCTGGCTGCTGGACGACAACAAGCGTGTTGACGGCAGAAAGATGGACGAGATCCGTCCGCTGGCTGCTGAGGTAGGCTTCCTGCCCAGAGTTCACGGTTCCGGTCTGTTCACCAGAGGTCAGACTCAGGTAATGACAATATGCACACTCGGTCCCGTTTCCGACAGCCAGAAGCTGGAGGGTCTTGACGAGGAAGAGGGCAAGCGCTACATGCACCACTACAACTTCCCGGCTTACTCTGTAGGCGAGACTAAGGCAAGCAGAGGTCCCGGCAGACGTGAGATTGGCCACGGCGCACTGGCTGAGCGCGCTCTTCTTCCGGTTATCCCGAGCGTTGAGGACTTCCCGTACGCTATCCGTCTGGTTTCCGAGGTTCTTTCCTCTAACGGTTCCACGTCTCAGGGTTCCGTATGCGGCTCCACACTGGCGCTTATGGACGCCGGCGTTCCGATAAAGAAGCCGGTTGCAGGTATCTCCTGCGGTCTTATCACAGAGGGCGACAGATGGGATACAATGGTTGATATCCAGGGCGTTGAGGACTTCTTTGGCGACATGGACTTCAAGGTGGCAGGTACACATGACGGTATCACAGCTATACAGATGGACCTCAAGATCGATGGTCTGACCCCGGAGATCATCAAGGCTGCATTTGCCAAGACTCACAAGGCAAGAGACTATATCCTTGACGAGATAATGCTCAAGGCTATCCCCGAGCCCAGAAAGACAGTCGGCAAGTACGCTCCGAAGATGATTCACACCAAGGTTCCGGTTGAGAAGATAAGCGAGGTTATCGGCAAGGGCGGCAAGGTTATCCAGAAGCTCTGCGCTGACTTCGACGTTAAGATCGACATTGATGACGACGGCAACGTATTCATCTGCGGTCTTGATCTGGACAAGGCAAACGCTTGCGTTCAGGTTATCTCCACTATTGTAAACCCGCCTGAGATCGGCGCTATCTACAAGGGCAAGGTAGTTCGTATCATGAACTTCGGCGCTTTCGTTGAGATCGCTCCCGGCAAGGACGGCATGGTTCACATCTCCAAGCTGGACAACCACCGCGTTGAAAAGGTTGAGGACGTAGTTTCCGTTGGCGATGAGATTATCGTTAAGGTAATGGAAATCGACAATCAGGGAAGAATCAACCTGTCCAGAAAGGACGCTCTTGCTGATATCGAGGCAAAGAGAAAGGCTCAGGCACAGGGCTGATAACGGCAGACGAGAGGGAAGTGAGAGCTTCCCTCTTTTTGTTGACTTTCAACGAACTTCGTGTTATAATATAAATGCAGAGATAGTTTTGAAGCAATGAGGTGGGTGATGGCAATACATTCATTGGTTGCGGATGGTTTTTCTTTATCTATGGAGCTCAACATTTCTGAACAGGATATAAAGTATCCTTCAAATACTATTATGACTGTATCTGTAAAAAGTGAAAGCTATTCTGCGATTTCATCTATGGATATTGATATAAAGAAATTTGCCTTATTCTCAATTGACATAAAAGACATTTATGACGGCTTGTCTGGAACAGCGGAAATTGAGGAAACGTATGGATATCATAAATTCCTGAAATTTGTTTCCTGTAAAAATGGGTATATCTCTGTTAAGGGATATTTATGCGATGATACTAAGGATAATGAATTATTTTTCAATAATGTTTTTGATCAGACATTCCTGAAAGATTTCGCTGACGAATTATATACGGAATATTCGAAATATTGTACTTAATCATTAATATTCTGAGAAAGTGATGAATCAGTCTTTGGTGGCTTTGGCAGCGGCGGATTTTTAGTAAATTTGAATAACATCATAATAATGAATTGAGAAAAACCTGAATAAGCATTTTTTCTGATATCTGCTTTCCGCTCCTCCCGGGGCGGAATTTTTATTGCAATCAAGAAAAAAATCTCAAAAAAACCTTGAATTCAGCACACTATTGTGATATAATATTAATATGTGGGATTATGTTCACATTATCCCGACTACTCTATTTTCAGAAATGAGGATCATCAAATGTCATCAAGTGTAATTGTCGGAACCCAGTGGGGCGACGAGGGCAAGGGAAAGATCATCGACATCATGGCTGCAAAGGCTGATGTCGTAGTACGCTCCAGCGGCGGAAACAACGCTGGTCACACCGTTGTGCACGGCGACCAGGTTTACAAGCTCCACCTGCTTCCCTCCGGAATACTGTACCCCGAGACTCTCTGCCTTATCGGCAGCGGCGTTGTGGTTGACCCGTCCGTACTCCTTGAGGAAATTTCAGATATGAACGCAAGAGGCGTTACCTGCGATAATCTCCGCATTGACGCCCGCGCTGACATCATCATGCCGTGGCACCGCCTCCTCGACAGACTGTCCGAGGAATTCAAGGCAAAGCAGACCGGCGTGAATATCGGCACCACCGGCAGAGGAATCGGTCCCTGCTACACCGACAAGGACGAGCGAATCGGTATCCGCATGTACGACCTTGTTCACCCCGAGGTGTTAAAGAAGAAGATAAAGGAAACGGGCGAGCTCAAGAACCTTATCATCACAAAGGTTTACGGCGGTGAAGCGTGCGACCTTGACGCAATCTATGAGGAATACAAGGCTTACGGCGAGAAGCTTGCAAAGTATATGGACGACGCTTCCGTTATCGCTTTCGAGGCTTATCAGGCTGGCAAGAACGTCCTGTTTGAGGGCGCTCAGGCTACTCTGCTCGATATTGATTTCGGCACCTATCCTTTCGTTACATCTTCCCACCCGATCGCGGGCGGCGCGTGCGTAGGCACCGGCGTTGGCCCCAAGATGATAGACGAGGTAATCGGCGTAGGCAAGAGCTACACCACCCGCGTTGGCAACGGTCCGTTCCCGACCGAGCTGTTCGACGAGACCGGAAACTATATCCGTGAAAAGGGCGGCGAGTATGGAACCACCACCGGCAGACCCAGAAGAACCGGCTGGTTCGACGCTGTTATCATGCGCCATGCAGTCCGTGTAAACGGTCTGACCTCCCTTGCGATAAATAAGTTCGACACACTCGCAGGACTTCCCGTGCTGAAGGTATGCGTTGCATACAAGACCACCGACGGCAAGACACTGAAGGACTTCCCTGTAACACTGGAGGAGCTTGCAAAGTGCAGCCCTGTTTACGAGGAGATAGAGGGCTACGAAGGCGACCTCTCCAAGTGCAAGACCTTTGAGGAGCTCCCCGAAAAGGCTCAGGCGTACGTTAAGCGCCTTGAAGAACTCTGCGGCTGCCCGATCAAGATGCTCGGCATAGGTCCCGGCAGAGATCAGGTCATCGTAAGATAACAGATGAAGATACTTTTTATCGGCGACGTGGTGGGAATGAAAAGCTGTGAGGCACTCCAGAAAGCGCTTCACGGCATAAAGCAGAAGCTCGGTGCGGAAATAGTCATCGTAAACGGTGAGAATTCCGCGGAGGGCAACGGCATAAATCCTGCCTCCGCCGAGATGATATTCGACGCAGGCGCGGACGTTATCACCACCGGAAACCACTGCTTCCGCCAGAAAACCATGGAAGCGGAGTGGGAGCGCAACCCCCGCATAATCCGCCCGGCAAACTACGGCGATGAAGTTATCGGCAGGGGAGTCTGCGAGCTGGACCGCGGCCCGTATTCCATTGAGGTGATAAACCTCATGGGAACAACGTTCATGCAGCCGCTGGAAAATCCGTTCCACTGTGTGGATAAGATCCTGGAAAAGTCCACGGCAAAAATCAGGATCGTTGATTTTCATGCGGAGGCCACCTCTGAAAAGCGCGCAATGGGATATTACCTTGCAGGGCGCGTTTCCGCAGTACTGGGAACGCATACGCATGTTCCCACCGCTGACGAGCAGATCATCGAGGGAACCGGCTACATAACGGACGCCGGAATGACAGGTCCGCGGGATTCGATCCTGGGCGTTGAAAAGGATATCATCATTGAGCGTTTTCTGACATTCTACCCGAGGCGGCACAGATTCGCCGAGGGCGAGACAGAACTTAACGGCGTACTTATGGACATAGATACAAAGACCGGAAAGTGCGTTTCCATAGAGAGATACAGACAGATCATTATGTGAGTTATATCCGAAAGGCATTCCAGGGGAATGAAATGGTGACTATATGGAGATAGTAAAGGTGTCGGCGCATTCCGTTCCGAAATCCGTTGCGGGCGCCATTGCAGCAGTTATCCGTGAAAACGGTGAGGTAGAGGTGCAGGCAGTCGGAGCCGGCGCGGCAAATCAGGCGGTGAAATCCATCGCGATAGCGCGCAGCTATATGGCTCTTGTAGGAGTTGACCTTATCTGCATTCCGGCGTTCACCACCGTTGAGATAGACGGCGATGAGCGTACAGCGATGAAATTCATTGTCGAGCCGAGATAATCCCGGCTTGACTGTACGGTTTGGCACTGGATCATCACGCATTAAATGGAGCAACGGCGCACCATTAAGGTGGGCTTTTGCAGTGCGCGGTCTTTCAGTGCTTTTTTATAACTTTGTATTGGTAATAAAAGTAATAATCGCATGCTGGTGGAAAACAAGGAGTACTTTGATGAAGAAGATTCTGTTCATAGCGACTGGGGGTACGATTGCAAGCGTGGACTCCGGCGGCGGGCTTACGCCGGGAAGCTCAGCGGAGGAGCTGCTTTCCGGAATATCTCTGCCGGAGGCGGAAATACGCTCCGTACAGCCGTTTTCGCTGGACAGCACCAATCTGACCCCGCAGCACTGGACGGAGCTTGCGGTGCTTATCCGCGACAGCTGGCGGGAATATGACGGGTTCGTTATAGCCCACGGTACGGACACAATGGCTTATGGGGCGGCGGCGCTCTACTGCCTGATACAGACGCCGGATAAGCCGGTTATCTTCACGGGCTCGCAGCTTCCCATGAACGCGCAGGGCAGCGACGCTCCGGGGAATCTTGCGGACGCATTCCGCTGCGCAGAGCGCGGGAGACCAGGCGTGTGGGTCTGCTTCTGCGGGAGGGTCATCGCCGGGAATGCTGCGCGGAAGGTCCACACCCGTGAGCCTGACGCATTCCGCGGCTTCACGCAGGCGGACGAATTCACAGTCGGCGATTTCTGCACCGGGGAGCCTTTCCCGGAGGGCGGCACGCTCTTTTTCAACCGTCTTGACCCTAAAGCGGCGGTGCTGAAATTCACGCCGGGTATTTCCGCGGAAATGGTGCACGATTTTGGAACGCATGTAAACGCGCTGATAATCGAGGGCTTCGGACTGGGGGATATTCCGGACGGAGATGGGATTCCGCAGACGCTGGAAACGCTGATCTCATGCGGCGTCCGGGTGATCATGACAACTCAGGTGTTCCAGGGCGGATGCGACCTTTCCGTTTACGAGGTGGGGCAGTCGGCTCTGAAAGCCGGCGCGATACACGCCGCGGGAATGACCACTGAATACGCGGTCATGCGGGCGATGTGGGCGTTGGCGTATTCGTTCAGCGCAGAGGATTTCAGGCGGCTGTTCCTGCCCGCGCAGGACTGAGCCGCAGACAACACGACACAAGGAGGACAACATGAAAAACGAACTTAGGAAGCTCAGGGTCAGGAACTTTGCAATGCTCCTGCTTGCCGGATTTGTCAATGCATTCGGGATCACAGTGTTCCTCATGCCGGCGAATCTGTACGACAGCGGTATATCGGGAACTTCCATGCTGCTGGGCTATCTCACGCCGGATTATCTTTCGCTTTCGCTGTTCCTGATAGTGCTGAACATTCCGCTTTTTCTGTACGGACTCAAACGTCAGGGTCTTGCATTCACGATATACGCCTGCTTTTCCGTGGCGAGCTACTCGTTCTTTTCGTGGCTGATAACCTACGTCCTGCCGATAGACGTTGCAACAAGCTCCCCGCTCGCAGGGGATGACAAGCTGCTCTGCGCGCTTTTCGGCGGACTTATTTCCGGCGTGGGGAGCGGCCTTGCGGTAAGATTCGGCGGAGCAATGGACGGAATAGAGGTGCTTGCGGTCATATTCTCGAAAAAGCTCGGCATGACGGTCGGAACCTTTGTGATGATCTACAATGTAATACTGTATATCGCCTGCGGATTCATATTCCAGAGCTGGGTGCTGCCGCTCTATTCCATAATTGCGTATTATGCGGCGCTGAAGATGCTGGACTTCATCGTTGAAGGTATCAGCCGTTCCAAGGCGGCTATGATAGTCACGGTGTGCCCGTCCGAGGTTGGAAAGGCGCTCAGCGAGGCTTTCGGCTGCGGTATTACCGAGATCCCTGCAAAGGGCGGCTATTCCGGGATAGACAGAACGGTGATATATTTTGTGGTGAACCGTTTCCAGGTCGGAAAAATGCGCAGCATAGTGCATGATGTCGATCCCACCGCTTACATAACGATCAACGAGGTCGCGGATATATTCAGCGCGAACCATGATAAGGGCGCGGTGAAAGAGGTCGCAGCCGCAGAGAAATGATTCCACGGAGGCGCAGCCCGGTTCAGGCGGCGCTTCCTTTGTGTATTATCACAAAAACACATACCCCGGAATGAGATTATTTTCACGCTGAAAGGTTGACAAAACCGCTTAAATGTGCTATCATAGTAAAGTGATTAGACGGCATTGCGCCGCGATACAGAGAAAGGAAACAAAAAAATGAAGATCAAAAGAATAGCAGCTATGCTGCTTGCAGGCGTGCTCACAATGGGACTCTGCTCCTGCTCAGGCAACAATAATTCCAGCACCGCTGACGGCAGCTCCGCGGCCGACAACAGCTCAGTGGCTGACGACAGCTCCGCAGCAGACAATACCTCCACAGAGGGCGGAGACTGGCAGTACATAGCTGATAAGGGCAACTTTGTTGCAGGCATCACACTGTTCGAACCGATGAACTACTACGATGAGAACGGCGAGCTCACCGGCTTTGAGACCGAGTTCACCAAGGCTGTATGCGAAAAGCTCGGCGTTGAGGCTAAGTTCCAGGAGATCGAGTGGGACAAGAAGGAGATCGAGCTGAATGCAAAGACGATCGACGCTATCTGGAACGGTCTGACCGTAACAGAGGACCGCAAGGAGAACATGGCTTTCTCCAAGTCCTATGTAAGAAACAAGCAGGTCGTAGTGATCAAGGTAGATAACAAGGACAAGTACACTGACGAGGCTTCCATGGCTGGCGCTTCCTGCGCGGCTGAGAGCGGCTCCGCTGGTCAGACTGCCATTGAGACAAGCGATGTTCTTTCCAAGAACGAGTTCATCGGCTCCTCTGCACAGAAGGACGTTCTGCTTGAAGTGAAGTCCGGCACTGTTGAGCTTGGCGTTCTGGACTATGTAATGGCTAAGGCTTCCATCGGCGAGGGCACAGACTACAACGACCTGATGATCGTTGAGGGCGTTGAGCTTGCTCCCGAGGAGTACGCGATCGGCATGAGAAAGGGCGACACCGAGACAGTTGAGAAGGTCAACGGCGCTATTGATGAGCTGGTAGCTGACGGCACACTGAAGGCCCTTGCTGAGAAGTACGGTCTTGCAGACGTTTACGCATTCGATAACTAATAGACCAAACCGAATATGCGGGGTGGGACGTAAAGCCCCACCTTGCTTTTATTTAAAGAACGAGGTTGAAAAATGTCATTTCTTGAAGTAACCGCGCAGCTCGCCAACGGATTTATGACAACGCTGCTGATTTTCGGCGTGACCCTTGTGGGAGCCATTCCGCTGGGACTGCTGATAACCCTCGGCTCAATGTCGAAGATTCAGCCCATTAAATGGATATTCAAGGTTTTCGTCTGGATAATCCGCGGAACTCCGCTGATGCTTCAGATCATTCTGGTGTTCTATGGTCCTGGACTTATGGGGCTTACGATCAGGTTCGACAGACTGATGGCGGTTATTCTGGCGTTCATCATCAACTACGCCTGCTATTTCTCCGAGATATACCGCGGCGGTATCGAAAGCATTCCGAAAGGGCAGTACGAGGCGGGGCAGGTGCTTGGCATGACCAAGGCGCAGATTTTCTTCAAGGTGGTTCTGTTTCAGGTCATCAAGCGTATCGTTCCCCCTATGGGCAACGAGATAATCACGCTGGTAAAGGACACCTCCCTTGCGAGAGTTATCGCGGTGGTCGAGCTTGTAAAGGCGGCTGAGAACATCGTTTCGCTGAAGTCGCTTATCTGGCCGCTGTTCTATGTCGGCGCATTCTATCTGCTGTTCACCGGTATCGTAACGCTGCTGCTGAACTTCGCTGAGAAGAAGCTGAACTACTACCAGGGCTGATGGAGGTACGAACATGGCATTTTTAGAGGTCAACGGAATATTCAAGCGCTTCGGAAAGACCGAGGTGCTCAAGGGAATTGATTTCTCTATGGAAAAGGGCGAGGTGCTGGCGATAATCGGTTCCTCCGGCAGCGGCAAGACTACGCTGCTTCGCTGCCTGAACTTCCTCGAAACCCCGGACGTCGGGCAGGTAATCCTGAACGGAGACGAACTCTACAACGCAGAGCAGAAATATTCCGAACGCGAGATCCGCGAAAAGCGGCTCCAGTTCGGGCTGGTATTCCAGTCGTTCAATCTGTTCCCGCAGTACACGGTGCTGAGGAACGTGTGCCTTGCTCCGGAGCTCATGCGGATAAACCAGAGCCCGGACAAGCTCACCCGTGCCGAGAAAGCGAAGATAAAGAGCGAGATAGAGGTGAACGCGCGTGCTATTCTGGCTTCCGTTGGACTGTCTGAGAAGCTGATGAACTATCCCTGCGAGCTTTCCGGCGGTCAGCAGCAGAGGGTCGCCATTGCGAGGGCACTCGCGATGAATCCGGCGATACTGTGCTTTGACGAGCCGACCTCCGCGCTCGACCCGGAGCTCACCGGCGAGGTGCTCAGGGTCATCCGTGAGCTGAAAAACTCCGACCGCACGATGATAATCGTTACCCATGAAATGGGCTTCGCGAGAAGCGCGGCGGACAAGGTTATCTTCATGGCTGACGGGGTCATCGAGGAGTACGGCACCCCCGATGAGGTGTTCGGCAGCCCCAGGAGCCCCAAGACCGTGGCGTTCCTTGAAAAGTCGCTTGAAAATATTACGTGATGTTTTGCAATATCACAGATGTAATCCTGCAAAAATAATAAGTTATTCAGCCTGCTGAGCCGATTCTGGACTTGCAGGCTGAATTTTATGCAAGACGGCATTTCAGCGAAAGGCAATTAAGCTGTGCATAATGCATATAAACTCCAGCATAAACATAGAACTATTTGTGCATATATGCGATTGACAAAATCCGCGTTTTCGGCTAAAATATAAATGTAATCAAGAAACAAAGGCGTTTCGGGATACGGACTTATTGTCCGCGTCCGAAACGCTTTTTTAGTTTCTGGAATCTACACACGATATCAAGGAGGAAAAGGGACATGGCAGAACATTTTAACGTAGTGGAACAGTTCGGCATTGATGTATTCAATGAGGAAACAATGAAGCAGAGGCTTCCGAAGAACGTTTTCAAGGCACTGAAGAAGACCATTGCCGAGGGCAAGGAGCTTGACAGCAGCATTGCAGATGTAGTTGCAAGCGCAATGAAGGACTGGGCAATCGAGAAGGGCGCAACACATTACACCCACTGGTTCCAGCCTATGACCGGTATCACTGCTGAAAAGCACGACAGCTTCATCTCTCCGATGGGCGACGGCACTGTTATCATGGAGTTCTCAGGCAAGGAGCTCATCAAGGGCGAGCCTGACGCTTCCAGCTTCCCGTCCGGCGGAATCAGAGCTACATTTGAGGCAAGAGGCTACACAGCATGGGATCCTACCTCCTACGCATTCGTAAAGGGCGGTTCCCTCTATATTCCTACCGCATTCTATTCCTACTCCGGCGAAGCACTGGACAAGAAGACCCCGCTGCTCCGTTCCATGGATGTTGTTTCTGACGCAGCGCTCAGGATCCTGAAGCTGTTCGGCAACACCACCGCAAAGAGAGTAGTTGCCACCGTAGGCGCTGAGCAGGAGTACTTCCTGGTAAACAAGGCTACCTACGATAAGAGAAAGGACCTGATCTTTACTGGCAGAACGCTGTTCGGCGCTCCCGCTCCCAAGGGTCAGGAGCTTGACGACCACTATTTCGGAACCATCAAGGACCGCGTAGCAAGCTACATGAAGGATCTTGACGAACACATGTGGAAGCTCGGCATCACCTCCAAGACCAAGCACAACGAGGTTGCTCCCGCACAGCACGAGAATGCTCCGATTTTCGCACCGGCTAACCTCGCTACCGACCAGAACCAGCTCACAATGGAGCTGATGAAGAAGATCGCTCTTGAGCACGGCCTTGTATGCCTGCTCCATGAGAAGCCTTTCGCAGGAATCAACGGTTCCGGTAAGCACGATAACTGGTCCCTGTCCACAGACGACGGTCAGAATCTGCTCGACCCCGGCAAGAGCCCGATGGAGAACGCGCAGTTCCTGACGTTCCTGGTAGCTATCATCAAGGCTGTTGACGAGTATTCCGATCTGCTCAGACTTTCCGTTGCTTCCGCCGGAAACGACCACAGACTGGGCGCTAACGAGGCACCTCCCGCAATCATTTCTATCTTCCTCGGCGAGGAGCTTGAGAATGTGATCGAGGCTCTTGAGGAGGGCAAGGAGTACACCTCCGGCAGAGAAATGTTCAACGTGGGCGTTTCCTCGCTGCCTAACTTCCCGAAGGATACTACCGATAGAAACAGAACATCTCCGTTCGCATTCACCGGCAACAAGTTCGAGTTCAGAAGCGCAGGCTCCAGCCTGAATATCGCAGGTCCGAACACCGTTCTGAACACGATCGTTGCAAATTCCCTGACTGAATTTGCAGACGAGCTCGAAAAGGCTGACGATTTCAACGCAGCCCTGCATGACCTGCTCGTTAAGAACATCAAGCAGCACAAGAGAGTTATCTTCAACGGCAACGGCTACGGCGCTGAGTGGCTGGTAGAGGCTGAAAAGCGCGGTCTGCCGAACCTCAAGACTACCGTTGACGCTATCCCGGCACTCACCGAGGAGAAGAACGTAAAGGTATTCACCAAGTTCGGCGTTTACAGCGAGGTAGAGCTCCATGCAAGACAGGAGATCAACTACGAGAACTACTCCAAGATCATCAACATAGAGGCGCTGACCACCAGCGACATGGCTAAGACAGAGATACTGCCCGCAGTAATGAAGTTCTCCAAGGACGTATGCGACATGGCAGCAAGCAAGAAGGCGCTCGGAATCGAGCCTGTTGTTGAGACTGAGCTTGCAAACAAGGCTAATACACTGACCATTTCCCTCAACGAGAAGATTGACGCGCTGAATGCCGCTATCGTAAAGGCGCAGGCTGTATCTGACTACGCTGAGCAGGCAAAGGCTTACTGCGATGATGTATTCGTTGCAATGCAGAGCCTCCGTGCTGTTGCCGACGAGCTTGAAACTATCGTTGGCGAGGAGTACTGGCCGTTCCCGACATACGATGAACTCCTGTTCAACGTATGATCCCCGCAGTAATGCGGCTTAAACATCGACTTAAAGCGTAAATTCTCGCTTTAAGATATCCCGCTCCCTTTCCCTTTTTTCGGGGCTGTCACAAGACAGCCCCCTTTTCTTTTGGGAAAAGGGGGCGTGTTTTATCCGGGGCGCTTTTGCGTAACTGCTTTTTTATAGACTATCACGGAGACGGCCGCGGATATGACCTCGGTTATCCAGAATGCATTCCAGACCGCGTCAGCGCTGAAGCAGCGTGTAAGAATAAACGCCGCCGGGATTATCAGCACGATGTAGCGGCACAGTGAGATCACCAGCGAGGGTATGCCTTTTCCGAGTCCCTCCAGCGCTCCGGAGGAAGTCACGGAGACCGCCGAAATAATGAATCCGGCGCTTATTATCCTGAGCGCTGTGGCACCCGCGGAAATTACCTCCTCGCTCTGCGTGAACAGCGACATGAGCTCCCGGGGGATCGCAAGGCATATCACCGTTCCGAGCACCATGATGACCCCGCTGGTCAGCAGAACGTCCCGGTAAAGCTGGCTCACCCGCTTGTGTTCGCCGGCTCCGTAGTTATAGCCGACAAGCGGGCGCATGCCCTGGATTATTCCGTTTGCGGGGAGATAGAGAAAAGTCTGGAGCTTGTAGTAGATTCCCAGCACGAGTATGTACACTTCGGAATACGCCGCAAGAATCGCGTTCAGTGCGGAAATCAGTATCGAGGGGAGCGCCAGGTTCAGCACCGCGGGAATGCCTATCGAATACAGCCTTACGGTCATGTACCCCTGCGGTCTGAGGTATTTTCTGCGGAAATGAACACCGATATTGGTGCGGGAGTACACCACAAGGTAGATCGCGAGCGACACGCACTGACCGATTCCGGAGGCAAGAGCGGCGCCCTCTATTCCCATTCTGGGGAATCCGTACCCGAAAATCAGCATAGGGTCAAGGACGATATTGCAGACGCAGCCGCACAGCAGGCTTACCATGGAGGTTTTCATCCTGCCGACAGCCTGGAATATCTTTTCGAATGCCATGCCGAGGTTTATTATAAGCGTGAAAGAGAATGCGATGTTTGAGTAGCGCACGCCGAGGTCGATGACCGCCTGGGAGGTCGTGAACATTCTGAGGAACGCCGGCATCACTGCAATGCTTGCTGCGGTGAGTATCACGCTATGGAGCACTGCGAACACAAGTCCCTGTGTTGCGGCGCGGTCCGCCTTTTCAGCGTCTCCGGCGCCGGAATAGAACGCGATGACTGCGTTGATACCGATTCCGAAGCCTATCCCGACTGCGTTTATCAGATTCTGAACAGGGAACACCAGGGAAAGCGCGGTCATTGCATCATCGCTTATTTTCGCGACAAACAGACTGTCCACGATGTTGTACAGAGAGTTCACCAGCATTGACAGCACCATGGGCAGAGCCATGGACATCAGCAGCGGGAACACCGGTTTGTCTTTCATAAAAGTATCGTTCATTTTACCTCCTGCCTGAAAAATTGCATAAAAATAGCCACACGAACGCATTTCAGCATTCGTGTGGCGAAAAGTGAGCAACTCAGGAAAAATCCACATCAATGTTTTCGGTGATCAGCCAATAAATTATAACACAAAGATTGGATCCTGTCAAGTGGTGCGGTCGATTTTCTGAATATCAGAGATCGGCAATGACCTCGACCTCAACGAGCGCGCCCTTGGGAAGGTTGAGACCGCCTACGCAGGAGCGTGCGGGCTTGCCGGTGAAGTACTCGCCATAAACTGCGTTGAATGCGGCAAAATCGCCGATATCGTGCAGGAAGCATGTAGTCTTTACAACCTTGGAGAGGTCAGAACCGGCAGCTGCGAGCACAGCCTTGAGGTTCTCGCAAACCTGTCTGGACTGTCCCTCGATACCGCCCTCTGCAAGGTCGCCGGTAGCCGGAACAATAGCGATCTGACCGGAGGTGTAAACCATGTTCCCTACAACCTTTGCCTGTGTGTAGGGACCGATAGCTGCGGGAGCGTTGGTTGTGAATACGTCTTTCATGTTGGTTCTCCTTTAAATTTAGTCTACGATCTTGAAGCCTGCGTCTGTGAGAGCCTGCTTGATCTGGTTGAGGTGCTCAAAGTTCCTGGTTTCCATTTCTACTCTGAGGTAGCAGCCGTTGATGTCGGAATTTCCGACATGCTCATGGTGAACGCCGACAACATTGCCGCCGAGTCCGGCGATTATCTTGGATACGCCGAGAAGCTGACCGGGCTTGTCCAGGAGCTCGATATTGAGCAGGGCAGTCCTTCCGGACTTGACAAGACCGCGGTGAATGACTCTGGACAGGATGGTAACATCAATGTTGCCGCCTGAAACGAGGCATACGACCTTCTTGCCCTTTACAGGAACCTTATCAAACATTACCGCTGCAACGGAAACTGCGCCTGCGCCCTCGGAAATGAGCTTCTGCTGCTCGATGAGCGCGAGTATGGCAGCCGCGATCTCATCATCGGATACGGTAACGATCTCATCAACATACTTGCTGCAAATGTCGAATGTGTTCTTGCCAGGCTCCTTTACTGCGATACCATCGGCAATGGTGGAAACCTTGTCAAGACGCTCGATCTTGCCGTCGCGGACAGCGTTGAGCATACTCGGAGCACCTGCTGCCTGAACGCCGTAAACCTTGATTTTCGGGTTGAGCTGCTTGATCGTATAAGCAACGCCGGAGATAAGTCCGCCGCCGCCGATAGGAACTACGACTGCGTCTACGTCGGGGAGCTGTTCAAGGACTTCAAGACCTATGGTTCCCTGACCTGCGATAACATCCTCGTCGTCGAACGGGTGGATAAAGGTGTAACCCTTTTCATCGCGGAGCTGAAGTGCCTTTGCGTAGGCGTCATCATAAACGCCCTCAACGAGGCAGACTTCCGCACCGTAGGACTTGGTAGCCTCTACTTTAGATATAGGAGCGCCGTCCGGCAGGCAGATAAGTGACTTGATGCCCGCTCTGGACGCCGCCAGGGCAACGCCCTGCGCGTGGTTGCCGGCGGAGCAGGCGATAACGCCCTTTGCCTTTTCCTCCTCGCTGAGCTGGGAGATCTTGAAATACGCGCCTCTTACTTTAAAGGAACCGGTCACCTGAAGGTTCTCGGTCTTAAGATAAACCTCAGCCTCCTTGTTGATTTTTGGAGCCTTGATGAGGTCGGTTTCTCTGATTACCTCTTTAAGAACGTGGGACGCTTTGTAAACCTTGTCTAATGTCAGCATATAAATACTCCTCCTGCCGATTTCGGCTGATTTTTGCCGGTGTGCTGTCCGGTCAGAAATACGGGTGCAGAGGAGCAAGCTATAAAAAAAGCCCTCGATCGGGGTGATAGAGGGCATAGTATTAAGCAAAATCAGCCTCTGTACATCCATCAATGCACTTCCCTGTAACGGTGGAAATCCGTACAGTCTTAATTGCGTGGGCTTTCAGACTGTCTGCTACGGGCTGATCGTATACGAGCGCTTTACTGCCTTGCACCAGCCGGCAGCTCTCTGAAAAAGCGTGGTTCGGATACAGCGGATAACCGCACCCATCAACGCATTTGCGATTTTATTGCGGTACAGATCGCTCTGTACAAATAGAATTATACACCGCATAACTGAATTTGTCAAGTGTTTTTTCTCAAAAAAGGGGAGGGAACTTTATTTTTTCAGAAATCGCAACCAAACGACGGGATCCTGCTTCCGCTTATATGGATCCCGGATAAGCTGGAAGGCTGTTGCAAAGCCAGCAGACCTGTTTGTAATAACAGGCTGAAAAGAAATTTCAAAATTTTTTTAAAAATTTAAAAAAAGCACTTGACAAATCAAATATAACGTGGTATAATAAACAAGTCGTTGAGAGTGATTCAAAAACGACAAAAAATATGGCGGTATAGCTCAGTTGGCTAGAGCACTTGGTTCATACCCAGGGTGTCATTGGTTCGAATCCGATTACCGCTACCATTAAAAACCGCATACGTTAGTTGTGCGGTTTTTCTTTTAGGCCCGTTGGTCAAGAGGTTAAGACATCGCCCTTTCACGGCGGAATCATGGGTTCAATTCCCGTACGGGTCACCACACCACGAAGCTCCCGAATGGCTTTACAGAGCCGTTTGGGAGATTTTTATTTTATACGGATTTTGGTCTTGGTCTTTATTTGGTCTTTATTTTGAATTTATGGTCTTTAAGCAGGGAGTTCGGCTTTTTCGCCGCCCTGCTTTTCTTTTTTGTCAAAGATAAGTGCGTCGGCGATTGCCTGGCTCGTCCTTGCCTGTGCTTCTTGGAACATATGACAGTAGATGTTCGTTGTTGTTGAAACCTGCGAGTGTCCCAAATCCCCCGATACTGCAACTACATCAACGCCCGCATTGATTAGCAGGCTTGCGTGTAAGTGCCTTAACGAGTGAATGTCGCAGAACCTTATGCTGTTCTTCTCACAAAACTCCTTGAACCAGAAGTATGGAGTATTGTTGTTCATAGGGCTTCCGTCCCACTTTATGAACAGACGGTCGTAATCCTGCCACTTGTCGCCCATACGGGCGCACTGTTCGTCCTGTTCTTTTCTCAGCTCCCACAGCATATCCATAACGTACTGCGGGTACTTCTGCGTTCTCTGGGACTTCTTTGTTTTCGTTGTGTCGGTATAGATACCTTTCTTTGCTGTGTAGTTGGAAGTTCTGCGGACTTTTATCGTGTTGTTCTCAAAATCCACGTCTTTCCATTCCAGTCCGAGCAGCTCACTACGGCGGTATCCGCTGTAAACAGCGAGCTTGAAGAACACCCTGAACTTTGTCGGAACATTCTCTCCGTCAAGAAGTTCAAAGATACGAGTGATTTCCTCAATCGTGTAGATATCCTTTTCCTTTGCCTCGCCCTTGGGTACTGTGACCTTTCGGCAGGGATTGTAGGTGAGCATATCCATCTTGACCGCATAGCTGAATACATCGGAAATGAAGCTCAGATGATGAATGACGGTCTTTCTCGCAAGAGGTCTGCCCGTGCGTTCGCTTGTGCTGTTGATAAGGTCGTTGATAAACTGCTGAATGTGCCTGCCCGTAACCTTGTCGAGCCGCAAATGCCCGATTGCGGGGTACACCCGTGCTGTAAGCTGTTTCATTCTCTCAAAAGAGGTATTGCGCAGATTGATTTTTGCGTATTCCTCAAACCACTGCTCGGCAAAGGTTTCAAACTTGATTGTTGCTACGACCTGTCCTTTTTTGCATTCTTCCTCGAACATTACGCACTGCCTATCAAGCTCTTTCTTTATCTGCCGTGCCGTCATATCAGGTTCAGGCTTCCATGTCTTTGTCTGTACCACCTGTTTTCCGTTTACATCATATCCGCAAGATACCTTGATACGGTAGCTGTCGCCTCTTTTTGTGACTGTTGCCATATACTTAAACTCCTCCTCGTCAATTTAAGATTATGACACATCATACCAAATATTATTATACACTTTAAAGTGATGAAATGTCAATACCTAAATTATTCTTTTTCCGATTTGACGTCGTTGGTTCTTGCAAGGGGTTCACAGAATACTACCCTATAAAGGTTTTCTTCATATATAAGGTACTTCTTACCTGCCATAAAGCAAGGGAGCTGACCAGATATGCACATTTGGCGCACTCTGAAAGGAGTTAAGCCGTCAATCAGGCTTGCGGCTTCTTTGATTGTTAGAACTCGCTTTTTGGGCAAAAAAATCAGCTCCTTTTCTTTTTACTGTTGAATAAAATGCTTACACAAATGAAGGTGCTATATGTAGCACCATGCTCGCTTGTGTAAACAGATTATTTATAAAGGGCGGTTGTGTAATACAGCCGCCCTATTATTATGTTCTGTTAGCTGTTAAAGCAAGCCGCAGGAAATCACGCACCCTGCGCATAGGGCTTTCACCTCTGCCATTCCTATGGACAGCCGTCGCCGGAAGTATCATTATTATTGTATCAGTTCGGAATTCTTATAGCTCGTTCCTTTGTTACTTGGCTTGCGTTAGCCTTTCAGTCGGATTGCTTCATTCACCTTTGCCGACTCTCGCCCTCAAAAGTCCTTCGATTATATTATTTCACGGCGGGTATGTGCAAATTGCGGGAAATTCACAACAGGAAGTCATCGCCCCGAACAGATACAGTATTTTGTGCTTGCTCGTTAAATTGTCAAAGAGCTGTTAGTGTTCGGAAAAGACTTGAAAAGGCTTGTTCCTTAACTAATTTCATTATAACACTGAATTTTACTTATTTCAAAGCAATTTTCCTGCCAAACGCCCCTTATTTTAGCAATATTTCTTCATATCTAATAATGGGTATAACTGCACTGCATTTTATGTATAATTTACATAAAGTGCCATTAAATCTGTTGCACTGCCTGCAATACTGTTCTTTGCACTTGTGATTTATTATAAGTGTCATTAACATATTATTAGGCGGCATTTTTCCTTTTGTAATCGGCTTTTTAGGAAATTGTCGTCAAAATAATATAAGGAGGACTTTGCCAAATGTAAAGTTCAACAAAAGAAGCCCTAAGCAAAAGATTAGTGCAGCTTCGCACGGAAAGAGGCTGGACACAGAACGACCTCGTAGAGAAAATGTACTTATCGCAGAGGAGTATCAGCAGCGTTGAGAAAGGCAACTGCACACTTTCAAATCTCATCCAGCTTGCGGATCTGTATGAGGTGTCTATCGACTACCTGCTCGGACGTTCCGCAGAGCGGAGGTTTAACACTCTCGGTTTTGACCCTATCACGGTTGACATCATCGAACAGGTGAACCAGTTTTCCACGGCTGAAAAAGGAATACTCTTGAAGCACCTCAGGCTCTCCAATGCCATTAAGTCGGGCGAAACCACTACCGTATAAGAAAGAAAGCTCCCGGAGCCGTTTCGACTTCGGGAGTGTATTATTACTGATTTGAAAAAAGAAAAAGTGACGGTCCTATATGAAGCAACTAAATAAGTGATTATAACATATAGCGAAATACAGGAGTTTGTGAATTTGGTGGAACAATTGGAGCATTGATTTTTACGCTAAGTGGCATTGGAAAATCAACACCACTTAAAATTGCTTCGCCTGCACCTAATACGGGCAAATAAGATAGCGTATCAGCGTCGGCTGATGAACAGGCTTGTTTTATTGCTTCTTTATCATTGTAATTAATAAGCCTGTGAATAATAAATGTGCCAATTTGACTTAATGTGCCAATGGGAATATCTCGTGGCATTTGAGTAGCTAAGCATAAAAAAAGTCCATATTTTCTACATTCTTTAGCAATTTGGTCAAATGCAGAAAGGCTCGATGAAGCAAAGTAATTATCTACCACGCTTTTGTTTAGAAACTGATGCGCTTCATCTAGAAAAAGGACAATGGGCTGTTCTTTGAATTGATTATTTCGAGCTAAATTCAACAAGTATTTTGCGATTGCGTTTGCCGCTATTTCTCTTGCTTGAGATTCAAATCCAATTTTGATATTGTCAATATAGCTTTACACATTTCACTCAAAAATTTTGAGCAACAGTGCAATGGAATAAATATCCACTTC
>CAKSLI010000013.1 GCA_934466475.1 uncultured Oscillospiraceae bacterium
CTTCGTCGGCTTTCATCGCATTCGGCGCACTCTACCCATTTTCCCTTTTCAAACCGGTTTTTAGAGGTTCCCATAAATAAGGGGGAGCGAAACCGCTCCCCTTTATCATTACTCGTATTTCTTCCTGTAATAGCCGAAGATGAGCTGTTCGAACCGTTCCTCGGAAAGCCCCGGAAATTCTCCGAGTATGAACCCCGGACAGTTGTGCAGCGCGTCCGCGTAGGCGCGGGCTCTTTCCTCCTCGCCGTTTCCAAGCATCTCCCGGAGCTTGTCGCAGCCGGAGATCAGCTTCGGGACATGCTTTTTCGCAAGCTCGTAATCGTAGTCCATAACCGGCATAAGCAGCGATAGCTGCGGCTTTATCCTGGAGTACAGCTCCCGGTCGGAGTGCTTTATAACGGACTTTACAGCCCCAACGCATTTTGCAAGGGGCTGTTTTTCGTTTTCAAGGTGGGTCAGCGCGGCGGCGAGATTGTCAAGTATCTGGTCATAGCTGCGGCACCTGCCGTCCCTTATCGCAGAGCATACCTCCCGGTAGACGGTCAGCATTCGCCCGAGTGCCTTTTTTTCTGTCATTTTTTCGCCTTTCTTGCGGCAGGCATAAACCTGTCCGGAGTGCATATAAATCTTCTGAGAGGAGGGAAAAGCTATGGAAAATACCGCCGTGATAACGCGGACGCTCCCTGCCGGACAAGCGGCCGACAGCAAGGCGCGTCCCGAGCCGGTGCCGCATGATCCCTTTGAAGTCCCCGGGGCGCAGGAGCCCCCGAGAGCGATACACCGTGAATACCGCAGGCGCTGCCGCATACCGATAGGCTCCGCGCTGGCTGCCGCCGCCGGAACAGCCGCGGGCGTGCTTGCCGCCGCTTCCGCTGGAGACCTGGATTATTCCGGGAGCCTTCTGTGCGCCGCGGGCAGCTTCTGGCAGATCCTCGGAATGCGGCTGCTGTGGGGCGCTGCATTCCTCCTGGCGGAGTATATTCTCGGATTCTTCGCGCTGGGAGATATGCTGGTGTGGGCGGTGCCGCTGGTCTGCGGGCTTGGAACGGGAGCGGCGCTCACCGGGGCGTTTTCGCTGCATGGGATATCCGCGGCGCTCCTGATACCGTCCTGCGCGGCTTCTGTGGCCGCCGTGGTCAGCGGTGCGGGAGTTTCTGCGGCGATGTCCTCGCAGCTGCTGCGGCTGGTCTCCACAGACAAAAGCAGTATCGTTGCGGCGCGTCCGGCGGCGGGGGAGTACACCCTGCGCTTCCTTGTGTGCCTTGCGATACTGCTCGGTTCTTTCATTGCGGAGGCCGCTTTCCGGTCGTTCAGTGCTTGAGAGTTATGGTCATCTTCTTGGTGGAGTAGCTTGCTCTCCAGCCCATGTGATTGCAGCCGGCTGCCGTCAGGTCGCTGGAAAGGCTGCTGTTGACCTTTGAGGTCAGCGCGTCCATAAGACCGCCCTTTACCGTTATATCGGTGATGTAGATACCGTTGTTCCAGTTGTCCACCGCCTGAGCCAGCAGTGCGTTGTATGCGCTTGCGGCGTCGGTGTATTCCTTGATTCCCATGACGGTGTTATAGCTGTACTTGTCAGATGTCGCGGAGGGAATGGGGAACAGGTTTTCAAAGGAGTGATCCTCCTGCATTTTCTTTGTGGAGATGCAGAAGTAGTCGTATGTTCCGGAGTCGTCCCAGGTAACGTCCATGTTGTACCATTCGCCGTCAAGCTGGAGCATGTTCCACATGTGCGGCTCGTTTGCGTATCCGGCAACGCATACGCAGGGGATCCCGACTGCCTGGCAGAGGTACATGAACGCCTTGGAATAGCCCTCGCAGAGAGCCTTTCCGTCAAGCAGCGGGCCGTCCGCCTCGGAAATGGAGCTGCTGCCCTTTGCGGTGTAGGTGGTCATGTCGGTTATGGCGTCGTGGATCACCTTTACGCGGTCAAAGAGATTGTCCTCGGCCAGCGCCTTTGTGATTATCTTGCCTGCGGCTTCGTCAAACAGCGGCTGGAGCCTTTTGGCTTCGGAAGCTGAGCGGGAATACTGCGGGGTTATGGTCTGGATTATGCCGTTGCTGGTCAGCGTGTAGCTGTATCCGTTGCCAAGCCAGAAGAACTGCGGATTATCGTAGTCGAACGCCCAGTAAGCCTGCTTTACGTCCGAGCCGGTGGCGCCGAGCGAGGAAACACTTCCGCTTTCGCCGTGATTTGCCGCAAGGTCGAAGAACTCGGCGTATATTTTTTTCTGCGTGGAGTTCAGCGTGTTGTAGGCATACTTGCTCTTGTAGTCGTCAAGTATGCTGGTCCCTGAGAGGTCGGCTGCGGTGCTTTCGATAGTGTATTCCTCTGAGAAATACTTGTTCGTCCAGCCGCTCTTTGCCGCCAGCACGCGGAGCTTTGCGCTGCTGCTTATCTTTATTCCGGCGGTGCTGTACAGTGCGGAGGATGTAGTCGGCTTGCTTCCGTCAAGGGTGTAGTAGAACTTTACGCCGGACGCCGTGGAGGACAGCTTTACCGTAACCGCGTCCTCATAGCTTCCGCCCGGCTTTGAGAAATTCACCTTCGGCGTGAGCTTGTATGTATAGGATACGGTCTTGCTCTTTACGCCGTCAAGCTTCGCGTAGCATTTGACCGTGGTGGTCCTGCTTATCTTGAGCGCCTTGGTGTAGAGCTTGTAGTCCCCGCCGGTGCTGTAATATATCTGCGCACCGTCTGCGGCTGTGAGCTTCACGGTGAACGCCCCGGAGGTGGAGTAGGCGCCCGCCTTTTTCGAGGTCTTCGGCGCGGAAACTGTCGAAGCCGCCTGTGCCGTTACGGAAACGCTGCCGAGCATTTCCTGCGCAGGCGCGCTGAATATCCCGGCTGAAAGTATCGCCGCAAGAGCGGCGCTGATTATCTGCTTTTTCATATATTCTCCTTCTACATTTTGAACAAAGGAATTACCATATTCAGTATAACAAAAAAACAAATGCTTGTCAACAAAAAATTACTGGAAAATCATTCGGAGGAACGGAGCTCGTCCGCGAGTTTGGAGAGTTTTTTCAGGCGGTGGTTCAGTCCGCTGCGGCTTATCGGCTTCTGGAACATTCCGCACAGCTCCGAAAGGGAGAGCTCTGGGTTGTCCAGCCTGAGCTGCGCGGTCTCCCGGAGTTCAGGCGAGAGCCAGTCGGCGCCCATCGTCCGGAATATGTACCCGATGTCCTCCGCGCTCTTGTTGGAGGCGGCGACGGTCTTGTCGAGGTTCGCGCTTTCGCAGTTCACGGAGCGGTTCACGCGGTTGCGGAAATCCTTCATTATCTTGACCTGCATTATTTCCAGCGAGTGATTCGCCGCGCCGATGTAGGTCAGAAAATCCTCGATGAGCTCGCTCTCCTTGGCGTAGATAACGCGCTTGTGCGCCCGCAGGGTCTCCTTTACCGCCATTCCGTGCTCGGTGATGAAATCCAGCAGCAGCCCGGTGCGGTGATTTTCGGGGAGCACTATTTCAAGGTGATATTCCTTGTTGGGGTCGGTCACGGAGCCGCAGGCAACGAATATCCCGCGCAGGAACGCGCTGCTTTCCTCGTCTGCGCCGTCCACTGCCGCGGCGTTTATCTCCTCGAAGCTGCCGAAGCGCTCCGCCGCCTGCTCCCAGCCGCCTTTGAGCTTCAGCGTGAACAGCGAGCCCGTGCTCTTCACCAGCCGGACTATCCCGAACTTCACGCCGGGGAATACCGCCCGCATGAGCTCTGCGGCGGCGTTCATCAGGTCGGTGCTTTCGGTCTGTATGACCGGTCTGCCGTTCTCGAACCGGGACGCGTACATTATGCCGTACAGCATTGCGGAAGCCTGCCTCTCCGTAAGCTCCTTCACAATGCACAGCTCCTTTTTTATATCAGAACTGAATGACATTTCGCCCTCCGTCAGACGTTGTAGGCGAGGAGCGATTCTCCGGATTCAAGCTGCTTCACGGTGAATGCTCCGTCCTCGTATATCATATAGCTGCGCGGCTTTCCCTCCTTGGGGAGCGCCACGGAGCCGTCGTTCAGGCAGTGTATGCCGTCCACGCACTCCGCCTTAAAGACGTGGGTGTGGCCGTTTATCAGCACGTCTCCGGGATTCAGCGGCGGGAGGTTCTGCGGGTTGAAGTGATGTCCGTGGGTGAGATAGAAGCACCTGCCGCGTTCAAAAATCAGCGCATAGTCCGCAAGCACCGGGAATTCCAGCACCATCTGGTCGACCTCGGTGTCGCAGTTGCCGCGCACGCACATGATCTGCGATTTAATGGGGTTCAGCATTGCAATGACCTTTTTCGGCGCGTGACCCTCCGGCAGGTCGTTCCTGGGACCGTGGTAGAGGATATCCCCGAGCAGGCAGAGGCGCTCCGCGCCCTCCCGCCGGAATGCCTCCAGCATCTTTTCGCAGTATAACGCCGATCCGTGAATGTCGGACGCAAACATCAGTTTCATTGTATTTCCTCCTATAAATTCGCTTTCATGTCCTCCGCGTCGAGGTAGTCCTCGATGTACTGCTTTTTCAGGAGCTCACGGGGGATATAGTCGTTGTATTTTCCGGTTATTTCGCAGTTGTCCGGGATATTGAACGCGTATTTGTCCGCGCCGTTCAGCTTTATCTCGGCGAGCGCGGTCTCAAGCTCCGCAAGGCTGCGGTCCGTCTTTACCTCTATGCATACGGGAATGTAGCGGTGCACCCACACATTCGCGCCGAAGCCCCTCTGCCGCAGCTCGTACATCAGCGCCATGCAGGCGCGCGTCCCGAGGAACGGGAACACCGCGTACATGGTCGGCGTTATCGGCAGTGCTATGCCCAGGGAGGGCGCGGAGGGGCTGCTTCCGGCTATCATGCGGTCGGAATACGGGACGGCAACAGACATTGCGGCGCTCCGGCAGGCGCGGCGTATGTCGGAAAGGCGCTTTTTCGCGGAGTCATCCAGGAACGCGTATTCCTCATCGCTGCACAGCACCTCCTGTATCTTCTTCATTACCTTTGTGTGGACGTATTCGTTGCCGGTGTCCTGCCACATATTCGCGGAGATGCCGGGGATATGCTTTACGAAAATGCGGCGCTCCTTCATGTCGAGCTCGGTGACTTCCCACGCCTGACCCGCCAGCGCGAACTGCGCCTTTTCCGGGAACGGGGTCTGCACGGTGCCTATCTCCTCGGCGCTGCACCGCACGGAGAATTCGGACGGCACAGAGAACACCGCGAGGAACTCGTAATTATTCACGGCGGCTTCGCCCTTTTCCCCGACAAGGAGCCCGCCGTCCTCGCCGCGCTCTATCTGACCATTCTCCAGTATATGCCGCAGGAGAAGCAGGTAATCCTCCTTGGTGACGTTTCTGAAAACGCCGAGGGTGAGGATATACCGCGCGAGCTCCGGGGGCTTCACGCTGCCCTGGGAGGAGAGCCAGCTCATGGTCTGGTGGTAGAGCAGGCTGTACGGCAGCTTCGGGAGGTACATGGGCTCTATCCACCTTTCGCGGGTGTAGAGCAGTATCATCGCAATGCACATTACGAAGTCCCAGTTTATCTCCTTGTAGAACTCCTGCGGAGGCAGGCTCATGTCCCACCGGAACGCGAAGCGCATTTCCGCAACGCCGCCGCGCCTGCCGGTGCGCCCCAGTCTCTGCACCAGCCCGGAGACCGTCAGCGGGCAGCCGGTCTGGACTATGCGCTCAAGGGAGCCCAGGTCTATGCCGAGTTCAAGCGTGACGGTGGCTCCGGTGCATATCGGCTGCTCGGAGGATTTCATCTTCTGCTCGGTGAATTCCCGCAGGGCGGAGGAAATGTTCGCGTGGTGGATAAGGTAGTTGTCCGGCAGGCGGCGCTCGGCGGCTATGCGCTTCAGGTGGGCGATGTTCTCTTCCACCTCTCCCTTGGAGTTGGAAAAGAGTATGCAGCGCTTGTTCCAGGTGCTCTCAAAAAGGTAGTCGTAGTAGTTCTGGAGCAGCACTTTACTGTCGGAGTTCGGTATTTTCTCCTTTATCGGGAAGAACTTCACGGAGAGCCGCAGCGTTCTCCCTTTTTCATGTACCCGAGGGGTAATGCAGCCCCTGCCGCTGCCGCTGCCGGTGTTCAGCCACTGTTCCGCGCTGCGGCAGTCGCCGAGGGTCGCTGAAAGCCCTATCCGGCGCGGGTGGTAGCCGATGAGCCGCGAGAGCCGCTCCAGCAGGCACAGAAGCTGTAAGCCGCGGTCGTTGTCCATGAAGTAGTGCACCTCGTCGATGATGACGAAGCGCAGGTCTGAGAACAGCCTGTAAGCCCCGCTGGAGTTGTGCATCAGCATGCTTTCTAGGGATTCCGGCGTGGTCTGGATTATTCCCTGGGGGCGCTTTAATACGCGCTTCTTTGCGGCTGCGGAGGCGTCCCCGTGCCACTTGGTTATGGGAATGTTCGCTTCCTCAAGGAGCCCCTCCAGCCGGACGAACTGGTCGTTTATCAGCGCTTTCAGCGGCGAGAGGTACAGCACTCCCACGCTCTGGGAGGGGTTCTCCCACAGACAGGTCAGCACCGGCAGGAATGCCGCCTCGGTCTTTCCGCTGGCGGTTCCGCTGGAGAGCAGAAGGTTCTCGTCTGTGTCGAACACCGCTTCGGCGGCGCGCACCTGTATCTCCCGAAGCTCCTCCCACTTGCAGCGGTAGATGTAGTCCTGTATGAAAGGAGCCAGGCGGTGGAATATATCGGACATTTGTTACCTCTTTAATTACAGCTCAAAATCCTCGAAGCCGTCCTTTTCCCCGGCGGATTCTTCGCCCTCCGGCTTTGCGAATTCGAAGCTCTCCTCGCCCATGAGCTGGGGAATAGTCTTGTCGGGGTTCTGCATTGCGATATTGAGCAGCTCGATGAAATCGCGTATCATCTCGCGCGGGGTGATGTTGGTGTCGGCTCCCACGCGGCTGTATTCCGCCTTGATGAAGAATATCCGGTCCTCGAGGGTCATGCGGTTTTCGTAGCCGTACAGCCCCGCGTGGATCTCCGCGAGCTTTTCGGCGAGGACGGTCATTTCCTCATAAGTCAGCGGCTGGAGCTTGATTATCGGTGCGAGCATGTCATGGGTCTCGTCCGTGGCGAAGCGCCCGCGCTCCAGCCGCGAGCGGAGGGCGTCATAGCTGAATATTCCGCGGCGGGTGTCCTCTATGCACTGCGGGGTGCCGCCCATGATTATGCCGAGGTGCGAGGCCTTTCCCTGCATGACGTCGTTGTACATCATCAGTATCTTTTCGTAGTTGTACTGGCGCGTCACTGCGTGGGGGATCTTCATTATATTCACGAGCTCGTCTATCATTATGACGAAGCCCTTGTAGCCCGCGCTCACGAAGAATGCGGTCAGCAGCTTGATGTAGTCGTACCAGTTGTCGTCTGTTATTATGACGTTTACGCCGAGATCCTGCCTTGCCTCCGTCTTTGTGGAGTATTCGCCGCGCAGCCATCTTACGGCGCAGCCCGCCTTTTCATCGTTGCCCGTCATGTACGCCTTATGGTAGGCGTTTATTACCCTGGCGAAATCGAAGCCGTGCACCATGTCCTCAAGTCCGCTTATCTTTGAGTATATCTTCTTCTCGACTGCCGCGTCAAAGAACGGGGAATCCGGGCTGGTGCCCTCCGTCACGACGTCCGTGCGCACGGAGGTTATCCATTTTTCGAGTATCAGCGGGAGAGCTCCGCCGTCCGGCTTTGTGCGGACGCTCATATTTCGCATGAGCTCACGGTAGGTCGCAAGACCCTGACCCTTGTTTCCCATGAGCCTGCGCTCCGGGGAGAGGTCGGCGTCCGCGGTGACAAATCCCCTGTCCATAAGGTGCTGGCGCATGGTCTGGAGCATGAAGCTCTTACCGCTGCCGTAGCGTCCCACGATGAAGCGGAAGAAGGCGCCGCCCTCCTCGGTGATGTCCACATCGTGGAGCAGCGCGTTTATCTCGGCAGTCCTGCCGACCGCGATGTAGCCGAGCCCCGTGCGGGGCACGACTCCGCCCTTGAGCGCGTTGATTATTCCAGAAGCTATCCTTTTCGGTACTGCAACAGCCATAATTTCTCGACCTCCGGCATATATTCAGACTGTCGATAAAGGCACATCTGCCGCGTCAGCGGCATATTCGGCAGGCACAAACACGAGGTTTGTGGTGTTGCCCCCCAAGCCCGACACGATGTCGGGCAAACAAGGGCAACGTCCGCAAAGCCTAGCCGGAATGCTGCTTCCTTGCATCTGCACCTTTCTCAACAGTCTGGGGAAGATACTTTTCGACAAGCTAATATTTTCTCTATCCTTTTATTCTACCATATTCTAATGGAAAAATCAATAATGAACAGGGCGATTTCTGCCGCATTTTCTGCCTGATGAATTTTTAGCGTCCTGTGCATAATTGCCAAAACAAAATCTGCGAAAATATGTAATCTGTACACATTTCACGAAATTGCAAAAAAAAGCCCCTTTACCCCTTGATTTTTTCTGAATAATGGGTAAAATATAATTAGCACTCAGAGAACAAGAGTGCTAATTGCAAGATCTGATACTTAATTTTTGAGGAGGAAATATATATGACAATCAAGCCTTTAGCAGACCGCGTAGTTATAAAGATGGTCGAAGCAGAGGAAACCACAAAGAGCGGTATTATCCTGACAGCTTCCGCACAGGAGAAGCCCTCCGTTGCAGAGGTAGTAGCAGTAGGCCCCGGCGGAAACGTTGACGGCAAGGAAGTCACAATGAACGTCAAGGTAGGCGACAAGGTGCTCATCAGCAAGTACGCAGGCACCGAGGTCAAGGTTGACGGCGTTGAGTATTCTATTCTCAGACAGTCCGACATTCTCGCGATAGTTGAGTAATTCGTAACAAGACACACAAGGAGGAATTAATCATGGCTAAGGATATTATTTACGGCGAAGAGGCCCGCAAGGCTCTCCAGGCAGGTATCGACACCCTGGCAGATACAGTTAAGATCACACTCGGCCCGAAGGGCAGAAACGTAGTTCTCTCCAAGAAGTACGGCAGCCCGCTGATCACCAACGATGGCGTTACCATCGCAAAGGAGATCGAGCTTGAGGACGCATTCCAGAACATGGGCGCATCCCTTGTAAAGGAAGTAGCGACCAAGACTAACGACGCAGCAGGCGATGGTACAACTACCGCTACGCTGCTTGCACAGGCGCTTGTCCGCGAGGGTATGAAGAACATCGCAGCCGGCGCTAACCCCATGGTAGTTAAGAAGGGCATGCAGAAGGCTGTTGACGCGGCAGTCGCAGAGATCAAGAAGAACTCCCAGACCGTAAGCGGCAGCAAGGATATCGAGAGAGTTGCGACAGTTTCCGCAGGCGACGAGTCTGTCGGCAAGCTTATCGCAGAGGCTATGGAGAAGGTAACTGCTGACGGCGTTATCACCCTTGAAGAGGGCAAGACCGCTGAGACATACTCCGAGGTAGTTGAGGGTATGCAGTTCGACAGAGGCTACATCTCTCCTTACATGGTAACTGATACCGACAAGATGGAAGCAGTTATCGACGACCCTTATATCCTCATCACAGACAAGAAGATCTCCTCCATTCAGGATGTTCTCCCGCTGCTCGAGCAGATCGTACAGGCAGGCAAGAAGCTCATCATCATCGCAGAGGACGTTGAGGGCGACGCTCTTACCAACATCATCCTGAACAAGCTGAGAGGCGTATTCGTATGCGTTGCTGTCAAGGCTCCGGGCTTCGGCGACAGACGTAAGGAAATGCTGAAGGATATCGCTATCCTGACCGGCGGCGAAGTTATCACAGACGAGCTTGGCCTTGACATCAAGGAGACCCAGATCAACCAGCTCGGCCGCGCTAAGCAGGTAAAGGTAAACAAGGAGAACACCATCATCGTTGACGGCTACGGCGACAGCGAGGCTATCAAGGCTCGTGTACACGAGATCAAGAACGCTATCGAGAACACCACATCCGAGTTCGACAAGGAGAAGCTCCAGGAAAGACTTGCTAAGCTCTCCGGCGGCGTAGGCGTTATCAAGGTCGGCGCAGCTACCGAGGTCGAGATGAAGGAGAAGAAGCTCCGCATTGAGGACGCGCTCGCAGCTACAAAGGCAGCTGTTGAGGAAGGCATCGTAGCAGGCGGCGGAACAGCTCTCATCAATGCAATGCCGGCTGTAAAGGCTCTCGTTGACACACTCGAGGGTGATGAGAAGACCGGTGCCAAGATCGTTCTCCGCGCTCTTGAGGAGCCGGTTCGTCAGATCGCGCTCAACGCAGGTCTTGAGGGATCCGTGATCATCGACACTATCAACCGTGAGGGCAAGGTAGGCTACGGCTTCGATGCTTACACCGAGACCTACGGCGACATGATCTCCGCTGGTATCGTTGACCCGGCAAAGGTTACACGTTCTGCACTCCAGAATGCGGCTTCCGTTGCTGCAATGGTACTGACCACCGAGTCCCTCGTTGCTGACAAGCCCGAGGAAACTCCTGCTGCTCCGGCAATGCCCGCAGGCGGCATGGGCGGAATGTACTGATATAAATCCGGAGTTCGGAATTTATGTGCCTCAATACAAACTATGGGAGAGCTTCGGCTCTCCCATTTTTGTGTATGTTGTGTTGACAACTGCGGGGAAATCAGGTATAATTGAATCAGCGGTCACACCGCTCTATATTTGTTTCAGGAGAAGAAAGAATGAAGAAGTTTATATCAATACTGGCTGCGGTTTCAATGCTGCTGGCTATGACCGCCTGCTCGGGAAACGGCACGAGCTCCTCAGCTCCGGAGAGCACGGCTTCTGAGAGCTCCGCACCGGAAAGCTCCGCGGCGCAGACCGCAGAGGTCACTGCCGACAGCTCCGCGTCCGCCCAGACTGCGGAGGCTCCCACGGCGGAGGCTGACGACAACCGTTCCGACTATGAGAAGATGATCGACCGCTCCCTGCTTTCCACGGGCGACATGACCAGAATGGCTGACGTGTTCCAGAAAGCGCAGAACGGCGAGGACATCACGGTTGCGTACATAGGCGGCTCCATAACCGAGGGCTACAACGCTGGGACCACGGAATTCTACGCAAAGACCTGCACCGACCTGCTTCAGGGCTACTTCCCGGATATCACGGTGACCGGCGTCAACGCGGGAATCAGCGGAACTCCCTCGCTGCTCGGAAATCTCCGCCTGGAGCGCGATGTGCTCTCCGCCGACCCGGATATTGTGTTCGTTGAGTTCGCGGTAAACGACGGTCAGACAGCTGAATACAAGAACGCCTATGAGAGCCTTGTGCGCACGCTCCTCACGCAGGATAAGGATATCGCGGTAGTCCTTCTGTTCACGGTGCTTGACAGCGGCTATACCTGTCAGGAGCACATGTCGCAGATAGGCGAGAACTACGGGCTCCCGATGATAAGCGTGCACGACAGCGTTTACGAGGAGATAGAAGCCGGCAGAATGACGTGGCAGGACTACTCCGATGACCAGTCCCACCCGAATGCCTACGGTCACAAGTGCATCACCGATTTCGTGGATAACTACTATCAGAAGGTGCTCCCGGTCGCTGCCGAGAATGCCGGCGAGGTAGACAAGAACCTTCCCGCGCCTGTTTTCAGCGGAAAGTACATGAATATGCACTACATGGACAGCGCAAATATGGAGAACGTTGAGCTGGACAACTTCACCCAGTACGACACCCACGGGAACTTCCACAACGGCTGGTTCTACAAGAGCACCGACGGCGGCTCCATGAAGTTCACGCTGAACTGCTCCGTGCTGGAAATGGTGTTCAAGGCGAACAACAGCGAAAAGTACGGCACTGCGGACATCTACATTGACGGGGTAAAGACCTCCTCGGTATCCTCCAATATGGCGGACGGCTGGAACAACCCTGTTACCGCGTACCTGATAGACGATGATTCCTCCGCGGAGCACACCGTTGAGATACGCATGGAGCCTGCCGATGGCTCGGCTTATTTCGTGCTGGCATTCGGCTACTGCGACTAAAAAAGAATCGCACGGAGCAGTTTCCGTGCGATTTCTGCGTATAAGATATGGGGAGCTTTCCGGCTCCCCATAAATTTTATTCTGCGTAATCCGAATCTATGCCCGCGCTTACAAGCTCTTTCTGCTCGGCTTCAAGCGCCGCCGCCTGCTCGCGCTGTATGTCCGCATGGACTGACAGCATTGGCTCTACATTTATATGCCGTATGTGACGGTCAACGTAGTTCTTCGTACACTTGTATACCATTGGCGAAAGCACAAGCACGCCTATCAGGTTCGGTATCATCATCATGCCGTTGAATGTGTCGGAGAGCTCCCACGCGAGGTTCTCGCCCATGGTCGCGCCGCCGAATATCGCGGCAACGAATACTATCTTGTAGAAAAGCGTAGCCTTTGTGCCGAACAGGTACTCGAAAGCCTTTGTTCCATAGTGGCTCCAGCCGAGGGAGGTGGAGAACGCGAACAGCAGCAGCGCTATCGCAACAAAATAGCGACCGAATACGCCGAAGTTCTGCTCAAACGCCAGACCCACTATCGAGCCGGTCTGCTTTTCAAGGGAGCTGTCTATCAGCCTTCCGGTGTCCAGATTGAACAGACCGGAGGAGAGAATAGTGAACGCCGTCAGGGTGCATACCACGATGGTGTCCGTGAATACGCTGAATATTCCCCACATGCCCTGGCTTACCGGCTCCTTTACGTTGGAGTTGCAGTGCACCATTACAGAGGATCCGAGACCTGCCTCGTTGGAGAATACGCCGCGCTTCATGCCCATTTCTATCGCCATTTTTACGCCCTGTCCCACCAGACCGCCGGCTATCGCCTCAAAGCCGAACGCGCTCTTGAATATTGCACTGAACACATCGCCAAACTGACTGATGTTCTTTATGCATACAGCGATAGTTCCCAACAGGTAGATGACCACCATTATCGGTACTATCTTTTCTGTAACAAGGGCTATTCTCTGTATTCCGCCGATGACTACCAGCGCGGCAACTATCATCAGGACGATTCCGGTGATGATGTTCGGTATGCCGAATGTGCTGTTCATGTTGGTGGAAATGGTGTTTATCTGGGTCATATTGCCGATTCCGAACGATGCGAACAGGCAGAACACACAGAACATCACCGCCAGCACGGAGCCGAGAGTCTTGCAGTGCTTCTTTCCGCCAAGACCATACTTCAGGTAGTACATGGCACCGCCGCTCCACTCGCCGTTGTTGTTCTTAACGCGGTAGAGGATACCGAGGACATTCTCCGCGAAATTGGTCATCATGCCGAAGAACGCCATTACCCACATCCAGAATACCGCGCCGGGGCCTCCGGTCACTATCGCGGAGGCAACGCCCGCGATGTTTCCAGTGCCGACCGTGGAGGCAAGTGCCGCGCATACGCTCTGGAACTGGGATATCTGCTTGTCCTTCGTGTGCTTGGTTACGCTCTTGTCACGGAATATCGCGCCGATGGTGCATTTGAACCACCTGCCGATGTGGGATACCTGGAAGAACTTTGTCAGCGATGTCATCAATATTCCAACGAACAGCAGGAGTATAAGGGCTGGCCAGCCCCATACCACGCTGCTCACCGCGTCATTCACTGTTTTCACAGCGCCCAGGAAGCTGTCCAGGAAGCTGTTGCTCTCCGCTGCCGCGGAAATCATGAGATAATGCAATAGGTCCACTCCTTTTTTGTATAAAAGCTACCTTTAATTATACACCATATAAGCTGTAAAATCAAACTAAATCTCTATGGCAATTTGCACAAAATTTATTACAGATTTTCCCTTGCGTAAAGCTAATTTAGTTTATCAACTTTGTAACCTAATCCGGGTATGTAACTTTTCACTAAAAAAGTTGGCAGTTTTGCACAAAAACATCAACCTGTTGTTGCAATAGTCATCTCAGGTGTGTTATACTTAACTCAGATATTATTATTATAAATAGGAAAGATATCCGGAGGAATGGAACTTGAAAAAGCAAAGACCCCTTATCGGGATTATCGCGGCTGAAGCAGAATATGTGTTCTTCACCCGTTCGCTGGAATATATCCAGAAAGAGCTTTTTGACGCCGATATGGACGTGCTGGTGTTCTCATCGCTGATGATGTCTGGCAACGCTGAGTTCGACGCGGCGGAGAACTCTGTCTATGACCTGATAAACCTCGACGCACTTGACGGTATCATTATTTTCCCGTCAAGCATCAGCAGCGAGGAATCCAGAAACAAGCTCATTGCCCGCATAAAATCAGATTTCAAGGGTCCCGTTGCCTGCTTCGACAGCGAGGTGGAGGGCTTTGAGAATTTCATATACGACTACCGCAGCGCTGCCGAAATGATCGTTGAGCATATCATGGGACAGCACGGCGCAAAAATCATTGACTTCGTGGGAGGTCCGAGCGACGCGTTCCACGACACGATAAAAGGGTATTTTATCGAGTTGATGCAAAAGCGCGGCTATGATATCCCGGAAAACCGCATTCACACCGGCAAGGACTGGATAGACGATTTTTCCCCGATCGCAGACGAGATATTGGCGAACGGACTGCCGGACGCTGTACTGTGCTGCTCCGACCTTACGGCGGTGCAGCTTGTCGCCGCGCTCTCCAACCGGGGCGTTAAGATACCGGAGGATGTCATTGTTTCCGGATTCAACCAGAACGAGCCGTTCGGTGCGGATTACCTCAACATTACCTCCGCGCTGCGCGACCCGAAGAGCATAGCGCTGAGCGCCGCAGGATACTTGATCTCACGGATCCGCGGCACTGAATACGAGCCGGTGATCGACGAGTGTTCCGCGCAGCTCATGCCGGGCATGACCTGCGGCTGCCGCCGTATAAATCTTGGCAAGATATGCGATATCGCGGCAATGAATATGACCGCGGCGCAGCAGAACGGCTTTGAGTCCTACTATAACTTCATGTCGGAGGATCTGGTAGCGGCGGAAACATTCTACGACTACCTCTGGAAGGTGGACTGGTATACCCATTTCCTCGGGGATTTCAAGGGATTCTGGATGTGCCTGAATAACAAGGTCATGCACGACCCCGCTCCTGCGGAGGGATTCACCGACAGGATAGCCCTTGCGCTGAAGCGTACCAACGGCAGGGGAACCGTTGACCTCATGGATAAGTTCCCCAAGGAGCAGATGCTCCCGGAGATATTCCAGGAGCGCAGCAAGCCGTCCGCGTACATATTTACCTCGCTGCACTTCATGGGCGTTAATTACGGCTACGTGGTGCTTTCCTACGGGGATTCGCTCCAGGTTTACGGCAAGGACTATGTAAAGTGGCTGCGCACCGTTTCCTGTGCGCTTGAAAAGCAGCGCCGCCATATCCTCTACAACGACACGGTCACCGAAACGCAGGTGCGCGATTCCCTTACGGGTCTGCTCAATATGCGCGGATATACCCGCATAATGTCCGAGCGCTGCGGAAAGTTCAACGACCCGCACAGGATACTCCGCATAATTTCCATAGATATCGAGAACTTGAAGGGCATAAACGACACTTACGGCTACGCCGAGGGCGACCGGGTGCTTTCCGGGCTGAGCGTTGCGCTCACCAGCGCGGCGGGCGACAGCGACATTGTCGTGAGGGTCAGCGGCGATGAGTTCTTCATTGCGGGAATAATTGACGAGGGCTCTGTGGACGATGTGCAGTCCCGACTGAACTCTGCGATAGAATCCCTGAACCACCGCGACAACCGCGAATACGGCGTGAACGTATACACCGCAGTCGCAACGGCTCCGCTGACTGACCGCTCCGTGCTGGAGAAGCTGCCGTATGACGCGGCGTACCAGCGCACGCTTGCCAAGGACAATCACACCAAGATGCACAAGACCGCGGACGTCAACACGGATTCCTTTGACCCGGAGGAGCGCCGCAACGTTATCCGTCTGCTCAACGAGAACCTGTTCAGCTATCACTTCCAGCCGATAGTTGACGCGCGCACCGGCGACATCTACGCTTACGAAGCGCTCATGCGTTCAGGCGATGAATTCAGGCTGTCGCCGCTGACCATACTCACCCATGCGGAGGCGCTCAACCGCCTGCATGACGTTGAGATGTGCACGATGTTCAATACCATGCGCTTTGCCAAGGAGAATCAGCAGCTGCTGAAAGACAGGCTGCTGTTCGTGAACAGCATTCCCGCATGTACGCTTCCGGACGCCGATTTCGAGCGGCTGTACCAGCTTTACGGCGACATCATGGGAAATGTCGTGGTGGAATTTACCGAGCAGACCGAGGCGAGCGCAAAGCAGCTCCAGACGCTCATCGAGCGCAGCAGGCGCTGCGGATTCAAGATAGCCATTGACGACTACGGCACGGGATATTCCAACATCAGCAACCTGCTGACGTTCATGCCGAACGTTGTAAAGATAGACCGCAGCCTTATCATGAATATCCACAAGGACAAGCGCAAGAAGCACTTCACGCGCAACATCATAGACTATGCGCACGACAACAATTTCATGGCGCTTGCGGAGGGAGTTGAGCTCACCGAGGAGCTCCAGACCGTTATCGCAATGGGCGTTGACCTCATCCAGGGCTACTACACGGCGAAGCCCTCTCCGGAGCTCATGCAGGAGATACCCGCGGAGATAATCCAGGAGATAAAGGAATACAACCGCGCAAGCGAGAACCGCCGCACGAGAAAGACCTACTTTACCGGTGACGAGCGCGAGATATCGCTCATGGCTCTCGACCTTGACAGCTACACGGACATCATCGTCACCCGCCCGGACTACACGCTGACAGGAAACAGCAGGTTCGTTTCGGACATGACGCTGCGCACAAAGGACAACCTCGACTGCTCGCTGACCCTGGTCAACGTCAGCATGAAGAATGACAGCGCGGGCGCTTCTATCAGCGTTGGTCAGAACAGCACGATGACGCTGAACATAACCGGCGATGTTTCGATAACCGGCGGGATTTTCGTCCCGGCGGGCTCCACGCTGAATATAACCGGAGAGGGTACGCTGAGCATAAATTCCTCCACCAACCAGACATACGCGATAGGCTCCGGATTCACGATGTCCTACGGCAACATCAATATCGCAATGGACGGAAAGGTGTTCATTCACCTCGACAGCGAAAAGAGCGTTGCAATCGGCGGCAGGAGCAACGATGACCTTTCCCGCATAAGAATAAAGTGCGCGGAACTTTCTATCGAGCAGCTCGGCAAGAGCACGCTCGGCATAGGCAGCCTGCTTTCAGGCGCGGACGTGTTCATCGAAAATACCCGCCTTAAGCTGGTGCACCATTCCAAGACGGCGCTCGGCGTGGGGAGCTTCAGCGACCCGTGCAGCATAACCATGGTAAGCAGCTCGGCGAATATCACGATGTCCGGCGACAAGATAGGCGGATTCGGCTCCTACAATTCGAGGGGCGGCTGCATAAAGATGTCCGATGACCGTATCACCTCCATATTTAAGGGCAAGGAGATACTCGGCATAGGCGCTGACAAGGAATTCGGCGAGATAATCATGAACGACTGCACCCTTGATTCCACCATTGAGGGCGCAAGCGCAGTGGCGCTCGGCTCCTCCGACTGCATAGGCACGATAAACATGCGCACATGCAGCGGCGACATCAAGGTGCTTGCAGGGGAGAAAACGCTCCTCGGCGTAAAGCCGGAGAACCTCATTTCCGACCGCTGCGGTCTGAAATGGACGACATGACATAGTTTTATTCACATAGCATGAACAGCCCGGATCTTAATCTGATCCGGGCTGTTTTTATATGTTATTCTTCATTCCGTTTCAGCCGTGACCGTATATCCCAGCTTTGTGAGCCGCTTCAGCTCGTCTGAGCGCTCGGCGGCGGGGACTTCCTTGACCGCTGTTATGCGGTATTTTTTCGGCTTCTTTCCGTTGAGCCCAAGGCGCTCTATCTTCGCGGCGTAGCCAACGTAGCTCCAGTTGCAGTCGCACTCCCCGGGAACTCCGGCGACCCTGCCGACCTTGTTGTAGTCGTTCACGCCGCCGGCAACGGAGAACTGCCACATCTCCTGACCGTACTGATACTCGGAGCCTTCCTTCGTGTACTGTGCGAGCCACAGGTCATAGTCTTTGAGCCGGTCCAGGTCAAGATGAGCCTTTATGACCGCAGGTCCCGTATATAATACAGGATAGTATCCGCCGGTGCGGACGCGCTCCAGGAACGCCCTGCATATCGCCGTGTACTGCGCCCGTGTGAACCCTTTCCCGAGAACCACGCTGTCCTCGAAATCGAATGCCACCGGATAGTCTATCTCCAGACCCTTCAGCTGTTCAAGAGTCCATGCGGCTTCATTGCGGGCTTCAGCGGCATTTGAGGCGAGGCTGTAAAGGTAGACGCCGACATACAGCCCCGCCGCCTTTGCCGCGGCGTAATACTGCGCGAACCTGTCGTCCAGGCTCCTGCCGTAGCCCAGCCGGAGCATAACGAACTTCACGGGCTTTCCGAGTATGTGAGCGTTTTTGAGCGCTTTGAAATCCACCGCGCCATTCCAGCGGGAGAGGTCAACGCCTGCGTATTTTAATGCCATGTCAGTCCTCCCCGTGAGATTTACCCGCGGAGCTTCCGCCGCCCGCGGAGCCGCTGTTTCCTGCGCTGTCCGCAAGACCCTCGCCGACCATGTAGCCTATCACTGCCGCTCCGCTGAGTATACAGCCGGAAACAGTCTCAGCCGTCTCGGACGAGCCGCCGAACGCCACGATAAGCCCCGCGATGAATCCCGCGAGCGCTACCCAGAGCTTGCGCGATGTGAGCTTACGCTTCCAGTCAATTCTGTTCATGCTTTTTTTCCTCCTGTTCCAGATCGTCTATTCTATGATTGATGACCTTTATCTGTTCCTCGACCACCGGCATGCGGCGGGCGAAGTTATTGTGCTCCGCGACCTTGCTTTCGAGCTGCTGGAGCCGGTATGCGGTGAGCTTGGAGCTGACCAGTATTCCGCCGAGCGAGCCCCCAAGCGTCCCTATCAGCGACAGCGCCGCTGTAATGATGTTGCTGTCCATTTCATCCTCCTTCCGCGGATATCCCCGCAGCTTAAATGTATACCGCCTGCTACTGCAAATAACTGCATTTCTTCCGGCGGGATAACATGACCTGTTCTGAACCGTTTTCTTTCGTGAACCGTATCGGTTCATTCAAACAAGGCTAAATTTGTTCAAAGCGCACAAAAACCATAAACTTGTGCTGTTCAATTAAACAAAAATCACGCTTTCTTGAATCGTTTTGAGCTAAACTACTTGATTTTGAGCGGAAAGTGTGATATTATAAGTTCAGGACGAAGCAAACAAGTCCAGAATCACTCACAAACAGTTCGCGAACAACAAGAGGAAAAGACAATGCTTACAGAAGAACGCCATCAGATAATAACCGACACAGTGAACAGCCGCAAGAGCGTGACAATAAACGATCTTTGCAGGATATTGAACGTTTCCGGCTCCACGGTGAAAAGAGATCTGAATATTCTCGCAGAAGCGGGAAAAATAACAAAGGTACGTGGCGGTGCGATGTCCGTCAGCGAGGGGTTCTCGGCGATTGAAAAGAACGTTGAAGAAAAGGCGTCAATATGCACAGCCGAAAAGGAGGCGATCGCGGCGTATGCGGCGTCGCTTGTGGAAAGCGGCGACTTCGTATTCATAGACGCAGGAACCACTACCGAAAAGATGATCGACCACCTGCCGCAGAAGGACGTCACATTCGTGACCAACGGCTTCATTCACGCGAAGAAGCTGGCGCAGAGGAACTTCAAGGTGTTCATCACCGGCGGCGAGATAAAAGCCTCAACCGAGGCGATAGTCGGCGCTGAGTGCGTTCTCACGCTGAAGAACTACAACTTCACCAAGTGCTTCATGGGAACAAACGGAATTTCCCTCACCGCGGGCTTCACAACCCCGGACGTGAACGAAGCCCGCGTAAAGGCGGCGGCGATAGAGAGCAGCCGGAAGGCGTTCGTGCTCGCCGATCACTCGAAATTCGACGAGATAAGCTCCGCGACATTCGCCCAGCTCAACAAGGCGAGCATAATCACAGACACGCTTGCCAACCGGAAATTCGCCGCCTACACACTTATCAAGGAGGTCTTGTAAAATGGTTTATACAGTAACATTCAATCCCGCCGTTGACTACATCGTGCGGACAAAGCAGCTCACCCCGGGAGCCACCAACCGCTCCGAAAGCGAGGAGATATTCTTCGGCGGCAAGGGCATAAACGTTTCGATAGTTCTCAGCGAGCTGGGAATAAAGTCAAAGGCGCTCGGTTTCGTTGCCGGCTTCACCGGAGAGGCGATAGAAAAGGGCGTTGCCGAAAAGAACATCGACGCGGAGTTCGTCCACCTTGAAAAGGGCTTCTCACGGATCAACGTGAAGATAAAGTCCGGCGAGGAAACCGAGCTCAACGGTCAGGGACCCGATATCCCGCAGGAAGCGGTAGACCAGCTTTTCGCAAAGCTTGACGAGCTTAAGGACGGCGATACGCTGGTGCTGGCAGGAAGCATTCCGGCTTCGCTCCCCTCCGATATATACGAGAGGATACTCGAACGCCTTGACGGCAGGAATATCTGCACGGTAGTGGACGCAACAAAGGATCTTCTGCTGAAGGTGCTGAAATACAGGCCGTTCCTCATCAAGCCGAACAATTTCGAGCTCGGCGAGATATTCGGCGTGGAGCTCCGCACCACTGACGAGATAATCGAGTACGCCGGAAAGCTCCGGGAAATGGGCGCGCAGAACGTGCTCATCTCCATGGCGGGGGACGGCGCGGTGCTCCTTGACGAGAACGGAAAGACCCACGTCTGCGGCGTATGCAGGGGCACGGTAAAGAATTCGGTAGGCGCGGGAGATTCCATGGTGGCTGGCTTCATTGCCGGCTGCGAAAAGGGCGGCTACGAATACGCACTGAAGCTCGGAACAGCCTCCGGCGGTGCAACGGCATTCTCGGACGGACTGGCAACGGCTGAAAAAATAGAAGAACTCATAAAGCAATTAGGATAGGCTACGGGAAACAGGAGGATAATATGAGAATAGTTGACCTGCTGAGCAAGGAAAGCATTCTCCTTGGCGGCGCACCACAGAACAAATCCGAAGCAATAGACATGCTTATCGACCTCCAGGTAAAGGGAGGAAAAATAGCGGACAGGGAAGCCTACAAGAAAGGCATACTCGCCCGCGAGGAAATGAGCTCCACCGCAGTCGGAGAGGGTATCGCGATCCCGCACGCAAAGAGCGAAGCGGTAAAGGCTCCCTCGCTTGCGGCGATGACGGTTCCGCAGGGCGTTGACTACCAGGCAATGGACGATGAGCCCTCAAACCTGCTGTTTATGATAGCCGCTCCGAACAACGGCGACGTTCACCTTGAGGTGCTGTCGAGGCTGATGACCCTGCTCATGGACGAGGATTTCCGGGCAAAGCTGCTTGCGGCAAAGGATACGGACGAATTCCTCGCGGCAATAGACGCGGCTGAGACAGAGAAGTACCCTGACGAGCCAAAGGCGGAAAAGCCCGCGGAATCCGGCTACAAGGTGCTGGCAGTCACCGCCTGCCCCACCGGTATCGCACACACCTACATGGCGGCGGAGGCTCTCGAAAAGGCGGGAAAGCGCCTGGGTATCTCCATAAAGGTGGAGACCAACGGCTCCGGCGGCGCAAAGAATATCCTCACGCCGGAGGAGATCGAGAAGTGCGACGGAATCATCGTTGCGGCTGACAAATCCGTAGAAATGGCGCGGTTCAACGGCAAAAAGGTCATCGCGACCAAGGTTTCGGACGGTATCAAGATCCCGGACGAGCTCATTCAGCGCATTGAAAAGGGCGACGCTCCGGTTTATCATCACGAGGGCGGAAGCAGCTCCGCTTCTTCCCCCGCGGCAAACGAGAGCTTCGGCAGGAAGCTGTACAAGCACCTGATGAACGGCGTTTCCAACATGCTTCCGTTCACCGTTGCAGGCGGTATCTTCATCGCGCTGGCATTCCTGATAGACACGATCGCAGGCGCTCCGCAGGACGACAGCTTCGGTACGTTCACGGCTGCTGCGGCATTCTTCAAGACGATAGGCGGCTTCGCGTTCAACTTCATGATTCCGGTGCTCGCCGGATATATCGGCAAGAGTATCGCTGACCGCCCCGGCTTCCTTGTAGGTCTGGTGGGAGGCTATCTCGCTACCACAGGCTCCACATTCGACAATATCGCGGGCGTGGACGCTATCCCCTCCGGATTCCTCGGGGCGCTGCTGGCAGGCTTTGCAGGAGGCTTCATAATGCTCGGCATTGAGAAGCTCTGCGACCACATGCCGAAAGCCCTCAACGGAATCAAGCCGGTGCTCATCTATCCGCTTGCCGGTCTGGGAATTATCGCAGTGGTAATGTGCGCGGTAAATCCGTTCATGGGCATGATAAACACCGCTATCTCAGATTTCCTCTCCAACATGGGCGAAAGCAGCAAGGTCGTCCTGGGAGTTGTCCTCGGCGCGATGATGTCCATTGATATGGGCGGTCCGTTCAACAAGGCGGCTTATGTATTCGGCACGGCGGCTATCGCCTCCGGAAACTACGACATCATGGCGGCGGTAATGATAGGCGGAATGGTTCCCCCAATCTCCATTGCACTGTCCACAACGTTCTTCAAGAACTGCTGGACGGAGGAGGAGCGCAAGAGCGGCCCCGTGAACTACATCATGGGTCTGAGCTTCATCACCGAGGGCGCTATCCCCTACGCAGCGGCTGACCCGCTGAGAGTTATCCCCGCATGCATGGTGGGCGCAGGTCTGGCAGGCGGACTTTCCATGGCGTTCAACTGCACGCTTATGGCTCCCCACGGCGGTATATTCGTATTCGCGGTGGTAGGCAACTGGCTGATGTACCTCGTGGCTCTGGCGGCAGGCTCCGTTGCAGGAATGTTCATGCTGGCGCTCCTGAAGAAGAAAAAGACGCAGCCCGTGAAGTGATCCATTCGATAGAACAAAGAAAGAGAAATAAAATCCCGGGGACATAAGCCCCCGGGAACCACAAAAATCTATTTTTAAAGGAGAGTATCATCATGGTAACAAAGACAGTAACAGTAAAGAACGCACAGGGACTCCACATGCGCCCGGCAGGCATCCTCGCAGCTGAGATGAAGAAGTTCGCAGGCTGCACCGTGACCCTCAAGACCACGGAAAAGACCGCAAAGGCTTCCGCCGTAATGCAGATAATGGCGGCGGGCATCAAGTGCGGCACCCAGGTGGAGATCACCGCGGACGGCGAAAACGAGCAGGCAGCTCTCGACAAGGCAGTCGAGCTGTTCGAAAGCGGATTCGGAGAGTAATTCTCCGTTACAGAAAGTGGGGGTAACTATGAAGAAGTTTTCCGGAAAGGGCGTGTACAGCGCCGTAGCTATCGGTAAGATATCCGTATTCAGAAAGCGGGACGTTTCAGTCACCCGCACTCATATCACAGACGCCGCCGCAGAGCTTGAGCGTGTGGAGCAGGCAAAGCAGAAAGCCGCCGGACAGCTTCAGGCGATATACGACAAGGCTCTCAGGGAGGTCGGCGAGACCAACGCGCAGATCTTCGAGATACACATGATGATGCTGGACGACGAGGACTACAACGACTCCATACGCAGCATAATCGAGACCCAGTCGGTCAACGCGGAGTACGCGGTCGCAGTCACCGCGGACAACTTCTCCGAGATGTTCGCTTCCATGGAGGACCCGTATATGCAGGCTCGCTCCGCTGATGTGCGGGACATCTCCAACCGGCTCATCGCGAACCTCACCGGAACGGCTTCCGATGGTGCTTCCGGCGTGGACAAGATGATAGTCTGCGCCGAGGACTTAGCCCCCAGCGAGACCGTGGCGCTCGACAAGGACAAGGTACTGGCGTTCGTCACTGCAAAGGGCTCCAGCAATTCCCACACCGCGATACTCGCACGTAACATGAACATTCCCGCCGTAATAGGCGCGGGGGACGAGTTCCTGAGCTCCATAACGGACGGTCAGACCGCGGTGGTGGACGGCTACACCGGCGAGATATTCCTCGACCCGGACGAGGAAACGATCGCGAAATACTCCAGGAAGCGTGAAGCGGACGAGGAGAAAAAGCGTCTGCTCCAGGAGCTGAAAGGCAAGGAGAACGTCACCCTTGACGGCAGGAAAATAAACATCTTCGCGAACATCAGCGGAACCGACAATATAGGCGCAGTCCTGCTGAATGACGCAGGCGGCATAGGGCTTTTCCGCAGCGAGTTCCTGTATCTTGAGAACACCGATTTCCCTACAGAAGATCAGCAGTTCCAGGCATACAAGCGCGTGCTTGAAAGCATGGCGGGAAAGAAAGTAGTTATCCGCACGCTGGATATCGGTGCAGACAAGCAGGTGGACTATTTCGGACTGAAAAAGGAGGAGAATCCGGCGCTCGGCTTACGCGCGATAAGGATATGCCTCACGCGTCCGGAGATATTCAGGACTCAGCTCCGCGCGCTGTACCGCGCCTCCGTTTTCGGGAATCTCGCGATAATGTTCCCGATGATAACCAGCGTCCGCGAGGTGGAGCGTATAAAGTCGATCTGCGACGAGGTAAAGCAGGAGCTCCGCAGCGAGGGCATTGAGTACTCCGACAAGGTGGAGCTGGGTATCATGATAGAGACCCCGGCGGCTGCGATAATCAGCGACCAGCTTGCTCCGCTGGTGGATTTCTTCAGCGTAGGCACCAACGACCTCACGCAGTACACACTGGCGTGCGACCGCCAGAATCCCGATATCGAGGAATTCATAGACACCCACCACGAGGCGGTGCTCCGTCTGATAGAGATGTCCGCTGAAAACGCCCACAAGAACGGCGCGTGGATAGGAATATGCGGCGAGCTTGCAGCGGACACCACGCTCACCGAGCGTTTCCTGCGCATGGGAATAGACGAGCTTTCGGTTTCCGCTCCGTTCGTGCTTAAAGTCAGGGACGCGGTCCGGAAAATCGACCTCAGCAAATAAATTTAAGGGGGCAGGCGATGAGCCTGTCCCCTTCAGTCTTTCATAAAAAGGCGTAACCTTACTATTGGTTAAAATTATGCGGCTGTCTGGCTAATTATTTACCTAACTAAAACAAAAGCAACAAAAACAATACGCTGCATATGTTTATTGTTACAATTTTTATGGCAGGCTCTGTATAAATATTGAAAGTCATTCTGAAAAGTGATATAATTAATATATTTCTGAACACGATAACAGAAGTTAAAATATAATTTTTTCAGTGAGGTAACTGAATGGCTATAAGTGCAGTGCTCCTTGCTTACAAGGAAGCTGAAAATTTAAAGGTGCTTCTTCCGCAGATAACGGAACAGCTTAACGGAACAGGGGAAACCTACGAAATAATAATAGTCGATACCGCGGAGCCGCTGGATAATACCGCAGAAGTGTGCGCACAGTTCGGAGCGCGCTATGTGAACCAGCGTTATCCTGCTTTCGGGGGAGCTTTCCGCACAGGCATAGAGGAAGCACGGTATGATAAGTTCCTGATAATGGACAGCGACGGCTCCCATGACCCGAAATATATTCCGGATATCTACCGCAAATTCACGGAGGGCGCGGATATAGTCATCGGCTCGCGCTATACCAGGGGCGGAGTCACGAATGACGCAAAGTCGTCGATAGTTATGTCAAAGATACTGAATACCGTATTTCGCGTAATCACCGGCATAAAGGCAAAGGACATTTCAACGGATTTCAGAATGTACGATACGGCACAGCTGAAAAAGGTCGAGCTCACCTGCCGTAACTATGACGTACTCCAGGAAGTACTTATGAAGATGAAAATAAACAATCCCGGAATGGTCGTCAGGGAGATACCAATTTCCTTTAACAAGCGCCTTTACGGCGAGTCCAAGCGCAGACTCATTCCGTTTATAATGGGGTACATAAAGACTATGTTCAAGCTGATAGGTCTTCGCATTTCATGCATCGGCAGAAAGCGGGGCGGCAATGTCTGAAAAAAAGGGATTCTGGGCAGAAAACCGGCTGTACCTGATCATCTGGGCGGCGGCGTCGCTTTTCCTTGCGGTATATCTGCTACCGCCGTTCAACGCGGATCTTATAAATTATGACAGCGCGTACCAGTACTGGCTGACCAGAAACAGCCTGGAAAAGATATGGCAGCTTATTCCTACGGATTACAGCCCGCCTCTCTATGCGATACTGCTGAAATTCTGGACCATGGCATTCGGAGAGACTCTCGCGGCGATGAGGGCTTTTGCGCTTGTGCCGCTGTGCGGAATGCTGTTTCTTGCGGCATTCCCGATACGCAGGGCTTTCGGCGGAAAGGCGTCTGTGCTCTGCACCGTATTCTTTTCGTTTTCTTCGGTGAATTTCATAATCGTCCCGGAGATACGCCCGGCAACTCTCGCGTATTTTCTTGTGACCGCCGCCGCGATATACAGCTATCTGGCGCTGTTTAACGACAGCAGATATGCCTATGTCTGCTTCACGGTGTTTTCAGTGCTTGCAATGTATACTCACAATGTCGGGATGCTTGCGGCGCTGTCGTTCTATATCTGTGCGTTCTTTACCGCGCTTGCCCGGAGAAAGTTCCGGTGTGCCGTTAAATTCGTTATCAGCGGAGTGATAAGCGCAGTGTGCTATATCCCATGGCTTGTGGTGGTGATACAGCAGTTCAGCAATGTACAGGATCACTACTGGTCAAGCGGGCTTTCATCGGTGCGCCAGCTGTACGACTGGACAATAGGCGTGAATTTTGCGGGATTCCTCAGCGGAGTGATAATCCCTGCTGCGGCGATGATAGCAATTATATCCGCGCTGTGCTCACGCAGAGTCCGCGAAAAACTTGTGCAGCTCAAGAGCCTGTCGGATTTCCGGAGGGCTGCCGCTGCGCGGTTCAGGGAGCCTGCTGCAAAGACAGTATACGTTATTCTGATGTATGTTACTCCTATTATTGCGCTGCTGCTGTTTGCGCTTCTGGTACACCCGATAATTGTTCCGCGGTACTTCTATATTTTCTGCGGCACCGGTCTTATGATGATAGCCGCCGGATTCTCGCAGCTGAGCGGAAAGGCTGGCATAGCGGTGCTTTCTGCGCTGACTGTGGTCAGCTTCACCATAAGCGCGGTTGACCTCGGCAGGGAAATAAAGGCGTCAGATTTCCCGGAAATGCTGGAGTATATCAGGGAATCAGCACCGGAGCAGGATATCGCGTTCCTCCATGCGCATGAATGGACGCTGGGGATAATGATGTACTACTTCCCGGAGGCAAAGCACTATATTTCAGACGACACCTGGTGCGTGCTCACGACATTTGACGCATTCCCGGCTGAGGTCGTGAATATCGGAAAATATGAGGATATTTCGGAATACGAGAGCGGAGTGTTCCTGTTTGAGGATACTTTTGTAAACGAATCACGCACGGTAAGCTCCGTATTCACTGAGAGCGGGAAATACAGCGTCGAGGAGATAGGCTTCTATTCTGAACCGTACTCAATGAAGCAAAAATGGAGATTACTATATGTCACATCAGTCGATCAGGACGTTTCTTAAAGACCGGCTTCCGCTTATTATAATGTTTGCTGCTGCCTGTGTGCTGGAGTGCGCGGTGATATTTCCGATCATGACCGCAGACTACATAAACTATGACAGCAGCTATCAGTATGCGTTGACCCAGCATTCCATTCCTGAGATAATGGAGCTGCTTCCGTATGATTACAGTCCGCCATTCTATGCAATAGCGCTGAAGCTGTTCACAATGGCGTTCGGCAATACACTGACCGTAATGCGCGTGTTTACGCTCATCGCGGTGATAGGTATGTTCTTTATCGCCGCGTTCCCGATGAAAACGCTGTTCGGCAGCTGGTCGGCGGGAATGTGCCTTGTGGTCACATTCTGCTCTACTGTGATACTGGATCTTCTGCATGAGATACGTCCGACTATATTCGCTATGTTCTTTTTCATGGCGGCAACAGTCTATTCAGCTCTTGCGTACAGCCAGGAGAAGCGTTATGCCTATGTCTGCATGACGGTGTTTTCGGTGCTTTGTATGTATACGCACAACATTTCGCTTGTGGGTATGTTCAGCATTTATGTCGTTCTGCTTGCGGTATGCCTTATCAGAAAGGAATTCAGAAAATTCCGCGCTTTTCTTATCAGCGGAGTTGTCAGCGCGGTGCTGTATATTCCGTGGCTGACAGTCCTGCTGAGCCAGATATCGAATGTTAACGATCACTTCTGGACTGCGGTATTCGGCTGGAATGACGCGCTGAGATGGATCGTCAGCGACATGTTCATGTCCAAGACGTCATTCTGTGTAACGATAATCGGAGCTTCAATTGCAGTGAGCCTTATCGCAGCAGCAGTCCGCCATGTCGATTTTAAAAAAGTCAGAGGCGCAAAAAGCCTGAAAGAAATTTTTGTGCTTCCTGAAGAGAAAAGCTATTATCTTGATCTGCTCATCATTTTTCTTTTTATAACTGTGACATTTCTGCTGCTGGAGGCTGTCAATCTTCTGGTCAGAAATCTTACGTCAGAGCGGTACTACGGGATACTGGGAATGGCATTCATTGTGCTTTTCTCAGGAATAGTCGGGAAGCTGGGAAACAGGATATGCAATATTGTCCTTGCGGTAATGCTGCTGATAAACAACGGTGCAAATACCAAAACAATATATGACGATTTACAGACTGCAAACCAGTTCAATCTGGTAGATGCGATAAATGAGATAAAGGGCGATGGCGAAATTTCATTCCTGCATACGCATGAATGGTCCGTTGGTCTTATGGCGTATTATTTCCCGGACGCTACACATTATGTCTGCGATGACACCTTTACCGTCCTGCGGACTTTTGACGTATTTCCGGTGAATATTGTGAATATCGGGGATTATCATGATATATGGGATTATACAGACGAGTTCTTCTGTTTCACGAATGGCTATGAAACCTCCGTCTCAGATCTGACCCCGAATGAACAGATAGTGAGCGATATCTCAGAGGGACATACAGAATTTGACCTTGGAACATTCCGAATTGCATACAACGTTGCCTGCAAGTCATTTGAGCTCGCAAAGATAACTGAGTAGATCGGCAGAAATCCGTATAATAAACTGAAGGGAATGAGCCGGCAGCCCCGGGCTCATTCCCTTCATGTTATTTATCTATCTTCCGCAGGAACTCCGGCGGCACTTCCTTAGTCAGCCACACTCCGTTAACGGAAAGCCAGAATCGAATGCCGCGGCGGCTCATTTCGCCGGCGAGAATCTCGTATATCACGGGTCTGCCGTGGCGGGAGCCTACCTTCAGCGCGGTTTCGGCGTCCTTTGAGAGATGAACGTACAGCCGGGACATCGGGCGCAGACCCTCCGCTTCAATGGCGGCGGTGAAGCGCTCCGCGGTGCCGTGATAGAGGATCTCGGGCGGCTCTGCCAGCGGTAGCTCAACGTCCACCGGGATCGAATGCCCCTGATTCGCGCGGATCAGCGTTTTGTCCTCGTTGAACGAATAGCGCTGCTTCGAGTCCGTGCGGACTATTTCCTCAAGAGTCTCCATATCCAGCGGATGAGTGCGGTTTACTCCGGCTATGAGCTCGTCCACGTCCGCCCAGCCGTGCTCGTCAAGCGTGATACCAACGGTCTCCGGCTTGTGGCGGAGCACCAGGCTGATGAACCTGCTGAGACGGGTAAGGTCGCTGTTACTTTTCATGGTAGTTCTCCGGGTCGATGTCGATTGTGTCGGGGCGGGTATTCTTCATTGCCTTTGCCGCGATAAATGCGGTGATGAAGTTCAGAATGCCCTCAGACAGCAGGGAGATTCCGAGCAGGGTTATCAGCAGGTCCGTGCCATAACCGGGGCGGAACATCAGCGTAAGTCCGAAGATAACGGTGATTATCGCGAATACGAGTATCACCTGCCACTTGCCTATGCCGAGCCTGCGGCTGTCAAGGGCGGTCTGTACCTTGAATATTCCGTCCGTCAGCAGGAAAATGCCCATGGTTATGCATATAAAGCTCATCAGGCTCTCAGGGCTGGTGAGTATCACTATGCCGAGCGCAAGCAGGATAAGTCCCGAGGCAAAGTCGAACTGGAATACCGAGCGTACAGCAGGCTTTGAGAAATAGCTGCCGAGCCTTACCGCGCCGAAAATTATCAGCATAATGCCGAATATTATTCCCAGGAACGCCGCCATTACCTGCGGGCAGGCTATCAGGAATATTCCGAGCGCACACAGCGCCGCGGATATGATATAGTAGCCGATATTGAATGCTGTTTTCATTTTTATATCTCCTTTCGGTGCAAACACACAACTGTGCTTTATCTGTATTGTACCACAAATCGTTTGTCAAGTCAATGAAAAGCAGATGAAATTTCTGGCTGTATTGACAAACCCGCCTCCGCGTACTATAATACTATTGCGCAGCAAAAAGAACAGGAGAGATCACATGACAGACACTGCTGAATTATTCGGAAAAGAAAAGATATCAAAAGTGCTGCTGAAGCTGGCGCCGCCGGTAATGCTGGCGCAGCTGATACAGGCGCTTTACAATATAATCGACAGCCTTTTCATCGGGAAATATTCCGGGAGCGGTCTTACTGCGCTGTCGATAGTATATCCGCTCCAGCTGCTTATGATAGCGCTTGCTGTCGGCACCGGCGTGGGAATAAACACCGTCATGGCGGCGCGGCTTGGCGCAGGGAAAACAAAGGAGGCCGACGAGTACGCCGGGGTGGGAACTCCGCTTGCCGTGGTGCTGTGGGTGATATTCGCGGCGCTGATGTGGTTTTTCATGCCGGCGTATGCGGAAATGTCCACCGGCTCCCCGGACGTCATCGCGGACGTTATCTCCTACGGCAGGATAGTCTGCGTGTTCAGCTTCGGGCTGTTCCTGGAGAGCGTGTGGACTAAAGTCCACCAGGCGAACGGCGGCATGAAGGTCCCCATGGCTGCGCAGATAGCGGGTGCAGTCACAAATATTGCGCTCGATCCGCTGCTGATTTTCGGGCTGCTGGGGCTCCCGGAAATGGGCATTTCCGGAGCGGCGGTCGCGACAGTCGCCGGGCAGGTGGTCGCGGCGCTCATCGTCATGAAGGGCGGATTTCGCAGGGCGCCGGAGCTGAAGAAGTTCCCGGGGCACATAAAGCTGATATTCCGGCTGGGCACGCCGAATATACTGATGCAGGCGGCGTACACGCTGTACATATTCGGGCTGAACCTTATCCTGGCGACGTTCTCTGACCAGGCGGTGACCGTCCTGGGACTGTACTACAAGTGGCAGACGTTCTTCTTCATTCCGCTGGGCTCAATGCAGACCTGCATAGTGCCGGTGATAAGCTACAACTACGCTGCCCGGAACATCGACCGCTGCAAGAAGACCCTGTGGACCTCCGTGATTTTCGGCATGGCGCTGATGTTCCTCGGGACGCTCTGCTTCGAATTCATTCCGGGGCAGATGCTGAGGGTGTTCTCATCGGACGAGCTGGTAATATCCATAGGAATACCGGCGTTCAGGATAATCGGTATCAGCTTCATTCCGCTTGTTACCTCGCTGACGTTCCCGGTATTCTTCCAGGCGGTCGGCTCCAGCGTGAAGAGCTCGCTGCTGACCGTGGTGCGGACTGTTGTGCTGTTCGTGCCGCTGGCGTTCCTGTTCTCGCGGTTCGGGCTGGACTGGTTCTGGCTGACGTACCCGGTCACGGATACCCTGACCTCCCTGGTGGGGCTGATATTCTACCGGAGGTTCCTGAAGCATCCGTATGTTTCAGGAAAGAAGCCGCAGGAATCCGAGGAGGCTCTGAAGCCCTCCCGTCCGGGCGTTATCGTGACCATTTCCAGGGAGCACGGCTCCGGCGGAAAGCAGGTCGGCAGGCTGCTTGCGGAGAAGCTCGGCATACCGTTCTACTATAAGGAAATGACCGCCCTCGCGGCAAAGGAGAGCGGTCTTGACAAGGAGTTCATATCCGACCTGAACCGTAATTCCCCGGAGGGTCTGCGCGACCTTTACCTCACCACGAAGCCGGTGCAGCACGCAGTCGCGGCGCAGAACAAGGTGATACGCCTGATAGCCGGCAGCGGAAGCTGCGTCATCGTGGGCAGAGCGGCGGATTACGTCCTGCGGGACGACCCGGACGTGGTGCGCGTGTTCATCTATGCGCCGGAGGAATTCCGCACGGCAAAGGTAATGGAAGTCTACGGCGATACCCGGGAGCAGGCACAGAAGAACATCCGCCGTGCTGACGAGGCGCGGGGAGCCTACTACCGGAGCATTTCCGGCGGCGAGTGGGGGAATCACAGCAATTACGACCTTATGGTGGATTCCTCCATTGGCGCGGAGGAAACCGCCGACGTCATCGCGGAGTATATCAGGAAAAAAGAACACAGGAAATAACGCAGGGGCGGGCAGACATCAAGTCTGCCCGCCCGCACTTGCATGCGCTTTAGGGCAATACCGCACAAAGATTGTGCGTGTATTGCGCAGTCAGATTTTTCGTCAGATTGTACAATGAGGACAACGCAAGGCTGTCGCCTTGCTAGGACGAATTGTGCAAGATGACGGAAAAGATGCAAGCAAGACACGTGCAAAATCCAATAAATGGTCTTTGTGCGGTGTTGCCTTAGTTCATGGTAAGTCCGACCGCTCTCCAGCCGTTTGCGGTGCTCACTGCGTAAATCGTGTTGTCCGCGGGGTAGGAGTAGGTCTCGCCGCCGTAATACACGTTGTGCACATAGCTCACGCGCACTGCGAAGCACTCCGGCGAGTACTGCTGTACGCTCACCGTCTTTTCCTCCGTGAAGTCGTACCCGGTGTGGTATGTGTAGAACTGCCCCTCGTATGTACGCAGGTCGCCGTACAGCTTCACGTCCTCCGGGATATAGCCGGATATCGAGGAAAAATACAGGTCGTTCGCAATGTACTTCGAGTACATCTCCGAGAACTCCAGCGCGAATTTCTCCGCTTCTTCGGCGGCGGCGCCGTCCGTCACCGGCAGTCCGCAGGAGTACGCGCCGTCCTGCGCCTTTTCCGCCGGGAGCTTTCCGCCGTCCGCGGCGGTGAACTCAATCTCCGGCTGATACATCAGCCCGTCCACCGTGTATGTCGTGAGCTCCGGCGGGTCTGTAAGATAATCCCCGAAATTCTCCGAGCCATTGACCGGTTCGGAGCTTTTTTTCGCGTATTCCGTGAGCGGCTTTCCGTTCAGGAAAACGGAACACCCGGTCGGCACGGTGACCGTCACGCTCTCGTTTTTCTCCGGAGAGATACCGTATGCGCGGGTTATGCTGTATATCCCGAAGCCGTAGACGGAATCCTGCGCGGTCTGCGTGAGCCCTATGTAAGCCATGGGCTCCCCGGCGCATATCATCGTGTATACCGGGCTTTCCTTGGTGCTCTCCTTTATGCTCTTCTTGAAGGAGAACTCCCCGGTGAAGCGCTCTCGTAGCTGGCGGTGCAGGGCTTCCTCGTCCTCGTAGGGGGAGATATCGCCCTCTGCCGCCGCGTAAAGAAGTGTGAGATCCCCGGAATTCAGCCCCTGAGCCGCCGCGTCCGTGACGTGGTAAATCTGGCAGGCTTCATACCTCTGGAGGAACTCCCACAGCTTGCCGAGCCCTGCCACAGCCGCTGAAAGCACCGCCGCCAGCAGGACGAAATATATCACGTAAAAAACTATCGTGCCCTTGCGGCTTCGTGTTTTCGTACTCATTCCTTACCCCTTACCAGTATCGCGGTGCACATCTTGCGGAGCCCTATCAGGCTGGCGCTCTGGTTGATTATCTCGCCGTTGAACATCATATTTGTGGAGGAACCTCCGTCAAGATTAGCGGCGTTGACCGCGCCGAAATCCAGCATTACGTCCCGCACGTCCGCAAGGCTTGCGCCGAGGCTGTTGGACTGCCTGCCGTCTATCGTCAGCAGGAGCATTGCGCCGTCCGCGCGCTGACCTATCGCAGTGCGCGGATTCAGTCCGCTGCCGTCGCCGAGGGCTTCCACCGGCTCGCCGTTCACTATGAGGATAGGACCGAACTTGACCGCATCGCGGACTCCCATATCGACTGCCTCCTGCACGGTCATCTTGCCGACAACGAGCTTGTTGTCCCAGGTTATGCCGATAGTGTCCCAGGAGTAGTACATGGGAGTACCCCAGAGGACTTCTCCCTCGGACATTACTATGCCCCAGGGCTCGCCGCCGGTCATGTGGCCGGGGCGGTCGTCAAAGCCGCCGCCGTTTACCGCGCCGATTATGTTGTCGTAGGAGGCGTAGATATCCGGCAGGGTCCTGCCCTGTTCCTCCAGACCGAATTTTCCCGATATCCCCACGAACACCCTTGACGGGTCGTAGACCACCATCATCTTTCCCTTGAACGTGGAGCCGCTGACGTCTATTATGTCCACGCCGTCGCCGTCCGGGTCGATGTCCGGGTCGGCTTCTGCGGCGACGCCTGCGTTATCCGGGGAGGGTATCCTGACTAAATCAGGGTCGGTGATGTCGTCCGTTTCCTTTATGGCGTTCTGGGCGGCTATTTCCTCCACAAGCTCGTCCGAGAGGAAAATGTTCGGCACCCACTTCATTGCGCTGGTCTCCCGGCAGGAGATGACGAACAGGTTGCGCGCCGTCTCGGAGGGTCCCTTTTCCATGACATACACCACGCCAAGCAGTGCCGCAAGCACCGCCAGAATTGCCGTGAAGAACACCAGCAGGATTCGCCGGACGACCATAGCCGCCGTGCTCGGCTTTTTCTTTTTGAAGCGGGGGCGGCTCCGGGGGAGCGGCTTTTCTTCCAGTGTGTTTCCGGTCATTTCTTATCCCCTTTCGAGCCTGCGTATACCCAGTCTCGCTGGATACCGAAGCTCACAAAAAACAGAATCGTGTCTATAACTATCTTTATCACGGACTGCCAGCCCGCGGAGGCACTGAACAAAAGCGAAACTCCCCGCACGCACAGCGCCGAAGCCGCAAGCTGTCCCGCGCAGAGTATGTAATATCGCGCCATGGAGCGCTTTACGCTGCCGCCGGAGCGGAAAACGCGGCTCCTGTTGACAAGGAAGTTCACCAGCGAGGAAACCACCCGCGCTCCCGCCGTTGCCACAAAAATGCGGAGCGTTTCGTTCTCGCCGAAAAGCGGCTGAGTCAGCAGGTTGACCGCCGTGAACAGCGCTATGTCTATCAGTGAGCAGGCGAGCGAGCTCAGCATGAACTTGAATATCATGCCGTAAATTCGCAGGGAATCCGTCAGCGGGTTGAAGTGAGTGCCCTTGTTGTTGTCATCGTATATGGTCTGTATCCTGACCTCATCGAAGCTCCAGCCCAGGCGCTTCATCTCGAGGAGCATATTTGTCTCGTACTCGAATCGCTCCCCGCCGAGCTTCACGAGTGCCGGGAGGCATTCCCGCGGGAGCGCCCTCAGCCCGGTCTGTGTGTCGGTTATTTTTATCCCGCAGAGGAACCTGAAAACGAATCTGGTCGCGTTGTTTCCGAAGCGGCTTTTCGGCGGGATATCCGCGCCGGAGAAGTCCCGGGCGCCAAGCACCGGGCGGCGGGTGCGCTCCATTTCCTCGGCGCACCGGCGGATATCCTGCGGGGTATGCTGTCCGTCATCGTCCGTGGTGACAACGCCGGAGCAGTCCGGGAAGCGCTCCAGGACGTATGAGAACCCGGTTTTGAGCCCGCGCCCCTTGCCGCGGTTTACGTCATGGCTGATGACGGAGCACTCCGGTATTTCCGCCAGCCGCGAGAAGATCGGAGCGCATTCCGGGCGGCTTCCGTCGTTTATTATCACAATATGTTCGAATCCCGCGGAAATAAGCCCGTCAACCACGCCGAATATCTTTTCTTTCGGGTTGTAGGTCGGCAGGACTACCGGTACGTTCATGCTCTCACTCCCATTTTTCTTTGTACTGTGATTATAGCACATAATATTCCATTTGTAAACATATTCCGACATATTGTAACCGAATTGTAATTAAGGTAACCTCTAAAAACCGGGACACGAGCAGATTTCGTACATGACTTATATCAGATGCTAGGCGTCAAACCGCAGTAATACTGTATGTATTTCAAGGTTTGACAACGAAGCAGATGATATAAGTCATAGAAATCTGCCGTGAAGGAGGTTTTTAGAGGTTACCTTAAGAAAATTGCGCCGATAAACGCCTTGATTCCCGCCGCGGGATATGGTACAATATATGCGGGGTGATAATATGTACAAGCTGAGATTCTATGACGGGTGCTGCTGCCCGATATGCGATGGCACCGCCGATTTCCTCACGGACGACATCGGACTTTTCGAAAAGGTCTGGTTCTCAAGGAGGGACGAAGACGACGACCAGAAAAAGCGCTATCTGCGCAGTAAGTCCGGGGAGAACGTGTCCGATTATTATTCGGATTCCCCGGAGTACAACATATTCCAGCAGGACGACAGCGCGGAGATACTGGAGGAGAGAAAATACGCGCTCGGCGAGGGAGACATCACTCTCGTCAACGCATACCGCTGGGAGAGCACGGTGAGCATTACCTCGGGAGAGGTGGCGCTGCGAATGGTGCGTTTCGGCGGGAAATACTACCTTGCCGGAAAATACCGCCTGAACGGAGTGTGCAGCAAGCCGATGTTCTCGCATGAATATCAGCCGGACAACTATGAGAGCGTATGCACATACGGCAATCCGGTGTTCATAAGGAACATAGCCCGGAGGGAATTCTGGCATGACGATACCGATCCCATTCTGAACCGCGCCGACTTCCCCCGGGAGGAATTTGCCGGGGACTGGCTGGAGACCTGCTGTTGGATCGTGGTGGGATATCCGGAGGCTCCCGAGCCGCTGCCGGAGGCTCTTTCGGAGGAATTCCTGGCGAGGCTCATGCGGGATATTCCGGGCGAAGCGGGATAGCTTGACAGAACTCCCACGGTGTGATACAATGTGAGAAGAAACATATTCACGGAGGGAGCAGAATGGAAAACGACAACACGACCGTAAACATAGCAAGAATAATGATACCCAAGGTGGCGGTAGCCTGCGTCCACGCGGACGACACGGTGCGCAAGGGGCTGGAGATAATGAAGTATCGCCGCTACACCTCCATACCTGTGCTGGACAAGGACGATGTGTACCTTGGCTCCGTTACCGAGGGAGATTTCCTGCGGCACATACTGGCGGCAGGCACGACCGAGATGAAAGCGCATGAAGGTTACAGGATATCGGAGATATTCCGCCCGAATTTCTGTCAGGCTCTGCCGATATGCTCCACGCTGCGCGAGCTGACCGATATTTCCCTGAAGCAGAACTACGTCCCGATAGTTGACGGACGCGGCTGCCTTTGCGGAATAGTTACCCGTCAGTCGCTGATAATCCTGCTGGATGAATCGCTGAATAAAAAGGGATAAACTAATGAGGGGTGCCGAGCACCCCTCATTTTTTATACATCGGTCACACAAATCCCGCCAGGGAGCGGTGTTTCAGCGCGTTTTCCAGCAGCTCCGGCAGGCGCTCCGGAGGGCAGGCGAAGCACGGGATATCCAGCGCCGCAACGCGCTTTGCGAGTTCCTCGTCATATATCGGCTTACCGCTGTCGGATATCGCAAGCAGCACAACGATATTCACGCCGGAGCTGCGGAGCTCCTCCAGCCGGCGGAGTAGCCCGCTGCGGTTTCCGCCCTCGTACAGGTCGGTGATAAGGAACATCGTGGTCTTTTCCGGCTGGGTCACGAGACTGGAGCAGTACGCCACGGATTTTTCTATGTCCGTGCCGCCGCCCAGCTGTATTCCGTAAAGCAGCTCCACCGGGTCGGAGCAGTGCTCCGTCAGGTCTGTGACCGCGGTGTCAAAGGCGATGACGTGCGTTTTAAGGGAGCTTATGCTCGCGAGAATACACCCCATAACGGAGGAATATATCGCGGATTCCCCCATGGAGCCGCTCTGGTCGATATCCAGAATCACGGTGCGGGAGCCGGATCTCGCCGCACGCTCGTAGAACCAGAACCTTTCCGGCAGCAGGAGCTTCCGCTCCGGGTCGTAGCTGCCGAGGTTCCTGCGGATCGTGGTGCGGAAATCCAGCGCCGCCGCGCTCGGTATCGGGGAGTGCTCCCGGCGGTTCAGCGCGGAGCTCACAGAGCGTCGCAGGTCGTCCGACAGGCGGCGGTTTATGTCCTCCACTATCTTCGCGATGTAGCGCCGGGCGTTGTCCTTCGCCCGGGCGGGTATCTGGTCTTTCAGCGTGAGCAGAAGCGCCGCCGTGGAGATATCCGGCGCAAGGCTCTCCAGCATTTCCGGCTCAAAAAGGAGCTGCTTCAGCCCGCAGCGCTCTATCGCGTCATTCTGTATCACGCGTATCTCGGTCTGGCTGAAAAGAGAGCGCAGGTCGCCGAGCCATTTCGTCAGCTTCGGGGAGGACTTGCCGCTGCCCGCCATTCCGGACTGGCTCCCGTCGGCATTCCCGCCGTATATCTGCGACAGCGCGGAGTCCATGAGCATATCCTCCTCGGACATTGCGCCGGCGCCGCCGAGGGCGTCCATCGCGTCCTTGCAGCAGCTCCCGAGGATAAGCCGCCAGCGTTTCAGAATTTCCTTGTTTTCCATTATATATCTCCGAAATCAAAATCGTCAAGACTGCCGATGTCCTGCTGTTCCTGCGCATTGAGCGCCCCGGCTGCGAACTCGGCCGCCGCCTGCTTTGAGATACCCAGCACCTCGCCGATGTTCTCGGCTATGTCGGATTTTTCGGCGGGAGTGTATTCCGCGAACGTGCGCCGCAGGCATACCAGCACCGGCTTGAATTCCTCGTCGGAGAGCCCCGCTGTGAAATCGCACAGCTTCTCCCAGACGGAAAGGCGGCTGATCAGCGCACGGCGGTTTTTCTTCGAGAATCCCTCGAACCACAGCGCGCCCTCTGCGGCGAATCCAGGGGAGAGCCGCCTGCCGATGAGCTCCGAGAGCTTACCGGGGACTATCAGCCCGCGCTCCATGAGCACCGCGCAGCAGAATCCCGAGAGCAGCGGCGAGGCAAAGTTGCTGTCCGCGATATCCGAGAGAAGCGCGGTGAATCTCGCGCCGTCAAGGAAGTCGTGAGCGGTGCAGGCGTCATTCACGGCTGAAACGGCGGTGATGAGCTGCTCCGCAGCCGGGCGGTCGCAAACTGCTCCTGAGGGCAGGCACAGGCAGAATCTCAGGAACAGCTTTTCCATAAGCTCCGGCAGGCTGCTAAGATCCAGCCGGCGAATGCTGCCGAAGCGCATTATCCCGGAAAGCGTGCCAAGCGCCCTGCCTATCTCCGCGGCGGAGGAGCACTCCGCAGTCTGTTTCTGAACGGAGGAGGCGGCAGTCTTTACGCATGCCGGCAGACCGCATTCGAATGCGGCGTCGAGCAGACCTGCGGTCTCCGCCACGGAATCTGCTTCCGCCAGCCGCAGCGAGAGGTCGTTTGCCGCCGCCTGCTCAACGGTGTCTCCTTTCAGTGAGGCTTCCACTATCTCTATCTCCGCCTGCGGGCTCCAGCGGAGCTCCCACAGCTCCGCCCATGTCGCGTTGTCCTGCGGGCGTGCTTTCTGTATGCAGAAGCCCACGCCGAGGGTTTTCAGCCGGTGCAGGAAAAACGAGCGTTCAAGGTCGAGAAAAGCCGCCTTTTCCGTCTTTACCCGGAGATTCTCACGCAGGTCGAGGGGGAGCTCCTCAGCGGACGCCTTGCGGTATTTCTGGAGCTTCAGCTCCTTTAACTGCCGCATGAAATCCTCCTGAACGGAGGTGCAGACCGCGCCCTCCGGCATGGAGCCTATCTTCGTGCCTATCTCGATATCCGCGCAGGCGAGGGAAATTTCCGCGAAGCTGCCGTGACCCAGGCAGGTGACAGCCGCGTCACGCAGGTCGGCGAGATTCGGGAGTTTTCCGCCGCGCATTCCGGCGAGGGTATCCGCAAGGCGCTTTGCCTCGATGACCTCGGCGGTTGAGCAGGCAAAGCCGTGTTCCCGCTGGTACTGCGCTATTTTCGCGAGGTACTGCGCGGCGCTGTCCCGGATATCGCCGGAGCGGCGGCATTCCCACAGCAGCTCGTTGTAGCCCGGAGCCCTGCACCCCGCGCCGTATCCGGAGCGTTCCGACAGCCGGAAGTAGGAATACGGCATGAGCGTTGCCTTTGACGGCACTGACGGGAGATTTTCCGTAAGCTCCCGGTCCTGTTCGGTGAACGGGACGTTTTTCAGCCCCGCCGTGTGGAACGCTCCGGTCATTACCGCGATATTGCCGCCGGGGCGCGCCGCTTCGCACTCGCTTATCACGCGGCGCATGAACGCTTCGCGCAGGGAATTCTGCGGGTCATTTCCGGAAAGGCTGCGGAGCTCCGCGCCGTAATTTTCAGCAGCGGCGAGAAAGTCCTCATAGCTCTCGCACTGCTCGAAGCTGTATTCCCAGAACGAGCCGCTGTCCATGCCGGAGACCGCCTCCATGCGCTCGTAAACGCCGGGCGCGCGGCGTTCTGCGGCGTCCTCATCTGCGGGGGATTCCTGCTGTATCTGCGCTAATACGCAGTCGGAGGGCAGGTCGCAGAAGCGCACCTCCACGCCGTTTTTAACCGCCCACTTCATTGCGGCGTATTCCGGGGAAAATTCCGCGAAGGGGTAGAGCACGGTGTGCACCGGGGCTTCCTCGGTGTAGGCGAGTATCGCGCCGGGAAGCTCCACTTCCGGGGCGCAGAGCTGCGGTATCAGCCCGCTGAGGTCGGAGGGACCCTCGATAAGGAGCACCTCCGGCTGTGTGCGCCGCAGGAATTCCTCCGCGTAGAACGCGCAGGCGGGGGAGTGGTGTCTTACTCCGAAAAAATCCGTCATTACGCGTTTCTCTCCCTGCATTCAGCGTACAGCCCCGCGCAGTCGCGGCGCTTCTTCATCACGTTTTCGAGGTATTCCGCCCAGACTGCCTTGTCCTTGGTGTCGTCCTTGACGACTGCGCCCTGGAGCGCGGAGGCAAGGTCCGCGTCTGAAATCTCGCCGTTTCCGAAGCTGCCGGCGAGAGCCATGCTGTTTATCAGCAGGGAAATCGCCTCTGCGGAGGACAGCACGCCGGAGGTCTGCTTCAGCTTCACCTGACCGTCCAGGGTCTGCCCGTTCCGGAGCTCGCGGAATATGGTGACAACGCGCTCCACTGCGGTGCGGTCGGGGAGCTTGGCGGTCAGACCGAAGCTGTCGGAGAGCTGCGCAACTCTTGTATTTACGATGCTTATTTCAGTCTCCATATCCGCGGGAGCCGGGAGGACAACGATATTGAAACGGCGCTTCAGCGCGGAGGACATCTCGTTAACTCCCTTGTCGCGGGTGTTGGCGGTGGCTATCACGGAAAAGCCTTTCTTCGCGGGGACTTCCTCGGAGAGCTCCGGCACGGAGATTCTCTTTTCCGAGAGAATGGAGATGAGCGCGTCCTGCACCTCGCTGGCGCAGCGGGAGATCTCCTCTATCCTGGCGATAGCGCCGGCCTCCATAGCGGAGTAGACCGGGCTCTTCACGAGAGCCTCATGGGAGGGTCCCTTTGCAAGCAGGAGGGCGTAATTCCAGGAGTAGCGTATCTGCTCTTCGGTGGTGCCGGCGGTGCCCTGTATAACTCTTGATGAATCGCCGTTTATCGCGGCGGTGAGGTGCTCCGACAGCCAGGATTTCGCGGTTCCCGGCTCGCCTATCAGCAGCAGTGCGCGGTCGGTGACGATGGTGGCTATGCATATTTCGACTATGCGGCGGTCGCCCATGTATTTCGGCGTGATGACGGTCTTCCCGGATTTGCCGCCCATTATGTAGGTCAGCACGGAGCGCGGGGACATCTTCCAGCCGGCGGGCACCGGGTCGGTTTCGTTCTTTATCAGGGCTTCAAGCTCTGTCTTGTATAATTCCTCGGCGGGGAGGCGCAGTATATCGGACATTGTTGTGGTTCCTTTCTTTATTCGGGGAGTTCATTCAGCAATCTTGCTGCAAATTGTACGCAGTACGAGAGCTTGCCTGTCAGTATCGTGTCCTGCATTTCCTTGATTATCGAGCGCTTCTGCTCTACGGTGAGAAGCGGGGTGCGCGCGACTTCCGTTATGGAGCCGGGCGCATTGTATGGGAGCATAGCGTAGCTCCGGAACAGCCGTAAACGCGTTTTTTCGTCCGGCTGGCTGTTATTCAGTATCAGCGACAGCGCCTCGTCTACGGGAGCCTTTTCCATTGCGGCGAGGGCGTATTTTACAGCCTGCTCCTTTATCATATCAGCGTCAGCGGGAGCCGCGGAATTTATTGCCCGGCTCAGGAACATACACCGCTCCCGCACCAGAAATTCCGCTCTGGATGATTTGTCGTCAAGGACTGAGACATCCCCGAGGAGCTCAATGAGGGACTGCGGCATACGCTCAAAAAGCGGCTTTGTCAGCACGCGGACGGGGATATTTCCGTAGGACACGGGAATCTCCTCCTGAAAAATATATCTTCCGTCGCTTTCGGAATAGCGGATACCGTCCTCCAGAATATCAAATGCCGGATAGACGCCCTTGCGGGATATGCGCTTTTTCAGCTCCGCGGCGACTGCGTCCGGGTCGTCCTCAAGTATCGCGACGCACCAGGCGGCGAGGAACGCCTCCGGCTGCTTTTCGTGCAGGCGCAGGGTCATAGCCTTAAAGCCGCCGTCCGGGTCGGGGAACATATTGTTGATGAGCACGGAGTTCAGCTCCTGGAGCTCTGATGTTCCGCCTGGGCTGGCGGGGAATTTCTCTGCGTATTCCGCCGCCCGCAGGAAGCAGTCGTCTATGTCCCGCTTGTTTATCATCATGTCGCAGATGCTCTTGACGTCTATTAAGCCCGGGCGGCTTTTCTTGTCGGCTGAGAAAGCCGCGTCAAGCCGGCTGCGGATAAAATCCACCGCCACACCTGACGGGGAGGCGCAGATTATCGGCAGATAGCCGTCCTTGTACTTCAAGGTGAGCTTTTTCAGAATTTCTTCAAATCCGGGAGGATCCAGCCGGGCGGTTTCAAGCAGCGCGGCGGTCTTTATCTTTCCCTTTTCGGTGCGGCAGAAATCCAGCAGGCGCGGAGCGTTCCCGCTGTCCCGGGCAAGCGCCTGTATCGCCTTTATGCGGACGTTCTGCGGGGCTTCATCGTTTTCCGCAAGGGAAAGGTACCAGTCGTTCTCCGCGCTCCCGGCGGTGTCCGCAACGTAGTCCACCTGCATTCCGGAAGCCTTTTCATCCGACAGGTCGAGGGCGTTTTTCAGCAGCGGCACGATCGAGGTGCCGTAGGCGGTGCACATTTCCCGGGCAAAGGCTCTGATATTCTCGCTTTTCTCGCCGGAGGCGCATATAAACTGCTCCAGTATGCGCGGGTCGCCTAACAGCCCGTGTTCGTACTGGTCGAGCTCCCTGAGGGACGGGCTTCGGGTGAGTATCGCAGTCCACAGCGCTTTCACGGAGCGCCAGCCGGCTTCCATGCTGCATTCAGCGTTGTATTCCAGCGTGCTGGGGCGGGATTCCTCCGCGTTTGTGTAGTGTCCCTGGGCAACGGCGAGGGCGTCCGCCAGCGCTATGCAGTCCGCAAGCAGGAGCGCGGGCTCCGGCTCGGTGAAGAGCCTTGCGCACATATCCCGCAGGCGGGCGAAGGTCTTGTTGGATTCCGCAAGGGGAGCCATTCCCTCCACGGCGCGTTTCAGCCGGAAATCCTCGTTAATGGAAGCGCACCCCGCAGAGGCGCAGTCGTAGAGCCTGTCGTGGAGCTCATAAAAAGGCGCAGTATTCATGTATGTTCCCCCCTCAGCAAAGCTTTGTTATTCCGTCCGTATGGACTATCGACATCGGGCAGAGGAACATCCTGTGCTCCTCCGGCGCGTAGTACATCAGCCCGAAAAGCGCGCCGTTTCTCAGCCTGCGGCTGTCCACGACTGCGAGTACATCGCAGCAGTTCGGGAACTGCCGGTAGTACGCCTGGAGCGTTATGCTTTCCTCGCCGAGCCTCAGCACGGCGCGGCGCCTGTCCGCGAGCTGTATCTCGTCAAAGCGGAGCAGCACCCCGGCGTAGGGCTCGGAGAGCGTGTTTTTCAGGTCGTTCTTGGCGGTCTTTACGGCTTCCGCTATACTGGAGCCCGCTTTTTCTATAACGCGGGAGTAATCCGGCGCGGATATCTCGGCGGCCTCCCACCGGACGCGCGGATTCAGCCCGCCGGGGTAGCGGCAGAGCACCGGAATATGGAAGATACCGTTCGCGGAATCCTCTTTCTTCAGGTATTTTGCGGCTTTCACCGGGCGTATGTTGTGGGTGCAGTATATCTCCCCGGAGCCGAGGTCCAGCCAGAATCCGTTGTCGGTTTCCACGGTGAGGTTGTAGTTGGTGTTCTCGCAGAACGCAAGCTGCATGAGCTCGGCGTTCTCCTTGTAGAGCCCTGCCTCCCGGAGCTGTGAGAGCTTCCACACGCCGCCGAGCTCCTCGTAGAGTATGCTGTCCTCCGGGAGCACATCGCCGGATTCCAGCTTGGATGTTATGTACTGGCGGGATTTCTTTACGGTGGCGGCGAGCCTTATCAGCAGGGAAGTGATGTACCGCATGGATTTGTCGCTGGGGTCGCCGGTGAGGTACTGCACGGAATCCACAATGCGGTTCATAATATTCTGGAGCCCCGGCAGCCAGTAGTCGCCGAGCTGCTTTGCGAGCTCCCGGTACTGTTCGGCGGCGGCGCTGTTCGCGGAATACACGCCGCGGGTGAGCATATCCTTTACGAAGCTCTCCGCGAGGTCGAGCCCCTCGAGCTGTTTTTTGAGCTTCTTTGCGGCTGTTGATTTGTTCTGCTTTGCGGGAGCGGCGGGCTCTGCCGCCTTTTCAGCGCGTTTTGCGGCTTTGGCGCGCTTTTCGGCTATATCCTCGGGGAGCTCCGCCGTTTCAAACGGCTTTCCGGAGAGCCACTCCAGCATAAGCGCAAGGGAGTGCTTGCAGGGAAACTGCCTGCTCGGGCAGGAGCACCGGAAAACCGGCGCGGTTCCGGAAAAATCCGCCGAGGTGGAGTAGGGATTCTTGCCGCTGCCCTGGCACTCGCCGAAAATCAGCGTTTCGTCCGCGGTCTTTTTCAGGCTGATGAACTCCCCGCGGGAGCATATCTTCCGGGCGTTGGCTATTGCGGCTTCATTCGGCGCCGATGAGCGGACAAGCTCCATGGTTATGATACTTGCTGTTGACATGGCTTTCCTCCGTTTAAAGTATTATTCAAGAGTTATAGTTTGATATATAATGAACGCTGTGCGTTTTATTATCCCATGACCGTAGGTTATGGGATAATAGTCCGATACGCACGGAGCAAATCCGAGATTTGCGTATGTGCGAGGACATTTTGATGTATAATAAACGCTGTGCGTTTATTATACCAGAAAATCCCGGATTTTGCAATACAATAAATGCTCCGTTTTTGGAACAGTTATGGCTTTCCGCTTGACTTTCTGCGGGGTATATGCTATAATATTCCCACCAAATAATAGCAGGAGGGACACATAATGAAACTTGCTTCCGCATTATCCGAGCGCGCGGACATACAGCGCAGGCTGTCGGAGCTCTCTGAGAGGCTTGCGAACAACGCGAAGGTTCAGGAGGGCGACGTTCCCGCAGAGAACCCGAAGGAGCTCCTCGCGGAGACGGACGGGCTGATAGACCGCCTGGAAACGCTTATCTGCCGCATAAACATGACCAACAGCAGGGTGGAATCCGACGGGGTCTCCATGACCATGATGATAGCAAGGCGCGACTGCCTGAAGAAGCGCATAGCAATGCTGCGCGGGTTCCTGGACTGCGCCAGCAGCAAGGTGGAGCGCTACTCCCGCGCGGAGATAGCCGTGCACAGCACGGTTGACGTAAAGGAGCTCCAGAAGCAGGTTGACGGGCTCTCCAGGGAACTGCGCGAGCTTGACGAGAAGATACAGGAGCTCAACTGGACGACGGAGCTCCTGTGACAAGCAGGTAGTCCGGCGGCGGTGGACGAGATCTCAGCGGTTGAGAATGAGCCGCAGCTTGTATGGGTATGTCCGGGCGCATACCTGACTTAAACAGTGTATGCCCAGCAATGTTACAAACGCACTGTCACACCGCATTTTTACTACCATATCGTCAGGCTGCCGGACGAGGGTGGGAACGGGGAGTTTATCGCGAATAATAAGAAACGCTGCGATTTCTCGCAGCGTTTGAAACCGTCGAAAAAGTACCAACGGCATCAAAGTTTTAAAGAAACTGTGGGGGAAAACTCTTGTTTTCCCCCACACCCCTTTAGCGCTTTTGGAGCGTAAAACCGCACTCCGTGCGGAGTGGCGGGGGCTTTGCCCCCACACCCCCACTACCTTTTGCACGGCAAAAGGTAGCGAAAAACGATAGCGCTACGCGCAAATTTTATAGATTTTCAACAAGCTGAAACGCTGCGATTTCTCGCAGCGTTTCTTGTTATGTAACAAAATTAAACGGTAGCTCCCTTGGTGATGAAAACTGGGTAATCGCTGGAGCCGGTAATTGTGCGGTTCTTGGTGAGCGTAACGTCCTTGTCCGTTATGCCGTTGATAAGAGCCGCCTTTTCCTCGATAACCGTGCCCTGGAGCACGATGCTGTTCTTGATGACGGCGCCCTTGCCTACCTTTACGCCGCGGAACAGAACGGAGTTCTCAACGGTGCCCTCGATGATGCAGCCGTCAGCGATGAGGGAATCCTTGACGTTAGCGTCAATGCCGTACTTTGCAGGAGCAACGTCCCTTACCTTGGTGTAGATGGGCTTGCTCATGGAGAATACCTTGTGGCATACGTCGCGGTTCATCATGTCCTTGTTTGCCTTGTAGAAGGTCTTCATGCTGTCGATTATCTCGAAGTAGCCGTCATACTTGTAGCCGTATACCTTGAAGTCGTGCAGCTTGTGCTGGAGGATATCCGTCTCGAAGCTGTACAGGCTGCGGCACTCGGACTCGCGGATTATGTTCTCGAGGAACTCGCGCTTTGTTACGTAGATGTTCAGCGCGGGCTTTACCTCGCCGCTGATAGAGGGTCTGGTCAGCACGTCGTATACGACATCGTTCTCGTCAACGCCGAGCACGGTGAATCTGGAGGTGCGGTCAGCGTCATAAACGCCGGTTCCGTAAACGCAGGTGATGTCCGCGCCTTTCTTCTCGTGGAACTCGATTATCGGCTTGAAGTCGATGTTTGCAACAACGTTGCTGTCGGACATGATAACGTACTCCGCGCCGGACTCGTGAATGAATTCAGCCGCGCCTGCGAGAGCCTCGAGGCGTCCTCTGTAAACGCCGTTGTCGCTTCTGCCGTAGGGCGGGAGAATGTGCAGACCGCCGGTCTTTCTTGCGAGGTCCCACTCGCTGCCCATTCCGAGGTGATCCATGAGTGAGTAGTACTTAGCCTGAGTGATTATGCCCACCTGTGTTATTCCGGAATTAACCATGCTGGAGAGCGGGAAATCCACAAGGCGGTATCTTGCGCCGAAAGGAACGCTCGCCATAGCTCTTGCCTTGGTCAGCTCAGGGAGGTTCTCTTCGTGCATATTAGCAAAAATAAGTCCTAAAACATTACCCATACTTGCCATATCAACATATTTCCTTTCATTTATAGAAAAACCTTATCCAGCCTGCGCAGCTGGTATGTTCGTTGGAAAAATCCTTTCAGGAATTTTCACGACGGGTTTTATATATCTTTGGAGATCATAGCCTTGGGAGGTGCCACAGCCTTGTCGGAAACATTCACGTTGTGACCGATTACTGCAACGCCCCACTGCGACTTGTCCTCGATAAGCTCAGGACGTTCTCCGATATGTGCGCCCTCGCCGATGACGCAGTTCTCGCCGACAATGGAGTACTCGATGACCGCGCCCTTCTTGATGACGGTGTTCGGCATGATGATACTGTCGCGGACGATAGCGCCCTCTTCAATGATAACTCCTGCGAACAGCACGGCGAAGTCCACCATACCGTAGATCTCGCAGCCCTCCGCCACCATGGAGTTCTGAATCTGGCTGTTGGGACCTGCGTAGTGCGGAGGCATTACGGGGTTCCTGGAGTATATCTTCCAGCTGTCGTCAAGCAGGTCGAGCGGCACCTTGGGGTCGAGCACGTCCATGTTTGCTTCCCACAGGGAGTCGATCGTTCCGACGTCCTTCCAGTAGCCGTCAAAGTGGTAAGCAACCATCTTCTCCTTGTTTTCGAGCATTGCGGGGATGATGTTCTTACCGAAGTCCTTGGTAGCGCCCTCGTCGTTCTCGTTGTCGATGAGGTACTTGCGGAGCTTTGACCATGTGAATACATAGATACCCATGGAAGCCAGGTTGGACTTGGGCTCCTTGGGCTTCTCTGCGAACTCGTAGATAGTTCCGTCAGGGTTAGCGCTCATTATGCCGAAGCGGGGAGCCTCCTCCCACGGAACCTCGAGGACAGCGATAGTCGCGTCAGCCTCGTGCTGCTTGTGGAAGTCCACCATCTTGGAGTAGTCCATCTTGTAGATATGGTCGCCGGACAGGATAACCACATACTCAGGGTCGTAGCGGTCGATGAAGCCGATGTTCTGATAGATAGCGTTAGCCGTGCCGGAGTACCACGCCTTGCCTGCCGCAGTCTCGTAAGGGGGCAGTACGTGAACGCCGCCGTGTGCGCGGTCAAGACCCCACGGCTGACCGTTGCCTATGTACTCGTTGAGCACGAGCGGCTGATACTGTGTGAGCACGCCCACCGTGTCTATACCCGAATTAACGCAGTTGGAGAGCGGGAAGTCGATTATCCTGTACTTACCTCCGTAGGGAACTGCGGGTTTTGCCATATCCTGAGTCAGTGCGTAAAGACGGCTGCCCTGTCCGCCCGCAAGCAGCATGGCAACGCACTCTTTCTTAATGTGATTCATATATTTCCTCCTGTCCCGACCTTGTGAGCCGTGATTTCCTTAGATTTATCGCCGTTTCCGGCGGATTTGGCTTCTGTTTTCACCGGAGCTTCTGCTTCTGCCGTCAGCTTTTCCGGTGCTTCTGCCTCTGCTTCCGGTTTTTCCGGGATCTCCTGCTTTTCCGCGGCATTACTGACGCCGCTGATAACAGGCTTTTTTGGAGCCCCTGCGGGTCTCTCAGCCCTGGGCGCGGCGGTCTCCGTAACGTCCGTAGCCTCCGGCATCTCCGCGGGCTTTTCCGTTTCAGCGGGCTGAAGCGGCTCGGAAACAGCTTCCTCCGGGAGCTGGCTTGGCGGCGTCCGCTTGTTCTTTATGCTGAAGAACAGGGCGGCCATGGGCGGCAGGTCGATAGATATCCTGAACTGCTCGCCGTGCATAGGCTCTTCCTTTGCGGTGACTGTTCCGTTGGTGACACCGGTGCCGCCGTATTTCACGTCGTCGGAATTGAACACCTCTTCATAGTCGGCGTAGTAGGGAACGCCTATCTCGTATATCTCATGCCTTACCGGCTGGAAGTTGCACACGCATATAAGCTCGTCCTTATTGCGGGCTATGCGGCGGAAAGCTATTACGGAGTTGGCGTTGTCCTCGCTGGAGATCCAGTGGAAGCCCTCCCAGCTCGTGTCGCATTCCCACAGGGGAGCGTTGTCGGTGTAGAACTTGTTGAGATCCTTTACATATTCGTGGAGCTTTCTGTGCGGCTCGAACTCGAGAACCTCCCAGTCGAGCTGGGTTTGGAAGTTCCACTCCTTGTACTGGGCAAATTCCTGCCCCATGAACATCAGCTTCTTGCCGGGGTGAGCGGTCATGTAGCCGAGGAATGTGCGCATCGAGTTGAAGCGGAATTCCCTCGGGCCGCCCATTTTATCCAGCATGGAGCACTTCCCGTATACCACCTCGTCGTGCGATATCGGTAGGATGTAGTTCTCAGAGAACGCATAGTAGAACGAGAACGTAACGAGATTGTGGTTATACGGGCGCGAAAGCGGATCCATGGACATGTAGCGGAGCATATCGTTCATCCAGCCCATGTTCCACTTGAAGTTGAAGCCAAGGCCTCCGATGTCCGCGGGCTTTGTTACCATAGGCCATGCGGTGGATTCCTCGGCGATCATCATTATGTTGGGGTGCTCGCGGAAGAGCGCGGCGTTGAGCTTCTGGAGGAACGCCACAGCCTCGAGGTTCTCATGGCCTCCGTAGGCGTTGGGGCGCCACTCGCCGTCCTTGCGGTCGTAGTCGAGGTAGAGCATGGAAGCGACAGCGTCCACGCGCAGACCGTCTATGTGGTATTTTTCAATCCAGTAGTTCGCGTTGGAAACGAGGAAGCTCTGCACCTCGGGCTTGCCCCAGTCGAAGATGTGGGTGCCCCAGTTCTTGTGCTCGCGCTTCAGCGGGTCGGAGTACTCATAGCAGCTGGTGCCGTCGAACTCGTACAGACCTGCGGCGTCCTTGGGGAAGTGGGCGGGTACCCAGTCCACGATGACGCCTATCCCGGCGGCGTGGCAGCTGTCCACGAACTTCATGAAGTCGTGCGGAGTGCCGAAGCGGGAGGTGGGCGCGAAGTAGCCTATCTGCTGGTAGCCCCAGCTTCCGTCGTAGGGATACTCGCCTATCGGCATGAGCTCGATATGGGTGTAGCCCATTTCCTTTACGTAGGGAATGAGCTTTTCGGCAAGCTGGCGGTAGCTCAGGAAGTTCTCGCCGTCCTTGCGCCAGGAGCCCGCGTTCACCTCATATATATTCGCGGCGCTGTCGTAGATATTCTTTGCGTGGAGCTCTTCTATGTACTTCTGGTCAGTCCAGTGGAAGTCATCCAGCTCGTAGAATTTCGAGGCGGTGTTCGGGCGGAGCTCCATGTGATAGCCGTAAGGGTCGGCCTTGAGCTTGATAAGACCGTCCGGGCTTTCAATGCTGTACTTGTAGTTGTCGTACTGCTTTATTCCGGGGACGAAAAGCTCCCAGATACCGCCGTCGCTTATCTTGTTCATCGGGTGACGGCCCCTGTCCCAGTGGTTGAAGTCGCCGACAACGCTGACTGTGCGCGCGTTCGGAGCCCACACTCTGAACACTGCGCCGGACTTGCCGTCCTGCGTATCGCGGTGGGAGCCGAAGAACTCGTACGCGTGGGAATTCTCGCCCTGGTGGAAAAGATACAGCGGAACCGTGTACTTTTCCGGCACGATTATAGCCATTTATTCAAGACCTCCTTGTCTGATTCCTCTTTAAAAGTATACAAAAATGCCTGCAAGGGCATTCTGTTCCTTGTACTTATTGTACCACAACGTCTATTTTTTTTCAATAGTTTTGTGGAGTTTTCATGTTTTTAGCTATTTTTAGGCGGGTTAATTTGTGCACAATTTATATTACTTTTCAACTTTATGTAAACGATGAAACACAGGCGTGTAAAGAAAGGGGAAAATACCGAAATGCGGGACAAAAAATTCGGAATTCAGCTTGTCGAAAAAAACATATTTGCCCGCGAAGCGGGCATGAGACTGTCGAAAAAGTACCAACGGCATTAAAGTTTTAAAGAAACTGTGGGGGAAAACTCTTGTTTTCCCCCACACCCCTTTAGCGCTTTTTGGGGCGTAAAGCCGCACTCCGTGCGGAGTGGCGGGGGCTTTGCCCCCACACCCCCACTACCTTTTGCACGGCAAAAGGTAGCGAAAAACGATAGCGCTACGCGCAAATTTTATAGTTTTTCGACAAGCTGGTGCCCGCGAAGCGGGCATTTGAGATCCATTTTTTGACCCAGCTTTGCCGGGTCAAAAAATACTTCTATCCGCACAAGTGTGCGGTTTGTCGGCATAGCCGACAAACCGTGCGCGCAGGGCGGATGTTCGGCGGAAAAGTCACTTGCGTAAGGCGAAGCCGTCGCTTTGTGACTTTTTCGACGGTCTCAAATTCACCTCCCTATCTCGACCACGATTATCGTGATATCGTCCTCCCTTCCGTTTTCGGCGCTCCTGGCGGCGCGGGCTATGCGCTCCGCGAGCTCGCCGGGGGAGCCCCGGTCCTCCCTGGAGAGCTCCCTGGAGAGCCATACATCGTCCAGCACAGCGCCGTCAGTGGTCATGACTATCATATCCCCGGCGGAAACGTGGAATTTCTGCGCAGGCACCGTCACTCTCCCCCCGGAGCCCACCGGCGGCGACGACAGGGAAGCCCGCAGCAGCTTATCCGAGCACTTTATGTAGCTCAGCGCGGCTCCCGCCTTGTATATCACGCACTCCCCGGAATTGAGGTCTATGCGGCAGATGTCCAGGGTCGCGAAGCTCTCGTCCGAGGATTTCACCATGAGCGCCGTGTTCACCGTTTCCAGCGCCGCGCTGAGGGATATCCCGCTCTTTATCAGCCGCGCCGCCATGCTGCACGCCAGGGTGGAGTCTATCCGCGCGCGGCTGCCGCTGCCCATTCCGTCCGAGAGGATAACGTACAGCGCCCCCGAGGGGTCGGTGAAGCTGTCGAAGCAGTCGCCGCAGACGCGGTTCTTGCCCCGGTTGAGCTGGAACGCCCCGGTCTGCGCGGACATCAGCGCCCGCTCCGAAGCGGTCACGCGGACGCGCCCGCTTCCGCTTATCTCCGGGAGGTCGAGCTCCCGTCCGAGGGCGCGTATCAGCAGTTCCCCGAGGTAATCCCGGTCAACGGTGAGCTCTCCGGTGCCGTATGCCTCCAGCCGGAGCCTGCCTCCCCGGGTGAAGCTGACGAACGCCGCCGGTCTGCTGAGCCCGCATTCCGCGAGGACCTTTTCGGCGCGGCGCTCCGCGGTGCGGCTTCCGGGGCGGAGCTTCCCGGCGGCTCCGCCCATGTCGGAGAGTATCTCAGACACCGTTGACAGCTGGGAAGCGTAGATACGGCGCAGCTCCCGGATATGCTGCTGACCTCCCGAAGCGGAGAGATACTGCTCGTAGGCGCGGCGCACTCCGGAGACCACGGCGGGGCGGTTTATGCACTCGGCGGCGGCAGGCGGCGACATGGACTGTTCCGAGAGCTCCCCGCCGCAGCGCAGCTGCTTCACCAGGCGGTTGAATTCCGCGTGGAAAAGCTCGTATTTCTGCCCCCAGCAGACCATATTATTCGGGCAGTTCCGGCAGCATTTGTCGGCGGCTTTGTCCGCGACCTCCGGCAGGCTGACGGAATAGCGGCGCTCCAGCGTGTCGGCGGCGGCCTCCAGCCCGGAGTTCACGCCGGAAACGGCTCCCGCCGCAAAGCACAGGCGCTCGCGCAGTATCTGCCCGGCGGAGCCCTCCTGCTCGTCAGATTCCCGCGGAATGAGCCGGTCGAGCGGGATAAGCGCGTAGGCGGCTCCCGCGGCGGCAAGTTCGGCGAAGATACGCCAGGAACCCTCGATTATCCCTCCCGCGAGGATAAGGGCGCACCCGAAGAACAGGAAGCCCACCGCGCGGGTCACCTTTCCGAATCTGCCCAGGCAGACGCTCAGGAGCGCCGCGGCGCAGACCGCCCCGGCTCCTGCCATGTCAGTCCCGCCGGAAACGCACAGCCCGAACACGGCGGGAATGCCGAGGACGGCTCCGCCTGCCGCGCCCATGCGGTCGGTCGCGGCGAGTATCAGGAATCCAGCGAGCATTCTGCCGATGTTGCAGGCGGGGTAGTCCAGCCTTCCGAGGGTCATGAACACCACTGCCGCCGCAGCCGCCGCAATGGCGCAGTCGCCGCTGTCCGCCGGGTCGAAGCCCCGCACGGAGATCCTCTCATACAGAAGCAATACGCATACCGCGAAAACCCCGGCGGTCACTGCCGAAATCAGTCCCATTAACAGCTCCGAGGGCTGGCGGTACTCCGCGCAGGCAGGGAAGAACGCCGCTGCCGCCGCCAGTATTCCCTGGATAACGCACCGCGCCCACAATCGCCGCACCCTTGGAATGAACCTCCCGGCGAGGACTATCGCCAGGCTCCCCACTCCGGTGAAGCACCCGGGTATTCCGTGCAGGAGAGCCCCGGCTATTCCTCCCGCGTATATCCATATTCCGCCGCCTGCCGGTATTCCCGCCGCCAGCGCCGAGGAGCCCGCAGCGCCCGTCCCGGCGCCAAGCTCCATGAGGAGCCCCCCGGCAGCCCACATCGCACCGGCGGCAAACCCCGCCGTCTTTTCACTGGCCGCCCTCTGCCGGAGGGCGACCGCTTTCTCAGCCATATTTTATACCTCCCCAGTTGTTGACTATCCACAGACCGCAGGTGGCGCCGTCCACTTTTCCATGAGCCCACGGAGGTAATGGGCGGTTCTGCCGCTTACTGTCTGATGGTCACCTCTAAAACCCTTGTTTGAGTGAAAATGTGTATAGCACATCGCCTGCTTCAGAAAACCTCCTCGTAAGGCATACAGCCTTACTTCGTCGGCTTTCATCGCATTCGGCGCACTCTACC
>CAKSLI010000014.1 GCA_934466475.1 uncultured Oscillospiraceae bacterium
TTTCAAGGTTTGACAACGAAGCAGATGATATAAGTCATAGAAATCTGCCGTGAAGGAGGTTTTTAGAGGTTACCACAAGTAAAAAACTCCTCCGCTCAAATCGCGGAGGAGTTTCCTATTTATTCGTTGAGGTTCCTTACGCTTTCACGGCGGACGAGCTTTCCGGTCACCAGGGTTCTTCCGCGGCGGTAGTTCACATCGCGTATCTTGTGGAGGATTATCTCGACTGCCTCGGCGCTCATAACGTGGCTGTTTACATCAATAGTGGTGAGCCTTGGCGTGCATATAGTGGAATAGATATGGTTATCGTAGCCGACAACTGAGATATCGTCCGGAATGGAATAGCCTGCCGCCTTGAGCTGATTGACCAGCTTATACGCTGATTCATCACAGTTGCACACGAATGCAGTAGGCATTTCAGCAGGAAGCTTGAACTCCGGGAAAATATCGCTCTCATTTGAACGGTCGCCGATGACCCAGTCCTGACGGAGCGGTATGCGATTCTCCAGCAGTGCCTTGTAATATCCGAGATATCTGTCCTGAATGCTGCTGGTGGAGCTTATGCTGCCGAGGAATCCAATGCGGCGGTGTCCGTTTTCGATAAGGTGGCTGGTGAGCATATACGCTCCATAAAAGCTGTCTGAGAGCACAGCGTCAGCGTCCTCGCGGCTGCCGTAGAAATCCAGGAAAACGGTCGGGAGGTCGTGGCTCATGAGGCTGTCTATATACGCCTCTGAGAGCTGACCAAGCACTATAAGTCCGTCAACCTTGTGGTCCAGCACGGAATTCGGCACTTCCTCCGGGGTGCCATTGATGTCCTTATCGCTGACTACCTCAAGCATTCCGTAGTAATTCTGCTTCTGGAGAAGCTCCACGATATAGCGGTAAACTATCCAGTAAAACGAACTCGCGTCGCTTATGAAGTGCTTAGCAACGATTATGCCTATGTTATAGGTGAGCCCGTCCTTGGCTCCGTGGGTGCCAGCGTGAACACGGTAGCCCATTTCCGTTGCCTTGCGCTTTATCCGGTCGCGGAGCTCCGCGCTTACGCCGTCTCGGTCGCCGAGCGCCTTGGAAACGGTAACGGTGCTGACGTTCATTTCCTTGGCAATGTCGCTCATGGTCACAGCTTTTTTAGTCATATCTATATCCTTTCAGCTTGGAAATCATATTTTATCCATACTTATATTTTAAGTAATTTTGATCATTTTGTAAATTAGCTGAATTAACAAAATATAGCTGCTTTATTTGTGCAAAATGTCCCGCCGGGATTCAGTTCCGGCGGGACATGCTATCTATATCAAGGCTTGGACGGCTTTTGCCCTAGAAACACCAGCCGCTGCCGCTCGTTCGTTTTCTGTAACTCAGTATAGCATACGCGGCAGCGCATGTCAACAATTATGACATAACTGTAATTATATTGTAACCTTGCCGTAACTATTCGGGAAAAATTGAAATTAATCTGTAACCTTATCACTCCCTTGCGAATATAGTAGGTCAGGAAAACGATCGGGGGTGACAGCGTGAGAAAGAACCGAAGGCGCCGTAAGAACTGCGGCTTTGGCATAGTACTGGCGGTCGCAGCGTTCCTCGGCGCAGTGATGTGCATTTCATTCTTTTCGCTGAAAGTGCTGCTTTTCGTAGTAGCATTCCTGCTGATCATAATAGGTATATTCCTGCTGAAGCTGTGAAAGGAGCTACATATGAAGATCGTTGTGCTGAAAAGTCCGAAGCTGTTCGCCGGGATACTCAGAGCCATGTTCGGGATAAAGAAAATGCCTGCTGAATAACCCAAACGGAGCGGTGTGAGCCGCTCCGTTGAGACCGTCGAAAAAGTCACTAAAGCGACTTTTCCGCCGAACAATCCCTGGACTTTGGGCTTTGCCCAAGTCCCCCGCTTCGCTTCTGCGCGCACGGTTTGTCGGCATAGCCGACAAACCGCACACTTGTGCGGATAGAAGTATTTTTTGACCCGGCAAAGCTGGGTCAAAAAATTGATTTCAAAAGCCCGCTTCGCGGGCAAAATTTACCTTTTCGACAAACTGAACGGAGCGGTGTGAGCCGCTCCGTTTCTTTATCCGCAGATATCCGCTATCGCGCAGGCAAAAAGCACTGCGTCCCGCAGGAGCTCGTCCTCTGTGATGAACTCATCGTTTCCATGCATATGGTAGTCAGTATCGCCGCGCTCAACCCCGAACGCTACGCCGCCCTCCACCGTGTGGACATAGGTTCCGCCGCCTATCGCAATGCAGCGCCCCGGCTCGCCCTCGACCTCGCTGTAAACCCGGAGCAGCTTCTGTACGAACTCGCTGTCCTCCGGCACGCAGTGAGGCTCTTCCTCCATGTTTTTCCCGTAATGCACCCCGGCGTTTTCAAGCGCGGCGGAAAGCCGCTCCACAACATCACTCAGCCTTGCGCTGACAGGATAGCGGATATCTATACAGCCGCTGATTTTTCCGTCTTTCATTGCAAATTTGCTGAATGTGAGCGTAAGCGCTCCGGACTTATCGTCCTCTATTTTCAACGCCGCCGAGCGCCCGTCTGTTTCCCAGAACGGGAACATTCTCTCCAGACCGCGGAATATCTCCCGCTGATCTCCGTCTGTCAGCGGAAGCCTGTTGAGCAGCGATATAAGCGCAGTAACTGCGTTTACTCCCGTCTGCGGGGTGGAAGCGTGCGCCGATCTTCCCGAACAGTGTATCGTTATCGTTCCGTCAGAATTGCGGTCAGTGGTGATCAATGCGCCTGTGGAATTCGATAAGATTGCCGCGCGTATTTTCTCGTAGTCGATCCCGTATACGACCGCCTCCGCCTTATCAGGAACCGCATTCGGAATGCTGCCCCCCGTGAAGCTCACAACTGAGCCTGGAACATAACTGCCGCAGATATCCGCACGGATCATTCCCTTTTCGATATTGATGACCGGGAAACTGCCGTCCGGAGTGAAAACCATCGGCGGAAGCTTATTCCCGCGGCGGTATATCTCCAGATCTTCGGAACCGTTCTCCTCGTCCGTGCCGAAAAGCAGCCTTACGCCTTTTTTCAGCGGGATTCCCAGTTCCTTAACGCACCACAGTGCGCAAAGGGCAGCCGCGCAGGGACCCTTGTCATCGATTACTCCCCTGCCAAACAGCCTGCCCTCCCGGCGCGTGAGCTGAAAGGGAGGGTGCGTCCAATTGAGCGGTTCCGCAGGAACTACGTCAAGATGACAGAGTATTCCCAGCCCGACATTTCCCGCGGGAGAATAGTCTGCCGTTCCCATTACATCATCATGACAGCCGGTAACGAAGCCGTATCTGCGGCATATCTCCAGCATTTTGTCGAGAGCCTTCCGCGGCTCGGCGCCAAACGGAGCACCGGGCTCAGGCGTCCCCTTGACGCTCGGTATCTCTACCAGCTGTCTTATCATCTCAACCATATCTTCCCGGTGAGAATAGATGAAATCCGTTATCTGCTGCTTCATTACGATACTTCCTTTCAATTTATCTGTCCTTATTCTTGACTTCAGACATTATATTATTCAGCGGGAGCCTGCCCTGTTTTTATGCGCAGCCATTCTCAGCAGCCTTGGGCGGTTGTATCTCTGGATAATGACGAACAGCGCGTCAAACAGCGCAGCCGCTGCCGATGTTAGCACGAATACCAGGATAGTATCGCGCAGCACCGGCATTATTATACTCAGGATAACCGGAACAAAGCTTACTGCGACATTCACCTCATGAACAAGCTCAGCGCAGCACATATTTGATGCGATCTGCTCCGGCGTGTTCTCTTTCAGCGAAAACTTCTCCGGAACGTAAGTCGGAAGCCTGAGCTTCCACTTATGCACTTTCAGCCTGCGGTACAGCCTTTCTTCAAGCCTGCTCTGCCGGAACCACGCCGATTTATAGTTCACCCCGCCTGCCGTCAGTGTTTCGAGCATTGCTCCGACTGCCAGCCTTATAGCCAGGTGATACAGAAACGTAGCAAAGGTTATCAGCAGCGTCAGAAAAAAACCGTATCCAAGGCTGAGCCAGCAGACGAGTGATGCCGCAGTCAGCACAAGGAACAGAATAGTCCCGCCTTCCATGAGCTTCCTGAATGCTGATTTTTTCATGTGCGCCCTCCGTCATCCGCCTGGTCTTACGCCGTCCTCCACATCAGTGACCTTGCCCTGCCCGTCAAAAGCGATTAAGTAAAGGTAACCTCTAAAAACCTCCTTCACGGCAGATTTCTATGACTAATATCATCTGCTTCGTTGTCAAACCTTGAAATACATACAGTATTACTGCGGTTTGACGCCTAGCATCTGATATAAGTCATGTACGAAATCTGCTCGTGTCCCGTTTTTTAGAGGTTACCTAAAAATGCTCCAGGTGGTCGGGCATTACCGGACCGTCGTCCTTATAGATGAAGTAGCCTATCCTGCCGGGGCATCCCTCGGTATACGCGCCGATATCCGGCTCGCCGTACCGCCCGATGACCTCCGGGATATTTCCGCCCTTTACCGTCCAGTCGCAGAAGCGGTAATAGGTCTTATGCGATGAAGTAAACAGCAGCACTGCCGCCGCGGATATAACCGCTGCAATGAGAAGCGCCAGCCGCTTTCCGACTGGCTTCTGCCTTACGGCAGCGTTCATCGTGAGAACCACTGAAACGGCAAGAAACGCCAGCGCCAGCAGTATCGCCCCCGCATACATCAGCAGCATGTACCAGACGTTCATTCTTCCGCCTTCCTGCTCAGCATTTCCTCGGCGGCCTTAAGTCCGCTTTCGGTAAGCCCGCCGTCCATTATTCGTGCGAGCTCCTGCTTTCTGCCCTCGTGGTCGAGAGGGAAAATCCGCGTGTAGGTGCGGGAATTTTCCGTCTGCTTTTCAATCAGCATATGGGTCTGCGCAAGAGCCGCGATCTGCGCCAGGTGAGTTATACAGAGCACCTGACGTTTCTCGGCAGTCTGCGCCAGCTTTATCCCGACCTTGGCGGCTGTTCTTCCGCTTATTCCCGCGTCAACCTCATCGAATATCATTGTAGGTATGTCGTCGCCCTCTGCCATTACGCTCTTTATAGCAAGCATAACGCGGGAGAGCTCGCCGCCGCTCGCAGTCCGGTTGAGCGGCTTCATTTCCTCGCCGGCATTCGCGGAAATAAGTATCTCAACCTCGTCCATACCGTTTATTGTTATCTTTTCGGGGCGTACATCGAATTTCAGCGTTACATTCGGCATATTCAGAAACCGCAGCACCTCGCAGATATCCGAGGACAGCTTCTCGGAAGCCGCCTTGCGCTTTGCGCTTATTTCCTCCGCCATGCCCCTGACTTTTCCTGCAAGCTCGTGGCGCTCCTGCGTGAGCTTGTCTATCTCGCCGTCCAGTCCCGTGAGCTGCCCTATTTCCCGGCGGCATTCCTCCAGATAATCAACCAGCTGGTCCGCGTCCATGTTGTACTTACGGCAGGCGTGCTTCATTGCGGAGACCCTGTCCGCGATATCCGCCTCGCGCTCCTCGCTGTCGTCAGAACTGAACGCCATTGAAGCCGCCTCGCTGCTGATATCCTCAAGCTCCGGAAGAAGCTCCTCAAGCCGCTTGTAGAGCGCGTCCGCCTCCGGAAGCACAGCCCCCGCCTGCGCGAACGCGTTCATCGACTGCCGCACCAGGTCTATCGCCCCGGGATTTTCCTCACCGTTTAGCATGTTGTTCGCGGTGAGCAGTGCTCCCTGGATCTGCGCCTTGCTGCGTATCCTGTGGAGTTCCTCCTCAAGGCGGTCGCCCTCGCCGTAATCAAGCCCGAGCTCCTCAAGCTCCTCGCATATCGCAGAGAGCTGAGCCATGCGCATTTCGCGGGTGTTGTTCTCCTCGCGCATTTCTTTCAGTCGGCGGGAAAGCCTCGAGAAGCTGCGGAATTCCGCGCGGTATTCCTCCAGCTCCCGGGATAATCCCGCGTAGCTGTCAAGTATCTGCCGCTGGTTGTCCGTATTCATCAGGATACGGTTTTCGTGCTGTCCGTGAATATCGACCAGCAGCTCGCCGACCTCGCGCAGCATAGCCGCAGTCGCCGCCCTGCCGTTTATACGGGCGCTGCTTCTTCCATCGCAGGTTATCTCCCGCATGAGCACCAGCTCGCCGTCCTCCGCTGAGAATCCAAGCTCTGCCAGCTTGCCGCGGACGCGCTCCGAAATGTCGTCAAACAGCGCGGAAATGACCGCCTTAGGCGCGCCGCTCCTGACGATATCCTTGGTAGTCCTGCCACCGAGCACCGCGTTTATTCCACCGATTATGACGCTCTTTCCGGCGCCGGTCTCGCCGGTGAAGACATTGAAGCTGCTGCCGAATTCAACAGACGCCTTTTCGATAACAGCCAGATTCTCAATAGAAAGCTCCCGTAACAAGCGACATTCTCCTTATCTCGTCATCATCTTCCTGAGCAGCTCCAGCAGCTGCACAGCATGGTTTTCAGTCCTGGTCAGCACGAAAATCGTATCGTCCCCGGCTATAGTACCGACCACAAATCCCAGGTCCTCCTCGTCAAGTACAACGCAGGCGGCATTCGCGAGCCCCGGGCGGCATTTTATCACCACCGTGTTCATTGCATAGTCCAGCGACAGGACAGCCTGCGCGAATACGCTGCTGTATTCCGGCGGATTCTCAAATTCCGGGGAATAATAACAGTTCACGCCGTCCTCGGACATGCCCTTGCGTATTTTCAGCTCCCGCATATCGCGGGAAACCGTTGCCTGGGTAGTCTGGCAGCCTGCTTCCTCCAGGAGCTCTCCCAGCTGCTCCTGGGTTTCGACCTCCTGAGACGATATTATCTTGAGTATCAGCCGCTGACGCTGTTTCTTATCCATGCCGCACCTCTCAACCGTAGATGAACTTCTTTATCTTCCGCTCCTGCGCCTCCGGATTCAGCTCCAGGACGCGTGAGCGTATCCTCTCAGCCGCTTCGTCGGGCGGAATTTCCGTGAAGCCGTCCGTATGCCAGAATTCCTCCGGAGTGCAGAAAACCGTGCTGCTCCAGCCATAAAGCTCGCCGAAAGCGTTGCGTTTCTGCTGCCTGCCGCAAATCGTCAGGAACATTCCCGTCTGGAGGTCGGTCATGGCTTTCTCAATATGCGCGGAGGTTTCCCCGTGAAGTCCTGCAAGCCGCTTTATCTCGTGCATCGGAACCCGTCCGTTTTCCCTTACGGCGGCGTATATCCTGCGGGAAAGCTCGGATATCCTGCCGGATTCCCAGGCTTCCTCAAATGTCATTCCCTGACGGCGCACCGCCAGGAAATACGGGTACCACTCTTCCGTGATATAGCCGCTTCCGCGGAAAAACAGCTTTGCATAGGCGATGTCGCTGCGCTCCTCAAGGACGCGCATGCGCCACTCCCACGGGTCGGTGTCCGGCTCGCCGGTATGCCACCTCACCGGAGTTCCAGCCGGCTGCTCCGTCCAGTCGAACGGGACTATCGCGTATATTCCCTTGTCGCTGCCGCCGCCAAGTGAAAATCCCGCCCGGAGCAGCTGCTCACAGAAATCGTTGTAATCCTGTACCATATTTCCCCCATTAACGCAGCGGCTGCATCAGCTTACGGTTGACGGAACCAAAGAATCCCTCGCCGATCTCAATGAGCTGAAGATCCGGGCCGCCCATTCTCAGCGTAAGCACATCGCCCTCGTCAAAGGGATATCCGCTGTCGCCGTCGAAGCTTACCGTCACCCGGCTGTTCTGATAGGACTTCACCCGCAGGGTGACCTCCTTTTCCGCTGAAAATATCATCGGACGGGAAAAGAGCGAATGCGGACAGAGCGCGGTATACTCGATGCAGTGGAGCGCCGGGTCGATTATAGGGCCTCCGGCTGAAAGCGAATACGCAGTCGAACCGGTCGGCGTGCTGAATATCGCGCCGTCCGCCCGGAGCCTTGACACCTCGGTTTCGCCGCAGTACACACAGAATTCCGGCAGCTTAGACTTGCTGTCGCGGGAGACCACCACATCGTTCAGGGTGTTCTGCTTCATGGAATCTCCGTTTGCATAGGTTATCGAGGCCTCCATTATCATACGGCGGCTGACCCTGAACTCGCTGCGCAGGATATCCGGGATACGCTTTATTTCAGCGGGCTCAAGGTTCGCCATGAATCCAAGCCGGCCTGTGTTCACGCCGAGAAGCGGTATTCCCCATTTTGCCGCCAGCTTTCCATGCGAGATTATCGAGCCATCGCCGCCCACAGTTATCATGCAGACGCTGCCCTCGCCGCTCTCTGCGGAGTCCGCGCCGTGCAGTCCGCCACTCTTTCCGTCGTCGTATTTCAGGGAATACGGCGTGAATCCCGCCGAACGGAGCTCCGCGCAGATCTCCTCTGCAATGCGGACGGATTTCACGTCACGGCGGTTATATGAGATCATCACACTTTTTTCAGCAGTCATAGTTACCTCCGCGCTCAGCGTTTTTTCAGGCACAACAGATATTCAACGTTTCCATCGCCGCCGGTTATCGGAGACGGAGCAGTTCCTGCGACTTCAAATCCGCATTCCTCTGCGAACTCCGCTGTCTCGCGGCATATTTTCAGGCGTATTTTTTCGTCCCGGACTATCCCGTTCTTGCTGAGGTTGGACTTTCCCGCCTCAAACTGCGGCTTTATCAGCGCGACCGCGGCCCCGCCTGCTCTGAGAAGGCGGTAAATATGCGGAATGATCAGCCGGAGCGAGATGAACGACACGTCCGTACCGATGAAATCCACCTGTGGAAGCTCCGCAGTCCGGATATCGGTCTGCTCCATTGAAATTACCCTGGGATCGTCACGCAGGCTCTGAACAAGCTGATCCCTGCCAACGTCCACAGCGTAGACCTTTGCAGCCCCGTTCTGGAGCATACAATCCGTGAAGCCCCCGGTGGACGAGCCGATATCAATGCACTCCGCACCGGAAAGCTCCAGACCGAAATGCGCTATTGCACCCTCGAGCTTCAGACCTCCCCTGCCGACGTATCGGAGCTGCTCCCCGATTATATCGACCTTATCGGTATCTGCGACCTCCTGCGAGGGCTTCTGACAGACCACGCCGTTCAGCTGGACGCCGCCGCTTTTTATGAGCGACTGCGCCGCCGTGCGGCTTTTGCAGAGCTGTTTTTCTGTAAGATATACATCAAGTCGCATGGCTTCCTCCGGAATTTTCTGCCAGCCTTGCGGTCATGGACGCCCTGTCCAGCCCGAACAGCTGGAGCTGCTGCGCCACAGTCCCGGCAGGAACGAATCTGTTGTCAACTCCAACGACCTCAAATCCGCCGGAATACCCGCGCTCCAGCAGTGCAGCGCCGAAACGCTCGCCTATGCCGCCCTGCAATATTCCCTCTTCGAAGAATACGATACGCTCGTACGCAGCGGCTATTTCAAGAGCTTCCTCCGGGAGCGGGGATATTCTCACCAGCCTTAGCCAGTCAACGGGCTCGCCGCGCTGAGACGCCTCGCGGGCAGCCGCCGTCATTTCCGCCGAAAGTCTGCCGTAGCCCACTGCAAGGGTCCTTCCGCGTTTTCCGGAGTGGTCGTATCTGGTCTGCGGCTGGATAACGACCGCCGGCTCGCCACCCTTCGGGTAACGAACCGCTGCGATTCCCTCAGTGTTGTAGAGCGCTTCGCTCAGGCACAGCCGGAGTTCCTCGCAGCCTGCCGGAGAAAACACCGTGGTGTTCGGCACGGAGGAAAGCATGGCTGCGTCAAAAATACCCTGGTGCGTTTCGCCGTCCTCTCCGGTGAACCCGGCGCGGTCTATCGCAAACACCACATGGGTCTTTTCAATGGCGCAGTCGTGCACGATCTGGTCAAATCCGCGCTGTAAAAACGTTGAGTACACCGCAAAAACCGGAATCATTCCCTCCACCGCCAGACCAGCTGCGAATGTCACGGCGTGCTGTTCGGCTATTCCAACGTCAAAAAAACGCTCGCCGCAGGAATTCTTGAAGTAATTCATGCCCGTAGCGTACTTCATCGCGGCGGTTATTCCGCATATACGGCTGTCGGACTTAGCCAGGCGCTCCAGCTCCTTTCCGAAAGCGTCCGTAAATGTTTCCGAAACGGCCAGGGAGCTTTTTTTCGTAACTGCGTGGTATTCCCCGGGGTTTTCCTCCGCGGGGCGCCAGCCTTTTCCCTTTTTCGTGAACACATGGACTACGCAGGGGCGGCGCATGATTCTGGCAACTGACAGAGCCTCGATAAGGTCCTCCAGGTTATGCCCGTTTACCGGTCCGATGTACTGGAACCCGAAATTCTCGAACATATTGCTGCTGTCGTATATTGCGTCTTTTATGAGCCCCTTTGCCGTGCGCAGGGTATGCTCCAGCCTTTCCCCCACTATCGGCACGGCGGAAAGCAGCGACTTGACGTGCTCCTTGGCACAGTAATATTTTCTCGTGGAACGGATATGCGCCAGGTACCGCGCGAGCGCTCCGGTGCTCTTGGAAATGGACATCGCGTTGTCGTTGAGTATCACCACCAGCGGAGCAAGGCTCTTCCCGGCGTTGTTGAGACCCTCGTAAGCCATACCGCCGGTGAGGGCTCCATCGCCTATCACCGCAGCTACGCTGCCGTGCCTCCCCTGTAATCTCATGGCGGAAGCTATGCCGAACGCCGCTGAGATCGAAGTGCTGCTGTGCCCGGAAATAAACGCGTCCGCCTGTGATTCGCTCCTCCTGGTGAAGCCGGAAATGCCGCCCATGGTGCGGAGCGTACCGAAATCAGAGTAACGCCCGGTAAGCAGCTTATGCGCATACGCCTGATGTCCAACGTCCCAGATTATCCGGTCTGTTCTGACATCAAAAACAAAATGCAGCGCCGTTGTCAACTCAACAGTGCCGAGGTTGGAGGCAAGATGACCTCCATTTTCGGACACCGTGGTCAGAATGCAGCGCCGCAGCTCACGGCATAGCTCTTTCAGCTCCGGCAGAGTCATGTTCGAAATTCTGTCGTGATTTATTTCATCGTCTAATATCATTATTGCCTCCGAATGCCGCCATTGGCAGGAGTTTTATTTTACCGGCAGCGGGAAAACCATCGCGATAAGTATTCCCAGAAGAGCTCCGGCAAGCACCTCGATAGGCTTGTGTCCAAGGAATTCCTTGAATTCCTTGCGGTCGGACATTTCATCGAGCTTTTCATCGCGCTCTTCGCCGCTGAGACGTGATATCTCATCATCCATCTCGTCAATGACCTTGCGCAGCCTGTTAAGCTCCTTTCCGTGGAGCCCTGCGTTGTAGCGCACGCTCAGTGCGTCATAAATGACGATGCCCAGCATTATCATCGCCAGCGCAAAGTTGGTGCTGCCATAGCCCTCCAGCCGGAGAAGGTACAGCGCCACCGAAACAACCAGAGCGGAATGCGACGACGGCATTCCGCCGGCACCGGTTATACGCTCCGGATTGAAGGTCTTCTGCTTTATCGCATAGAGCGCAGTTTTGATTATCTGCGCCGAAACAAACGATATAAACCCCACGGTTATCGTGGGATTAGCCATAAATATGTTCATTTGTCGTACTTCCTCCGGGGATCAGTAATTTCTTTCCAGCAGGAGCCGCGTGAGTCCAACCAAAAACTCCCTGTCGTCAAAGACTTCCAGCGCCTGAACAGCCTCCTCGGTGAGCTGCGCAGCCTCGGCGCGGGCTCTTTCAAGTCCGGCTATTGAGGCATAGGTGTATTTTCCGCTCTCCCTGTCGCTGCCGACCGGCTTGCCAAGGAGCTTCTCATCGGCGGTCACGTCAAGGATATCGTCTATTATCTGGAATGCAAGCCCCAGTTTTCTTGCGTAGGTTCCGGCAGCAAGCTGGAGGTCAGCGCCGCCGCCCGCCGCGATAACTCCGGCACGGCAGCAGAACTCCAGAAGCGCGCCCGTCTTCATGCGGTACATCTCCAGAAGAACGTTCTCCGGGAGCTGCTTTCCCTCGTTTTCCGTGTCAATGACCTGACCGCCTATCATGCCGTAGACGCCAGCCTGCTCGCCAAGCAGGGAAATTATCTTCAGCGCAGCGCTCTGCGAAATCGTTCCTTTTAATCCAGCCTTAGCAATTATTTCTGCCGGCAGTATCGCAAGTGCGTCTCCGGCAAGAAGCGCGTTTGCTTCTCCGAAAGCCTTGTGGCAGCTTGGCTTGCCGCGGCGCATATCATCGTTGTCCATGCAAGGAAGATCATCGTGTATCAGCGAGAATGTGTGCATCATCTCAATAGCGCATGCCACCGGGAGAGCGCATTCAGGCTCGCCGCCGCATACCCTTGTGAACTCCATGACAAGCGCCGGACGGAGGCGTTTCCCGCCGGCGGTAAGGCTGTGCCGCGCAGCGAGTATCACATTCTTCTGAAGGCAATCCCGCTCCGGGAGATACTGCTCCAGCGCGCGTTCAGTCATTTCTGCGTAATCACGCAGCTGTTCTTTTACTGTTTCCTTGTCCATTTTTCCTCCGGTCACTCAGCTGCTTCAAGCTGCTCAATGCGGAGACGTGCCTTGTCGATGTATTCGCGGCACTCCTTCGTAAGCTGAACCGCTTCTGCGTAAAGCTTCATGGATTCCTCAAGCGGCAGCTCGCTGCTGTTCATCTTTGAGGATATCTCCGTAAGCCGGCTCATAGCCTTTTCAAAATCCATATATTACCTCCAAAAAGGAAAGCTACTCTGTATCAACGACCCGCGCCCTTGCCGAACCGTCCGAGAACCGCACGGTTATCTCATCGCCGGGCTTGAGCTGCGAAGCGCTCGTGACCACGCCGCCCTCCCCGCTCGTGAGGGAATATCCCCTCGACAGTACCGCCAGCGGATTGAGCGCTGAGATCATATCGGCGCTTGCCATGAGCGAATGTTCCGCGCGGTCAAGCCTGGTATGAACGGAAGTCCTGATACGTGCGGAAAGCTCGTCAAGGCGCTGCTCCGAATTGTTCAGCCTGGTTCTGGGGGAAAGCGCCGTGATAAGCGCCATTTTCGCTTCAAGAACGCGGCTGCTGTCGTCCAGCCGACGCGCTGCATTCCTGCCTATCTGCTGCATGGTACCGTCAATAGCTGCGGTAATAACGCCTAGCTCCGGAACAGCAAGCTCAGCCGCCGCTGACGGAGTAGGAGCGCGTCTGTCGGCGACAAGATCGGCGATGCTGTAATCCGTCTGATGACCCACTGCCGAGATCGTCGGAATACGGCTGTTGTACACCGCCCGCGCGACTACCTCGGAATTGAAAGCGCTGAGATCCTCCGCGGAACCGCCGCCCCTGCCGAAAATCAGCACGTCAGCATCAGTCTCCTGCGCGCGGTTTATCGCTGCCGCAACCGAGAGGTCAGCTCCCTCGCCCTGGACCTTCGCCGGAATGACTATAAGCCTGGCAATCGGATAGCGGCGCGAAATAATATTTATCACGTCCTGGAGAGCCGCAGCCCCCGCTGACGTCACGACTGCAACGCATTTCGGCATTGCAGGGAGCGGACGCTTCCGGTCGAACAGACCCTGTTCCGCAAGACGCTTTTTCAGCTCCTCAAGAGCGCGCGCCTGCTCGCCCTCGCCGTCAGGCTGCATATCCAGGCACTTTATCTGGTATACTCCGCCGGGCTCGTAAACCGTTACCGCGCCGAAGCATATAACCTTGTTCCCGTCCTCCGGGTCGAATTCCAGATGTGCCGCGTTCCCGGCGAACATCACAGCGCGGAGCTGCGTCTGCTCGTCCTTGAGCGTAAAATACAGATGTCCCGTCTTGTAATGCCGCGTGAAATTTGAGATCTCCCCGCGGACAGCCACGTCAGCAAGCCTTTTGTCGCCGCCGATAATCATTCCGACCACGCGGTTCACCTGCGTTACAGTTACTATGGGAGGCTTAGTCCCTGTCATTCTCAAATTCCTCGAGATATGAGTTAAGTACGCCGTTGATGAAGCCGCAGTCCTGCTTGTATGCGTACTTCTTGCCGAGCTCTACCGCCTCGTTTATTGCGGCAGCGCCCGGAACCTTGTCGTTGTACTTTATTTCATAGATTGCGATCTTCATAATAACAAGGTTCACCTTTGAAATACGCGCAACCGACCTCGTGGTGCTGTATTTTGCGATTATCCCGGTGATCTCCTCGTCATGTGCGAGAACCCCGTGAACGATCGCGTCAGTCTCGTTGTTTCTTGCGAGGTCGAACGCTTCCTCGTCCGCCTCGGTTATTTCACTGACGGACTGACCGAACATTGTCTGATAAAGTATGATGAATGCGCCCTCGCGCACTTCTCTTCTTGTGAGCTTTTCTTCCATTTTCTCTCCTGTGCGCTTATTCAGCGCTCTCCTTGAATTTGATTCCGGCAACGTTCACATCAACCTTTGTCACCGTAAAGTTTGTCATGCTCTGGATTGCTGACTTTATGCTCTGCTGCACCTTTTCAGCAACATTCACGGCATTGAAGCCCTCCATTACCACGATATCAGCGTGTATCTCGGCGGTTTCATTACCGAGCTTCGCGCGGACCGGACCTAACACCTTCGCTTTTGTCCCGGCGGGAGCGGGAGCCTGTCCGCGGCAGTATACGCCGTCTATCTCAGCCGCTGCGAGTTCAGCCATTTTAACTATCACACTGTCGGATACCTTTATGGAGCCGACAGGTCTGCTGTTCTTCTTTTCCATATCTACCCTCCTATATTCAGATAAACACATTTACTCTATTTTAGTATACCACAAATCCTGTTTTAGTTCAAGTGTTTTTTGGACTATTCTCTTAACAAAAAGAAAAAGAATCTGTCCCAGCATGCCGAGACAGATTCTTTTTAAGATGATCAATCCTTAACAACGTGTACGTCAAGCTGATCGTAAGGAATTGAAATACCAGCTGCAATAAACGCCGCACGTATATCCTCCGTGACGGAGAAGAACACGTCCCAGTAATCTCCCGCCTTGCACCACGGACGCACCGCGATAACGATAGCGCTCGCACCGTGCTCCAGCATTCTGATAGTGGAAGCCGGATTGCTGAGCACCTTTCCGTTGCGCTTCAGCACCTCGGTTATCACCTGCTGAGCCTTTGCGAAATCATCATCATAGCTTATGGAGATCTTCAGGTCAACACGGCGGATATCGTTTCCGTTGTTATTGGTGACTACCGCGCCGGAAACCTGACCGTTCGGGATAAATATAGCCTGGTTGGAATCGGAATCCAGCCTTGTGTACAGAATGGTTATCTGCTTTACCGTTCCGCTGACCCCGGAAACGGCTATGTAATCGCCTATCTTGAACGGCTTGTTTATCATCAGCATGATTCCGCCCGCGACATTGGAAAGGCTGTTCTGGAGTGCCAGACCTATCGCAACGCCGGCAGTACCGATGACAGTGATAACAGATGTCGCCGGGATACCCAGCATTGAAAGAACAACGGTTATCAGCAGAACATAAAGGATTATCTTGCAGCACTGCTTGACAAAATTCGTAACGGTGAGGTCGAGTCTGGAGCGGTCAAGCCCCTTGCCGAGCACCTTGAGTACCAGCTTGCACACGATAAGTCCGACTATAAGCACTATCACGGCAAGAATAATTGTAGGTACCGCATGAACTATGCTGTTCAATAGGTTCTGGAAAAACTCGCCGACCTTTGATACAGTTTCCTCGGGGTGGTCCACAAGATCCTGAACTGCGTCATTCAGAGTGCTCTCATGAGTTGAGACCTCCGCGGTCGCAGCAGCTGTCGCTATTAAATTCAGGATACTCACTTAAACAGCTCCCTCAGACCTGCTTCAGCTGCCTCGCCATCGCTCTCACGGATAAGCACGGATATCTCGTCAACGCCTGTCGTGATCAGAAGTATCATCGCGTCTATCTTATTGAGCAGGTTGAATACCTTTGCGGCAAATCCTGCCTGGGCTTCCATTTCGCCGGTCTTGATTACGATTTTGCGGTTGCCGCTGTTTATCATCGGGGTGATGTTATGCTTGTCCTTGAGCGTCTTTACTACGCTCAGGAGCTTCGGCATATCGTCATCGTCCAGTGTGAACCCGAAGCCGAAGCGTTCGGAGGTCGGCGCTGTCATGGATATCATGTCGATGTTGATGCCTGCCTCGGCAACTGCGGTCAGGGTGTCCTCCATAATGGTCTTGTAGAGCGGTACGTTGTTGAAAGTTACCGCTGATACGTTTTCTGTTACTGTGATGTTCATTGTCAGCCCTCCTTGATAAGATCAGACATTGCATAAAGTCCGGCGGGTCTGCCGGCGAGGAATACGGCCGCATTGACCGCTCCAACCGCGAAAACCTCCTTGGACTGCGCAGAATGCGACAGCGTGATGACCTCGTCGTGTCCTGCGAAAATTATATCGTGCTCTCCGACAATAGTGCCGCCGCGGATAGCGTGCATTCCTATCTCGTCCTTGCCGCGCGGCTTTCTTACGCTGTGGCGGTCGTATACGAAATGATCCTTTCCGCCGAGCTCCTCGTTTATTGCCTCGGCGATCATTATTGCCGTACCGGAGGGCGCGTCCTTCTTCAGGTTGTGGTGCTTCTCAACTATCTCGATATCAAACTGGTCGCCGAGTATCTGGGTAGCCCTGCGCGCAAGCTCCACCAGCAGATTAATGCCGAGTGACATATTGAACGTGAAGAACACCGGTATCTGCGAAGCCGCAGCGGTTATCTGGCTGCGCTCCTCATCGGTGTAGCCCGTTGTCGCAAGCACCAGCGGGACATTGTTCATCTTTCCGTAGCTCAGCAGGTCGGGAAGCGCGGACGGGTGCGAGAAATCAATAATCACATCGGGCTTCTCGGGAAGGTCGAAAACCTTCTTGTACACCGGGAAATCAGCGTATTTCTCACCGAGCAGGTCGATCCCGGCAACGACTTCACAGTCGCTGCGCTGCTCGACCAGACCGGCGATGACTCTGCCCATCTTTCCGCAGGCGCCTGTTATTGCAATTCTAGTCATTTGTAATTCCTTTCAGATTTTTGCAGCAATGCCAGTTAGTATATCGGGCGGAAGCATGTATTCCGCATTCCGCCCGCATTATTTACTTTATCGCGCCAACCAGTCCGAGAGGTTCCATTGTGCTTCTCAGCTTTGCGACCTGCTCCTCTGACATTGAAGCCAGCGGAAGTCTGCACTCGCCCGCCTTAAAGCCCATGATATTCAGGGCTTCCTTTACAGGGATCGGATTGACGTCCATGAACAGAGCCTTCTCAAAAGCGAGAATGCGCTTCTGGATCTCCAGCGCCTCAGCCTGCTTTCCTGCGTTGAAGAGAGCGACTTCATCGTGCTTCTCCTTCGGCATGAGGTTAGAGGTAACGGAAATAACGCCCTTTCCGCCAAGGGAAAGGATCGGCATTACCTGATCGTCGTTTCCGGAGTAGATATCAAGGTCGGTGTAGGCTGCGATCTCCGCCGCAAGGGACATATTGCCGCTTGCTTCCTTAGTAGCAACGATATTCGGAACCTTTGCAAGCTCCTTATATGTGTCAATGGAGATGTTCACGCCTGTACGGCTGGGAACATTGTACAGGATTATCGGGATCTTAACGCTGTTCGCGATAGCTGTGAAATGCTTTACCAGACCTCTCTGGGACGCCTTGTTGTAGTAAGGCGTAACCTGGAGCAGAGCGTCTGCGCCAAGCTCCTCAGCGCGCCTGGAAAGCCTGATGCCGTGGGCGGTATCGTTCGCGCCGGTTCCGGCAATGACCGGTATACGGTGCGCGATCTTCTTCACAGCGTAGCCGATGCACTCGAGGTGCTCCTCGTCAGGCATTGTGGAGGCTTCACCGGTGGTGCCGCATACGATGACCGCGTCAGCGCCGTTCTCTACCTGGAAATCTAGCATTCTGCCGAATTCATCGTAATTAATGGAGCCGTCAGCGTTCATGGGGGTGGCGATAGCCGTGCCTACGCCGGTAAAAATAGTCTTCTTCATAATATGGTCGTTCCTTTCGCGGAATGATCAGTCCAGATAGCCCTTGGCTGCAAGGAGCTCTGCCATTTCAACAGCGCCGCCTGCTGCGCCTCTCAGCGTGTTGTGAGAAAGGCAAACGAACTTGTAATCAAACAGTGTGTCAGGACGGAGTCTGCCGACAGAGATAGCCATACCGCCCTCAAGGTTGCGGTGCAGCTTAGCCTGCGGATAATTCTCCTCCTCAAAATAGTGAATGAACTGCTTCGGTGCGGATGGGAGCTTCAGAGCCTGCGGCTCGCCGGAGTATTCAGCCCAGATCTTCTTGATCTCGTCCATGGAGGGCTTGTTCTCGAAGTTTACGAATACTGCTGCGAAGTGACCGTTGGAAACCGGAACTCTCAGGCACTGTGTGGTGATCAGCGGGGACTGAGCCTTTACGATCTCGCTGCCCTCTACCTTGCCCCATACCTTCAGCGGCTCCTGCTCGGACTTTTCTTCCTCGCCGCCGATGAACGGGATAAGGTTGTCAACCATCTCAGGCCATGTCTCGAAGTTCTTGCCTGCGCCGGAAATCGCCTGATATGTAGTAGCGAGCACATTCTTGATGCCGAACTTTCTCAGCGGAGAGAGAGCCGGAACATAGCTCTGGATAGAGCAGTTGGACTTTACGGAGATAAAGCCGCGCTTTGTGCCGAGGCGCTTCTTCTGAGCGTCAATGATCGCTGCGTGCTCAGCGTTTACCTCAGGGATTATCATAGGAACATCGGGAGTGAAGCGGTTAGCGGAGTTGTTGGACATTACCGGGCACTCAGCCTTTGCGTACTTCTCCTCAAGGGCGCGTATCTCGTCCTTCTTCATGTCAACAGCGCAGAAAACAAAGTCAACCATGGAGGCGATCTTCTCTACGTCAGCGGCAGCGTCCATGATAACGATGTCCTCCATGCTCTTGGGCATCGGGGTATCCATGAGCCAGCGGCTGCCGACTGCCTCTTTATAAGTCTTGCCGGCAGAACGGGGAGAAGCTGCGAGAGCAACTACGTGGAACCACGGGTGGTTTTCAAGCAGGGTGGCAAAACGCTGACCTACCATGCCTGTTGCGCCGATTATACCGACATTGTACTTTTCTTTCATGACTGTGTTGATCCTTTCTCTTTTTGAAATTGAAAACTAAGGCAACACCGCGCAAAGACCATTTATTGGATTTTGCACGTGTCTTGCTTGCATCTTTTCCGTCATCTTGCACAATTCGTCCTAGCAAGGCGTCAGCCTTGCTTCGTCCTCATTGTACAATCTGATGAAAAATCTGACTGCGCAATACACGCACAATCTTTGTGCGGTATTGCCCTAAACAAAAAGCCGATGAGGCGGAACTTCATCGGCTGTAACAGCAATATCGTAATATACTTGCGATAGCACTCCATCAGACCGATGACAGCCGTGTACCTGTTCGGTGCAAAGCCAGATATGCACACTTGCGGAATATGCATTCTTCGGCGGTGAGCCTTTCGCACTGCCGGTCTCCGCAGACCCTGGGGACAGCGCTACTTTTCATTCCCGCACCTCTATCAGCTCCCGGGGCTTTCAGCCCCTGCTATTTATTTATTTTATCACATAAGTGCATTGTTGTCAACCCCCATTCGTATAAATATTCTTCAATTAAACCGCATTATTTGTTGATAATTCACAATGCAGAAAAATTGATTTATCGCGCGATTTATGGTACAATATTATCATGCTATCAAAAATATGCGAAAAGGAACACAAATTATGACACTTCTCAAATCAGATTTCAACTACGAGCTCCCGGAGGAGCTCATCGCGCAGACCCCAGTGGAGCCACGCGACAGTTCAAGGCTCATGGCGATAGACCGCGCCACCGGCGAGATAACCCACGACCATTTCTATAATATATGCGACTATCTTCGTCCGGGTGACCTGCTTGTGATGAACGACAGCAAGGTTTTTCCGGCGCGCATCTACGGCACCAAGCGAGGTACCGGCGCTCACGTTGAGTTCCTGCTGCTGAAACGGCTCAGCCTCACCGAATGGGAGACCCTGGTGCACCCCGGAAAGCGCCTGAAGCCCGGTACTGTCGTTGATTTCCCGGAGGGGCTGTCCGCCGAGATACTTGACGTCGTGAACGAGGGAAACCGCCTTGTGCGCTTCTCATTTGAGGGAGACTTCTTCGATATTCTCGACCGGATCGGTCAGATGCCGCTCCCCCCTTATATCACCGAAAAGCTCCAGGACAAGGACCGCTACAACACGATCTACTGCCGTGAGACCGGCTCCGCCGCGGCTCCCACCGCCGGGCTCCATTTCACTGAAAACGTGTTTGCTAAGCTCCGGGAAAAGGGCGTGGACACCGCTTACGTTACGCTTCATGTCGGCCTTGGGACCTTCCGTCCGGTAAAGGAGGACAATATTCTCGACCACAAAATGCACGTCGAGCACTATTCAGTCCCGGAGATAACCGCCGAGAAAATACGCCGCTGCAAGGCAAACGGAGGGCGCGTCATCTCGGTAGGCACCACATCCTGCCGCACGCTTGAATCCGCGGCGGGACTCAGACCGGAGCTTTTCACGCCCACTGAAGCAGACAAGGGCGCCGCGCCGCTTACCGGCTCCTCTTCCCCGATACTTACGCAGGACACCGGAATATTCATCTACCCCGGCTATGAATTCAAGGTGATAGACGGTCTGATAACGAACTTCCACCTGCCGGAAAGCACGCTGATAATGCTTGTCAGCGCATTCCTGGGAAGGGAAAAAACGCTCCACGCCTACGATGTCGCAGTACAGGAGAAATACAGGTTCTTCTCCTTCGGCGATTCTATGTATATAGGCGATATCAAGTAATTCCCAGATGACCCGTCTGCTGTAAATTCGGTCGGAATCAGGGAACTCAAAATACTTTCAAGACTGCTGACAAGGACGCTTATACGCCTTTATCGGCAGTCTTTTTTGCAGCATCTGTCGAATTGCACAATTTCTCTGCATATATTTTTCCCACAACGCCGGAAATACTTTGGCATTTATCATATAATTTTCACATTAATGCTATATAATTTTACTATGACTAAAGCAGGCGGAGCGGCACGGATTTCTTACGGCGCTGTGACCTGCAAAGGCGGCAGGCGGTGAAATTTTGGCTTACGCAAACACATTCAGGCGGCACGAAATCAAATTTATCCTTACCGCGGAAAAAGAGGCGGAGCTTCTCCGCAGGATCTACCCGCTCATGCAGGAGGACAGATACTCCGGGCAGACGATAAGCTCGCTCTACTGCGACAGCGACGACGATATCCTTATCCGCACCTCGCTCGACAAGCCTGTTTACAAGGAGAAGCTGAGACTGCGGGCTTACGGCGTTCCCTCCGATGACTCCGCGGTATTCCTGGAGATAAAGAAGAAATTCGAGGGCATAGTTTACAAACGCCGCGCGGAGCTCCCCTGCCGGGAAGCAATGGAATACCTCGGCTCCGGGATACTCCCGCAGACAGAGGGCTACAACAATCAGCAGGTGCTCTCCGAAATAGGCTGGCTTATCGGCAGATACGGGCTGAAGCCGCGCACAGCTTTGTTCTATGACCGCCGTGCCTTTTTTTCGGAGCGCGACCATGAGCTCCGGCTGACTATCGACAGCAATGTGCGGTACAGAACGGACAGGCTCGACCCGCGCCTTGGCACGGACGGAATTCTGATCGCCGGGCAGCCTTACAGCGTCATGGAAATAAAGACAGCCTCCGCAGTCCCGCTGGAGCTTACCGCCGTCCTTTCGGAACTCGGGCTTTACCAGGGCTCGTTCTCAAAGTACGGAGCAGTCTACCGCGAACGGCTGTGCGCCGCTGACGGCAATAATTTCATCATGGAGTGAAACATAATATGTTTGATACGATTATTCCCGCTGACGGATTATCTCCGCTCACCGCGGTATTATGCACCGGAGCCTCGCTTGCATTCGGACTTCTGGCGGCGCTTCTCTATCGGCTGAAAAACCGGCGCGCGTCCAGGAGCATGATGGTCACGCTGATAATACTGCCGGCACTGGTCCAGGCGGTCATTATGCTGGTGAATGGCTCTGTCGGCGCGGGGATTGCCGTAATGGGCGCGTTCAACCTCGTGAGGTTCCGGTCTGCGCCAGGCTCTGCCAGGGATATCTGCTACATCTTCTATACGATGTGCATTGGTATCGCGTCGGGTATGGGCTATCTCGGATTTGCGGCGCTTATCGCGGTATGCATCGGCGCGGTTTTCGCAGTCCTGAGCTTTGTTCCCTGCTTCAGGAACTCCCAGCGGAAAAAGCAGCTGAGGATCACAATTCCTGAAAATCTCGACTACAACGGGATTTTCGACGACATATTCAGCGAATATCTTTCAGGCTGCGAACTTACGCAGGTCAAGACCACCGCAATGGGCACGCTTTTCGACCTCCGATACGAAATAACCGAAAAAGATCCTTCGCGTGAAAAGGAAATGATCGACAAGCTGCGTGCACGAAACGGAAATCTCACGATATCTGTCGGAAATATGCCCGAAAACTGCGATTTACTCTGATTTAAGGCAATACAAGGAGCGTTTGTTTATGAGATCTGGCATTAAAGCGCTTGCGGCGCTTTGTTCACTTGCAATATCAGTCAATACAGGATGCAGCAATAACGCTGCCTCCTCCGGGACGATGACCGAGGAGGACGTTTCACCGGCTCAGCTCACCGAAACTGCTGATTCTCCCGGGAAAATGCAGACAAGCTACCACACCGCCAGCGAAAAGGATATGACGCCGGTTGCAAAATCCGGCAGCGCGATAAGATTCTCTGAGAACAGCGCGGCAGTTTCCGGCAGCGGCGCGTCAACTGACGGCACAGTCGTCACCATAAGCAAGGCAGGATATTATTACCTCAGCGGCAGCTGCCCGGACGGACAGCTCATAATAGACTGCGGCAAGGACGACGACGTATTCATTGTGCTGGAAGGTCTGGAGCTCACCTGCACGACAGGTCCTGCAATATACTGCAAAAAAGCCGACAAGCTGACGATCACGCTCGGTAATGGCAGCACGAACACGCTTTCCGATGGAAACGGCTACCCCGCCGAGACCGCAGAAGAAACCGGGGCTGCTGTGTTCTCGCAGGACACGCTCGTAATAAACGGAACGGGCACGCTGAGTGTAAACGGCGTATACAAGGACGGAATAAAGAGCAAGGACGGTCTCAAGCTCTGCGGCGGAGTTATCAGCGTGACAGCCGCAGAGGACGGACTTATCGGCAAGGATTACCTGCTGGCAGCCGGAGGAAGCGTCACCGTGAACAGCGGTCTGGACGGCTTGAAGTCAACCAATTCCTCCGACCCTGAAAAGGGCTGCATAACCATTTCCGGCGGCACTCTTGACCTGACCTGCGGAAATGACGGAATCCAGGCGGAAACAGACCTGAACATTTCCGGAGGAACCATTGAAATCACCACCGGCGGCGGAAGCGCGTCCGTTGAACACACCAGCAGCGGAGGTCATCAGTGGGGAGATTTCCACGGCGGCCGCGATGGGTTCGATTTCAGCGAACTCACAAGCTCAGACGGAAGCAATGCTGAAAGCATGAAGGGTCTGAAAGCGGGAAGCTCCATAAACATCACAGGCGGAACTATCAGGGCCGACTGTGCAGACGACACGGTGCACTCAAACGGAACAATAACGATCAACGGAGGAAACTTCGAGCTTTCTTCCGGAGATGACGGAATACATGCAGACAAGACTCTCACTGTCACAAAGGGAGAAATCAACATCAGCACAAGTTACGAGGGGCTCGAGGCCTGCGAAATCGAGATAAGCGGCGGAGTTATTTCACTCCGTGCCACGGACGATGGTCTGAACGCGGGCGACAGCGATACAAACGATATAACTCCGTATATTTCGATTTCCGGAGGAAGCATAACCTCTAATGCGGACGGCGACGGGATAGATTCCAACGGAACGATATCCATGAGCGGCGGCACCCTGGTGGTATTCGGTCCGACAAGCGGCGCTGACGGGGCTCTGGATTACGATATGTCGTTTGCTATGAGCGGGGGCACGCTTATCGCGCTTGGTTCAAGCAGAATGGCGCAGGCTCCAAGCACTCTTTCACAGCCGTGCATATCAATATACGCAGATGTTTCCGCAGACAGCTCCATTGATGTCCGTGACGCAGACGGTAATGTGATAATCAGCACTATTACTCCCAAGAAATGCGAATCGCTGATATTCTCCACTTCTGAATTTGTCAGCGGAAAGACCTACACCGTACACGCAGATGATGAAACTATTGCTATGGTCACCGCGACAGACGGCGTAGCAGGCGGCGGTGCCAGCGGCTCCGGGTTCGGAAGCTGGGCGCAGGACAAGGGACCGTGGGGAGGAAATACAGGCAACAACGCGGATTTCACGCGTCCCGGAAAGCCGGATGATACGAACCGCCCGGACGGAGATACCCCGCCTGACGCGAACACTTCAGACAATTCAGACACAGCTGCTTAAACAGAAAAATCTCCCGGTTTTCGGGAGATTTCAGCTTGTCGAAAAAGTAAATTTTGCCCGCGAAGCGGGCTTTTGAAATCCATTTTTTGACCCAGCTCTGCCGGGTCAAAAAATACTTCTATCCCAGCAAGTGTGCGAATTGTCGGCAAAGCCGACAATGAGTGCGCGCGTCTGGGATGTTCGGCGGAAAAGCCCCTTTAGGGGATTTTTCGCCGGTCTCAAATCTCCCGGTTTTCGGGAGATTTTTTTATTCTCTGTGTTCAATTACAAGCGCTGTGCCGCCATGGACTATTATCCTTCCCATGTCGTCCGCGACCTCGTTGCTTACGCCAAGCGGGTAGGCGTTGTCAAGGCGGTAGCGTATCAGACCGTACTTCATTCCGTACTCGCTGACCATGCATGTCTCACCGTAGGAAAACACCGACACATACCCATGGAATTTCGGTATATGGGCTTCACTCTCATGCACAAGATATATTCTGTCGTTCGGAGTCAGTATCATGGCGTTAACGCCACGCAGCCTCATCATCTCCAGAGTCTGTATATTCGCAATTGAGTGATCCGGTCTGCCGCCCAGTGCGCAGTACATCCGTATTTCATCGCAGCCCTCGCTGATCGCGGTCTCGCAGGCAAGCATGGTATCGGTGTCGTCCTTTTCGGGCTGAACCTTTATGACCCTGATTCCCTCCGGCGGCTTGTGCTCCGCGCTGTCGAAATCACCCACTATTATATCTGGAACTACTCCGGCTGAAATCGCGATATCCAGCCCTCTGTCGGCACATATCACAAGCCCTTCCGGCTTTTCATGCAGAACGCCGCCAGGCGCTCCGCAGATTATTGAACATATTTTTGACACAGGCTCACTCCCAGTCGTTTATTTTGCTTGCTTCCTCGTACATTCTGAGGTAGCTCTCATAGCGCGATCCTGCGATCTCGCCGGATTCTGCCGCAGCTCTCACCGCGCAGTCCTTTTCCTTTATGTGCGCACAGTCCGTGAAGCGGCATTTCTCAGCAAACCTGCCGAACTCCCTGAAGCTGTTGTCCAGCTCGTCCGCCGGAATACGGCAGTATCGCTCCGTATCAACAGTCGAGAATCCGGGGGTATCAGCCGCATATCCGGTGACAGCCGGGTCAAGCTCCCACAGACGGTAAAGCTGAACCTGCCGCGTTGTGTGCTTCCCGCGGCCCAGCTTCTTACTGGTGACCCCGGTTTCAAGCCCCAGCTGCGGGAAAAGCGAGTTCATCAGGCTGGATTTGCCAACTCCGGAATTCCCGATGAATGCCGTAATTCTGCCGTTTATAAACTCCCTGACAGCCTCTGCGCCCTCTCCGGTGAGATTATTCACCATGCAGACCCGTATTCCTATGTTCCGGTATATGCCCGCAAGCTCGTCCTCCTGCTTCAGATCAGGCTTCGTGAAAGCTATCATCGGCTCGATACCCTTGCTGTCGGCTATCGCTATCAGCTTATCCAGGATAAACCTGTTCGGAGCCGGGTCAGCACAGCTTATCACAAACACTATGCCGTCAAGATTCGCAAGCGGCGGTCTTATCAGGAAATTCCGGCGCTCATGTATCTTTGAGATAAGCGGCTCGTGGTTCTCCTGGCACTCCACTATAACGCGGTCGCCGGTGCTGGGGCTTATGCCGTCCTGACGGAATATCCCGCGGGCTGCGCATTTGAAACTCTGCCCGGTAGGAACACCCTCGCCCTCAACGCCCGAAAGGGCATCTACATAATAGATGCCCCCGACTGCCTTTGTAATTATTCCGTGATGATATTCAGCAGAAATATCATTACCCCCTGTCATCAGTTAACAGATATGCCGGGATCCGGCTCAATAGGTTCAGTTTCAGTGTGGGATGAGCTTGTTGTGTGCTCGGGCTCAGGCTCGGACACTTCCTCGGATACGACCGGGATCTCCGGCTCGTTAGTGTCAATGGTAGGCTCGGAATCAGCCTCCTGGAGCTCGCTGAATACACTGCTGTATACAATGTCCTCTGCGGTAGCCTTGCTTCCGTCCTCCGGGAAGTTGACCGTGATCTCCATGTAGGTGCCGGTTCTTCCGGTATCAATGGAGGTTACCTTAACTATCAGCACCTTGGTCTCGCCGGGCTTGCCCTTTACCTCGTAGCTCAGCGTCTTGCTGGACGCAAGACCAACATCGAGGGTCTGGCTTGCGCTCTCGTCAAGTACTCCGTCAACGAAGTATCTGAACTCGAACTCGCCGGAAGCCTTCTTCGGGAGTGTGAACGTGAGCTTTCTGGTCTTTTCGGAGATCTCGCCGGTGCTTACCTTGAGGATTATCTCAGTGTCGCGGTCAACGAGGCTCTGCGGCTCAATGCTCTGCTCCATTACAACGTCCTTTTCAACGTCCTCGGAGTCAACGCGCTCGATAGTTGCGTTGAGGTGATACTCCTCGGCTCTCTGGAGGGCAACGCTCAGCGGCAGATCAACGAACTTGGGCACGAATACGCCGGTGTTGGTCGGTCCGCTGCTTATCAGCAGAACTACCGTACTGCCCTGCTCCGCCATTTCATGGGCTGCGGGCTCGGTGCGGATAACGTAATCCTTGGCGATATCGTCCGATTCGTCATAGGTCTTCTTGACCTTGAAGCCGTCCTTGCGGAGCTTGCTCTCAGCAACGGAAGCGGTCAGGTTCTCGAGATCCTGGATCTCGACCGTGCGTATACCCTTGCTGACCTTAACGGTCACCTCTGCGCCTATCTTTACCTTACGTCCCTCCGGGAACTCCTGGTCAAAGATCTGGTCCTTTGTGACCTCGCTCCATTCCTGCTGGGGAACAAGCGTCATCACGCTGGAGTACTGCGACTTTGCCTCGTCCCATGTCATTCCGACAAGATTCGGCATAAGGAATTCGTTGCTGTCAGTAACGCTGACTGTCGAACCGCTGTTCACGCCCATTACGGAGCTTACCTGATCCGGTGTGACGTTCAGATTTCTGAAAACTATCGTCATTACAAGGAACACGGTCGCGATAACGAACGCCGTACCTACTGCGAACAGTATAGGTATCAGCGGGGAGCGGCGCTCCTCGTATTCGTCGTCATCGTCCTCCTCGTCCTCATCATAGTCCTCGTCCTCCGGTTCGGTTTTCGCTGCCTGCCTGCGGCGGGTGCGTTCCTGCTCGGCGGCGGGAATAGGACGGTCAAAGTACTTGGTGGTGCCGTCGGTTGAATTATACTTGTACTCAAAGATCATGCCGGGGTTCTTCTTGAACTCCTCGAGATCCTTTATCATCTCGCCGGCTGTCTGATAGCGCTGAGCGGGATCCTTCTGCATCGCGCGGAGAACTATCTGCTCCAGACCCTCGGGAATGGTGCTGTTGAGCTCAGTAGGCTTCTTGGGAGTGCTCTGCATGTGCATGAGCGCAATGGAAACCGGGGAATCTCCGTCAAACGGCTTCTTGCCGGTGAGCATTTCATACAGCGCTACGCCTACGGAATAGATGTCGCTGCGCTCGTCCGTGATATCGCCGCGCGCCTGCTCCGGGCTGATGTAGTGCACGGAGCCTATGGTCTTTTCGGAAACCGTCTTGTTGTTCTCGCGGTTAAAGCGCGCGATACCGAAATCCATGACCTTTATGGTTCCGTCAGCAAGCAGCATGACATTGCTGGACTTTATGTCGCGGTGTACTATCCCACGGTCATGCGCGTGCTGGAGCGCTTTAAGTATCTGCACCGTGAAATGCACGGCGTCACGCCATTTAAGTACGCCCTGCTGCTCGATGTAATCCGTCAGGGTGATGCCGTCAACATATTCCATAACGATGAACTGCACCTTGTCCGTGAATCCGACATCGTAGATCTTTACGATATTCGGGTGAGAAAGCAGCGCTATCGCCTTGGATTCGTTCCTGAAACGCCTGAGGAACTCCTCGCTGCCTGCAAATTCAGTCTTGAGAATTTTTACAGCAACAATGCGGTCCTCAACTATATCGCGGGCGCGGTAAATATCCGCCATTCCGCCCACGCCGATAAGCTCCAGCAGCTCATATCTGCCATCGAGCTTCTTTCCGATATTACTGTCCATAAATGCTCCGCCATTTCTCCATACCATATATTAAACAACGTCTGCGCCGTATGGAAGCACAGTAGTCTGAATACATCTATGTCTTTAATATAATACCATATTGCACTCAGAATGTCAACCGCCACACAAAAATTGTAATCAAACTGTAATGTTTATTACACAGCCGCAAGCGCCACGGAAATATTGTCGTGTCCGCCGCTTGCATTCGCGCGGTCGATGAGCGCACCGCAGATGTCCTCAGCGGGATTTTCAAAGCAGATATCAAGGATATCCATATCATCAACATAGGATGAAAGCCCGTCCGAGCACAGCAGCAGCATTTCTCCCTCGCTGAGCTCTACCTCGTAGTAATCAGGAGTTACAAGGCTTTCAGCGCCTATCGCGCGGGTTATCTTGCTCCTGTCCGGGTGATTGCGCGCCTGCTCTGCGGTTATCTCACCGCGGTCAACAAGGTCCTGCACATGTGAGTGGTCGCGGGTTATCTGCTGAATACAGTCGCTGTCATCAGAAGAAAACAGGTGGTAGCAGCGGCTGTCGCCTACATTCACGATATACGCCATGCCGCCGGAAACTATCGCGGCTACGCAGGTCGTACCCATTACCGCGCCGGAATGCCGCGCCGACTCATCCGATACCGCGGAATTTGCCGCCGACACCGCCGTAATAAGCAGATTGCGCACGGTATTGCGGCTCATCAGCTCCGAAAAGTTCTCCCGGATACGCTTTGAGATTATCTCCACTGCCATCCTGCTGGCCAGCTCTCCATGAGTCTCTCCGCCCATTCCATCGCAGAGTACTGCGGCGCAGGCTCCCTCAGTAAGCATTTCGCTCCATACGCAGTCCTGATTCTGTTCGCGCTTCAGTCCTATGTCAGTCTTGCTGTATATATTCATAACTCACCGCCTGTCGTGTTGTCAGAGGTGCCGCCCTGCTCGTTCATCCCGTCATCGCGGCGCAGCTGTCCGCAGGCGGCGTTTATGTCCGCTCCGAGAGTGCGGCGTACCGTGGCGTTTATACCGGCGTCGCAAAGGCGCTTCTGGAAGCGCTCCACAGAGCGGCTCTTGCGGAAATCGCGCTCCCTTATCTCATTTATGGGAATAAGGTTGACGTGGCACAGCATTCCGCCAAGGAGATTTATAAGCTCCTGCGCGGACTGTTCCGTGTCGTTCACGCCCTCGATGAGCGAGTACTCGAAGCTGATACGGCGCCCGGTCTTGTCAAAGTAATACCGACAAGCCTTCATAAGCTCGTCAAGGTGATATTTTCTGTTTATCGGCATTATCTCGCTGCGCCGCTCGTCGGTAGCCGCGTGGAGCGAAATTGAGAGCGTGAGCCCGGTCTTGAGCTCCGCGAGATCGTATATGCGCGGGACTACTCCGCAGGTGGAAAGCGAGATGTGGCGCAGGCTCATGCCATCGCCCTCGCTGTTCATCAGCGTGAGGAATTTCAGTACGTTGTCGTAATTATCGAGCGGCTCGCCGATACCCATAAGCACGATACTGTCAACGTGCCTGCCGCTGTCACGCTCCGTTTCGATGACCTGAAGCAGCATTTCGCTCGGCAGCAGATGCCGCACGAATCCCGCGATCGTGCTCGCGCAGAAACGGCAGCCCATGCGGCAGCCGACCTGCGTGGAAATGCACAGACTGTTGCCGTGCTTGTATTCCATAAGCACCGTTTCAACTGCCTCGCCGTCCGGCAGTCCATAAAGATATTTTACCGTATTATCCAGCGCCGATACAAGTCTTTTTTTGATAATTAGGTGTTTTATACAAAATTTTCTTGCCAGCTCCTCACGGAATTGTGCAGAAATATTGGTCATCTGAGAAAAATCACTGACTTTCTTTATATGCAGCCACTCGTAAATCTGCTTTGCGCGGAACGCCTTTTCACCCATTGCGGTGATCTCGGCGGTCAGTTCCTCCTTTGTCAGTGAAAGGATGTCTATTTTTTCAAGCTCGTTCAATCGGTTCAGCCTCTCTATCTGTCATTTGACCCTCCGGAAGGAAGCGGTGAAGAATCCATCCCCGCCGTTTTCGTCCGGACAGTATGTCCTCATGGGCTCGCCGGCAGCCGCAGCGAACGGAACCGGCTGCACTATCGGCAGGAATTCCGGGTGCTGCCCGGCGAATTTCCCGGCAACATCATCGTTTTCCGAGCGGGAAAGCGTACAGGTGGAATACACCAGCGTTCCGCCCGGCTTGACGTACCGCGCGGAGGTCTCCAGTATCCTGTACTGGATCTCCGGCAGTCCCGCAAATTCCTCCGGGGACTTGTACTTTATCTCCGGCTTTCTGCGGATAACTCCCAGCCCGGAGCACGGAACATCACACAGCACCCTGTCCGCCTGCGGAAGCTCCTCATTGAACACGGAGGCGTCATTCTGCATTGCGGTGAGTATCTTTATTCCGAGCCTTGCAGCGCCGTCCTCGATAAGCCCGACGCGCATATCATGTATATCCATGCTGTACAGTCTGCCGTTGTTCCCCATGAGCTCCGCGAGAGTGAAGCTCTTTCCTCCGGGGGCGGCGCAGACGTCCAGCACGGTCTCGTTCATCACCGGACGCAGCGTCAGACAGCAGAGCTGCGAGGATATGTCCTGAACATGGAACATTCCCTGCCGGAATGGGGCGCATTTCTCAATGTCGCCGGATCTCTCCAGCCGGATACAGTTCTCAAGACCAGGATAGGCCTCCGCCTTTATTTTGTGCTTTGCCAGCTCTGCAAGGAGTTTTTCAGTCGTGGTCTTTAAGGTGTTCACACGGGCGTATACCGGCGGTTTGCCAACAGAGGCTTTCAGCGCCTTTACCGCGAAATCCGTGCCGTACTCGTTCAGCAGCTTCTCCGTGAGCCACTCCGGACAGGAATACTCAACGGACAGCCGCTTTTCCGGCGCCATTCCGAGGTAGCTTATCTTCTTGCCGCCGCGTATGAAGCTACGGAGCATTCCGTTGACGAAACCCTGCGCCGAGAAGCATTTCAGCTTCTTGCACATTTTCACGCTTTCGTTGACTGCCGCGCTCTCCGGAACGGAGGGCATATACAGGAGCTGATACAGCCCTGTGCGGAGTATCTGAACCGCCGCCGGGTCAAGCTTCGCAAACGGTATCTTCGAGTTCTTTTCGATGACGTAGTCCAGCGTGAGCCTGCGCTCCAGGACTCCGTAGAACAACGCCGCCGCAAACGCCTTGTCGCGGTCGCTGAGGTCGGATTCATTGAATACATGGTCGAGCAGGAGATTTGAATAGGCCTCGCTGCTGTCCATCTTCATCAGCATTTTTACGACTGTGAGCCGTGGGTCTGCCATCAGCCAGTCCTCCTTAATTCTTTATCGTCTGTTGCGCGCCGCCAGCAGCCTGAGCAGCTGAGTGAAAGAGACCGCAAGGCTTGCAACATAAGTCATGGCTGCGGCGGTGAGCGTCCTTCTCGCGCCGTAGAGCTCGTCCTGCTCAAGTATCCCCTCGCTGCTAATCGTCTGCATTGCGCGGCGGCTAGCGTTGAACTCCACCGGGAGAGTAACCAGCTGGAACACCACAACGAACAGGAACAGGATTATTCCTGCGTCAACCAGCGGCTCAAAACTGAAAATCAGCCCCAGAATGAACACTATGAAATACATTGAGGAGCCTATCTGCGCCAGCGGGAAAACCGCGGAGCGCACCTTTATCGGAACATATCCCTGCGCGTGCTGCACCGCGTGTCCGCATTCATGCGCCGCAACGCCTATCGCCGCAAGCGAAGTGCTGTCGTAAACGCTTTCAGACAGCGAAACAATATTCGTTTTCGGGTTGTAATTATCAGTGAGGCTTCCGCTTATGCGTACCACCTGCACATTGTAAAGCCCGTTGCGGTCGAGTATCAGCCTTGCGACTTCAGCGGCGGTAATGCCGCGTCTGCTGCATATTCGGTTGTATTTATTGAACGTGGACTTCACGTTTGCCGAGCATATCAGTGCGAAAATAAACGCTGCTATGCACAGGAAATACGCGGTCGTGTAGTTCACACTGAGGAAGTTGGCTCTGTGAGCCGCTGCTGAAATCAACATCTGTACCATAAAAATACCTCCGTTCAAGAGAATTACGGTAATTAGTATGCTCCTTACGGCGGGAATTACCCGAGGATCGTTCCCTTTGCAGGCTTTTTGCCGCGGAGATAAGCCTGTACGTCCATGCGCTTTCCGCCCTCCGCCTGTATCTCAGTGAATTCCAGCGCGCCGTCTCCGCACATCACTGCGAAAGAATCCGGGTCGGCTATCTCGCCGGGCTGTCCGCTGTAATTCTTCGCGGAGAGCTTCGCTCCGTAAACTTTCAGGCGCTTTCCGTCAAGCATGGTGTACGCGCAGGGAGCCGCGGACATCGCGCGGATAAAGTCCCTGACCTGCACCGCGGGCTTCGTGAAATCTATCAGGAGCTCCTCCTTGCTTATCATAGAAGCGTAGCAGGTGTCGCCCTCCTGCGGAATACGCGGCGCGGTGCCGCTCTTTAATTCCTCCAGGGTGCGGACTATCAGCTTTCCGCCCATTTCTGCAAGCCTGTCGTGGAGCTCGGAGCCCGTCATGTCCTCCGGGATATCCATTTCGTCCTTTAAGATCATGTCGCCGGTATCAAGACCTTTCGCCATGTACATGGTTGTGACTCCGGTCTTTTTCTCGCCGAACTGAATGCAGCGCTGGATAGGAGCTGCTCCGCGGTACATCGGGAGCAGTGAAGCGTGCACGTTAATGCAGCCGTACTTCGGCAGCTCCAGAATGCTCTCCGGCAGGATCTGTCCGTATGCCACAACGACTATGCATTCAGGTGCGATCTTCTTCAGCACCTCAAGAGAGGTCTCCGCGTCCTCGCCCTTACGCAGGCTGAGCGGCTGATAGACCTCTATCCCGTGCTTCAGCGCGCACTCCTTGACCGGGGTCATCTGTATCTGCTTGCCGCGGTTCTTGGGCTTGTCCGGCTGGGTGAATACCGCAGCGACCTCATGCCCGGCTTCGATCAGCTTCTCCAGACAGGACAGCGCAAATACCGGCGTGCCCATAAATACTATCTTCATTCTTCGTCCTCCTCCCATTCGTCTACCTTGTCGGAATAGAGAATGCCGTTAAGGTGGTCTGTCTCATGGCAGAATGCGCGCGCCAGCAGCCCGGAGCCCACATACACCTTTTTCCTGCCGTAGCGGTCCTGAGCCTTTATCTTCACCTTTGCGGGGCGCACCACATATCCGCTCTTTCCGGGATAGGAAAGGCAGCCCTCCGGCTCGTGCTGTTTTCCTTTTATCGCGACTATCACAGGATTCACAAGCTCCATAAGTCCGTATTTGTCATCCGTGTCGATGACCACAACACGCTTCAGGACGCCTACCTGCGGCGCCGCCAGACCTACTCCGCCCGCTTCGTACATGGTGTCCGCCATGTCGTCGAGCAGCGCCCAGAGCTCCTCGTTGAACTCGGTGACTTCCTCGCTCTTCTGCCGGAGGAGCTCGTCCCCGAACTGTAATATATCAAGAACCGCCATTGCTGTACCTCTTTCTGCTTAACTTACTTTGCCGTTACGTCCCTGTGACCGGGTACGCTGTCATCCTTAACGTGGTCGATGAACAGAATACCGTCAAGATGATCTATCTCGTGGCAGAACGCCCTTGCAAGCAGCGCGCTCCCGGTGAGTGTGAATTCCTTGCCGTTTCTGTCCTGCGCCTTCACGGTCACGATGTTCGGACGCTCGACCTCCTCCCAGACGTTTGGGGCGGAAAGGCAGCCCTCGCCGCCGGTCTGCGTGCCCTCCTCGGAGATTATCTCCGGATTTATCAGCTCGATCAGTCCGTGCTCGTCATGGACGTCGATAACCACCGCCCGGCGGAGAACTCCCACCTGAACAGCCGCAAGACCCGCGCCGTCCTTGGAGCGCATGGTTTCCGCCATGTCGTCAAGGAGCGTCCACAGACGCTCGTCAAAGTTCGTGACCGGTCTGCTCTTCTTGCGGAGGATATCCTCGCCGAATTTCACTATCTGCCTTAATGCCATTTGTACTATCCTTTCTGTATCACGGGTCGCCGTTCAAGTCCGCAAAGAATGTCACGTCCCTGAACTGCTTTTCTGTGCCCGCCTGTTTCAGCGACTGCTCCACCAGCCTCCTGAGCTGGCTGGAATTCCTGCATTTCAGTATCAGCCGCCAGCGGAAGCGCCCGTTTACCTTGCTGATGACGTTCCGTGCCGGACCCAGTATAATGAGCGGCATTTCCGAGCATTCAGCGTGCTTCTCCTCCAGAATGGTACGGAATCTCAGCGCCGCCGCGCTGCAATCCTTATCCACCAGCGAAATGAAGCCAACAACTATTATATCACAGAACGGCGGGTAGAGCATAGCCTCCCGCAGCTCTATTTCTTCCTTGTAAAAATCCGGGTAGTCCTGGTTTGCGGCAAGGTTCAGGACGTAATGGTCAGGCGTGAACGTCTGTATCATCGCCCTGCCGCGCTTTCCGCCGCGCCCGCCGCGCCCGACTACCTGGGTTATCAGCGAGAACGTCCTCTCGTATGCGCGGAAATCTCCTGCATAAAGGCTGTTGTCCGTTTTCAGAACTCCCACAAGCGTGACGTTCGGGAAGTCCAGCCCCTTTGCTATCATCTGGGTTCCGACTATTATGTCGTACTCCCCCGCCGCAAATGCCTTGAATTTGCTCTCAAATGCGTTCTTGGCGGCGGTCGTGTCCGCGTCCATGCGGAGTATCCTGGCGCTCGGGAAGATCTCGGAGATCTCGTCCTCGACGCGCTGTGTGCCTGTGCCCTTCATAACCATGAACTTACTGCCGCAGAACGGGCATACCTTTGCAAGCGCCCGTGTGAATCCGCAGTAGTGGCAGGTAACGGTGTTGTTTGCCTTGTGGTAGGTCAGCGGAAGCGCACAGTTCGGACACTCCGCAGCCTTTCCGCATGTGGCGCAGCGGACGCTTGTGTGATAACCCCGGCGGTTCAGGAGCAGGATCGACTGCTCGCCGCGTTCGAGATTTGTCCGCATTTCTTCGATGAGCGGCATGCTGAACGCGGAGTGGTTCCCGTTCTGCTGCTCGATCCTCATGTCAATGATAAAGACCTCCGGCAGGACTGCGTTGTTATAACGCTCGTCCAGCTCAAAAAGGCTGTACCGCCCGGTCTTGGCATTGTAGTAGCTCTCCAGCGAAGGAGTTGCAGAGGCAAGCAGCAGGAATGCTCCATGCCAGAAGCAGCGCTGCTTTGCAATATCGCGGGCGTGGTAGCGCGGAGCGCTTTCGGACTTGTAGGTTCCCTCGCCCTCCTCGTCAATGACGATTATGCCGAGGTTCTGCACCGGCGCAAAAACCGCGCTGCGGGTTCCTACGACTATATGAGCCTTTCCGGTCTTTATGCGGGTGTATTCGTCCGCGCGCTCGCCGAGGGAAAGGCTGCTGTGGAGTATCGCGACCTCGTCGCCGAACAGCCGCCGGAATTTCCCGACCATCTGCGGCGTGAGCGATATCTCCGGGACAAGCATTATCGCGGATCTCCCCTGCTTGACCGCCTCGTTTATCAGGCGAATGAAAACGGAAGTTTTTCCGCTGCCCGTGATCCCGCGCAGGAGCGCGCATTTCGGCGCGTCCTGGTTCATCAATGCAAGAAGTCCGTCGTAGACCTCCTGCTGCTTCGGGGAAAAAACTATGTCGGACGGGCTCTCGGTCGCCCCGCCGGAGGATTCCAGCCGGAAGACCTGATACTCGTATTCCTCAAGTATTCCCTTTTCAACAAGCCGCTTCACTACCGCCGCCGTGATGTTCAGCGCATAGCACACCTCGTGCACGGAAGCCGCGGTGTTTTCCTCCAGGAACTCTATCACCTGCTTCTGCTTGGGCGTGAGCTTCGGCGGCTCTGCGTCCTCAGGCTGATCTGCAAGCCTGACCATGAGCGTGGTCTCATCGCCGACGCGGCGCTTCAGCAGCTCGGATTCCCGTACTGCGCCCTTGTCGATGAGGGATTTCAGCACGTTTTTTTCGGCGGCTTCCGCAGAGTAGCGCTCACGAAGCCCGGATATTTTGCCGAGAAGCTCCTCCTCCGGTCTGGTGAGCTCCCCGGAGAAGCCGTTCACCGGCTCGTAGCGGGACTGGAGCGTGTAGCTCAGCCCCGGCGGAAGTATCGCACGGAATGCGTCAAAATAGGTGCAGAACGTGTTGTCCCTTATCCAGCGGCAGAGCTTTATCATTTCCGGGGAAATAACCGGCTCGCTGTCGGCAATGGCGCTGATGTATTTCAGCTTCGACCTGTCCTCCGGCGCGGGAGAGACCTCGAACACCAGAGCCACGCGGCTCCTGTTGCCCCTGCCGAACGGCACGACCACACGCATTCCCGCGGATATCCTGCCGGAAAGGCTGTCCGGGACGAGATAGGTGAACAGCGCGTCAAAGCTGTACGCAGTTCCCTCAACGGCCGCCTGAACAGCTTCTGTCATTCGTTTCTGAGAGCCTGGAGAAGCGGCATGCGGCGCCCCTTGCGGAGCTTTTCAGCCGAAATAACGCTGCGTAGGTCGTCAACTGCCTTTTCAAGCTCGCCGTTAACTATGAGGTAATCGTAATTCTCCGCGAATTTGAGCTCCTCGCGTGCCTGCGCGGTGCGCTCGATTATCTTCTCCTCGGTCTCGGTGCCGCGCTTTCTCAGGCGGCGCTCCAGCTCATGCATTGAGGGCGGAAGAATAAACACAAGGCAGCACTCCGGGAAAAGGCGCTTGATGTTCATTGCGCCCTCCACCTCGATCTTGAGGATAACGTCCTTGCCTGCGCTGAGCATATCCTCTACCGCCCTGCGGGGAGTACCGTAGTAATTGCCGCAGTATTCGGTGTATTCGAGGACCTCCTCGTTCTTTATCATCTGCTCGAACTGCTCGCGGGTACGGAAGTGATAATGCACTCCGTCGATCTCGCCCTCGCGGGGAGCGCGGCTGGTCGCGGATACTGAATATCCGACATTTTCCGCAGTCCTGAACAGCTGTTCCAGAATCGTATCCTTTCCGCAGCCTGCGGGTGCGGATACTACAAAAAGCAGACCCTTTTCCATGATATTACTCCTTAAAATACTTATTCTTCGTCCTCGGCGGAGGTTTTCCCTGAAATTGTTTCCGGCGTCTGTGCCGACATCACTACATGACCGCTGTCGCAGATTATCACGGAACGCGTGCGTCTGCCGCAGGTCGCGTCTATCGCCGTGCCGCTGTCCTTGGCGAGCTGCACTATCCGCTTCACCGGAGCCGCCTCCGGGCTTACCACTGCAACTATTCGGTCGGCGTTCACCGAGTTGCCGAAGCCTATGCTTATCAGCTTCATCTGCGCCTCCTTACGCCTTGTCCACAAGCGTTGCGAGCCGCTCGGAATACTCGTTGCGGAACTCCTCGAACCTGCCCTCGTCAAGCGCGCCGCGGATTTTTTCCATCAGCGTGTTGTAGAAGTAAAGATTGTGCTGAACTGCAAGTCTGCCGCCAAGCTGCTCTCCCGCCTTAAAGAGGTGGCGGATATATGCGCGGCTGAAATTACGGCAGGTGGGGCAGTCGCACTTTGTGTCGAGGGGTCTGTCGTCAAGCTCATAGCGCTTGTTGGTGGCGTGCATTATTCCATCCCATGTGAATATGGTCGCGTGGCGCGCGTTGCGGCTGGGCATTACGCAGTCGAACATATCTATTCCGCGGTAAACGCCCTCGATTATATTCGATGGAGTTCCCACGCCCATGAGATATCTGGGCTTATTGACCGGAGCATACGGAAGCACCTCGTCAAGTATGTGGTACATCTCCTCGGTAGGCTCGCCTACTGCGAGACCGCCAACAGCATAACCGTCAAGGTCAAGCTCGGAGATCGTCTTCATGTGCTCGATACGGATGTCATCATAAGTACCGCCCTGATTTATTCCGAACAGCATCTGCTGTTTGTTTATGGTCTCCGGCAGGGAATTCAGCCTTGCCATCTCCGTCTTGCAGCGCTGGAGCCAGCGTGTTGTGCGCTCAACGGAACGCTGCACGTACTCCCTCGGCGCAGGATTCTCGATGCACTCATCGAAAGCCATAGCAATGGTGGAGGCAAGGTGAGACTGGATCTGCATGCTCTCCTCCGGACCGATGAAAAGACGTCTGCCGTCTATATGGCTCGCAAAGTACACGCCCTCTTCCTTGATTTTGCGGAGCTTCGCCAGGGAGAACACCTGGAATCCGCCGCTGTCCGTCAGAATGGGCTTGTCCCAGTTCATGAACTTGTGGAGCCCGCCCATCTTATAGATGATGTCGTCCCCCGGACGGAGGTGCAGGTGATAGGTGTTGCACAGCTCCACCTGCGTTTTCAGCCCTTTCAGGTCAACGGAGGAAATTCCTCCCTTTATCGCCGCCGCAGTTCCTACGTTCATAAAGAACGGTGACTCTATAACTCCGTGGGGAGTTGTGAATGTTCCGCGCCGTGCGCGTCCTTCAGTCTTTTTCAGTTCAAACATTTATCGCTCCTGTTTACTTTCCCTGTAATATTTCAATTATCCTGTCGGCTGCCTTGTAAATGTCGCCGCAGCCCAGCGTTATCACCAGATCTCCGGGCTGGACGTTCGCAGCGACATACTGCGCGACCTCCTCCATTCCGGTGAACCACACGCAGCCGTCTATCTTCTCCGCAAGATCTTTTGAATAGATGTTGTAGGTGTTCTTCTCGCGGCTGCCCATTATCTCGGTAAGCACGACCCTGTCCGCAATGGAAAGAGCGTCCGCGAACTCGTTCAGCAGCATTGCCGTCCTGGAATAGGTGAACGGCTGGTGCACCGCCCACACTCTTTTGAAGCTCATTTCCTTGGCGGTTTTCAGCGTAGCCGCAATTTCCGCCGGGTGGTGAGCGTAATCGTCAACTATGGTCACGCCGTTTATTTCAGCAAGGCGCTCGAATCTCCTCAATGCGCCGCCAAATTTATCAAGCCCCTCCCGCAGCGCCTCCGCAGGAATTCCCGCAGAATAAGCCGCCGCGCAGGCTGCAACCGCGTTGTACACGTTGTGGAGTCCCGGAACGCGTATCGTGATGTGCTCCAGCTTTTCGCCGTGGTGCATAAGGTCGAATTCCGTCCGGAAATCCGCGATATGCTGAATGTTCTCAGGGTAGAAATCGCAGTCCGGTGTCTTTCCGAAGGTTATGACCCTTGCGGAAGTACCGCTTGCGTTTACAGCCTCCATTGTGTTCGCGTCGCTTCCGTTGGCGATGACCATGTCAGTGGTCTTCCGGCAGAACTTTGAGAAGCTCAGCTTCAGATTTTCCATGGTCTTGAAATAATCCAGGTGATCCCGGTCAATGTTCAGGACTATGGAAATGTTCGGGAACAGTTTCAGAAACGTGTCAACGAATTCACACGCCTCGCAGACCATATATTCGCTGCTGCCGGCCCTGCCGCTGCCGCCTATCGCCTTGAGCTTTCCGCCGATCACCGCAGAAAGGTCGATCCCGGCGGCAAGCAGGATGTGCGTCAGCATGGAGGTCGTGGTAGTCTTGCCGTGGGTTCCGCTCACGCAGAATGCCTTGCTGTACCAGCTCGTGACAAGCCCGAGGAGCTCGCTGCGCTCCACGGTGAGCACGCCGCTCTCCTTTGCCGCGATAAGCTCGGGATTATCCGCCATTATCGCCGCCGTGTGCACGATAAGGTCAGCGCCCCTGATGTTCTCCGGTGAATGACCGAGGTGAACGGGTATCCCCATTTTGCGCACCGCGTCAAGGGTTGCGGTCTCGTTGTTGTCGGAGCCGGTCAGGTAGTACCCCTGCGAGTGCAGTATCTGCGCCAGCGGGTACATTCCCGAACCGCCTATTCCGATAAAATGAATGTGTTTTTTGCCTGTCAGAAAATTCTCCACGGTAAAACTCCTTCTTTCAGAGGCGACCAGTGAGCCGTTGTTATCAACAATATTTGTATGTATATTCTCCGCAAAAATTCCCACAATAATCTCCAAAAACAATGGAGGTTCAATATGGAAATAAGCGATATCAAAATCAGAAAAACCATGCATGACGGCAGGCTCCGGGCGGTGGTTTCCATCACTCTTGACAACGCCATCGCGATACACGACATAAAGCTGGTTCAGGGCGATGAGCGCCTGTTCGTTGCAATGCCGAGCCGCCGGGAAGATTCCGGCATATTCCGCGACATAATCCACCCCATTTCCGCGGATGTACGCGAACGAATGGAAGCGCAGATACTCGCAGCCTACCGGGAATACACCCAGTGAAACCGCTTACTTTTCAAGAAGCATTTTTGTTTTCAGCAGAGCGATCTGCGTCTTGGAATCCTGGATCTCGTTGCGCATTACCATTGCAACCGCTTCGTCCAGCGGTATCTTCACGATATCAAGGAACTCGCCCTCGTCCAGCTTCTGGCTTCCGGAGTGGAGCCCCCGGGCGAGGTACATATGAATGACCTCGCCGCAGTAAGCCGGCGTAGGGATAAGGCTGCCGAGATAGGTGTAGTCGTCGCAGGTGCAGCCGGTCTCCTCCTTAAGCTCGCGGAGCCCGCATTCGCTGTGGTTCTCGCCATATTCCAGCTTTCCGGCAGGGATCTCCAGCAGAACCGTCTGATGCGGGTAACGGAACTGCCTTACAAAAAGCACCTCGTTCTTCTCCGTCAGCGGGAGCACGCATACTCCCCCGGGGTGGCGTATAACTTCGCGGATGACTATCTTTCCGTCCTCAAGTTCAGCCTTGTCAACAAACAGCTTGACTATTTTCCCGTCAAACTTCTGCTCGCTGGAAATGGTCTTTTCTTCAAGATGTCCCATGATGTTCTCCTTTATTCAATGTCGTCCGTGCGGTTTTTCTGCTCGTCCAGCTCTTTCAGGACGTTGTACGCCTCATCGTCCTCCGTGATGTGGGAGGTCCGCGGTCTTGGCTTCATGCTCTTGAAATCATAGCGTTCCCTGTCCATGAAGCTCTCCTCGATATCCGGCCAGCTCAGCTCCTGCCCATCCGCGGAGTCTTTCTTCCTGCCGTCCATTTCCCGGGATTCATATATCTGCTTTGAAAGCTGCTCTATATAGGAGCTGTGCGCCTTTACGCCCTCAACCTGGTCCACCGGGTAAAGATGAGCGTATCTGACCGCCCTGCGCCTGAGCACGAAATAGCAGAGGAATATATATCCCCCGAACAGCACAACGCCGACTATCGTGCAGACAACTCCGAGAGAAGCCCCCGGCGTCTTGTAGGTGAATGTGAGCTCGCATACTCCTGCGGGCACCCTTACGCCGATAAATCCGCCGTTGACCTTTTCAAGCTCCAGCGGCTGAGCCGCCCCGCCCTGTACGGAAACAGTGCCGCTCCAGCCTTTATCGAAAGGTACGCTGAACACGACAAGGCGCGCGCGATCGTAATCCGTGACCGCAGTGAATCCGCTGTTGTTCACGCTGAACTGCTTTGCCGCAAGGGAATTGCGCGCGTTCACATCAGCCAGGAACTGGTCGTACAGCATTTTGCCGTCCAGGGAAACTACCGGATTTTCAGCGAGGACATCGCTGTACTTCTCCGCCTGTTCGCTGGTCAGGATAACGCTTCCGGTCATCAGGTTGTCGATATGCGTTTTCCCTTTCAGGCTGGAATCCAGAATGTAGCCCTCATAAGCGTAACCCATAGGGAGCGCCGCCGTATTGCGGTATATCTCGAATCCGTCCTGTGTTTCCATGTACTCGAATGTCCGCAGTCCGTCAAGAGCGTCGGTGCGCTTTTCATCAGAGGTGTTCTCCGGGATCATCAGGTACTTCACCCTTGTGAGCGCGCGGAGCGCGTAATGGTCGTATTCCGGCGCGGAATTTACCGAGCGTTCGATATTCAGCATATCATACAGCTCAAAAGTAGAGCTCGGGATAATGCTCGTGAAGCTCTTTAAGGAGCTCATGCCCCACAGCATGTTTATATTGTTCATGCTGTCGGTGGATTCCATGCGGAAAAAGTCAGGGTCGTCAATGTGTACCTGCGCAGAAACATTGCGGTTGTAGCTCCCGAGATACGGACCCAAAATCCTGCCGTAGCCCACATAATAGTAGCCCAGAAGCATGGAGCACACCACGGTGCACACGGTCACGCGCTGTGTGAATTTCTCGGCGGAAACTCTCCTGCGCCAGTAAAGTACATTGAACAGGAGCACCAGCATTCCAAGGGCAACGCCGATATTCAGCAGTACCGCCGGGGACATTCCATTGGCTATATGCGGAACAAGTATAGTCTCCTTGCCGGCTTCCGTCTCTATCTCCTTTTTTGTCGGGAAAAGCAGTACCAGCAGGGACATCACGCCCATGGCTGTCGTGCAGAATTTCGCGCCGAAACGCAGGTCGAATTCCCCATGCTCCAGTACATAAACAGTAGCGAGGGCACAGAGCAGCTCCGGCATATACCACCAGCGGGTATAGAAGCTGTAATTGAACAGCACGAATGCAGAATTCAGACCCGGGATAAGCGTGATGATAAAGCACGCCGGCAGAAGCAGCCTTGCCCACAGCATACGCTTTGAAGCCACGCTGTCCGCGCCCTTTATGAGCGCGATGACTCCCGCCATGGAGAACAGCGGCAAGAACAGCGCAACGCTGCTCCATTTGGAATCCGCGTTTTCGAACATCGCCGTCCTTGCCGGAACCTCTCCCGGGAAGAACATAGCCTCCAGAATAAGCCCATAGCGCTGATTCTTATTGTAGAACAGAAAATCCCAGCCGCTCAGCATTGATGTGGAGCGCGGAACGTCCAGCACCTGGAATATCGAGGGCACAAACAGAATTCCTGCGATAAGCACTCCGCAGACCGATTCAAATGCAAGGCAGAGGAAATCCTTAAACCCTATCCTGAAGCGGCGGTCGCCTATCAGCCTTATCACAAAATACAGCACAAGGAACACGCATTCCCCGATGAAGAAGAAATAGTTCACGAATGCGTTTATCGCGACTGCAAGCGCCAGGGCGCCGCGCCGCTTGTTTATGACCGCTTCCTCAACGCCTATCAGCAGAAGCGGGAAGAAAACTATCGCCTCATGGAAATGGTTGAAAAAGATATTGTACATCGAATACCCGGAGAATGCGTAAAGCAGACCGCCGATAAGGGCGTTCTGCGGTTTTGAGACGAATCTCCTGATATAAACGAACGCAAAGAATGATGAAAGCGCTATCTTCAGCGCCAGCAGCGGAGCCATAAGGTACTGCGATATCGCCGCCGGGAACAGCGCTGCAAACCAGAAGAACGGGCTTCCGAGCGTATAGAAGCTGTACGAGCCAACGAAATTTACGCCAAGATCGGTCTTCCAGTTCCAGCCGAAATTCCCGCTCTGCACTGCTTCGATGCAGGTCTTATAAAATGGGATCTGCTGCGCGTTATAATCGCCGTAGTAGATAAAATAGCCCTGATCGAGTATAACGAACGGCAGCAGGAGCACTCCTGCCATTATCAGGGCGTAGGTGAACGCCCTGATGTAGTATTTCTTTTCCTGTCTGATCATAATTCACCGTAATAAAGCGGATTCCGCCTCTATCACATTCTCTCGGGAGCTTCAACCTTGAGCAGGGAAAGCACATTTCTGAGAGTGATCCTTGCCGCGTCGCAGAGCGCAAGGCGGGACTGCTTCACTTCAGGCTCGGTGCCCTTTATCGGGCAGCTGTCATAGAACTTGTGGAAGTTCTGCGCAAGCTCATAGGAGTATCTTGTAAGCGCGGAGGGGTCGTAATCCTTCGCTGCGGTGTTTATCATCTCGGGCATTTCTGCGATCTTGCGTACAAGCGCGAGCTCCGCAGGGTCGGAGTAGGAAACCGCGCCGCCCTCGTACTTCACGCCCTCCTCGGACTGCTTGCGGATAACGCTGCATATTCTCGCGTGAGCGTACTGAACATAGAACACAGGGTTCTTGCTGGATTCCTCAACGGCGAGGTCAAGGTCGAATTCGAGATGCGTATCGGCGTTGCGCTGGTTGAAAACGAATCTCGCCGCGTCTATCGGGACCTCGTCAAGCAGAGTGGTCAGCGTGATCGCCTTGCCGGAACGCTTGCTCAGCTTGCAGGGCTTGCCGTCACGGATAAGCATTACCATCTGCATGATGACCACGTCAAGGCGCTTGTCGTCTATTCCCAGCGCGGAAAGCGCGATCCTCATGCGCTGTACATAGCCGTGGTGGTCGGCGCCGAGTACATTTATAGCCTTGTCGTAGCCTCTGGTTATCAGCTTGTCATAATGGTATGCGATATCCGGCACGATATAGGTCGGGAATCCGTTGGAACGAACCAGGACAAAATCCTGGTCGCCGCCGAAATCAGTAGCCTTCAGCCAGAGGGCTCCGTCCTTTTCATAGGTGTGTCCGCCCGCCTTGAGCTTCTCGATTACCGCCTTTACTGCGCCGTTGTTGTGCAGAGTGCTCTCCTTGAACCAGTTGTCGTACTTTATGCGGTACTTCAGCAGGTCCTCTTCAAGGCGCTTCTCATTGAGCGGCAGAGCGTAGTCCACGAGAGCCCTGCGGCGCTCCTCCTCGGACTTCTCCGCGAGAGCCTTTCCGCCGTGCAGGTCATAGTAATTCTTTGCGTGCTCGATTATATCCATGCCGAGGTAAACATCGTTCGGCATGGTGAACGGGAAGTCCTTCTGCTCCTCGGGAATATTGCCATCCTCATCGGGAGTGGAGGTCTGGTCGTAAATAGTCTTTGTGAGCTTCTCCATGTCGGAGCCGCACTCTGCGATGACCTTCTGACCTGCCTCACTGCAAAGCTGGAGATAACGCAGATCCAGGGACTTGCCGAACTTTGCCACCTGGTTTCCCGCGTCGTTGATGTAGAACTCGCGGCTGACATCATAGCCCGCCTCCTGAAGCAGAGAGGAAAGGCTGTCGCCTATCGCGCCGCCCCTTGCGTTGCCTATGTGCATGGGACCCGTAGGGTTCGCGGAAACGAACTCCACCAGTACGCGCTTGCCCTTGCCGAGATCAGTCTTGCCGTAATCATCGCCCATTGCGACTGCGTTCCTTACAACTCCCTCAAACCAGCTCTCGCCGATGAAGAAATTCAGGAAGCCCGGACCCGCTACCTCGACCTTGCTGAAATCAGTTCCTGCAAACTCCACGGCGTCGGCTATCATCTGCGCAATGGCGCGGGGATTGCTCCTGAGCGCCTTTGCGGAAACCAGCGCGGTGTTGGCGGAAAAATCTCCGTGGCTGTTGTCAGCCGGGATAGTCACCTGAAAGGGCGGAAGCGGCTCTGAGGGGATCTTTTCCTCCTTGACGAGCCTGCCGAGCGCGTTCATTATGAGTTCCTTTACCTGTGCCTTTGCTTCTTCTACTGCGTTGTACATTCGTTTATCTCCTTTTTATGCCTTTTCGTGCGGCTTTACGTTTATCGTTATTTCATTCGTGAGCATAAGCCCGGAATTTACGTCTATCGTATAGCGGACGTATATTTCCCCGCCATCGCTGGTTATTCCGCGGCGCATTTCATTTGTGGAAATGCCTATCATGCAGTCTCCGTATTCCGTGCCGTAATGGCAGAAGTGGCGCTTCCCGTTTTCAAATATCAGGCTGGAAAACGCCTTGCCAGTCCTCGTCATGGTGATCGTTTCCTCATCCTGACCAATACGGAGCTGCACATGGCTCCCGTCATATCCGGTTGCTTCGCTCTCGTCATAATCAATGAACCAACTGCCCTCGTGCTCGCGGAATTCACCTTTCGTGAACAGCTCCGAGCTGTCGGTGTTGCCGTCCGCAGTCTGCTTTACGGTCATCTTTATATTTGCGTTGTTTCCCAAATCTTTCACTCCAGACTCAGTTTTCTGAATTCTTCTCTATCGCGAGCTCGATAAGCCTGTCAAGCAGCTCGCTGTACTCTATCCCCATATTTGCCATCAGCTTCGGATACATGCTTATGGGCGTGAATCCCGGGATCGTGTTTATCTCATTGAGAACCAGACCGTCCTCGGTTGCAAAGAAATCCACTCTTGAGAATCCGCTGCATCCCATGGCGATGAACGCTTTCTTTGCGGTTTCGCGGAGCTCCTCAGTCATTTCGGGAGATATCTTCGCCGGGATATCCAGCACGGAAGTACCGAGCTTGTACTTTGCGTCATAATCATAGAATTCCTCCGCCGGGGTTATCTGTCCCGGAATGGAGGCTATCAGGTCGGTTCCGTTACCGAGAACTGCGCACTCGACTTCTTTGCCGATGATCTCGGCTTCGATCACTACCTTCTCACCGTGCGCAAACGCGATCTTGATTCCGTTCTTGAGGGACTCACGGTCAGCGGCACGGCTGACTCCCACCGAAGAGCCCGCGCAGGCAGGCTTTACGAACATAGGATACCCGCCAAGCCTGTTCTCAACATCCTCGCACGCCTTGTCGATGTCGTGGAGGGCGTCACGCTTGATGTAGCAGTAAGGCGCCGTGCGTATTCCGGCAGCGTCAAGTATCGTGTGGGTTATCGCCTTATCCATGCAGTCGGCGCTGCTGGTCATGTCGCAGCCAACGCACGGAAGCCCTGCAAGCGCGCAGAGCGCCTGAACGGTTCCGTCCTCGCCGAATCTGCCGTGCAGCACCGGAAACACAGCGTCAACCTTGCGAAGATAGCACTTGTCGTCCGCGCCCAGCAGGAGCACTCCCCTGCCTACTGTATCCGGGCTGATGACTGCGGTGCAGTTATCAGGGTTGTTCTCCCATTCGCCGGTCTTTATGTCCTCATATTCGCCGGGATAGTACATCCAGTGTCCTTTTTTTGTGATCCCTATGCACATTACGTCATACTTATCCTTCGGAATGTTGTTCAGCACGGAATACGCCGAAACAAGCGAAACCTCGTGCTCGCTTGAAGCTCCTCCGAATAAGACTGCTATTTTAAGCTTAGCCATATATTTCCACCATGCGTGTCCTGAAGCACGTCCTTTCTATGTAGTATCGACAGCTATACATATACATAATAACTCAGATTATATTTTATCACAAATCCGTTTTATTTTCAAGGGGTTAATGGCATAATTTTGACAGAACAGCCGTGAAATCACGCGAAAATGCGAGAAAAAGGCAGAAAAAAGAACCGCCCCGTCATGTGGGGACATCATAGGGATATAAAATCCCGCCCAAGTCCGAAATGACCATAGCGTTTTCCGTAAAGCGGATAATGCGAACGGTTGTTTCGGGCTTTTTGTTATTTCTCGGGCAGAAGCTGCCTCCAAGACAAAATCTGCCCGACGCCGTTGAAATACACCTCAATATTCTGTCGGCGTTTTCCGTTGACCTTTTCGGCTTGATGAACCGTCACTTTGTCGATAAACTCGTTGAGTATCTGCGGCGTAAGTTCGCTGATATGCGAGTACTGCCTTACCAAGCCGACAAACCTTGTCACATCTGTTTTCTTGGTTTCAAGGGCAGTCAGTTCCTTTTGAGCCGATTTGAGTGCGGCTGTCTGCTCATCCTGCTCTGTTATGTATTTTGCCGAGAGCTTTGCGAACATCTCGGCGGTGATTTCACCCATAACCTTGTCCTCATAGAGCTTTGCGATTATGCCGTCGATTTGGTCAAGTCGGCGCTTTGCCGTGTCTATCGTCTTTTTCAGGGCGGAGGACTGTTTCTGCTGTTCGGCTGTCCCACGCTCCATTACCTGACGGGTGAACTCCTCCTCAAATTCCGAAACATAGTCCATAACGCTGTTGATTTGCCTTAACAAAAGCTGCTCCACAACGTCCGCTCTGATGTGATGTCCCGTACAGCATTTGCGTTTTCGATAACCAGCACAACAGTAGTATTCAGACTGTTTCGGCGGCTTTACATAGTAAAGCTTGCTGCCGCAGTCCGCACAGAACAGATGTCCCGATAAAATCGGTATCTGATAGTTGTGCCGCACGTTGCGCCGCCTGCCTTGACGGATTTTCTGCACCAATTCCCAAGTTTCACGGTCGATTATCGGCTCGTGAGTGTCGGGAACTATCTGCCACTCGTCGGGCGAAACATCAATACGTTTCTTTATCTTAAAGGATTTCTTGGTAGTTTTGCCGTTTACCGTATCTCCTGCATAAGAGCGGTTTGCCAAAATTCGGGATACCGTGTCGCTGTTCCAAGAGAATTTGGTATCATCTGCGAATTTGCGTTTAACAATGCCGTGAACCGACTTGTATGCCGTTGGTACTAAAATTTTCCTCGCCCCCAAACCCGTTGCGATTTGGTTCATATTCAGTCCCTTCAAGCAGAGCTGAAATATCTCCCGAACAACCTCGGCAGCCTCATCATCAATTATCCACTGCTTGGGATTTTCGGGATTTTTGAGGTAGCCATACGGTACATTTGAGGTGAGATGTTCGCCCGCACGAGCCTTCGCCCGATTGACAGCCTTGATTTTCTTGCTTGTGTCCTTGGCGTACCATTCGTTCATAATGTTTTTGAACGGAATAAAATCGTTGTCACCGTTTACGCTGTCGTAGCTGTCGTTTATGGCGATAAACCGCACGTTGTTCTGCGGGAACAGAATTTCCGTGTACATTCCAACTTGAATGTAATCACGTCCAAAACGGCTCATATCCTTGACTATCACGGTTTTAACCTCGCCGCTTTGAACATCACTCATCATTCTTTTGAAACCGTCACGCTCAAAAGTTGTACCCGAAATTCCGTCATCAACGTAAAACCGAGTGTTGAAAAAGCCTTTTTCCTCGGCATACTGCGTAAGCAATTTCTTCTGATTTTCGATTGAAAGGCTCTCGCCCTCGTTATCGTCGTCACAGCTAAGACGGCAATAGAGCGCAGTCACGCTCCCTTTTTCGGTTGTTGCGCTATTCAAGTTCATTTTTTCCTCCTCTCGCCGCTTGAACAAAACGCATACCTATACCTTATTTATAGTATAGCACGGCGAGAGCGCGTTGTCCATAGGTTTTCTAAATTTTCTGCTTTAAATCATTAAAAAGCATTTTCTGAACAGTTTTCTTGACGAATGCTTTCTGAACGCTGTTAGCATTGCTTTTCACAACGTAGTGATATTGTCAATATAGCTTTACACATTTCACTCAAAAATTTTGAGCAACAGTGCAATGGAATAAATATCCACTTC
>CAKSLI010000015.1 GCA_934466475.1 uncultured Oscillospiraceae bacterium
TCGCAGGTTTTGAGCGCAATGAACTTCATTCGTTCCTGCTTGTTTACTTCCGACGGCTCGCGGCGAAAAAAGCTGCCGCCTCATTCAAGAAATCCCTTTCCTCCTGAAGCCGCTTGCTTTCCTTGTTCAGCCGCTTTACCTCGCTTTGGAGTGTTCCCGTATAACAGCAGACTCCCGTCAAAGCGGCAGCTTGCTGCGGAAACAGACGTCAGCACGATAACGATAGAACACGCGTACGCTCTCCTTTGCGACGAGGGCTATGCGGAGTTCCGTGAGCGCAGCGGATTTTTCGTGATATTTCTGCAGGCTGACGGATTTGCCGCGGCTGAGAAAATTCCGGAGATCCATTCACAACACACTGTGAAGCTGCCTGAATCCACGGAGTTTTTCGCTTCTGTACTCAGCCGGACAATGCGGAAAGTCATTGCGGACCGTCATGACGAACTCCTTCAAAAATCCCCGAACAGCGGCTGCGATGAACTCCGCAGCGCGATAAGAAATTATCTCGCGCGAAACCGCGGAATATACGTTGATACGGAGCAGATAATCATTGGCGCGGGCGCAGAATATCTGTACCGCCTTATAATCGAGCTTTTCGGCAGGGATAAGAAATACGCGGTCGAATCGCCGTGTTACGAGAAAATCGAGCAGATATACCGTTCAGTGGGCGTTAAATATGAGCTGCTTCCGCTGAACGACGACGGAATCGACAGCGAGGCACTGTCCGGTTCCGGCGCGGAGATTCTGCACACCACGCCGTTTTGCAGCTATCCCAGTGGAGTTACCGCCTCTGCTTCCAAGCGGCACGAATATATCCGCTGGTCGGAAAAGACGGGGCGATTCATCATTGAATCGGACTACGGCTCGGAGTTCTCGGTTTCATCGAAGCCTATGGAAACGCTCTTTGCGCTTTCGGATATGGACAACGTGCTGTATCTGAACACGTTTTCAAGAACTATCTCACCAGCTGTGCGCATAGGCTACATGGTGCTGCCCAAGCGGCTTGTACAGCCGTTTCAGGACAGGCTCGGATTCTATTCCTGCACGGTTTCGGCGTTTGAACAGTATGTTCTCGCGGAGCTTATCAGCAGCGGTGTATTTGAAAGGCATATCAATCGTGTGAGGAGAAATGTCAGAAAGACGAATGAGCCCGGCAATTAACCGGACTCATTCTGAACCTATTTTGGACTGACTGGATTATAAGCTCTTTTCAGCGAGCTTTTCGTTAGCTGAATCAAGCTCCCCCTGGACTGCCGCACGGATAGTTTCGCGGGTCTGCGTCCAGCTTGCGCCGCTGTTGTAGGCTTCCTTCATCGGATTGTTGACGAGGTCGGCTACGTTAGAGGTAACGGCGTTGTACATCTCGATTACCGGGTGCTCAGCGGTCATCTGATTTACAAGGCGGTACATATCCCACTGTTCCTGCGTCCAGTTGTACTCGTCGAATGCCTGGCGCTTTCCGATTTCGACAGCCGCTTCGCTGTCACGGGTAGCCATTGCGCAGTTGAGGTATGCGGCCACTCCCTCGGGGTTCTTTGCGCCCTTTACAAGAGAGAATCCGGAAACTCTCGCGGGGAGGTAATACTCGTCGGCGTCAGTGCATTTCGGCATGGGGACGAACATTACATCTTCCTGATTATCGGCGAAGTCCTGAATGTAGTTGTTGTAGGGGTACATCGCGTACAGACCTACCGGATAGAACAGGGTCTTTCCGTCTGCAACGCGCTTCGGCTGAACCTGCCAGTTGTACTGCGCCTTAGGGAACTGGAGGTTGTTGGTGTTCATGTTCAGCATGAATGTCTGCGCCTTTTCGAGCATTGCGTTGTCGAGGTTCTGCACGATTTTTCCATCGCTCATGCCGACATAAGGAACGCCTGTCGTCTGTGAAAATCCGCTTTCGAACCACCAGCCGTCGGTAGCGTATTTTTCAGCGTCAACATCGCAGAATTTCGTCATCATTTCCCATAACGCGTCCCATGTCCACTTGCCATCTGCAAGAAGCTCCGCCGGGTCGTCAAGGGAATTGTCACGGATAGTGTTTTTGTTGTAGAACATTACGCAGTCGCCCTCTACGTCAACAGCTCCTACATAGTGGTTTCCATTAAACGCAAACTGCTCGTTTACCTCGCTCATTGGCGCCCACAGTTCGCTGCTGAAATCAACGTACTTGTCAAGCGGGGCGAACATTCCGGTGATCGCGCCCTTGGGGAACACGTCCATGTCGCCTGCGCTGAACATATCCGGTGAATCGTCCGCCTGCACCAGAACCGCAAGCTTGTCGTAGCGGCTGTCCCAGGGAGTGTTGACGTATTCTATCCTGCCGCCGAACTGGCTCTGGAACATCTCCAGCGCCGGAGCCACCGGCTGTCCCTCTGCGGGATTCAGATCCCATGAGGACAGGAACTTTACAACGCCGTTTTTCAGCTTTTCAGCGCCGATGTCGATTTCTGCAATTTTATCCGCGTCCTCCTTGTTCATGGTTGCCGTGGTAGCCGCGGTAGTCGCCTGAGCCGGAGAGTTGGAGGAGACCGGAGCGCTGCTTATCTCCTGCTGCTCGTCGCATCCCGTAACCGCGAGAACGGAGCATACCGCAAGCGCCGCCGCTGTGATTCTTGTGATGTTTTTCATTCTGCTCATTCCTTTCGTAAACGGAATTACTTTCTTCTGGTTGCGAAGAGCACGCCAGCTGCGATAATTGCTGCGCCTGATACTGCTGCAATTCCGGAAACTCCAGTGTCGGGATTGCCCTTTGCGGGAGCAGTGGTTTCTGCGGGAGTTTCAGTGGCTGCGGGATCCTCGGCGGGAGTTTCTACGTCCGCTGCGTTTTCTGTGCTGTCTGTGGGAGCTGCAACAGGCTCATCGGAGAATGTCATCTCAAGCAGCTCAATGCCGTGACCCATAATAGCCATGCCTGCATTCTGGAGAAGCTCAAGCTGGTCAGCCGGGATAGTGAAACTTATGGAGGAGCTGTCCATCTCAAGCGTGTAGCTGTCGCCGCCCTCGGAAAGGACTGCGCCGTTCAGCGTGCTGATGAAAGGCCAGCCTGCGTCGTTCACCATGGGCTTGATGCACCAGTAGTTCTGACCGTCCATGTCGGCGAGGCTCTCGTTTACGTTGTAGGTGATGGTGACTGTGGTGTCGGGAGTAACGTCTGCAAATTCCTCAGCGCCAATGGTAACGCTGGTGCTCCAGCCGAAGCCGAGATCCTTGTTGATGGAGTAAGCGCCTGCGGCAGCGGAAATTGCTGCGGCTGCGGCAGCAGCGGTAATAACGGAGATAAACTTTTTCATGATGATTCTTCCTTTCAGGTATTTACGGTTTCCCGGAACGGTGTTCCGTTTTGTTGTCTATATTATAGCATTTACCTAACTAGCGTTATATCAGAAATTTAACATTTGTATCGTCAGTTTATCCGAAATGCTTGACGGACGTGAGATTTTTTTGTATAATATATTCAATGATACTTCCTTATAAAAAGGAGAAAATGCAATGAGCGAACTTCACAAAGAACTGTCGCGCATAGAATTTGAAATGCGCGAAAATTCCATGACCCACACCCCGGTAGAGAATGAAATGCGTTTCTACGAGGCGGTAAAGCGCGGTGATATGGACGCCGCAAGAACGCTTTCCACGCCGCTTGGCGGGGAGGGCTTCGGCGTGCTTTCCACCGACCGCCTGCGTAATCTGAAATATCACCTTGTGATAACGGTGTCGTTCATCACGCGTTTCTGCGTTGAGGGCGGAATGGAGCGCGAGACCGCCTACAACCTCAGCGACCTCTATATAAGGAAAGCGGACCTTGCAGGTTCTCCGGAGGAGATAAACGCGATACACTCCGAGCTTATCACGGACTTCACAGAGCGAATGGCTAGGCTGAAAAATGGCAGCAGCTACTGCTATCAGGTCACGAAATGCATGGAGTACGTCTACGAACACCTGCACGAAAAGCTGATGGTGAGCGATATCGCGGAGGAGCTGGGACTTTCGGTGCAGTACCTTTCAAAGCTGTTCCGCATGGAAACTGGACTGACGCTCAACCGGTACATATTGAAGAAAAAGATAGACGCCGCCTGCCAGATGCTGAAATATTCCCAGTATGAAGCCGTGGACGTTGGGAACTTCCTCGCATTCAGCTCCCACAGCCATTTTATCCAGAAATTCCGCGAGGAGACCGGGCTAACTCCGAAACAGTACCGCGAAAAGTACTACCATTCGTCCTCCGGAATGAAAGCCGGCGTGGAAATAAAATAAAACTAAAAACGTGATATTTTTATGCGTATCGTAATATAATCGCGCGGGATTTTATGCTAAAATCAAGATACAAGGCAGAACTTCCAAACCCCAGAAAGGAACGTGATATATTATGAAAAAACACATTATCAGCATTATGCTCATCGCAGGAACTGTCGCACTCTGCGGCTGTTCCGCAAATAACGGAGCCTCCTCCGCGGAGGAGTCGTCGCTGAATTCGGAGGTGACAGCTTCCGTGGCAGAAACAACTGAATCCCCGGCTGAAAGCAGCGTTCTCGCAGACCTCACCGGGACCTACGACGATGTAAGCGAGAAGTTCGAATTTTCGGACGGCTGGTCGAACGGCTCGATGTTCAACTGCACATGGCGCAAGAGCAACGGCAGTATTTCCGACGGCTCAATGAAGCTCACTATTGATAAGGACCTGATGGACAAGCCGCCCTATTCCGGCGCGGAGTTCCGTTCACGGGATTTCTACGGCTACGGTATGTACGAGGTCGTTATGAAGCCGATAAAGAACGACGGCGTGGTAAGTTCGTTCTTCACCTACACGGGTCCCTCCGATAACAACCCGTGGGACGAGATAGACATTGAGTTCCTCGGCAAGGACACCACAAAGGTGCAGTTCAACTATTTTACCGACAGCAAGGGAAATCACGAATTTCTGTACGACCTCGGATTTGACGCTTCCGAGGAGTTCCACACCTACGGTTTCGACTGGCAGGCGGACAGCATCACATGGTACGTTGACGGCGAAGCGGTCTACACGGCGACCGAGAATATCCCCTCCACTCCCGGAAAAATAATGATGAACGTATGGCCGGGAACAGGCGTTGACGGCTGGCTGAACGCATTTGACGGCACAGTTCCGCTTACAGCAGAATACAAGTCTGTGGATTTCACTGCGGCAGAGGAGGGCTGAAAATGAACGAATTCAAGGGATACAGGAACGGCGTTGACCTCGGCGGCTGGCTCTCCCAGTGCGGCTACGAAAAGGAGCATATCGAAAGCTTCATCACTGAATCGGATATCGCACGGATAGCTTCGTGGGGCTGCGATCATGTGCGCCTGCCGTTTGACTATAACATAATCCTTGACGATAGCGGAGATGTGATGGAAAGCGGACTGAAGCTGCTGGAGCGCTGCGCGGACTGGTGCGGGGCATACGGGCTTAATATAATTCTCGACCTGCACAAGACTATGGGATTTTCGTTCGACAAGGGCGAGCAGGAATCCGGGTTCTTTGAGAATAAGCGCTATCAGGATGTTTTTGTGAACCTCTGGAGCAGCATTGCAAAGCGCTTTGGCAATCGGAACGACGTTGCTTTCGAGCTGCTCAACGAGATAACAGAGCGCCGTTTTGCGGAGATATGGAACCGCATTGCCGCGCGCACGATAACCGAAATTCGCAGGTACGCTCCGGAAAATTTCGTGCTCATCGGCGGCATTTATCAGAACAGCATTTTCGGTCTGACGCTGCTTGACAAGCCGTGCGACGAGCATATCGTGTTCAATTTCCACTATTACAATCCGCTGGTGTTCACTCATCAGAAAGCATACTGGATAGATAAAATGACGGACGAATGCGAGATAAGCTACCCCGGTCCAACAAAGGAATATTATGAAAAATCCCTTAAATTTATCGGTCCCGACCTCGCGCAGGCTTACGAAAATTACCCCGTTGATATCGTGGACCGCCGTTTCATGGAAGCGGAGATGCAGGTCGCCGCTGATGTCGGCGAGAAAATGAACGTCCCGGTTTACTGCGGAGAATACGGCGTTATCGACAAGGTGGGCGGCTCTGACCTGCTCCGCTGGTACGATGATATTCACGCTGTCTTTGATAAATTCGGTTTCGGTCGTGCTGCGTGGAACTACAAGGAAAAGGACTTCGGAATAGTTGACGAGTGCCGCGCGGATATCGCAGACGAGATCGTTAAACATCTGAAACGATAATTGCAGCAGCGATAAATACAGGGAACCTCTAAAAACCGGTGTGAAAAGCAAAAATGGGCAGGGTGTGCCAGCTTCTAGGAAAGCCGACGAAGATGGTGCGCACTGCTCATTTTCGCTCACATGAGGTTTTTAGAGGTGACCTACAATAAGCAGGTGCATTATTGAAAATGCGCCTGCCTGTTTATATCCTGAAGAAATGCAGATATTGTCCTGAAAATAGCTTTCCCCACTTGAATTGTATATCCGAAAATGATATCATTATAGAAAGACACTATGGGAGGAACACAATACATGAAAAGCAAAATGAACTATCCATGCGCATTTATACGGAAGGAACTTCATTGCGCGTATGACGATAAGGATATTTTCGGTACGCTATATATCCCGGATAACGGACGTGCAAAGCACCCGGCAGTCATTCTGAGCCACGGATACAACGGTACAGGAGCTGATATGCAGGACATGGCAGAGGAGATTGCCCGCAGCGGAGTTTTAGCGTACGCTTTTGATTACTGCGGAGGCAGCACCCGTTCACAAAGCTCCGGGATTTCCGTGGATATGAGCGTTGAAACTGAACAGGACGACCTGCGTAATGTTATAGATATGATTTCCAGGCTGGATAATGCAGACGACTCAAAGCTGTATCTTTACGGTGAAAGTCAGGGCGGATTCGTTGCTGCGCTGACTGGCGCTGAGATACCGGACATGATATCAGGAATGTTTCTGGTCTACCCTGCGTTCTGCATTGTTGACCAGTGGCTTTCAATGAATCCCGCTACTATGACAGAACCTTTCAGATTCATGGGTGAAATGACGCTTTCCAGAGCCTATTATGATGGGGTGCCAAGATATGATATTTACAAACACATAAGCTCGTTTACGAATCCCGTGTTGATATGGCATGGCGATAACGATCAGATCGTTGATATTTCATACGCATATAAGGTCAAAGAAGCGTTCCACGACTCTGATCTAACTATAATTGAAGGAGGAGGTCACGGATTTAACGGGAAAGACAGGCAGCTTGTCAAAGACGGCGTTTGCGGCTATCTTAAAGTTCATGCCTTTAGTTAACCGAGGAAATTTGCAGAGTAGAAAAAAAGAACACAGAATTGATTGCCTGTGTCCTTTTTTGTTTGTTTAAGAGTTGGTCACCTCTAAAAACCGGTTTGAAAAGGGAAAATGGGTAGAGTGCGCCGAATGCGATGAAAGCCGACGAAGTAAGGCTGTATGCCTTACGAGGAGGTGCAACACGATGTTGCAGAGCGAAATAACCGGGCGACGGCATGGACGCCGTCGCATCAGAAATTTCGCTCGTTGAAAGAAGCAGTCGGTGTGCTATACACATTTTCACTCAAACAAGGTTTTTAGAGGTTCCCATTAAAACAATAAGACCGCTTTTCAGCGGTCTTATTGTTTTAATCTGGTGCAGGTGACGGGACTTGAACCCACATGACCTTGCGATCACTAGCACCTGAAGCTAGCGCGTCTGCCAATTCCGCCACACCTGCATATTCACCGGAACACCAGCGCGACCAACAAGAACTTTTGCTCTCATCTGTTTTGCTTTTGTTCATCAGCAACGTATATATTTTAGCACAATCAGAACGATTTGTCAAGTGGTTTTTGAAAAAAATCTGAAAAATTTTAAAAAAACTTGACGTTTCCGCGCAGGATATGTATAATTAGTGTATATCAGGAACGGAGGGAATGCCATGCAGACCGAAAAAAAGAAGATAACTCCCGGACGGGTGCTGAGGGCAGTCTGGATATTTATTCCGGCGGTTCTTGCGGCGGCGATGTATTTTATCCTGCCAATGTTTCCGGAGTTCACGGAATACGCAGTGTCCCGGGGACTTTTCCGGCTGTATACAGTTCCGGTCGGGTTCCTGACCTCGCTTGTTCCCATATCGCTGACGGAGCTTTGCGCTGTGCTGGCGGTTCCGGCGGTAGTTGCCCTTATCGCTGTGTTTATCGTCAGAATGCGGAAAAGCCCAAGCCGGAAAAGGACCGCGCTGAAAGCCGGGAGATTCCTGGCTGGGTTCGTTTCGTTCGCGCTGTTCATCTATATGACGGCTCATGGCGCGAATTACTACCGTATGAGCGTTGAGCGGCTAATGGAGCTTGATGCCTCGCCGAAGTCAGCGGAATTCCTGCTTGAAGTCTGTCAGGATCTTGCCGCGCACGCCGCAGAGGAGCGCGAACTCCTCACTGAGGATGAAAACGGCTGCGTGGAGTTCACGGATGACATCTGGACGGAGCTCACGCGCACCGGGAGCGGCTATGACAAGCTGACGGAGGAATACCCGTTCCTGTGGGGAGCCGCATGGCGCCAGAAGCCGGTCCAGCTTTCCTATTACTGGAGCTACACCGGGATAGTCGGAATGTACTTTCCGTTCCTTGCGGAGTGCAACATAAACACTGCGCAGCCTGATTTCAGCATTCCGTGGACGGCGAGCCACGAGAGCGCGCATTCCCGCGGGATAGCATTTGAGAACGAGTGCAACTTCCTTGCGTATCTTTCATGCATAAACAGCGAGTACCCGGAGTTCCGCTATTCCGGTTACATGAACGCGTTCAAGTACTGTTCAAACGCGCTCTATTCCGCTGACCGGGAGCTCTGGCGGCAGGCATACGAATGCACCTCGGAGGGAATGCGCCGGGATTTCACAGCGGAAAACGAGTACATAAAGTCCTTTGAGGGCGAGGTAAAGCAGACCTCCACCGCCGTGAATGACGGATTCATCAAGGCTCAGGGAGTTTCAGACGGCGAGCGCAGCTACGGCAGGGTGACTGACCTGATCCTGGCGCATTACGCAAAGAACGGCGGCGCTTCATGAGAGAGATAGAGATCATAGTTCCGCAGGAGTTTGACGGCGCGCAGTCGCAGGATCTCCTGAAAAATATGGGATTCTCGCGCCGGGCGCTGATAAAGCTGAAGCAGACCGGAGGTCTTACGCGCGGCGGGGAAGTGCTCCGCACAGTTGATGTGATACACGCAGGCGAGGTGCTCCGTGTCATGCTTTCCGAGGAGAGCGGCGCAGTACCGCCCAACCCGGAGCTCTGCGCCCCCGCAGCCTACGAGGACGAGGACGTTGTGGTGTTCAACAAGCCGCCGTATATGCCGGTGCATCCGTCGATAAGGCACCATGGCGACACGCTTGCGAATCTGTTTGCGGCGCGGTATCCGGGGCTTGCATTCCGGCCGATAAACCGGCTTGACCGCAATACCAGCGGACTTTGCGTATGCGCCAAGAACCGCTTTGCGGCCTCCTCCCTGGCTGATTCCCTGGAAAAGGTGTACTTTGCTGTAACGGACGGCGCCCCGCCCGGAAATGTGATAAGCGCCCCGATCGGCAGGGAAGGCGACAGCATAATCCGGCGGTGCGTAACTCCGGAGGGAAAACCTGCGGTCACGCATTTTGAGCCGGCAGGCGGGAACTCCCGGAGGACGCTGCTTCGGGTGACACTGGAAACCGGGCGTACTCATCAGATACGCGTGCACATGGCGTATCTGGGATTCCCGCTGTGCGGAGACGAGATGTACGGCGGAGATATGTCGGCGATAGAAAGGCAGGCGCTGCACTGCGGCGAGGTGAGCTTCGTCCAGCCGGTGACGCATGAAATAATACACGTTTCCGCCCCTCTTCCGGAGGATATGGCGGAGCTTATAAAAGGAGAAACAACATGATAAAAGCTGTGATTTTTGATATGGACGGGCTCATTCTGGACACGGAGAAGCTGCTGGTGAAATACTGGTGCCAGGCGGCAAACGAGGCGGGATTCCCCATGCAGAGGGAGCACGCGCTGAATATCCGCAGCCTTGCACGGAAATTCGCGATACCGTATTTACAGGGCGAATTCGGCGAGGACTTCGACTATGTGAAGATACGTTCACGCCGCATGGAGCTGATGAAGCAGTACATTTCCGAGCACGGACTTGAAACCAAGCCGGGCATAACCGTCCTGCTCGACTACCTCGACAGAAAGGGGATTCCCGCCGCAATAGCCACGGCAACTGATATTCAGCGCACGGAGGACTACCTGGGTCAGGTGGGGCTTCTGGGCAGGTTCAGCAAGATCGTCTGCGCTTCTATGGTGGAGAACGGCAAACCCAAGCCGGATATCTACCTTTATGCGGCGGAGCAGCTCGGGCTTCCGGCGAACGAGTGCATGGCGCTTGAGGACTCCCCGAACGGCGTGCGGAGCGCTTCGGACGCGGGGTGCGTGACCGTCATGGTTCCCGACCTTACACAGCCGGACGAGGAGCTGACAAAGCGGATATTCGCAAAGGCGGATTCACTGGCTGATGTTCCGGAGATAATCGAGAGAACATAAAAATAAAGAGGACGGCGTAACGCCGTCCTCCCAGACTGCCGATAACCTTTCATTTTTGTCGTCACTACGCACTGCGACAGGCACAAAGCCTAGTCGCAGTGCGAGTTCCTAGAATCTGAAAGCTTCTCGGCAGTCTGATGTTTTGAATTTTTTTAACAAGAAGAAAGAGGACGGCGCTGAACCGTCCTCCTGCTGTATTCAGCCGAGCTCAGCGGATTTATCCGCGTTGAGCCTGCACTTGTCTTTCCATTTGCCCTGCCAGTAGCGGATAAGGCTCATCAGGGCGGTTATCACCCATGTAAGGCAGGTGGTAGTCCACACGGCCCACCAGTCCATGCCCGGGATATGCACGAGGATTATCGCGAAGCCAATACGTCCGATGACCTCCACGAAGCCGTTTATCATTGCGTATACCACGTCCCCGGCGCCGTTGAGCAGTCCGCGGGTGGTGTGTATCGTTCCGAGGGCGATGTAGAACAGGCAGGAGAGCCTCAGCGCCTTGCCGCCTATCTCTATGACCTCCGGATTATCAACGAACATTCCGACTATCTGGTCGCCAAGCAGCAGGAAAATCCCGGCAATGAACACCGCGAACCCGACAGTCACCAGCATGCTCCTGTGATAACCGCGGATAACGCGCTTCTGGAGCCCGGCGCCGATATTCTGCCCGGCGAAGGTCGATACCGCAGCGTTCAGCGAGGCGAACGGCTGCTGTACGAGCTGCTCCACGCGCATTGTAGCGGTGTACGCCGCCATGACGGTTTCTCCGAATCCGTTCGCGGTCCTCTGGAGGAATATCATCGAAACGGAGATCATCGCATTCTGGAGCGCTATCGGGATTCCCGTGGTGATGCACCGGCGGCAGGTTTCCCAGTGGGGGGTTGCGTCCGCTTTGGTCAGCCTGAAGAACGGATTTTTCCTGAAGCCCACGATAATGCTTCCGGCGGCGCTTATCCCCTGGGAAATAACAGTCGCGTAAGCCGCGCCGATTACGCCGAAATTGAACACGCAGACAAACAACAGGTCGAGCCCGACATTCAGCAGGCTGGCGACTATAAGGAAAATCAGCGGCGTACGCGAATCCCCGAGGGAGCGCATGACGGCGTTTATCCAGTTGTAGGCGGCAACGCAGAGCGTTCCTGCGCAGGCGGCGCGCATGTAGTTGGTCGCGTCCTCCAGCAGTGATTCGGGGGTGTTCATCATCTTCATCAGGAGCCCGGCGCAGCTCACGGAGATGATCGTGACGACCGCTCCGAATGCCATGATAACGTACGCGGAGTTGGTTATCAGCCGCTTGACTTCCTTGTGCATTCCCGCGCCGAAGCGCTGTGAAATGAGTATTCCCGCGCCGACTGAAAGACCTATGCAAAGTGTGCTGAACAGGTAGGTAAGCGATCCGGTGGTGCCTACCGCCGCCAGCTTGTCGGAGCCCAGGAATTTCCCGACTATCATGGAGTCAACGATGTTGTAAAGCTGCTGGAATACGTTTCCGGCAAAAAGCGGCAGCGTGAACAGGATTATGTGTTTCAGCTCGCTGCCTTCGGTCATTTTCTTTGTGTAGCTCATAACGAAACCCTAAATAAAGTAAATAATGTTTCCGTAACTTTTCCCATACACAAAAACAGCCCCGCAGCAGCGGGGTCGTTCTGTTTTGGTTTTCCGTGTCAGTCTGACAGATAAGACTTTACAAGCACCTGGAGCAGTTCGTCGCGGTCGATGTGGCGGATGAGCCCGCGGGCGTTGTTGAACGTTGTGATGTATGTAGGATCCTCGGAAAGAATATAGCCTACAAGCTGATTTATGGGATTGTAGCCCTTCTGCTTCAGCGCGTCATAGACAGTAGTAAGGATCTCTTTCATCTCGTTTTCCCTGTCGTCGTGTACGGAAAAAGTCATGGTCTTGTCGTGCATATCATCAATCCTTCCTTGTCCAAAAGTTACAAATTGGTTACAGTATGATTATACACGCATTCGTGAAAAAAAACAACCCGATTTTCATTGTTTGGGCAATTTCACCATATAAAATCTATGATTATCACAAAAACGAATTTTCATCTTTGGAGGATATCACAAAAAATCCTTTTTATTGAGTTGCAATATATAAAATTTGCTAAAACTCTTGTATAATTGCATTTTTTGTGGTATAATCATATTATATAGGCGCATGGTCTGTTTCATCAGACAGATGTAATGCGCACTCAATTTTGATTTTTTATTTCAGGAGGAACTCAGATGGCAGCCGGAGATGGATTCAAGCAGGTACCTTTTGGCTTTGACAAAAACGAAGTAAACACTTACATAAGCGACCTCCGCAAGAAAATGAGCGCGCTCGAAGCGGATATGAAAAAGAACGATGAAAAGACCAAGGCGGCTGAAAAACTCGCCGAGGAAGCGGACAGCCGCATAAAGGCAGCCCAGGAAGAGGCGGACAAGAAGGTCGCGGAGGTCTCCTCTCAGCTCGAGGAGGAAAAGGAAACTACCTCCAGACAGGCTATCGAGATACGCAATCTCAAGGACCGTATCGACGCCGAAAAGAAAAAGATGACCGATTTGCTGAAGAGCGGAAAGGGCGTTTCCGCCGAGGCAACGCGTACATTCAACGAGGTCCTCGACAAGGCGAACAACGAGGCCGCCGTGATCATCGAAAAGGCTGAGAAGCAGGCTGCCGATATCGTTGCGCAGGCTGTTGCAAAACAGAACGAGATGAGCGGCAGGACGTCCGCATTCCTTGATCAGCTGCGCGCACAGCTTGAGGCGATGAACGAAGGCTACAATGCCGTTAACGCTTCCGCTGCGGAGCTCCTGGGGACCACTCCCGCCGAGGCGGTGACGCTTCCGGCTCCGGAATCCACAGCGAAGCCGGTCTACATAGCTCCCGAGCCGGTTGAGGAAGAGCCCGCGGAAGCTCCCGACCTGTCCGTGTTCGACCAGGTAGCCGAGGAGCCGGAGGAGGAATCCGTTCCTGAGACCGAGGAGCAGCCCGAGCCCGTTCCGGAGACGGAGGAGACCGCCGCTGAGCCGGAAGAGGAGCCTGAGTCTGAGCCTGTAACCCTGCCGATCACCGCAGAGGAGGGCGCTCCCGCCGTATTTGACGAGGAGTGGGGCGGCAGCGAAATGGCTGACGCGGTAGCGGCGGCTGAAAAGAAGATGTCCGAAGAGAACAAGGCGGATATCCCGCTGATGAATCCGGATGTTTCCAATCCGTTCGGCGGCGATCTGTTCACAAATGACGATAATCAGGACGACATGACCGGCTTCGATATGGATAAGCCTGATGAAACGGTTGATCATGTGGCTCCGCTGGACGTATCCGACCATGCAGAGGCTTCCTTCGACAATGACTTCACCAAGGATCTGCTGGCGCAGACAATGCCGTCAAGCTCGCTCGGCGCAGACGCTGACGATGATCTTCTTGCGGCTGTAAGGGCGGCAGAAGAAGCTGCGGCTGTCAAGCCGAACAGCGTTTCCGACATAAGTATGGACGACGAGCCGGAGGATTCCGGTCTGTCTGAGGAGGACGCGCTGATGAAGGCGCTGCGTGACGCTGAGGCTGCGCTCCAGAGCGTGAGCGACTCCGGTAACAGTAGCACCGATGACGTTCCGCAGGAGGAGCCTGCCGCGGACGACCCGTGGGCTGACCTCCAGAAGCAGCTTGAGGCTATGGAGTCCGCTAACGGCGCAGATTCCGCGATATCCTATGATGAGCCCGAAAAGCAGGAAGAACCTGTTGAGGAAAAGCCTGTCACACCTCCGTCTGCTGACGATTCCTCTATCTGGGACTTCGGCGGCAGCAGCGATTCCGACAGCAGCGATGACGATATGAGCTCTGATTTCGGCGGCTTCGGAGGCTTCTGATAAACAGCGGCAAAAAGCAAATCCGGCGGTACGACATTAGCCGCGCCGCCGGCTATTTTTTCTTGAATACAGGTGGATTTCAGATATGACGATCGAGTTAGACACAAGCGAACTTAAGGAAAAGGCAAAAACGCTCAGGGCAGGGGACAAGGTGCTGCTTTCCGGCACGGTGTACACTTCCCGTGACGCTGCGCACAAGCGTATAAAGTCCTGCATTGAGAACGGAGAACCGCTCCCCTATGCCATTGACGGGGCCGCAATATACTATGCGGGTCCCACCCAGGCAAAGGAGGGCATGGTGATCGGTTCCTGCGGACCTACCACTTCAAGCAGAATGGACGTTTATTCCCCGATGCTGCTTGATATGGGGCTTTCCGCGATGATAGGAAAAGGAGAGCGCTCCCAGGCGGTATGCGACGCAATAGAGCGGAACGGCGCGGTTTATTTCTGCGCGATCGGCGGCGCTGGCGCGCTTGCGTGCAAGTGCATTACCGAGTGCGAGGTCATTGCATTTGAGGACCTCGGCTGTGAGAGCGTTAAGCGGCTGCATTTCGAGAAGTTCCCGCTGATCGTTGCGATAGACTGCAAGGGCGGGAATCTCTTCAAAACCGGCAGGACGGAGTACAAGCGCTGAGCTTCCGACATCAGTTATGTAGTGGAATTGCATAAACCGAGGCAGCTATTTTCATCTAAAGTGCTTGACTTTGGAAAATTTGCGATTTTTCCTTGACAAATCTCATCTCAGGTGCTATAATTACGAATAGCAGAAGTATTTACATTAAAAGGCAACCTCTAAAAACCTCCTTCACGGCAGATTTCTATGACTTATATCATCTGCTTCGTTGTCAAACCTTGAAATACATACAGTATTACTGCGGTTTGACGCCTAGCATCTGATATAAGTCATATACGAAATCTGCTCGTGTCCCGGTTTTTAGAGGTTACCAAAAGTAATTTTGGATCATTGTATGGCTGATTTAACACAGATGTCTGATGAACAGCTTGCTGACCGCGTTTCCTCGGCGGAAAACGGCGAGGCGGTGGCAGAGCTTGTTTCGCGCTACACGGGGCTTGTCCTGGCGCTTGCCGGAAAATACAGCGGCAGCGCAGATTACGAGGAGCTTGTGAGCGAGGGGCTGGACGCGCTTATCAGCGCGGCTTCCGGTTATGTGCCGGAGCGCGGGAGCTTCAGCGGGTTTGCGTCTGTGTGCGTCTCCAACCGCATGAAGAATGCGGTGCAGCGTGCCAATCGCAGGACGGAGCGGATTTCCGAGCTGTCCGACGAGGATATTCCAGACAGCGCCCCCTCTCCGGAGGAACTGGTGATAGGTCAGGAGAATGCGGCGGAGATAACCGGTCAGATGAAGGCTCTGCTTTCCCCGATGGAGCTTCGCTGTATCGAGGGCGTGATTCTCGGCATGACTTATACGGAGATCGCGGAAAAGCTGTCCATCAGCGTTAAGTCGGTGGACAACGCAGTGACGCGCGCGCGGACCAAGCTGAAAAGCATTCTTCCGCGGCTATGACAACGAAATATGACCCGGTAGCTTAATTTCCAAGAGCGTTGTTTATCAAAGGTGTCGGTGGGAGTCCGACCAGGGCAAAATAATTTTTTATGAGGTATGGACTATGTACACAGACATCACTTTAAAGTGCAAGGAGTGCGGAGCTGACTTCGTGTTCACCGCTGGTGAGCAGGAATTCTACGCTGAGAAGGGCTTCACAAACCAGCCCCAGAGATGCAAGGCTTGCCGCGACGCTAAGAAGAATGCCGGCAAGAGCGGCAGAACCTTCTACGAGGCTACTTGCGCTGGCTGCGGCGGTATCGCTAAGGTTCCCTTCGAGCCGAAGGAAGACAGACCCGTATATTGCAGCGACTGCTTCGCAAAGATGAGAGGCGAGTAATTCGCCCGGATTGGTTGGTATTTTCTCACAGGAAACTAGCATTTACATGGCAGACCTCATGGTCAGGCTTTCGCAAATTTCTTATAGAACCTATTGATCAACTCGCAAAGAAATCAGGCGGTGAACAGCCGCCTGATTTTTTATGCTCAGAAAACGACCGCACCGGAAATCCGGCGCGGTCGTTAATTTTATAGTTTGTCGCTTCCGGAGAAGATAAGGAGCGTGTATACCGCCGGCATGAGCAGTATCACGATATCTCCGAAGTTGAACATACCCCCGGCTATGCTGCAAATCAGCGATATCACGGAGAGCAGCGTCATGAGCCCTCCGGCGATGAGCGCAGAGCGGACGGATTTCATTCCGCCGCCACGCACTGCCTTTAGTCCTGAGAGGCACATTCCGCCGAAGCCTGCGGCAACTATGAGCATACTCAGCAGGTTGCCGAGGTACCCCATTGCGCCGCCGTTTTTCATCATCGAAAACATTGCGAACCGGAAGAAGTAGCTTTCCCCGCCGAAAATCACCTGAATATTCAGCACAACGGCGAGTATCGCGACTATTCCGCTGACAACGGAAAGGACAGTTATCGTCTTTTTCATTCTTCTGCCTTTCAGAGAGCCCTGAGCGCGCGCTGACCGATGTCCTTGCGGTGGTGCGCGTTCTCGAAGGTTATTGTGTCAACCGCCTTGTAAGCCTTGTCGAGAGCCTCGCGGAGGTCTTTTCCGGTGGCTGTCACGCCGAGCACTCTGCCGCCGGCGGTGTAGTATCTGCCATTTTCAAGCTTGGTTCCTGCGTGGTAAACGTAGGCGAGGGGAGACTGCCCCTTTTCGTCCAGACCGGAGATCTCCTTGCCAGTGACATACTTTTCGGGATAGCCGCCGCTTGCGATAACTACGCATGCGCAGGACTTGTCGCTCCACTTGATGTCGAGCTGGTCGAGCTTTTCTTCCCAGACAGCCTCCATGATGTCAACGAGGTCGGTTTCGAGCAGCGGGAGAACTACCTGCGTTTCGGGATCGCCGAAGCGGCAGTTGTACTCGACAACCTTTGCTCCGTTAGGCGTGAGCATAAGTCCGAAATAAAGGCAGCCCTTGAACGGACGTCCCTCAGCCTGCATTGCGGCTATTGTCGGCTTGAATATCTTTTCCATGCACTCAGCCTTGAATGCGTCAGTATAGCAGGGATTCGGCGCGATAGTGCCCATTCCGCCGGTGTTAAGACCCTCGTCGTTGTCGTTGGCGCGCTTGTGATCCATGGAAGAGATCATCGGCTTTACGGTCTTGCCGTCGGTGAACGCGAGCACGGTCACCTCAGGTCCGGTCATGAATTCCTCGATAACTATTTCGCTGCCGGATTTGCCGAACTTGCCGTCAAGCAGCATGGATTCAACAGCAGCCTTTGCCTCATCGAAGTCCTTGGCGATGATAACGCCCTTGCCCAGTGCGAGACCGTCGCATTTGATAACGGCAGGGTAGCTGTTCTGCTGCTTTATGTACTCCACTGCCTTGTCTGCATCCGTGAAGGTCTCATAGCCTGCGGTGGGTATGCCGTACTTCTTCATCAGCGCCTTGGAGAACACCTTGCTGCCCTCCAGGATAGCCGCATTTGCGCGGGGACCAAAGGTCTTGAAGCCGGCTTCGTTCAGCCTGTCTACCATTCCCATAACGAGCGGGTCATCAGGAGCAACAAAGACATAATCCGGCTGGAGCTTCTTTGCCAGTTCGAGGATCCCGTCAAGGTCGGTCGCCTTGACAGGGAAGCACTCCGCCAGCGCAGAGATTCCGCCGTTTCCGGGTGCCGCCCAGATCTTTTCAACCTTGGGTGACCTGGAAAGAGCCGTGATAATTGCATGTTCGCGTCCGCCGCCGCCTACTACCAGAATATTCATAGATAAAACGTCCTTTCGGGTAAAAAATTCTACCCTTTTATTGTAGCATAAATGCGTCTTTTTTTCAAGGTTTTTTGAGAATTTACGACAAACTATTTGACATAGCGGCACTGTGATGTTATAATAAAGTAGAATTATTGATAAAGGAGATTAATGCTATGCGAAACGTAACAGTTGCAGCAATTCAGATGTCCGTTCCGGAGACCCCGGAGAGATCCATAGAGAAAGCCGAAAAACTGGTAAGGCAGGCCGCCGCGGTGGGCGCAAACGTTATACTCCTGCCGGAGCTTTTCGAGAACTGGTATTTCTGCCAGGAGCGCCGCTACGACAGCTATAAGCTGGCTCTCCCGGTGGATGAGAACCCCGCGGTAAGGCGCTTCCGGCAGGTGGCGGCGGAGCTGGGCGTGGTGCTTCCCGTGAGCTTCTACGAGCAGGACGGAAACGTGCTTTACAACAGCGTTGCCATGATAGACGCGGACGGCTCGGTTATGGGAGTTTACCGCAAGACACACATTCCGGACGACCACTTCTATCAGGAGAAATTCTACTTCACACCGGGAGGAACCGGATTTAAGGTATGGGATACCCGCTTCGGAAAAATCGGCGTGGGAATATGCTGGGATCAGTGGTTCCCGGAGGCGGCGCGCTGCATGGCGCTCATGGGCGCAGAAATGCTTCTCTACCCGACCGCGATAGGCTCCGAGCCTGTGCTGGAGTGCGACAGCATGCCCCACTGGCAGCGCTGCATGCAGGGACATGCGGCGGCGAACCTCGTTCCGGTCATCGCGGCGAACCGTATCGGCACTGAGACGGTAAAACCCGACAGCGAGAACCAGAACCAGTCCTCGGCGCTGACATTCTATGGGAGCAGCTTTATTGCCGACAACACAGGAGCCCTTGTGGAGTGCACCGACCGCACTTCCGATACAGTCCTTGTGCACAGCTTCGACCTGGACGAGCTCCGCGACATGCGGCTGAGCTGGGGAGTATTCCGGGACAGACGTCCGGAGATGTACGGAAAGATAACCGAGAGATAACGGAGGTTCAGCATGAGAGTTCTTGACACGATACCGAAGCAGGACGGCTTCTATATGCCGGCGGAGTTCTCGCCGCACTACGGCTGTATCCTGATTTTCCCGGAGCGCTCGGATTCATGGCAGTACGGCGCCTATGCTGCGCGTAAGGCGTTCGTTAAGGTCTGCGAGGCTATCGCGCGCAGCGAGAAGGTGACGGTCTGCGCCAGCGATAAGCAGTACGAAAACGCCCGCAGAATGCTCCCGCCGCACATCAGGGTAGTGGAGATGTCCAGCAACGACAGCTGGGCGAGGGACTACGCGCCGACATTCGTGACGAACGGCAGCGAGATACGCGGCATAAACTGGAGCTTCAACGCCTGGGGCGGTCTTGTGGACGGTCTTTATTTCCCGTGGGACAAGGACGACCGCATGGCGCGTAAGCTCTGCGACCTCTACGACAGGGATATGTACGATATGTCCGGATTCGTGCTTGAGGGCGGCTCGATACATTCTGACGGGGAGGGGACTATCCTCACGACAGAAGCCTGCCTGCTCAGCGCCGGAAGAAATCCCGATATGACGAAGCAGCAGATAGAGGACAAGCTGAAATCCAGCCTAGGCGCTGAAAAGGTCATCTGGCTGAAGCGCGGGATCTACAACGATGAGACCAACGAGCACGTTGACAACATCTGCGCATTTGTGAAGCCAGGCGAGGTGGCGCTCGCGTGGACGGACGACGCTTCCGACCCGCAGTATGAGCTGTCGCGCTCCTGCATGGAGATCCTGGAGAACTCCACGGACGCAAAGGGGCGCAGGATAAAGGTGCACAAGCTGTACCTCCCGAAGCCGGTCACCATTACCGCTGAGGAATGCGACGGACTTGACACCATGGATTTCGAGCCGACAAGGACTCCCGGCGAGCGGCTTGCGGCGAGCTACGTCAACTTTTATATCGCGAATGGCGCAGTGGTAATGCCGTTTTTCGGCGATCCCGCGGACGAGCCCGCGCGTGCGAAATTGCAGGAGCTTTTCCCAGAGCGTGAGGTTATCCCGATTTACGCGCGTGATATCCTGATAGGCGGCGGAAATATCCACTGTATAACTCAGCAGATACCAGCGTTCAAATAAAAAAATCCCCTTTCCACACTGGAAAGGGGATTTTTACTGTTGATTGTTGAATTATTTTTGATTGTCCTCAAACCACTTGGCAGCCATCATAGGCGTGAGCACGAAGTCGAGAACCTCCTGAGCGCCATCGTAAACATCGCCGCCTGCTGTCTCCTCGCCGTCGGCAGCAGCCTCGCAGATAGCGTAGGTTACCTGCGGACGGTACTTGATACGGCAGTACAGGAACTCCGGCGGGATATAGTCGATCTGGGAAAGCTCCTCCAGCCAGAGGAACGGAGACATTCCGCCGATGCTCACATCGTCAATTATCCAGCCGCCTGCCGCGTAGTTGTCGTTAGCGCAGAGGTACAGCGAGAACTTGAATTTCTGCTCCTTGCCCTCCGCGTTCAGCAGACCTACCGAGAAGCTCTTCAGAATAAAGCTGTTTATGAGCTTTGATTCGTAGCCGCAGCACGGGCAGATTCCGCCGTAGCCGTAGAGCTTCGCGTTGATGTCGCGCGCAAAGTAGTTCTTGTACAGGCGCGGATTCTTTATGCCGGAAATGCGATTTATCTCGCCGCGCAGGAAGTCGAACTCCTTGCGCTGGATAGTCGGAACCGGCTTGTAATAGTAGGGAATCTGGTCAACGAGGACCAGGTTCGGTTCCTCGGTGCTGGAGTAGACCGCCGCCAGAATACCGGAGTTCTTTCCGGTAAGAATGAACTCGGTGAATTTTGCGAACTGCGGCTTTGTAAGCCCGTCGCGGAGCACGACATACTTCATCGTCTTGGACTTTACGTCCGGCGCGATGACTTCCGCGTGGTCGATTATCTTGAGTATCTTGTCGTTCTCGCCAAGGAGCGCGATCTTGTCAAGACCGAGGTCGCATGTGTATATCTTTGCAAGCTCCTCTGCAACTGCTTCAGCGCTTCCGAGGTCAGGCAGTGCGCCGATTATCTCCTCCGGGTCGTACTCAAAGCGGTTGGGTGAGTAGGGGAAGTCGAACACGCGTCCGTTGAACATTCCGCTCTCGATGAGCAGGTAAACATCGCCGACTATCTCGAGAAGGTCGGTGTTGGTGATGTTCGGCGGGATCATAAACTGCTTTCCGTAAGCGGAGAAGCGGTAGCGCTTGTTGATATCCAGCGCGAGTGTGACCTCGCCGCCCTGGCTCTTTATTTCACGCAGGAACTGCATGGTGTCTTTGCCGTTCGTGAACGAGTTCACCATGAGCGATATTACCTGATTGTAGATCTGGTGGCTCTCGAAGCGCATTTCGTGCTTCTGGATAACGTCCATCGCCTTTTTCAGGTTGCCTATCTGTATCTTGGAGATCTCGAACTGGAGCTCTGTGCCGCCGGAGGTTACGATGAACTGGAAGTACTTCATGTCAATGCGGTAGCTTGTGCCGAACATCTCGTCGATTATCCGGAATGCTTCCGCAAGGGCGTTTTCGTCTGCGACTGCGCCGTTGACGATGCAGCTGTTGAGCTTCAGGCTGATGATGCTCATAAAGCCGTCAGACAGGTTGTAGTCCTTGATCTTCGGGTTCTTGTCTGAGGTCATCAGGTAGCTGTGGCCATCCTGCTTGAATGAGTACGCGTACTCAACGCCGCGCTCGTTGGTCTCCTGCCTGTACCAGTCGTACTTTGCCGCGAAAACGTGGTCGTTTTCGGATTCGCCGTACCAGCCCTTCATCTGTTCGAGGTCCGTGAGAAGCGCTTCGGACGCCGCGCCGCTGTCGTGATCCTCGATATCCACATCGGAGCGTTCGTTGAAGTAGCCGCGCTCGCGGAGCTCGCTGAACGTAACCGGCTCATCGCGGTCGGGGAACTTAATGGAGATGTTCCCCGCGAATTTTTCACGGAGCTCCTTTACAAGGGAGCTTGTGTTTATGTAGTTGTAGAAGAACTCGAAAACATACTGCGCCGGGCGGAGCATATAGCGCTCAGGATTATCAGGGCGCTTGGTCAGCTGGAGCACGAACAGGCGCTTGTACTCGTCAACGATGTCGAGGATATCCTCCTCGATTTCGGTGGAGACCTCTTCAATGCAGTCATGGCGGATACCCGCGCGGTTGTTGGTGACGTACCTGTTCGGAACGCTGACGAAGAACGCCGACAGCTGCTCCTGGAGGAACGCCTGCTTGCTTGCTTTCACAAGACCGGTCAGCTCGAAGGTGGAGAAGTAGTTGTACTTGCTCATCAGAACCTTTGCCGCCTCGCGCTTTGCGCCGGATATAGCGAACGGGATCAGGTAAACGAATCCGTTTTCCTCCATGTGGATAAAGTCGGCGACCGACTTTCCGTTTTCGCTGAAGCGGATCTTGGGGAGATCGTTTTCATTGCGGCGGTACTGCTGTATCTTGTATACGACCTCGGGCTTGCCGAAGGATATGACCGCTATGTTGAACGTGCGGTCAGGCGCCTCCTGCTCGTCGGTTGCCCTGAGGTGCTTCTTCTTGATGAATGCGAAGCACAGGTCGATCATGTTGATGTAATCGCCCTTCTGGGAAGTCATGGTGACGAGGTTGTCGTGGAGCTTCTTCTGATCCTCTTCGTCAAGCGCGAAAACTATTTCGGTGTGCTTGAACTTCTGGGCTGTGAGCTCCAGCTCGCGCACCTTTAGCGTGCCGCCGTCGTTGACTACACGCAGGGAATAGTTGTTCGAACGCATCTTGAACCAGTCAACGTTTGCGAATACGCTCTTTGCGCCAAGACCGAAGCGTCCCTCGCGGTCGCGGCTGGTTTCGCTCCTGCCGACCGACAGGTAATAGAATACCTGCTCAAGGCGGAAGCCTGTCTCGTTGTATGTGAGCTTCACCTGACCCTCGTCAAGGAACTCTATCATAACCTTTATGTCGTTTTCATCGTAGTCGCAGCCGAACACGTTCTGGAGAAGCTCGCGTATGATGGACTCCCTGGGGTAGTCGTTCACCATGCCTGCGACATTTATCGCGCTTCTTCCGGTGTACATGCTGTTGAAATAGTCCTTGAACGGCGTGCTGTCTACCTCGCCGGAGTAGAGCATATTCTGGATCTTCAGAAGAACCTCTTTCATGCCCTCTTTATCGCCGGCAGTGTTTCGCTCAAAAAAGTCGCCAAGGAGCTGTTCGACCTGCTCGTTATTTTCGCTCATAAATACGCCCCGTTTCTCCGCACATCCAATAAAGCTGCGCCATGCCCCGTGCGGCAGGACATTAGCCGGATATTATAATTACAAACCGTCGTTGTAGATCTTTATGAAGTCCCTGAAGGAGCGGACGCTGTCCTCCTCCCGCACTCTGTATCTCCAGATACCGAAAAGCACAGGGTACTGAATGCAGTCGTTCATCGACTGTATGTCGTTCTTTATCATCAGGTGGTAGTTCCTGCCGCTGTGGAGCTCGTCAATGTGCTGGTGAGCTTCCTTTATGCCGGCAAGCACCTCCGCGCCGTACGGCTGTGAAGCCGGGTCTGCGTCAAGGCTTTCAGCGGCCTTTGAAACGATGTCCGCGCTGACCGGAGTGAGCACTCCATCAACTGAGGCACAGAGCCCCTTTGCGGGAGCGAGCGCCGCTTCGATATCCTCCCTGGAGGAATCCCTGCCAATGCCGTAGAACCTGCATATTCTGTCAAGAAGCTCGCCGGAGAACTCCGAAAGCTGCTTGGCGTTGGAGACCTTTCCCGCACCGACCAGCTCGTATTCGCCCTTGAATCTCTTTACCAGGTCGTAGCAGCTGTCCACCTCGCTGGAATAGCTGTGAACATATTTCAGGTCTGATATGAGATTTGAAACGCATTCTGCCTTAACGCCGATGTCGAGCAGGATATTTCTCTGCGGAACGGTAAACCTGAACGCTCCCGGCAGGGCGGAGAACAGCACCTTATCCAGCATTCTGCTGTCGAAAAGTCCGTTGCTGTCGCGGAATATGATAAATCTGCGGGAGTTCTCGTTTGCTGCGCCGTGGCGGGTCATTCTTCTTTCGAGGAGCGCCGGCGAGGAGGGCAGCTCGTAGTTTATAACGTGAGTTACGCGGTCGAGGCCGTCGCCGACTGCGCCGATGTCATCGCCTGCGATGATGAATTTCGGGTATGTAGTTTTGTCGTCAACGCGGAGCTTCCTGAGAATATTCTCGTTGCTGAACAGCTCTCCGCGCGCCATTTTTACCGGGCCGGAGGTGCAGACCGCCGCGAGTGCCTTGCGGAGGAATTCCGCCGTATTGCGGTCGCAGCAGTACACTATCGCACGGCTCTTTTCATCGGAGATTATCTCCTCGGCGAGCTTCAGGAACTCGTCCAGCTTTTTGTCTGCCGCGCGGAGCTCCGAAACATCGGACGCGGTGTAGGAGGGCTTCGTGTAGGTGCTTTTCAGCTCCTCAATGTCGAATTCCTCGAAAATGTTGCCGCCGTACTTGTAGTTCGGCAGACCGCTCCTTATATCCATTCTGCGGCGCAGACCGGAAATGAATTCCTTGTCATAGCCGTAGTCCACGAAGGAGATATTGCGGTTCACTTCGCCGCTGTAAATGCTCCTGCTGCCGGTCATCATAACGGGCGAATCATAGCCCAGCGGGAGCGCGGAGGTGTCAAGCTCGATGCCGTCAGCCGCAGCGGAAAGCTCCTCATCGGCGAGCACGGACTTTACCAGCCCGGAGAAAGCCGCCTTGTCCTCGTCATTCTTCGCAGGGAAGCAGGAGAACATCAGCAGGCGCTCAGCCTTCCAGGGGATAAGCTCCTGGAGCGACTTGTAGTCCGGCACGGAGGTGTCCTGCTCATCATCAATCACGATGAGATCCCACCTGAAGTCCGCCGGAACCTTGTCCTTAAGACCGTTTGTCCCCCTGAGTGCGTCAGCAGACATCAGGCAGAGGTTTGAACCATCCTTTGAAAAGAAAACTATCTCGTTTGCAGCGCCTGAGATCACCTTGAAATCCGCGCCTATACCTGTCATAAGGAGCCTGTACCAGCCGTACAGCACCCGTGCTGAAGTGATCAGCAGTATGTTGGGGTTCTCCTTTTCGGCAAGGACATCATATATGCACAGCTCAGCCTTTGTCAGCTTCTGAGAGCCGAACTCGCAGCACACCAGCGAAAATCCGAATTTGCGGAGCTTTTCAGCAGGGGCAAGATTTGCCGCTGACAGCTCCATTCCCCCGAGGGGTATCCATTTTAGACTGTTTCCGCTCACCTAGCGCACCTCCGTTGTACTTTTTATCATGTTAATGCCAGTAAGTATTTACCAGTAATACTGCGGCATTAACAACCTATGTAATCATTATACTACAAAATCTCAAATATTACAAGCCAGTGAAACGCCCTGCAAGAGAAAAATCAGCGGGGATAATTTTGTTGATTTTGCACAAATAAAAACCTGAAATAAACGCTTTACTTTTCGTCACGGAAATGTTACAATAAAAGTACAGGGCTTTTCAGCCCATAACAAGTACAGGAAGGAAATCTATCATGACGGAACAGGAAATCAAGGAAGCAATATGCGATGTAGGTCATAAGCTGTGGCAGCTCGGATTCGTTGCGGCGAATGACGGCAACATTTCCGCAAGGCTCCCGGACGGCAATTTCATAACCACTCCCACGGGCACCAGCAAGGCTCTGCTGAAGCCGGAAATGCTCATCAAAATGAATGCGGACAACGAGGTGGTAGAGCCCGCGCAGCTCCCCGGATACAAGCCCACAAGCGAGTTCAAGGTGCACCTGCGCTGCTATGAGGCGCGCCCGGAGGTCAACGCCGTTGTCCACGCGCACCCGCCGACAGCGACCGGATTCGCGATCGCCCACATTCCGCTGGACGATTACACCATGCCGGAGGCCATAATCTTCCTTGGCAGCGTTCCGATAGCACCGTATGACACCCCCGGTTCCCAGGGAGTTGCGGACAGCATAGTGCCGTTCCTCGCGAACCACGACACCATTCTCATGGAAAACCACGGCGCGCTCACCGTAGGCGTGGACATAATCCAGGCGTACTACCGCATGGAAACGCTGGAGCACTTTGCAAAGGTGAGCCTTGTGGCTCGTCAGCTCGGCGGCGCCAACGACCTGCCCATGGATAAGATACAGGAGTGCTGCGAGATAGGAAAGTCCTTCCCGATAAGACACCCGGGCTACAAGAAATATCACTGATAATCGGAGCATAAAATGAACATCAGAAAGGCGACAGAAGCGGATATAGACGCCGTAACGGAGATATACGGCCATATCCACGATGAAGAAGAATCAGGCAGAATGACTATCGGCTGGCAGCGCGGGGTGTATCCCGTGCGTGAGACAGCGGAAACTGCGGTCACCCTGGGCGACCTGTTCGTGCTGGAGGACGGCGGGAAGGTGCTCGCCGCCGGCAGGATAAATCAGCGGCAGGTTCCGGAGTACGCCGGCGCAGACTGGCTCTATAAAGCCGCCGACGATGAAATCTGGGTGCTCCACACGCTGGTGGTGGAGCCCTCCGCGAACGGCCGCGGCTATGCACGGGCATTCCTGGAGTTCTACGAGAACTATGCTCTAGAGCACGGCTGCCATGTCCTGCGTATAGACACGAACGCGCGAAATTCCGCAGCCCGGGCGATGTACGCAAAGCACGGCTGGCGCGAGGCGGGGATAGTTCCCTGCACGTTCAACGGGCTCCCCGGGGTACAGCTCGTCTGCCTTGAAAAAAAGATCTGAGGAGAGATTTTATGCCTAAGACCGTATTGGTATTCGATTTCGGCGCCTCCAGTGTGCGCGCCATGCTCTGCCGCGTGAAGGACGGCGGATTCGAGCTTGAGGAGATACACCGCTTTCCGAACGTTCCGGTGACCGAGGGAGGGCACCTCCGCTGGGACATCGACGAGCTGTTCGAGCAGATGAAGACCGCGATAGGCTTCGGGGCGCTTAACGGCGGTTTTGACGCGATAAGCATTGATACCTGGGGAGTCGATTTCGGTCTGATAGGCAACGATGGCGCGCTGCTTGAAAAACCTGTGCATTACCGCGACACCCGCACGGAGGGCATGGTGGAGGACGTATGCCGCAGGATACCCGCTGACAAGTTGTTCATGCAGAGCGGTATCCCTCCGATGAGCATAAACACGCTGTTCCAGCTGAACTACCTTGTTGAGCAGGAAAAGGACACGATATTCCGGGCAAAGCGTATGCTGATGATGCCCGACCTTTTCGCGTATCTCCTGACCGGGGCCTGCCGCAGCGAGTACACTGAGGCTACAACATCGCAGCTCATCGACCAGTCCACAGGCGGCTGGAATGTCGGGCTGATCGAGGCTCTCGGCATTCCGAAGCGGCTGTTCTGTCCGCTCATCCATCCCGGCGAGATATATGGGGAGCTGAAGCAGGAAATCGCCGCAGAATATCACATGGATCCGGTTCCGGTGTATGCCTGCGCTTCGCACGACACCGCGTCAGCAGTCATGGCGGTGCCCTCTCGGGAGGACAGGTTCGCGTTCCTGAGCTGCGGCACATGGACGCTCTTCGGCACGGAGCTCCGCCGCCCTGTGGTGAACGAAAAGGCGCTCGGAATGGGGCTTTCCAATGAAGGCGGGGCAGGAGGAACCACTACTCTGCTGAAGAATATCATGGGACTGTGGCTCATTCAGGAGACCCGCCGCTGGTACAATTCCGCACAGTGTGCGGGTTACAGCTTCGCGGACCTCGAGAGCATGGCGCGTGAAGCCGAGCCTTTCGTGAGCCTTATCGACCCGAATGCTCCGGATTTTGCGGCTCCGGACGATATGCCGCTGAAAATCCAGGAGTACTGCCGGAAAACAGGGCAGACCGTCCCGGAAACTCCCGGCGGGATAATGCGCTGCATTTACCAGAGCCTTGCGTGCGAATTTGCGCTGACCATGGAGGAGATATCCGGGCTGACGCACAGCCGCTGGGATAAGATACACATGATAGGCGGCGGTACAAAGGATAAGCTGCTGTGCCAGCTCACCGCGGACGCGGCGGGAGTTGCCGCAGTTGCAGGCCCTACGGAGGCTACTGCGCTCGGCAACGGAATATCAACGCTGATTGCCCTGGGAGAGATACGCGATATCCATGAGGCACGCCAGATGATAATTGATTCCGGGCTGACCCAGGAGTTCGCTCCGCAGGGGCACGAGCAGTGGCTGCCGGTTCTGGAGCGGTACAGAAAGCTCACAAGATAAGAATAATGGAGCGGCGTAAAAGCCGCTCCATTTTATATACAGGCAAAGATAAACAAAAAGCGCCGCATAAAACGGCGCTTCAATGTTAAGAAATTACTTCTTTGTGGTCTTCTTAGCGGGAGCCTTCTTGGTAGCTGTCTTAGCCGGAGCCTTCTTTGCAGCGGGAGCAGCCTTCTTAGCAGGAGCAGATGTGCCGGAAGCAACGTCGATATCGTCAGTCCAGCTGTACAGCTTACGGAGCTCAGCGCCTACCTTTTCAAGCTGGTGCTCGCTCTCGATGCGGCGGCAAGCGTTGAAGTGGCTTCTGCCCATCTTGTTCTCGGTGATCCAGTTGCGTGCGAATGTACCGTCCTGGATCTCGTGAAGAACCTTCTTCATTTCCTTCTTGGTGTCCTCGGTGATGATTCTCTTACCGATCTCGTAGTCGCCGTACTCAGCCGTATCGGAGATGGAGTATCTCATCATCTTGAAGCCGCCCTTGTAGATAAGGTCAACGATAAGCTTCATCTCGTGGATGCACTCGAAGTATGCGTTCTGAGGATCGTAACCAGCCTCAACCAGTGTCTCAAAGCCAGCCTTCATCAGGGCTGTAACACCGCCGCAGAGTACGCACTGCTCACCGAACAGGTCGGTCTCAGTCTCGCACTGGAATGTGGTGGTAAGTACGCCTGCTCTGGAACCGCCGATACCAGCTGCATAAGCAAGACCGGTGTCGAGAGCTCTGCCGGTAGCGTCCTGGTGAACAGCGATAAGGCAGGGAACGCCTCTGCCGATCTGGTACTCAGAACGTACAGTGTGACCCGGGCCCTTCGGAGCGATCATGATAACGTCAACGTCAGCCGGGGGAACGATCTGACCGAAGTGGATGTTGAAGCCGTGTGCAAATGCAAGGGTCTTGCCTGCTGTGAGGTTCGGAGCGATGCTCTCCTTATACAGGTCAGCCTGTCTCTCATCGTTGATGAGGATCATAATAAGGTCAGCCTTCTTTGCAGCCTCAGCAGCTGTGTAAACCTTGAAGCCTGCGTCCTCAGCCTTCTTCCAGCTCTTGGAGCCTTCATAAAGACCGATGATTACGTTAACGCCGCTATCCTTGAGGTTAAGAGCGTGTGCGTGACCCTGGCTGCCGTAGCCGATGATAGCAACAGTCTTGCCATCGAGCATGGACAGGTTGCAGTCTTCCTGATAATAGATCTTTGCCATTGTTTTGTATCTCCTTTTGAAGAATTAATATACGACGCCTTTTGAGCGAGGTTATACGGTTTAGACCCTGACGGAGGCTTCGCCCTTCTGCATGGCAATGGTGCCGGTGCGGACTACTTCCTTTATTCCGTAGGGGCGCAGAAGCTCCTCGTAGGTATCGAGGTTCTGCTTTGTGTCGGACAGCTCTATCGTCATAGAGTTTGTCGAGATGTCCGAGATCTTTCCCTTTGCGATCTCAGCAATGCTGATGAGCTCGGAGCGCTGCTTTGCGGTGCAGCTCACCTTTATGAGGACGAGCTCCCGTGTTACCGCTGTATCATTATGGAGCGTCTTGACCTTGATGACGTCTATCAGCTTGTTGAGCTGCTTTTCGATCTGCTCAAGGGTATATGCGCTTCCGTCTGCGACTATCGTGATGCGGGAGACCTTTTCATCGTCCGTCACGCCTACTGCGAGGCTGTCGATGTTGAATCCGCGCCGCGCGAACAGACCGGCAACTCTTGCGAGGACGCCTGCATGGTTTTCTACCAGAACTGAAATAGTATGCTTCATGCCTGCACCCCCGTCAAAGAATAGTCTTTTCAAGATCCTCGACTGCCACCTCTAGCAGGTACGGCTTGTCGGAGGATATCATGCGTTCAATCGCAGCGTCCATTTTGTCGGCGCTGTCAACCAGCTCGCTGCTTATGCCGTAGGCGTCCGCGAGCTTCGTGAAGCAGGGGCTTCCGTCAATGGAAACAGCCATGAGGCGGTTGTCGTAGGCCTTTTCCTGGAGCTCACGCACCATGCCGAGGTAGTTGTTTCTCATCACTACGACCTTTACCGGAACATCGTGCTGAACGGCGGTCGCGAGCTCCATCATCTGCATCTGGAAGGAGCCGTCTCCGCAGACTGCTACCACCTGCTTGGAGGGATCCGCAAGCTTTGCGCCTATCGCCGCCGGGAGTGAGTATCCCATAGTTCCCATGCCGCCGGATGTCAGGAATCTGCCGCCGTTTATCGTGATGTTCCGTGCTGTCCAGATCTGGTTCTGACCAACGTCCGCAACGACGACTGCGTTGTCCGGGAGGTGCTTGTCCAGGGTCTTTATGAACTGCTTCGGGTTCACATAGCCGGAGGGCGCAGGCTCTATCGCCCTGTCCTCACGGAAACGGTCGAGCTCCTGCTTCCAGCCGGAGTGCTCTCCGCCGGAGACCGCCTCGATGAGCTGCCCGAGGACCAGCGTAAGATCGCCGACTATCGGGATATCAACATCGAGATTCTTTCCTATCTCAGCGGGGTCTATATCAACATGGATAACTGTCAGGTCATCGCGCTGCTTCATTGCGGCTATCGCGCGGTCGCCTACTCTCGCGCCGAGAAGTATCAGCGTGTCGCAGGAGTTAACCGCGTTGTTTGCAGCCTTGCAGCCGTGCATTCCGAGCATTCCGTAGAACAGCGGGGAATCGGTCGGCATAGCGCCGAGCCCCATCATTGTGGAAACTACCGGGATATCCGTCTTTTCAGCGAAATCCCGCATGAGCTTCACGGCGTCGCCTGTGAAAAGTCCGCCGCCTGCAAGAATGAGCGGCTTCTTTGCGGAGGCTATCTGAGCCGCCGCGCGCTTCACCTGATTTCCGTTGCCGGTGCTGCTGGGGCGGTAGCTGCGGATATCCACGGTCTCGGGATATTCGAAGTCTATCTCAGCCTTCTGCACATCGAACGGAATATCTATCAGCACCGGACCTCTTCTGCCGGTGCCCGCGATGTAGAATGCGCGCTTGAACACCTCGGCGGTGTCCTCGGGACGCTTCAGCAGGTAGCTATGCTTTACGAAAGGCTCAGCGGAGCCGGTGATGTCCGCTTCCTGGAACACGTCCCTGCCTATCTGGTCGGAGTTCACCTGACCGGTGATGACGACCATCGGCACGGAGTCCATATAGGCGGTCGCAATGGCGGTGATAAGGTTCAGCGCGCCGGGGCCGCTTGTTGCTATCGCGACCGCCGGCTTTCCGGTGATCCTTGCGTAGCCGCTTGCCGCATGGCCTCCGTTCACCTCATGGCGGACGAGTATGTGGCGGATATCTGTCTTGTATAATTCATCGTAGAACGGGCATATTGCCGCACCCGGGTAGCCGAAAACAGTGGTGATCCCCTCGGCGGCCAGGCATTCGGTCATAGCCTTTGCTACTGTCATTCGAACCTTGCTCAATGCTGGAACAGTCCTTTCACGCGCCGCAGCGCAGATTCGTACAATAATATTCGATACAACATTATTATATCAAACAACGGTGCCGTTGTCAAGAGAATTATGTGATTTTTAGGCGAGAATAGTCACAAATCTATATTAGCTGTGAATAACTGCAAATATACAAACCCACTATTGACGTGCCCTGATTTTTGTGCTATAATACAGTTAATACAGAATTTTTACATTAGGGAACCTCTAAAAACCGGTGTGAAAAGCAAAAATGGGCAGGATGTGCCAGCTTCTAGGAAAGCCGACGAAGTAAGGCTGTATGCCTTATGAGGAGGTGCAACACGATGTTGCAAAGCGAAATAACCGGGCGACGGCATGGACGCCGTCGCATCAAAAATTTCGCTTGTTGACAGACGAAGATG
>CAKSLI010000016.1 GCA_934466475.1 uncultured Oscillospiraceae bacterium
TGCGGTTTGACGCCTAGCATCTGATATAAGTCATGTACGAAATCTGCTCGTGTCCCGGTTTTTAGAGGTTACCATAATATACTATACACCTTTTCGGGCAAAAAGTCAATTGGTATGGCGTTAATATCAGACGCGTTTTCCCTTTGCAGTTTTTTGCAGTCCTGCCGGATGTATTCTATGATTGCGGGAGGGAAACAAAATGCTCCCGAGGAAATAAGCGGCAGTACGGCTGCCGCAGCAAGGAGGAATGGATTTGGGCTTAAAGGATTGGCTGTTCAGGCAGGGCGCAAAAAGTCCTGCGGGAGCCGTCCTCACAGGCGGCTTCGCTGATATCCAGCACTGGGAGGATATCTACAACGGCGGCGGAGACTGGCGCTACACACGCAGGGGAGGAATTCAGGGCGGCACAAGGCGCATGGCTTCCCTCGGGGCGGCGAAGGCGCTCTGCGGGGAGCTTGCAAGGCTGTGCTTCACGGAGGGCACCACGATGTGCTTCTCCGACAAGGACACTGAGAGCTTCGTAAACGGAGTGCTCCGCGGCAGCCGTTTTGCCGAGAGGTTCCCGGTGTTCCTTGAAAAGGTGTTCGCGCTGGGCGGCGGAGCAATAAAGGTCTACTGGGACGGCGGCGTAAAGGTCGATCTCGTGACGGCGGACTGCTTTATTCCCACGGCGTGGGATCCCAGAAGCATTACCGGCGGAGCGTTCGCTTCAAGGATAGTTTCCGGCGGTAAGAGCTACATTCTTGCGGAAACGCAGGAGCTTGACGGCTCAGCGCTGGTCATCAGGAACCGCCTCTACCGCGAGGACGGAGCCTCCGCTGATATGGAGGATATCCTTCCCGGGCTTCAGGAGCAGAGCAGGATAGAGGGCATAGGCGCTCCGCTGTTCGTGTATCTCAGCGCGGGAGGCTCCCGCAGGAGCGTTCTCTCCGGGGAATGCCCGCTTCTCGGGAGCTCGGTTTTCGCCGGTGCGGAGGACACTCTGAAAAGCATCGACACGGTGTTCGACAGTCTTTCAAGGGAGTTTGTACTCGGCAGAAAGAGGATAATCGTTCCGGCGTATGCGATACGCGGGGAGTGGGACAGCGACGGCAGCAGGAAGCAGTACTTCGACGTCAACGACGAGGTATTTCAGGCGATGTCCACATCTGACGCCGAGGAGCTGAAGATCACCGACAATACCGGTGAGCTCCGTGTTGAGGAGCACGTCCAGGCGCTCGGAGAGCTTCTTGACCTGCTGTGTATGCAGGCAGGGCTTTCAGAGGGAGCGCTCACTTTCAAGGACGGCACGATACGCACGGCGGCTGAGGTTGTCAGCAGGAACAGCCGCACCTACCGCACTCAGGCTTACTACCGCAGAATGATAGGCGAGGCGCTCAGCAGAATGGCGCAGAACATCTGTATTCTGGGCAAGATGGCGGGGGAGCTTCCGGACAATGCGGGCGAGAACGCATCCGCGGTATTCGCCGATGGAGCCGCCGAGGACGACGGCACAAGGACAGACAGGGCTGTGAAGCTTTACAGCGCGGGAGTTATTTCAAGGGTGCGCGCGCTTTCGCAGATATACGGGATTTCGCTTGAGGAAGCTCAGGCAATGGAAAGGACGGATTTCAATGGAGAATGAGAACATCATTGAGGAGCAGGCGGCGGAGCTCCCGGCAGAGGAGATACAGGAGCAGGTCAAGGAGGAGCCGCAGGCTGAACAGCCGGACGAGCTTCTGGAGCTCCGCTGCGAGGTCACGGAGCTTAAGCTCAGGCTGGCACTGCTGACAGGCGGAGCGGCTCCTGAAAGGCTGGACGAGGGCGTGAAGCTCGCGGCAGGGATCATGGCGGCTAATGGCGGGGACGCCGACGGCGCCGCAGGAGAAGTCCTGCTGGAATACCCGCATATCAAGCTGGCAAGGCGCACTGTTCCGCAGTTCTCGGCGGAGTGCAGCGGCAGGGGCGACGGATTCGCGGCAATACGCAATATCTTCGCCAAGAGATGACGCAAGTTTAATATCAGGCCGTGCGCACGCGGAAAGCTCCGGGCTTACCGGTAAAATGAGCCGCAGGTGCGCGCGGCGGCACAACGCGGCATAGCGCCGAGGGTGGGAAGGCGGGTTTACATATATTATCGCAAGCCGGTATGCGCGGCGGTCAGGCGGCACGAACAGCGGCGGTTCAGCCGGAACGGAATGGTGCGGCAGCGGACGCGGCTGAGCGCAGAGGGCGGTCACAACTAATTTTCAGGAGGAAATACAAATGGCTAATACAATCGAATATGCAAAGGTATTCCAGAAGGAACTGGACAAGCAGGTGCTGGAGGGTTCCACCTCCGGCTGGATGGAGGAGAATGCCTCCCAGGTGATCTACAACGGCGGCAGCGAGATAAAGCTCCCGAAGATGTCGCTCCAGGGTCTTGGGACTTATGACAGGGATTCAGGCTATGTGAGCGGCGCAGTTACCTACGCCTACGAGACATTCACGCTTTCCCAGGACAGGGGCAGACGCTTCCGCATTGACGCGCTTGACGTTGACGAGAGCGGCTTCGGTCTGGCTGCGGCAAATGTAGCGGCCGAGTTCCAGCGCACTCAGGTTATCCCTGAGATCGACGCTTACCGCTACTCCAAGCTGGCGGCTGCGGCCGGAATCCGCGAGACGTACACTCCGGATAAGTCCACCGTTATGTCTTCGCTGCTTGGTCAGCTCGGCAAGGTACGCGACATCACCGGCGATGAGGGCGACGTCGTTATCGTTATGAGCCGTCCGGTATACGACAAGCTTATGCTTTCCGGCGAGATCTCCTACGCGGTGGAGAATTCCAGCTTCAAGCAGGGCGAGCTTGTATTCAACGTGAAGTCCATTAACGGTGTTCCCGTTATCCCGGTGCCCTCCGCTAGAATGAAGTCCGCGTATACGTTTAAGGCTGACGGTGACGGAGGCTTTGAGGCTGCGGGGGGAGCTAAGGATATTAATTGGATCATCTGCCCCAAGACAGCCCCCGTTGCCGTATCCAAGACCGACAACGTGAAGATCATCACTCCCGAGGCCAATCAGTTTGCGGACGCATGGGACATTGACTACCGCAAGTATCATGACCTGTTCGTTCCGGACAATAAGAAGGCGGTTATCGCGGTTTCCCTGGGTGCCTGATTTCTTTAGATGATCTTGTGGGCGGCGGCTTGGCTGCCGCCCATTATTTGTTTTGAAAGGAGAACGAAAATGCTTCTTATAACGGTTGACGAATACAAGAAGATGGGATTTCCGGTGGTAAAGGAGGAGAATATCCCTGGCTGTATCATGCGAAGCTGCTACATCATCAACGGGCTCACCAATGGCAGGGCTGAGCAGACTGTGAAGTCCGGCGGAGAGCCCTCCGAGCTTGTGAAGCAGGCGGCTGGATTCCAGACATACCAGCTTCTCAGGGAGATGGAGGATATCGAAAACATCAGGGCTTCCAATTCCGGCAGCGAGAAGGTCACTATCGGGGATTATTCGTACAGCACGCAGTCCAGCGAGAGCAGCTCTTCCGAGGTGTACCGCAGCGATACAGCTGCGGCGGGAATCAACGTCATCAGACTGCTGCGGGCTGCCGGCTGTATGTTCGCTGGAGTGGAGGTGCAGGAATGAGCGGGATAAAGCCTATTCCTGCGGAACTCCTGACCGACAGCGCGGTGCTCAGCATTCCTACTGCTTCCGGGTACAGGAGCGAACAGCTCACGGACGTTAGGATAATACGCACCAGCAAGATCACGGATTACGCAGCCGGAAACGCGCGGGAGAATACCGAAATAGTGATGTATTTCGACTGCGTGAATTCGTCCCCGGCGGACTCTGAATTCACAGCGGGGCAGACGATAGCTTACTGCGGCGAGGATTTCGAGATAACAAAGGCGGAGCTTTTCGCGGGAACCCAGCCACATCACTGGCGCATAACGGCGAGAAAGACCGGCGGGATCCACCGCGCGGAATAGCAGAAAGGAGCTCACAATGGATAAGAACGACAAGAAGATCCCTGCCGGCAGCAGAGAGGATGGCTACCGCCTGGCAAAGCTTATAAGGGCGGGAAACCGCGAGCTGGCGCGGCAGCTCAACATCAAGAAGTCGCAGAAGCAGCGCTAGGAGGACTACATGACGATAACCATAAACGACATTGAATTCACAAAGGTAACGGAGCTGTCCGTTCTGCGCGAGACCCGCCGCACGGATATCCGCTACAACACGCAGGGAGATATGCTCATCGACCTTGTGAACAGAAAATACCGCCTGTCTGTGCTGTTCGGACTGCTGACCGAAAAGGAGCTGAAGCAGCTCAGGGCGCTGACGAAGGAGATATTCGTAACGGTGAAGTTTCAGGCGCCGGAGGGGGAGGTTACGGAGGAATTTCACATATCGGACGAGCCGGCTCCGGCGGTGACCGTGGTGAATGGAGTTACCATGTACGGCGGCGTCAAGCTCGTAATGCAGCAGAAATGAGGTGAGAAAGTATGGTCAGTGTTTCGGACAGATTCATTGAGCTGGCTCAGAAGAACGGGCGAAACATCTGGTGCAGGATAGTCGCCGACGGCGTGGAGTTCCTGGACGACAGGATAATCGATATGGATTTCGATGATGTTGTGCACCCGGACTGGTTCACGCTCGGAACCACCTGCGCAAACCGCCTGCATTTTACGGCGGCTTATTCCGGGGAGCTTTCTACGGGGGCTGAGGTACGCGCGTTCATCAGCTTTGACGGCACTGAGTGGTGTCCGTTGGGAGTGTTCTACATTGCGAGGCGGTACGTCCGCGGAAAGTACGTCAGCGTGACCGCTTACGATAAGATGTACAGCCTTGATATCGACTACCATTATTCCGGGGAGCTTCCGGTCAATTCACAGGCGCTGTTAAGCGATGTCTGCGCAGCGGCAGGTCTGGAGTGCGTCAGCGCCGGAATAAGCTGCTCTGTCGAGAACGTCCCGGAGGGCTGCACCGTCAGGGATATGCTCGGCTACATTGCGGGGATCAACTGCGCCTGCGCAAAGATAGACCGTTACGGCAGATTCGTGATGAAAAGCTCCATTTCGCCGATAAGCTTTGAGCTCCAGGACAAAAACTGCTGGGAAGTCCAGCGCAACATGGGTAACTCTGTCATAACATGCGTCAGGATAAATACCGGCGACGGCGAACTCCAGGCGGGAAACGGCGCCGAAATATCCACGCTGGAGCTGTACGACCCGCTTGCAAGCCAGGCGATAGCGGATACCATGTACTCAATGTTCAAGCCGTTTTCGTATTATGGCGCGGAGATCCAGATGCAGGGAATGCCATTCCTGGAATCCGGCGACGTGCTGTATTTCCTTGACGGAAAGCTCCTTTACAGGCTGGTGGTGAGCGAGATAGAATACAGCTACAACGGCGGACTTTCCGCGGTGCTGTATTCCAGAAACCGCGTAAACGACGAGGAATCCGGCGACCTTGAAAAGCTGCTGGAGCAGCTTCTCCACACAAAGAATGCGGTTTACTACCGCAGCGTGAACCAGAAGCAGATCGCCCTGCGGGACGAGCCGCAGATAATCGCCGATTTCGAGTTTGAGAGCACGGAGGACTGCTTCGCACAGCTTGACGTGAATTTTACGGCAAAGCAGAGCACGGCGGATCACCTGATATTCCTGATAAACGTGAACGGCACGGACGTTCCGCGAAAGATAGTGCAGACGATGAGCGGCGGCGATTACGAGCTTATCCACCTGTATCATCTTGCCGAGAAGCTCCCGGCGGGGAAGAACCGTATCTACGTCACTGCACAGACAAAGACCGGGGACGCATACATCGGCGCCGGGGATATGCTGGCAACGGTCGTGGGACACGGTATCTACGGCAATTCCGGAAGCCAGCGGGACAAGGTGCCGCTCTACGAGAAATTTGACCGCTGGAGCCTGTTCAGACCCGGTATCGGCGCGCTGGAGATAAGAAGTGAAATGAACAAGGAGGTAACATAATGGAAGGAAAGGCAACATTCACCCTTACGGAGGCAAAAACCGGAAAGGTAGTCAGACAGGTGACGGAGCACAACATGGTAACGGACGCGGTAAAGCGCATTCTGAATCCGCCGGCGTACACGCTGATGAACAAGTTCAGCTACTCGGAGTTCCTGAAGAACGTCCTGCCGATGTACAATCAGCTTTTCGGCGGGATAATGCTCCTCGGGAACGAGCTTGAGGAGCGCGCCGACAACGTTATGCCCGGAAAGGATCTCAGGATCGTGGCGACTGCCGGGGACGCATATTCCGGCACGAACGTGCTTCGCGGCTCCCGCAACGACAACGAATGCTATCCCATGGAAAACGGCTATCACTTCACCTGGGATTTCGGCACGGACAAGGCTAACGGCACGATAAAATGCGCGGCCCTCACCAGCAGGGTCTGGGGAAACACCGGAGCGCAGGGCGCCGACAGGAGCGGCGTGCTCGTCATGGATCCCGTTGCCATGGGACTCGGTACCGGCTATTCGATACAGGCGGCAAATTCATACGGCAGATATATCGGCACTTTCCAGAAGAAAACGCACACCTATTACTATCTGACCAATTCCACGGGATCAATGATGTTCACAAGAGTAAAATGCCTTGATCCCTCATCGGTGGGAATAACCGATTCAGTCGGTCTGAGCGTGAAGCAGGAGCCGGTGTTCACTAAGGAGCTTGTCCTGCCGTTTCAGTGCATACCGGGAACCTCCATCTATTACGACCCGAAGAAAAAATATCTGTATTTCTTTTCGCAGATACAGGTCAATGACGGCGAATATTTCGTTGAATACGCCGGGGTGAGCATAGACGATTTCACGGTGAAGGAGCATGGAACCTACAAGCTGGCGCACCGCTCCACGTCCGTGTATTCGGCGGCGTTCTATGATGGGAAGTTCTTTATATGCACGGACACGGGTCTGGATATTTACAGCTCTGACGGCGTGATAGAAAGCACTCCGTTCACCGAAAGGTACGGAATGTCGAGCTTCGCCTGCCTGGACGGCATGCTTGTGTTCTTAATGAACCCTGCCGTTTTTTATCTGTATCTCGACAGCGGATTTTTATACGTGTACAACGCGTCGTTCTATGCTCCGTGGCCTGCGTGCGATGTCCCATATCCGTATGTCATGATGTCGGAATGCTTCCACGGCCCCACGGCAGCCAACAGCATCAACCCGTGCCTGGGACTTGCCGCATGTTATTTCGCGACAATAAACAACCTCAGCGAGCCGCTGGTGAAAACAAGCGAGCACACGCTGAAAATAACCTACGACATAACTAACTGATAAGAAAACATCCGCCCTTTCCGGTGCACTTTACATGGAACAGGGCGGATATTGTTTATGGCTTTCCAGAGCTGTCATGCTCCGCTTTCTCAAAATAGCGGCACTTTGATTCAGCGGAAGCCGCGGGGCGGGTCAGGTCGCTGAGTGTACATGCGCCGTCGCACTGCCACCGGCAGTTTTCGCTGCATGGGACAAGATTCATGCTGCGCCTCCGGAAAAATTATTGCAACGGTATTGTGCCCGGTTCAGCCGGGAATATTCCGCAGCAGCCGCGGCTGGAAAAAAGAGCCTCCCACGCTGCCGAGGAATTTCTGCGTTTCAGCGTAGCCAAGCTCTATGCGCCTTGCTGCGTTTTCGCCGTCAAAATCAAGCGTGCCTACCTTTAGAATGCGCTTTTCCTGCCTGCCGAGGAGTATCTCCTCGGACGGGAAAATCTCCAGGAATTCCGCGTCCGGGAACTGCGACAGGTCTGCCGCCTCGCTTCCGAGATAGCATATCACAAATTTCCGCAGACCTATGCCGTAGAGCGGCTTTACGGGAGTGTTGTCGGATAATCCGCCGTCGCGGTAGAGCGAGCCGCGGAGCTCCTTTGCGGGGAACACCGCCGGGATAGCCGTGCTTGCCGTGAGGTATTCGGTGATTTCAGCCGGGGAGAGCGCGCTCAGGTCGAAGTATTCCGGGCGGTCGTCGGAGGCGTTGTGGCAGCAGGCGAAGCAGGGCATTCCACAGCCGGAAACGCACTTGTTGACGCCGTTCCTTTCGATGAGCGATATGAGCCCTCCGCTGGAAAACAGCCCGGCGCGGGCGGCTTCCTCCGGGGACGGAATTTCTATCGTGCGGTCCTCCGAGCCGAGGTAATCCAGGAATTTGGACAGCACGCGCCCGGCGGTTTCCAAAGGGTCTGCGATGTCCGACTGCCGCAGGGAGATCCAGATATTCTCCGCAAGGGAGAGATCCCCGCAGGCGAAAAGAGCGGCGTTCAGCGCGCCCACGGAAGTCCCTGAAACGGCGGTGATGTTCCGGTCGAAGCCGCGCTCCCGCAGGGCTTTCCATACGCCTATCTGGTAGGCTCCGCGGCCCCCGCCGCCGCACAGGACGAGTCCGATCTCATTTTGTGGCTTCATCTGTTCCTCCCTGATGTCTGCGCCTGATTTTCGGCGCGGTCGGTTTCTGAAAAAAGGTGTCGGAGATCCGGCACCTTAATTATATTCATTTCTTCCTGTCTTTGAGCCTTTCCGGCAGGAAAACGAACACCGCTGCGGCGGCGGTCGCAAGTCCCAGCCAGAGGAATCTCAGCGGCGCGGAGACGAAATACTCCCCGACAGCCGCGAAGCGTTCAGTATCCCAGAACAGAACCACGCCGATCACAGCCGCGAAAACCGCGAGTATCAGCACCGCGCCTGCGGCGCAGTCCTTACTGCGGCGTATGAGCTCGCTGTGTTCCCTGGAAACCCTGTCGCACAGCCGTTCTACCGAGGTATTGACCGCCTCCGCTGACAGCACGGCGGCGAATGTCAGCAGAAGCGCCGCCCATTCCGCGCGGGAGAGCTCATAGAACCTCAGCGCGAACCAGCTGACGAAGCAGACGGCGCACAGGTGGAACCGGAAATTCCGCTCGTTAAGGCAGTGGACGATCCCGGCGGCGGCATACGCGAAGCCATTCAGGAACTTTTTCATGCCTCGCGGGTGATGCCGAGCTTATCCAGCACCTTTTCCTGCTTGCCGAACATTTCCTTTTCCTCTTCCTCGCTGTTTACATGGTCGTAGCCGAGCAGGTGGAACAGGGAATGCGTTATCAGGAATGCGACCTCCCGGCGGTAGGAGTGACCGTATTCCTCCGCCTGCTGAGCCGCCTTTTCAAGGGATATCACGATATCTCCGAGCATTATCGCGTCATTGTCCGGGTCTACCTCGTAGCCGTTCTCATCGTCGCCGAGCGGGAATGAGAGCACGTCCGTTTCGCGGTCTATGCCGCGGTGCTCGTTATTGAGCTCGCGGATTCCCTCGTTGTCCACGAATGTGACGGAGACCTCGGCGGAGTCGTCTATGCCCTCTTCCTCAAGGGCGGCGGCGGTGCAGTCATCGATGAGCTTCTCGATATCCTGCGGCGGGTCGAGCTTATCCTGTTCGTTGCTTATCAGAGCGAATATCTTCATGCGTTCCTCCTGTTGGCGCGGTAGGGCGGCTTCGGTGCCTGCTCCTGCCTTGCCGAGTTATATTTGTCGTATGCGCGGACGATATCCTGCACCAGTCTGTGGCGGACAACGTCCTTTTCGGTGAAGCGGTTCTGCGCGATATCCTCGATATCCTTCAGCACGCGGAGCGCTTCTATAAGCCCGGATTTAGAGGTCTCCGGCAGGTCTATCTGCGTGATGTCGCCGGTAATTACCATTTTGCTGTTGAAGCCCAGACGCGTCAGGAACATCTTCATCTGTTCGCGGGTGGTGTTCTGTGCCTCGTCAAGGATTATGAAGCTGTCGTCCAGCGTGCGTCCTCTCATGTAGGCGAGGGGAGCGACCTCGATAACGCCGCGCTCCTGGAGCTTCGCGAAAGCCTCCTGCCCGAACATCTCGAACAGCGCGTCATAGAGCGGTCTGAGATACGGGTCTACCTTGTTCTGGAGGTCGCCCGGCAGGAATCCGAGCTTTTCTCCGGCCTCCACGGCGGGGCGTGTGAGGATTATGCGCTGGACCTCGTGAGCCTTGAACGCGCTCACTGCGAGAGCCACGGCGAGGTAGGTCTTGCCGGTGCCGGCGGGTCCTACGCCGAAAGTTATGGTGTTCCTGCGTATCATCTCGCAGTACTTTTTCTGACCGAGCGTCTTGGGGCGGATAGGCTTTCCGGTGTAGCTTACGCACACGCAGTCCGAGGAGATCGTGTCCGCTTCGCCCTCGGTGCCGTCGTTTACGAGTGAGATGACGTATCTCACGTTCTGCTCGTTTATCGGGTCGCCCTTGAAGTACATCTTCGAGAGGGACTCCAGGCAGCGCTTTGCGCAGTTCACCGAGGATTCGTCCTGACCGGTTATCTTCACGTCGCTGCCGCGGCTGAATATCGTCACGCCGAATGCTTTCTGTATTGTGTTCACGTTGCAGTCGAGGTCTCCGAACAGTGCGTGAAGCTGCTCGATGCTTTCCATTGTGAGTGAAACTTCTGACATATTGCGCCTTTCAATAAATAAATTTGGAGATAGTGCCTTAAGGCAACACCGCACAATTAACGGCTAACGCCTTTGCCGCACGCTTGCTTGCATCTTTTCCGTCATCTTGCACAATTCGTCCTAGCAAGGCGTTAGCCTTGCGTCGTCCTCATTGTACAATCTGACGAAAAATCTGACTGCGCAATCGCGCGACAATAATTATGCGGTATTGCCTTAAATCATTATACACCGTAACGGGCGGCTTGTCAAATGTTTTCTCCAAGCAGGCGGAGCGCGTTTTTGTACAGTATATCCGCCTGCTCCTCGGCGGTGAGCGGGAGCCTGCGGAAGCGCTCCAGCTCCTCCACGGCGCTCCACATGGGGTAGTCGGTGCCGAACATCACGCGCCTGGTTCCTATTTTCCGGATGAGCTCCGCGGCGTGCTCCGGGGTCATGGCATAAAGGCTGCTGGAGAGGTCTGCGTAGATGACCCCGCCGGAAAACAGCTCGGCTGCCTCGTCCCATTTCGTCCAGCCGGCGAGGTGAGCTCCGATTATCGTGAGCTTCGGGAAGCGCTTCATCACGCTGTAAAGGCGCTTCGGCGAGGAGAAATCGTACCGGCTGTCGCCGACATGGAAAAGGATAGGCAGCCTGCCCTCGGCGGCTTCGTATATCGGGAATGCTTTCGGGTCGTCAACGTTGAATTGTTGAAAATCCGGGTGGAGCTTTATCCCCTTTAAGCCGAGGGAGATAATGCGCTCGGTTTCGGCTTCGATACCGGGGAAATCCGGGTGGAGCGCGCCGAATCCGATGAGCTCCTGCGGGTGCAGCTTCACCTGCTCGGACACGAAATTGTTGATGTTGTGCACCTGCTCCTGCACGGTCGCCACGGACTGTACAATGGCGCGGTCTACCCCGGCTTCACGGTTTATTTCCAGCAGGGAGCCCACCGAGCCGTCAAACCTCACTCTCATGTTATAGAAGCTGCTGATGCCGTCAGCGGCGCGGGCGGCGATTTTGTCCGGGAAAATATGCGCGTGGGAATCTATTATCATTGCTGTGCCTCCTGTGGCTTTGTGCTTGGTACTCCGAGCCTTATTTCAGCTGCCGCGGCAGTTATAAGGCTTCCGTTTGTGGTGGTTATCTGCACTTCGTGATTTATAAGGACCTTTACCTCGGATATCAGCCCGTCAGTCAGGCAGTCCAGCTCGACAGAGCAGTCCGATATTCCGATAAGCGTAAGGTCCCATACGAGCGCCCCCTCATTGTCGGCGCTCCTGTTTTCCTCGAAGGTTATGCGGATATAGTCCTTCTTAAACTCGAATGTCGCAAGCCTGAAATCCTTGAATGCCCCTATCTCCTGAAGATAGAAGCGTATATCGTCTATTTTCGTTAATGTCGTTTCACGCTGGGTCCACATGACGATTCTCCTTTCACAATATATTGAATGAATGATTATACCATAACCGCAAAGTTATGGTATAATTGTCCGATACGCACGGAACAAATCTATGATTTGCGCATGTGCGAGGACTTTCAGATGTATAATAAACGCTTTGCGTTTATTATACCACAGAATTCCACAGTTGTCCAGCATTATGTATTGACAATCCCGCCGGAATATGATATCATAAAATAAGTATCCGCACCGGAAGCCGCCAATGCGCCTTACGGCAAGGAAACGCTGACATCTGCTGCCGAAACTCCGCAGGACTTGAGGCAAAAGGCGAAGAAAAGCACTGCTCCGCAGTAATGCGGGGGAATATTCGTGCGCCTTTTCCAAGCAGAGGAAAAGGGCTTTTTTATTTTAAGGAGGGTATTTATGCAGGAGGAAACACGGGTCGCGGTCATTTCCATGATAATCAGCTGCGAGGACAGCGCCGGAGAGATAAACTCCCTGCTGCACGGCTGCCGGGAATACATCATCGGCAGAATGGGGATACCCTACCGGGAAAAGGGGCTCAATATCATCAACGTTGTCCTTGACGCGCCGATGGACGTAGTATCCGCGCTGTCCGGAAGGCTGGGGCGGCTCCCCGGAGTCACCGCGAAGGCGGTATATTCAAAGCAGACGGCGGATAAAACCGAATCAGGAAAGGATAACGCAAAATGAGTATCAGGAAGAAATTTAAGAGCACGCTTGCCGCGTTCCTCTGCATGGGGATCATGGCGGGATGTTCCGCAGCGCCGCAGGGAAGCCCGCAGGAGAGCGCGCCGCAGACCTCCGCGGCTGAAAACTCAGCGCCGGAGGAAAGCGCCGCGGAAAGTCAGCCCACGTCACAGGCGGAGCCCACCGCAGAAGCGGAGCCGCAGTCTCCGGAGCAGATAAGGGTCGCCGCGCTGAAAGGTCCGACCGCAATGGGCATGATAAAGCTAATGGACGATGAGAGCGAAAACAGCGGGTTCCAGTTCACGGTCGCAGGAGCGGCGGACGAGCTCACTCCGGGGATAGTCCAGGGGAACATTGATATCGCGTGCGTTCCCGCAAACCTCGCCTCCGTGCTCTACAACAAGACGGAGGGCGGCGTGAGGGTCCTTGCGATAAACACTCTCGGCGTGCTCTACATCGTTGAGAACGGCGAACCGACCATAACCTCCCCGGCTGACCTTAAAGGAAAGACGATTTACGCCAGCGGAAAGGGCGCGACCCCGGAATACGCGCTGCGCTACATACTGACCCAGAACGGAATCGACCCGGACAACGATGTCTCGATCGAGTGGAAGAGCGAGCACGCTGAGTGCCTGAGCGCGCTTGTTTCCGACGAGGGGAGCGCGGCGATGCTCCCGCAGCCGTTCGTGACCACCGCGCAGGCGAAGAACGGGAATGTAAACGTAGTGCTCGACCTTAATTCCGCGTGGGAGGAGCTCAATAACGGAAGCGCGCTGGTGACCGGCGTGGTCATTGCCCGCAGCGAGTTCGCCGAGCAGTACCCGGAGGCTGTGGACAGCTTCCTTGAGGAATACAGCGCCTCCGTGGATTACGTCAGCGCGAATGCCGCGGAAGCGGCTCAGCTTATCGGGAAGTTCGGCATAGTTCCGGCGGCGGTGGCTGAAAAGGCTCTGCCGGAGTGCAACATCGTGTTCATTTCCGGCGCCGAGATGAAAGAGAAGCTCTCCGGCTATCTTGGAGTGCTGTTCGACAGCGCGGCGGCTTCCGTCGGCGGAGCGCTCCCCGGCGACGATTTCTATTACGGCGCGTAATTTTCATCAGGGAGAGTGCGCATGAAAAAGAAGCTCATAACCGCTGCGTGCGTGCTCTTCTGGCTCGCGCTGTGGCAGGCGGGGGCAATGCTGCTCCGCCAGGAGATACTGCTTGTTTCCCCGGTGCAGGCGGCGCGCCGCCTTTTCGAGCTGGTCCCGACTGCGGATTTCCTGAAAAGCGTGGGATTCTCCGCCGGCAGGATAATGGCGGGCTTCGGGCTCGGGCTTGCAGGCGGGACTGTCCTTGCGGTACTGGCTGGGAAGATACGGTTTGTAAAAACGCTGCTGTCGCCGCTGGTTTCCGCTGTGAAAGCCGTTCCGGTGGCGAGTATCACGGTACTTGCGCTTGTCTGGGTCAGCTCCCGGAATCTGTCAACGCTGGTGTCGTTCCTTATCTCTCTGCCGATAGTGTATTCCAATATGCTGGAGGGAATAGAGAGCCTCGACCCAAAGCTCCGCGAAATGGCGGAGGTTTTCCGTGTGCCGGCGCTCCGGAGGGCGGCTGGGGTGTACCTCTCGCAGTTACTGCCGTATTTCCGGGCGGCTGTGCGGCTTGCAGTGGGGCTCAGCTGGAAGAGCGGCGCCGCCGCCGAGATAATCGGCATTCCCTCCGGGTCGATAGGCGAGAAGCTCTACGAGGCGAAGATCTATCTGGAGACCGCGGATCTTTTCGCCTGGACGATCGCCGTTATACTCCTTAGCTGGCTCAGCGAGAAGCTTCTCCTGCTGCTGGTGAATGCGGCGGCAGGGGCGGTTTCCGCGCTGGTCGACCGCAGGGGCGCTCCGGCGGAAGCAGTCCGCCCGGCGGGGATATCCGTCCGCGGACTGACCATGCGCTACGGCGAAAACACGGTGCTGGATGGCTTTTCCTGCGAGATACCCTCCGGGGTTCTTACCGCAGTGGCGGGAGCCTCCGGCTGCGGAAAGACAACGCTCCTTGCTCTGCTGACCGGGCTTCTTACGCCGGAGGGCGGCGAAGTGCTGACAGAGCCCGCCGGGGCGCGTTTTTCCGCGGTATTCCAGGAGGACAGGCTGTGCGAGAATCTCACGGTCTCCGCGAATATACGGCTTGTGAACGGCGGGCTCACAGACGGCGAGATTTCAGACGCGCTGGATTCCGTGGGGCTCTCCGGCTGTGAAAACAGACCCGTGCGGGAGCTTTCCGGCGGAATGAAACGGCGCACGGCGCTTTTGCGGGCGCTTCTCTCGGAGTACGGCGCGGTAGTCCTGGACGAGCCTTTCAAGGGGCTTGACGGCGCCACGAAGAAGCAGGTGCTCGGATTCTGCCGGGAAAGGCTCCGCGGGAAAACTGCGGTGCTGGTAACGCATGATATTTCCGAGGCAGAGGAGCTTTCCGCCGCGCAGATCATACGGCTATAAATTAACGGGGCGCTTTCAGGCGCCCCGTCAGCTATGTGGGAACCTCTAAAAACCGGGACACGAGCAGATTTCGTACATGGCTTATATCAGATGCTAGGCACCAAACCGCAGCGTTTTCCGCCGTAGGCGGATAATGCGTTTACTGTATGTATTTCAAGGTTTGACAACGAAGCAGATGATACGGGATACGCTGAATATAGCGAAGCGTAACAAAATCAGACGCGTGAGTTTCGCGTTTGAACGTGTCGATTTTGTTTTATTCAGCGTTTCCCTTTGGCATAGAAATATGCCGTGAAGGAGGTTTTTAGAGGTGACCTTATATTTTTTCCGGAACAGCGATATTCAGCGCACCCGGAACGACCTCTATTTCCGCGGTGGTGTACTCGCCGCCGTTTTCTCCGTCAAGAGTCCAGCGGAAAGGCTTCTCGCAGGAGACCGACAGCTTTGCGGACTTGAACGACACCACCATATCCGTGTCGCAGTCGTGATTCACCATGAAGCGGTTTATCGCGTCCATGTCTGACAGGCACTTCGGAGCCTTGATGAACAGGCAGTCCAGCTTTCCGTCCGTGAGGGAGGCTCCGTCCGGGACGAGGTTCTTCATTCCGCCGACAGAATGGGTGTTTCCCACCATGCAGTAGATGAAATCGTCCTCAATTTCGCCGTCCTCCCACGTTATTTTAACGCGCCCGGAATTCTCCTTGAGGTATTTCGGCTCGAAGGATTTCAGCCCCGTCAGGAAATACGCGAACGAACCCAGGACGTTCTTGCTCTTCTGGCTGGTGACGTAACTTACGTCCGTGAACCACCCGAACGCCGAGATGTACGCGAAGTATCCTCCGTTGAAGCGCCCGAGGTCCACCGGCAGGAAGTTCTCCTGCATTATCATCTGCGCCGCCTTTACCATGTCCTTCGGGATGTCCAGCGAGGAAGCGAAATCGTTCACCGTGCCGGAGGGTATGTACCCGCAGGGGACGTTCACTTTGCTCGCCGCCAGTCCGTAGGAAAGCTCGTGGAGCATTCCATCGCCGCCGCTGCTCACTATCAGGTCGAATTCACCGGCGCGGCGGGAGATGAACTCTATCGCGTCCCCGGAGCAGCTTGTCGGGTGCACCATGACATCGTAGCCGGCCTGCGTGAATACGCTCAGGATATCCGACAGAGCCGCCTTAACGACTCCCTTGCCTGAGTTCGGGTTATAGGTGAACAGCATTTTCTTCATATCCGGAATCCCCCTGAAATCATACATCTTTAGTCAGGCTGCCGGGAAATCGTCAGATGCAAGGAACCATTACTTCGACAAGGCTTCTGCCTGTCACAGTAATGAAGGACGCAGCAGATGGCGGTTTATCGGCAGTCTGATGGCATTATAGCATTTTTTTGTATTCATGTCAAGCCGCTGGAATGAAGTTGCACAAACCCTCCTGAAATCGTAAAAAATCTTCTTGCAATTTGGCTTTCAGTGTGATACAATAATAAGGATAAAAAGAGAAAAGGAGAACACCATGGAACCGCATGATTACAAGGTAACGAAGATAGAGGGCGAATACGCGACGCTTACGGATATCAGCTCCGGAGAGGAACTGTTCATTGCGCTTTTCCTGCTCCCGGAGGGAACGGATATCGGCATGACCCTGCACTATGAGAACCTCCAGTACGAGATAACGGAGGAATGATATGGGACTGATGCTTGCGGTAGTCGCGTGCTACACGATATGCTCGCTCAGCGACAAATACGCCGTTGCAAAGCTCAAAATGAACGGAAACACGCTGACGTTCATCATGGCGGCGGCGACCTCGCTGTTCATGCTGGCGTATCTTCCGTTTGACAGCCGGCACTTCGACGGGAGCTTCACGGCGTTCCTTGCCATAGGGCTTATGGTGCTGTCAAAGCTGCTGGAATTTCAGCTTGCCGCGGTGATACTTAAAGAAATGTCCGCGTTTGAGCTGAAGGCATGGCTGGGGCTGACGGTGTTCCTGTCCTATGGGACTGACCTGCTCCTCGGTAATGCGGCGCTCGGACTGGTCACGGTGTGGAAATTCTGCTTCATAGCCGTTACCGCGGCGGGACTCTTTATGATCGCGAAAGCCGGCGGAAAGAAGATAAACTACCTGAAAATACTGCTCCCGCTGGCGGGATACCTGCTGTGCAAGTTCGGCTACGGGCTTATCGTGACGTTCACGAAGCAGAGCATTTCCCCGACGCTGTCGCTGTTCTTCGCACTGGTGATACTCGCGGTGGGACTGGCTCCGTTAGTCCACCCGATAAAGCTGTGCAGGGAACAGCCGAAAGCCGTGCTCATCGTGGGGCTGACCAAGATACCGAACGTTATCGGGCTTATCCTTGAGAATATCGTGGCACAGCAGAGCATGGCGAACTATTCGTTCATTCAGCCGATGATACTTGTGGCGCTGTTCTTTATCGGCGTAATCAGAAAAGAGGAATGCACGAAGCTCAACATAATCGGCGGCGTTGTGTGCATTCTCGGCATTGCAGGATTCCAGCTTATAGGAATGCTGGCGTAAAAGAAAAAACAGATACATATACAGGCTTCCGAGAGCCTGAAGGAGAACAAAAGAAATTTTATGAAAGAACTTACTTCCGGCAAGCCGATGAAGCTCATTATCGGCTTTGCGCTTCCCGTGCTTCTGGGACTTGTGTTCCAGCAGGCGTATACCCTCACAGATACAATAATCATCGGCAGACAGCTCGGTCAGGATTCCCTGGCGGCGGTAGGCTCCACTTCGGCGGTGGTCTCGCTGATGTTCAACATCATCAACGGACTGGTCACAGGATTCGCCATAATCATCGCAAAGAACTTCGGCGCCGGCGACCACGATGAAATGCGCCGCACGATAGCCCGGACGCTCACGTTTTCGGCGGCTGCGGCAGCGCTCATCATCGTTGGGATAGCGGTGTTCATCGACCCGCTGCTCCACGCTCTGGACACACCACAGGGGATTTTTGACGAGGCGCGCACCTACCTCATCATCGTGGATCTGGGGCTTGCAGCCACGCTGTTCTACAATCTGGAATCCGCCGTGCTCCGCGCGGTGGGGGACAGCGTTATCCCGCTGGTCATTCTGGTGATCTCCACAGCGCTGAACATCGGGCTTGACTTCCTCATGGTGTGCGCGTTACAGATGGGAGTTGCAGGCGCGGCTCTTGCGACCGTGATAGCTCAGCTTGTTTCCGCAGTGGTCTGCCTTATCTACCTGATAAAGAAGCGTCCGTTCCTTATCGTGAAGCCCGGGGACTTCCGGTTCACGGCGGCTTCCTCCGCGGAGCTGCTCAGCGCGGGCTGCGGAATGGCGCTGATGTACTCCATTGTTGACATTGGCTCGATAGTCCTCCAGAACGGAATAAACGGCTTCGGCGAGGATATAATCGCGGCGCACACGGCGGCAAGAAAGATATTCGGATTCACGATAATGCCGTTTTCGGCGCTGAGCGCCACTCTCGTGACCTACACCAGCCAGAACCGCGGCGCGGGGAAGTACTCCCGCATAGGAAAGGGCGTGCGCTCGGGGCTTATCCTCGGGTTCGCCTGCGCGGCGATTGACGTGCTGCTTATCTTCACCGCAGGCAGAGCCATGGTAGGGGTGATACTCCCGGACTGCGCGCAGTACGTTGAGGACACGGCGGTGCAGTACCTCTGGATAAACGTGCCGTTCTACTTCTGTCTGGTGGTGCTTTTGGAGCTGCGCAGCACGCTCCAGGGACTGGGGCAGAGCGTGGTGCCCATTGGCGCAAGCTGCATCGAGCTTATATGGAAGATCTGCACGGTGCTGTTTATGATACCCTGGCTCGGCTACATGGGAGTTATCCTCTCCGAGCCGATAATCTGGACAGCCTGCGCGGTAGTCATCGGAATAATCGCGCTTGTCACCTTCAGGAAGCTCCCGAAGGAGGACGCAGTGCGTGAAACGGCGAAAGGAGCCACAGAATGATAAAGGAACTGTCTGAAAAGCTGACGGACAACGTGTCCCTCGCGGTAAAGGGAAAGCGCCGGGAGCTCCGGCTGATATGCGCGGCAATGCTGGCGGGAGGCCATGTGCTTCTCGAGGACGTCCCCGGCACCGGAAAGACCCTGCTCGCCCGCTCGCTCGCTAGATCCGTTGACGCGGATTTCCGCAGGATACAGTTCACGCCGGATCTGCTTCCGTCAGATATCACCGGCATAAATTTCTACAACATGAAGCAGCAGGAGTTCCAGCTGAGGAAAGGACCGGTGTTCGCAAACATTATCCTCGCGGACGAGATAAACCGCGCCACTCCGCGTACTCAGTCAGCGCTTCTGGAGTGCATGGAAGAAAAGCAGACCACGATAGACGGCGACACCTATCCCATGGAGCAGCCCTTTTTCGTTATCGCAACGCAGAATCCCGTTGAGACCCAGGGAACCTATCCCCTGCCGGAGGCTCAGCTCGACCGCTTCATGATACGTCTGGCGCTGGGTTATCCCGACCGCAGCGAGGAGATCTCGGTAATAGGCGGCGCGGTTCAGCAGGAGCTTTCGGCGGTGTGCTCCGCAGAGGAGCTGGTTAAGGCTCAGCAGGAGATAAATTCGTGCAGGGCAGGGGAAGCGGTGTGCAGCTACATCGCGGATATCGCGGCGGCTACCCGCCGTCACGGCAGCGTGAAGCTCGGGCTTTCCACCCGCGGAGCCGTGGCGCTGCGCAGAATGGCGTGCTCCCTTGCGATGATGTCCGGACGTGACTACGCAATGCCGCAGGACGTGCTGGAGGCGGCTCCTTACGTAATAAATCACAGGCTGATATGCCGTGGATATTCCGGAGCCGGCGGCGCGGCAAAGGCTGCGGACGACGTTCTGCGGCAGGTGCTGGACAGCGTCCCCGTACCGACGGAAGGCTGATATGGAGCTTATAGTAATTGCGCTTATCCTCGCTGCGGTGCTGGTCGGGCAGTATTATCTGTATGAAAAGCTGGGTCAGCGCGGGCTGAGCTACAAGCTCACCGTAAGGCGGCGCGGCACCGAGGGAGTCCCCGCCGGCAGCGGCTCCGTCATCGAAGCCTTTGAGGACGAGGAGATCGAGATAGTCGAGGAGATAGACAACGCGAAGCTCCTGCCGCTGCCCTGGGTCAGGACAGAGATAAGCTGCTCCCGCTGGCTGAGCTTCTACGGGAGCTCGGCAGGCTCGAAGGACCCGGCGCAGAAAGGGCTGATCTCCGGTATATTCACGCTGAGAGGACGGCAGAAATGCCGCCGCACATGGAAAGTCCGGTGCGAGAAGCGCGGGCTTTTCACCATTGACGACGCCTCGATAGTGGTCAGCGACCTGTTCGGACTGGTGCGCTCCGCAAGGGTGATAAAGCTCGGTCAGGAGCTGCGGGTGCTTCCCATTCCCGCCGACATGGAGTGCGGCGATATGTCCGGGGACGTGTTTATCGGAGAGATCCTGGTGCGGCGCTTTGTATTGCCAGACCCGTTCGTTATCAGCGGCGCGCGGGAATACTCCGGGCGGGAGCCCATGAACCGCATTCACTGGGCTCAGAGCGCCCGCTGCGGTTCGCTTATGGTCTACAACAACGAATTCACGACCGAGCGCCGGGTGCTGGTGCTGCTTAACGTACAGCGAAGCTTCCACGGAGAGAAGCAGCGCATATCCGTGCCAACGCTGGAGGCGCTGATAAAGGGCGCGGCGTTCATGCTGGATTACTGCTGCCGCACTCACACGGAGTGCGCGCTCGCGGCAAACTCGCCGAAGCCGGTATACTCCGAGCCGGGGGAGGGCTACGTCCACATGATGGAGCAGCTGCGCAGCCTGGCGGAGCTGAAAAGCTGCTGCGGGGAGCATATAGACGATTTTATCGCGCAGGTGGATTTCACAGGCTTCACGGACGTGGTGTTCGTCAGCAGCTTCCTTGACGAGAAGTGCGCGGAAACGCTCCGGGGGCTTTCACAGAATGGCAGGAGCATAACGATATTCTCCACGGATATCGAGGAAACGGATCTCTGCGATGTGCTGCACATTCCGCGCAGGAAGTACAGCCTGCCGGACGGCGGCGAAGAATAGGCGGTGAACTCATGCAGGAAAAAATACTGAGCGCACTGGCGGTGCTGTGCCAGTTCCTGACGCTGTACCCGGCGGTGGTCGTGACCGAGGGCGCGGCTTTCGGGGAGTTCGTCTGGTGGCACTATTTCGCGATGTACGCAGTTATCGCGCTGTTCTATATTTCCGGATGGGTGCTTGGTCAGTGGTCGTCAAAGGCGGGTCTTTCGCGTAAGGTGAGACCCTGGGCGATGTTTCTGGCGCGGACCGGGTTCATTCTCCCGGGAGTGCTGTTCTGCGTTATAGGCGGGCTCAGCGGGCTGCACGCGGGGGTGTTCCTTTACCTGCTGCCGGGGTGCGTTGCGGGCTATTTCGGAGGATATCTCTCAGCCGGGAAGAGTTACAGCGACATTTTCACGCGCGGGTGGTTCGCGGTATGTTTCGTGCTGGCGATAGTGGCGGCGGTACTGCTGAACTTTACGCATGACAGCGCTGTCATAAACAGCGGAATGACGCAGCTTTCCGCGTCTTTCGTTATCCTCATCGCGGGGGCGGCAGTCCTCACGAATCAGACGAATATTGATATGCAGACCCGCCAGCGCGCCGGAGGAAAAGCGGTGCTCCCGGCGGGAGTGCGCAGCTACAACGCGAAGCTCATCGCAGGCGCGGCAGGGCTGATCGCGGCGCTGTGCCTGTTCGCACGTCCGATAGCAGGAGGGTTTTTCTCTCTGCTGAAAATGCTGATACAGTGGCTGATATCTCTTTTGAACAGGAACAGCGCGGACGACCCGCAGGACGGCGCAATGGACGAAAACACCGCCGAGGACTTTGATTTTCCGGTGAACGAGAATCCGCTGTTCCAGCTGCTGATATATGTTCTTGTGGGAGTGCTGATATTCCTTGCGGTGAAGTTCCGGCGGCAGATATGGGCGTTCATAAAGGAGATTTTTCAGCCGCTGTTCAAGCTCCCCGTGCAGGAAACCGAGCAGCCGTTCATTGATGAATTCAGCGACAGCACGGAGCGCGGCGTTTCCGTCCGTGAGCAGCGCCGCACAGAGCGCGAGCTGGTCCGCAGATACCGCCGTGAAAGCGACCCCGCGCTGAAGTTCAGGGCGGGGTACGAGCTGTTTCTGATACGACTGGGAGGTTCTGCGTTCCCGCAGCTGCCAACCGATACGACAACGGTGCACTCGGACAAGGGCGAGCGTTCATTCGGCGAGCGGCTCCAGAGCGGCGAAATAAGCGCAATGGTCAGGACATACGAGCGCGTGCGCTACGGCGGCGGAACTCCCGACAGCGCGGAATTAGCGGAGCTTGACAGGCTCCTCACGGAAATAAAGGCGATATAGGCAAAAAGGCGGCTCCTGATTTTTCAGGAGCCGCACAAACTGTCGATAAACCCTCATCTTCGTCGTCACTCCGCATTATGGCAGGCACAAAGCCTAGCCATAATGCGGGTTCCTAGAATCTGAGGGCTTCTCGACAGTCTGTTTTTTTACTTCTTTGACAAGCTGACGGCTCTTGAAAAATCAGCCGAGTATGTCAGCCGCCCTGGTATTGTCGGCGGTCACTGCGTAGTACACCGTGTTGCCCTCCTGCTTTATGAAGCAGTCGTCAAACTTGTACATCTCCTCGGGAGTGTAGTCGGCGTAGGTCGCCTTCTGGGATTCAACGCGCTTTTCGAGTGCGGTCTTTATCTCGTCTGCCTTTTCGGAGCTGTCAGCGGTGAAAATTCCGAATTCGTCCGGATATGCGCCGGAGCCGCAGATGTACGCCGCATAATCGGCGATACCGTCAGCGTAGAAGCCGAGACGCAGCTCGATGCTGTCAGAATCAACGGCGACCATTTCACCGGAGAATGTGACCTCGGACATAAGCGCGTCAGCCTTTTCAGCCGCCGTGGTGAGGGTCTCCTCAGCCGTGGAAGCGTCAGGCTTGCTTTCGGAAGCGCCCTGGCTGGAGCTCTGACTTCCGCCGGAGCAGCCTGTAAGGAGCATTGCTGCGCATAATGCAGCGATTGCGATATTCTTCTTCATAGTATTTTCCCTTCTGTCGTTTGTTGGTTCTATTTATCCTATCAGGTTCTCAATGTAGTTGAGCATTACCTTGTATGTCGCGCCCTTGAAGTGCAGACCGTCATTCTCCGCATAGTCGTGCAGGAAGTAGCCGCTGCTGTCTGAGAGCTGCGAGTACAGGTCGATATATGTAAGCCCCTTTTCGTCTGTGAGAGCCTTGATATACTTGTTGAATCCGGTTATCATGGAGTTGTCAATTCCCGCGTTTGCGGCAGAGGTGCTGTCGTTTGTCACCGGAGTTACGGAAATGCAGTAGACCGTGCTGTCCGGGCAGCCTGAAGCCAGCTTGTCGATAAGCTCGCGGTAGCTGTCCTCCATGGAAGCCGCCGAGGTTATCCCGTTGGAGCCGAGCATGATGAAAATACGCTTCGGCTGCATCTTTACGGCATAATCGTACGCAGTCCCGGTGGAGCCGTCGCCGAGCTGTATCTCGGTGGAATACGCCTTGTACGGAGTGTACCCGACTGCCGCCGCAACGTTCTTCGGGGGGAGTATTCCGTACAGTGCAAGCCCGGTGGTTATGCTGTCGCCGATGAACAGGTCATCCGAGAAGAAAGACGCGCTGTAACTCTCGGAAAGCTGCGATGTCTCGTCAGGAGCCGATTCCTCCGGCGCGGAAGTCTGCTCAGGCGCGGGGGATTCTCCGGTCGCAGCCTCCTGCGGCTGGGAAGTCTCCTGGCTTGCGGTGGTCTGCGGAGCCGTGTTTGTTATCACCGGGGCGTGCTTCGAGGAAGCCTCCGGCTCCGGAGTTTCCTGAATGAAGCGCTGCGTGTAGCTGAGTATCAGGTCGTATGTCGGGGCGCTGATGTGCATTCCGTCATACTCGTTGTAGTCGGATTTCAGATATCCGCTGGAATCCGCCATTTTCGAGTTGATGTCGAGATAAACAACGCCGAGCTCGTTTGTCATTTTCCTGAGGTATTCGTTGAAGGACTTGACGTTAGAATTGTCGAATCCTGCGCTTGCCGCCGCGGAGCTGTTTGCAGTCAGCGGAGTTATCGAATAGCAGTAGATAACGGAATCCGGGCAGGCTTCCTCAAGCTTCTCGATAAGTGTGCGGAAGCTTCCCTCCATGGCGTTCGGGGAGCTCAGCCCGTTGAAGCCGAGCATAAGGAATATACGCTCCGGCTGCATTTTCTCAGCGTAGGAAAGGCTGGTGCCGGTCGTGCCGTCACCGAGGGTTATATCCTCGGCGTGAGCCTTGTAGGGGGTCATATTCACGCTAGCCGCAACATTCGCGTCATTCAGCTTGGAATAATCCGTGAATCCTGTCGCAATGCTGTCGCCGATGAACAGGTCCTTTGAGAAGAATTCCTTGCTGTAATCCGCGGAGCCGAAGGTCACGTCAGTGATCACGGGTTCTGCGGTGGGTTCCTCGGTCTGTACCTCAACGGTCTGTGCCTCGGAGGTCTGCGGCAGGGAGCTTGACGACTCCTCCTGCTGGCCGTTTCTCATGCACAGCAGTACCACAAGTATCACGATCACCACCACAAGGGCGGCGGAAAGTACTATAAGGGCTATTGCGTTTCCGGGCAGCCCTGCTTTTTTCTGCGGACGGCGCTTGTATTTCTTGTTATCCATATTTTCTCCAGTTATTCTTGGAGTCCCGCCAGCAGGAACACTGCCGGGGAATTCCAGTATATTGTTACCTCATTTAATGAGTAGCACTCCATATTGTCTGAGAAGCACTTCATCGGCGGAGTGTCGTCAGGGATCATTTCCCTGGCGTATGGGTCCTCGCGGCGGCTGTTGGGACCTCCGCTGACCAGACCGGGAATACACTCCTCCACGCCGTCAGCGAATGCGGGGCGGTGGTGCGGGTAGTTCACGCAGAACTCGCCGATACCGGTGACGAAGCTGTAACCTGTGGGATTAGTGCCGAGCAGGTAATCAAGCTGCATAGAGGCGAACCTCCGGAAACGCTGCTCCCTGCCGCCGGAGCGTTTTTCGAGGAAATCCGCGATCAGGAACGTCATTCCGTTTGTGAGGACGGACATATTGCTGCCCCAGTTGTACTGTTCCGGTCTGAGGGAAACGCCCCACGTATTTGAGCGGCAGATATCCGCGAGCTCCTCGGCGCGTGTGATGAAGGTCTTTTGCAGCAGCTCCCCGAACTGGGGGCTCATTCTGCCGCTGAGTATCAGCGACAGCGTGCCGAATCCGCCCACGGAGGCGAAGCCGAGCGCGGTTTTCGGGAATTCCTCCGGCAGGAGCTCCATGGCTTTGCTGAAAAAGCTGGTGTCGCCGGTGGCGTTAAATAGCTCCGCCGCCGCCCAGAAGCGGTTGTCGCGGTCGCTGTGCTCGCCGTAGACGCCGGTGTCGCAGCCCTTTGGGTTCTGGAATCCGACAAACTGAGGGTTCTTTTCCAGCCAGTCCCACGCCGCGCGGGAACACCTGAGCAGCCATGCGGAAAGGTCAGAGTCGTATTCCTTATAAATAGTGGAGGCTAGGGCGGTCACAGCCGCGAAGTCCGCGGTGGCGCTGGATGATATCGGCATGACGTACATCGGATCGGCGTCCTGCTCCGGCATGACGAACGGCGCATGCTTGTATGTCGTGACCTTGTGCCATACGGAGCCGTCCACGCGCTGCATTTTGAGCAGCCATTCCAGCTCGTATTGGCATTCCAGCAGGACGTCCGGCATAGCCGAAGGCTTTCCGGGAATATTGAGATCCTGCTGCCGGAATATATCCGGGAACATCTTCCAGCCGTAAAACAGGTGGGCAAGCGCGGTTGCCGCCGCTGTGACGTAACGTCCGTAGTCGCCGGCGTCATGCCAGCCTCCGGAAACGTCCAGCTTTATCCGGGGATTATCGAGCAGCAGGGCGGGGGAGCAGTGGCATTTTCCGTGCTTCCAGACTCCTGCGTATCTGGATTCCAGCTCGCAGCCGCAGCGCTGATAATAGAACGCTTTCATGCAGTCGTCGAAGCATTTTTTATAGGCGCGGTCCTCTATCATAAAGTTCATGGAGAACTCGCTGCCGCACTGAACATGATATTTCCCGGGGAGCCTGAGCATTGAGAAATCCGCTTTGTAAAGCACCTCTCCGGAACCGCGGTCGAATCCGCCGTAGGTCGTTGGACCGGAAAAGCAAATCCGCCCGTGGTCGTCCACTACTGTATAAAAGGAAGCCGGGAACGCCATAACTGCGTATTTTTCGTCCCATGGCTGATATCCCGCCTGATTCACAAAGATGTGGCAGGCGCTTTCCAGCCGTTCAGGGCGCGGAACCTCGATTTCATCATTGTTCATGCTCTCACTTCCGTTCGTATATAGCATTATCTGGAATCTTTATTCCATACATGATTATTCTACCACACTTCCCCTTATAAGTCAATAGAAAGTTTTGTGAAATTCCACTATTCCGGCGGGGTGTTTTGGTGAAAAAAATGGCGCTGGATGACCAACGCCGCAGTCTGTTGAAAAAGTACCTTCTGCCCGCGAAGCGGGCTTTTTATAAGGGAACCTCTAAAAACCGGTTTGAAAAGGGAAAATGGGCAGAGTGCGCCGAATGAGATGAAAGCCGACGACGTAAGGCTGTATGCCTTACGAGGAGGTGCAACACGATGTTGCAAAGCGAAATAACCGGGCGACGGCATGGACGCCGTCGCATCAGAAATTTCGCTCGTTGAAAGTAGCAGGCGGTGTGCTATACACATTTTCACTCAAACAAGGTTTTTAGAGGTGACCATAATCCATTTTTGACCCAGCTTTGCCGGGTCAAAGGAAATTTCCACGGAGTGCGCTTTTCAGGGCAGTCCGATATTTTTTTTCAGGATAGCGGAAGCGTCCATTGCGTTAACTGAACCGTCGCCGTTAAAGTCGGCAAACAGCATATCAGCTTCGCCGGAGATACCCGCGATGTGCTTCAGAAGTGCGGCGGCTTCCAGCGCGTTAAGCACCCCATCGTTGTTGACATCGCCCGGAAGGACGCTGTATTCGCATACCGTCACAACATATTTTCCGACAGTATACGCACCGGGAATATCTGCACAGCCGCTTTCATTCACCTTTACGCAGTCCAGGAAGCTCAGACCATAGCCTTGCGTCGCTAGTTGTTGACTTGAATACGCTATCGCTTCCGTCAACAACTCCTCATTGTACAATCTGACGAAAAATCGAGATTAGCCAATCAGCGAAGCGTATTATTGGCTAATCTACCTGCGCAATACACGCACAATCTTTGTGCGGTGTTGCCATATATCTCCTGAACAGTTAAGAGAGCAAATGGAAAAGAAGTAAACGGAACAGTCCATCTCACGCTCAGTACGAAGCGGCATTTATGGATTTCTATCTGAATACATACCGGAATGGTTCAGAATAGCACAGCAACCTTAACAAATTAATCGCCGCTTGTCAGCGCATGGTCGATAAAGCATAGCTGCTTAGGACAATGCACTGGCAAGCGTTTTTTTGATCCAAATTGCCATATACAGTAAAATCCCCTTGTAGTCCGGCTACAAGGGGATAATACAATTGTAAGATGAATTATGTCAACCTGCCACAAAACCGCGTTGTTAAGCGCTTTTTAGGGTGGGCAACAAAATATCTTATGCCTTGAGTGCTTCCTCAACAAGTACTGCGCAAGCAACGGTAGCGCCAACCATCGGGTTGTTGCCCAAATTTCGATAAAGAGCATCAATGCTCGTGGATGGCTTTATAATGCGGAAGGAAAGTTAGCGGAAGTGAGTGGATAGAGGGCAATTTAAGTATAAGGAGGACAAGAAGAGGACAAGGAGGACAATATAGTTATGCATACATATTATCAAGAATAGTATTACCCTGCTCTATAATAGTATCAGATGTATGCTGATATACTTGCATAGTTACCTGAATGTTTTTGTGTCCTAACCTTGCTTGCACATATTTAGGGTTTGCACCTGCTTCTGCTAAATTTGTAGCGTGGGTATGCCTTAAACTATGGAAATCAAAATCTTCACAACCTAGCTGGGTATGAATTATCATAGAAGTGTGTTGCATTACCCTGGACTGTATATACTCACCATTCTCCCTGCGGCAGATTGGGTATATTTCTACACCTCTATTATCAGTATTTAATGCCCTGCTGTTATCTGCTTCATATAAGTGGGTATAATTATCTGCATAATATTCAGCAGCTCGTTCCTGTCTTTGCTTTTCCCTTTTTAATAATTCCATCAAAGAATTATCTAATGAGATAGTACGAAAAGAATTATATTTAGGCTCGGAGAAATACCAGTACCCTTTTCCATGCTCTTTACTTCCACCCTGCCATTGTACCTGTCTGTTAATAGTTAGTGTACATTTAATAAAATCAATATCAGACCACATCACCCCGAATGCTTCTCCCAACCTTAACCCACACTTATATCCTAACATTAGTGGGATATGTGACGAGCAACCCTCTGGAAATCTCTCAAAGATTTTATCAATCATATCTTTGCTTATGTATATATGAGGTTCAGATCTGGAAGGTATAGCAGGTTTAGCGCGGGTTGAGGGAAGTTTTACATATATCATCGGAGAAGATTGTAAGTAGTGAAGCGGCTCAACTGCATATGACAATGAGTTGGATAATATACCCTTAATAACCGTCAATGTGTTTCTGCTGTATCCAGAATTAAAAAGATGATTTATAAAATCTTGCAATACGGCAGGAGAGAGCGAGGATAACATATATCCACCAATATTAGGCTTTATGTATAATCTTATCTTTTTAATGTAATTATCACGAGTTACGGCTTTAAGATTGTTTTTACAGTATGTCGATATCCAATAATCCAGATAATCTGCAAAGCTGCTGTTGCTAGGGGTAAATACCGCACCTGCCTGTGTGTATTCATTATAGGCTTTTGCCCCTGCTTCCATTGCTTCTTTCTTTGTCAGATATCCACTTTTACAAATCTGTTTCCGCTGTCCGCCTACCGCTGCGGCTTCAAATCTGTATTCCCACTTGTTTCCCCTTTTTCGTGCGTGTACTGTAGCCATAATACTATCCTCCGTTACAATCCAATGGTTTTGGTGAGTCTATTATAGCGTCATCAGCATAAAAAATCCACGCACGAAATCACCAGTAAATAAGTTGAGACTTTGTTTATTTTATAGGATATTTTTTATTAATTTATCTGTTATATTATTTTTTAAGATTCTGATTTATATTTGATTGAATACCACCAAAAGAGGCGGTAAAGAAAGCGAGGTAAAATATATGTTAGATAATGTAAATCACGAAGTCAAAAAAGCCCAGGACAAACGCAGACCACCCACCACACAGCCCAATCTGCAACCTGACAATTTTTCGCAAATTGCTATGCAAGACATATTGTGCGAATGTAGTCCATACGCAGCCATAACCCCATTGCTAACACCTGATAATGCCATGTATTACGCAATACAACGCACAATAACAAAGGGGACAACTGTACAATTACCGTATGTAGTTAATAATCAGGTGTTACGTCTTAATAAGAGATACACCCGTGATATATCGGGACAAGTCCTACAATCATCACCATATACGATTATAGACGGTATGTGTATGACAGCAATGCAAATGTACAACAAGGTTAATGTGCAGCACCCCAACAAGGTTAGCAGCAGAGTTTTGGCGCAGTCGTATATACTTCACACATCATTATGTGTTGCCCTGTCTGCCAGTGGTGACATACGCATTATTACAGCAAGCCCTGCTATATTATCGCAGCTGCCATTGCGCAGATACAATACTGACGCAGTTAATGCCAGATTAGATATGCGAAATGATGATTTGAGCAGTGGTGTGTTGGTATGTGTCGAGTTAATCCCAACAATAACTGGGTATGATGTACGCCCTACCACAATACACGCAGACAGGGATAATATAATGGTTTTGCCTAAGGTATGGGTAGATACATTTTTGGATTATGTTTATGACAAATTGACAACCAATCCGTGCAGAGTAACAATTGCAAATCCTAGCGGTGATGATATTATTATATCTGCTTCTCTGCGCAAAAATCGTGATAATGTAAAGTACACCATTGCAGAACGGTATGTGGATAATAGCACAGGTAGGTATGGATATGTTAGGTGTGTCAATGCGGATAGTAACGGTATAGCGGTGTTTCCGATTACACATTTGATATCCATTGCTTGTAAATGAAACAATTGTTTAGATGTACAAATAAGCTAACAGGGTTGATTTACACTATCAACATATATAAAGTGTAAATCAATTTTGTTAGCATTGAAAAATAAATAAAGGATATGTTTTTGAGGAAAGGAGAAATTAAAATGATATATGGATATGCGAGAGTGTCCACTGAGGGCCAATGTCTGGATAGACAGATAGACCAATTAACAGCAGCTGGAGTTGACAAGGAAAATATCTACACAGAAAAGGTGTCAGGAACAAAGTCAAATCGCCCAAAACTTAAGGCTTTATTAGAGGTTGTTGAAAGTGGTGATATAGTATATATAGAATCCTTAAATAGACTAGGAAGAAGCAGCGCTGACCTAATATCTATAATGCAAACCCTTGCTGATGAAGGTGTAACGCTTATTAGCCTTAAAGAAAATCTTGATTTTTCGTCCGCAGCCGGCAAAATGATAGCTCAGTTTCTAGCCATCCTCGCGGAATTTGAACGCAACTGTATTGTAGAACGTGTCAAGGAGGGAGTAGCCGCAGCCCGCGCCAGGGGGCGCATAGGCGGCAGACCTGCAACGCCACAAAAAACGTTGGACAAAGCATTGCAAATGTATGGTATGCATAACCTCACAGTAACAGAGATATGCAGGGCGTGCGGGATAAGTAGACCCACGCTATACAAGGCTTTACGCCAAAGAGATGATGAGCACAAAATAGAGCAGTTGGATTATCAGTAATAACGGTTTAAGGGCAGGTTGTATTTTCCTGCCCTTATGGTATAATAGTTTATAATTGAAAGGAGAAATAAAATGAAAAAGACAATAATCCTAACAGATGGTATAATAAAAAGGTACATATGCAGTCTAAGGGAACAGGAGCGAAGCGAAAATACCGTTAAATCTTATAATCGCGAACTGCTGTCTTTGCAGCTATATTTGGATGACAAACCAATAACAAAGGATAAATTGTTATCATACAAGACTATGATAGCATTACAATATGCCCCATCCACCTGTAACGTGTCTATTGCAGCAATTAACAGTATGCTCAAATATCTATGTAGACCGGATTTAACGCTAGCCCCACTCAAAATACAAAAGCAAATTTTCGAGCCAGAAGACCGAGAACTAACACGCAAGGATTATGACAGATTAATTAGAGCTGCCAATCTCAATGGGCAGGATAGATTAAGCCTAATAATTCAGACAATCTGTAGCACAGGTATTAGGGTGTCGGAATTACAATACATAACTGTAGATGCTGTAAAAGAGGGTAAATGCTCAGTAAATAACAAAGGTAAGAGTAGGATAGTATTTATTCCTGCCCAGCTCCAAAAGTTGTTAAAAAAATATGTTGTAAGCCAAAATATCACAGCAGGGTCTATATTTGTAAGTCGTAATGGTAAACCATTAGACAGGTCTAATATCTATCATAGTATGCAACGGCTGTGCAGTACAGCGGGGGTAAAACCATCAAAAGTTTATCCACATAATTTACGCCACTTATTTGCAAAGACTTACTATACACAAAATAAGGACATATCCCGCCTAGCCGACATACTAGGACATACCAGCATTAACACAACGCGTATCTATACACGTGAGTCAGGAGCAGTCCATGCAAGGCAGATAGAGAGGTTAGGACTAGTTAGAGATACCACATAATAATACCACATAATGTTGATTATGTGGT
>CAKSLI010000017.1 GCA_934466475.1 uncultured Oscillospiraceae bacterium
ACTGCGGTTTGACGCCTAGCATCTGATATAAGTCATGTACGAAATCTGCTCGTGTCCCGGTTTTTAGAGGTTACCTTTATATTAATTCAGAATCAGGAATTCGGAATTTTATCTTGTCTGTTTTACTTGCTGATAGTGATCCTGCCGACTACTCCCATGATGTCGTCCCTCATGCGGATAGCCTCGCGGCGGGCTGCCTCAGCGTAGTCGTGCTCATCGCACTTTTCCTTCTGGTAAGCGCACATGATGCCTCTGGAGCTGTTGACGATACCGCCGAGACCGTTCTTGTCGAACGCGCCTGCGATATCCTTTGCGCCCGCGCCCTGGGCGCCGTAGCCCGGGATAAGGAAGAACGTCGTGGGCAGAACGTCACGGAGATATCTGAGCTGCTCGGGATAAGTTGCGCCGACTACCGCGCCGACTCCGGAATAGCCGTATACGCCGGGGAGCTCCTCGCCCCACTTCTCGCACATGTGTCCCATGGTCTCGTAAATGGTCATGCCGTCTATCTTTCTGTCCTGGAGCTCGCCGGAGCTGGGGTTAGAGGTCTTGACCAGCACGAAAATGCCCTTGTCGTTCTCACGGCAGGTCGCGATAAGCGGCTTTATGCCGTCGCTTCCGAGGTAGCCGTTTACTGTCAGCGCGTCCCCGAGGAACGGCTCGTAGGTCTGGCTGCCTACCTGTACCTTGCCGAGGTGAGCGGCGGCGTACGCCTCCATGGTGGTGCCGATATCGTTGCGCTTGCCGTCAGTGATGACGTACATTCCCTTGCTGCGCGCGTATTCCTGGGTCTTGTACAGGGTCTTGACGCCGGCGGGGCCGTACATCTCATAATAAGCCGCCTGCGGCTTTACGGCGGGAACTATATCATACAGGGCGTCAATGAGCCCCTTGTTGAATTCCAGCAGAGCCTTCGCAGCGCCCTTGAGGGTCTCGCCGTACTTCTCAAAGCACTTCTCCTTGATGTACTCCGGTACATACGCCAGCTTGGGGTCAAGTCCTGCAACGGTGGGGTTCTGGGTCTGTTCGATCTTCTCGATAAGTCTGTCTAATGACATTTCGCTCTTCCTTTCTTTATCGGCGTCAGTCAACGCCGTCTGTGTAAACTATCTTTCCATTGAGTATCGTGTATTTTACCCTGCCCTTAAGGGTCATACCCTTGAAGCAGGTGTTTTTCGATTTTGAATGGAGCTTCGCCGGTTCTACGACCCACTCCTCGTTCGGGTCGAAAATGCAGATATCCGCAATATCTCCGGGCTTCAGCGAGCCGCCGGGTATCGACAGTATCCTGCGGGGATTGACGCACATCAGCGTAACTATCCTCTGGAGGGATATCTTACCCGTGTGATAAAGCGCGGTCAGCGTTGCCGCAAGCGAGGTCTCAAGACCTACCACGCCGTTCGGAGCCTTTTCGAAATCCGCTTTTTCCTCCGGCGCGTGAGGAGCGTGGTCGGTGATTATGCAGTCGATCGTGCCATCGATAACGCCCTCGGTTATCGCCTGAACGTCAGCCGCGGTGCGGAGCGGCGGGTTCATGCGGTAGTCTGCGTCACGGCTCCTGAGGAGCTCGTCAGTCAGCATGAAGTAATGCGGAGCGGTCTCGCAGGTGACCATCGTGCCGTAGCGCGCCGCGATGCGGATATTCTGCATGCTCTGCGCGGTGGAAACGTGCGCGATATGGATAGGCACCTCAAGGTCTGCCGCAAGGGTCATTTCACGCTGTGTGATTATGTCCTCGCTGAGACGGTGTATCCCTTTTACGCCGAGCTCCTTTGATACCTCGCCGGCGTTCATTATGCCGCCGTTTACAATGTCAAGGTCCTCGCAGTGGGAGATCACCTTCATTCCCGCGTAGTGAGCCCTGACCATTGCCTCCGCCATTATTCTGGCGTTCTTAACAGGTCTGCCGTCGTCGGAAACCGCGACGCAGCCTGCGTCATGCAGCTCCTTGAAATCGCAGAGCTCAACGCCCTCAAGCCCCTTGGTTATGCTTCCGACAGGATAAACGCGGGTCTTGGCGTTCTTCGCCTTTTCGATGATGTAGCGGACGGTCTCCGCGCTGTCCACCGTGGGAATGGTGTTCGGCATGCACGCAACTGCGGTGACTCCGCCTGCCGCCGCCGCGTTACCTCCGGTGATGATGTCCTCCTTGTGGGTCTGTCCGGGGTCGCGGAAATGAACGTGCATATCGCATATTCCCGGTATCACCGTAAGCCCGGTGCAGTCCACCGTCTGAGCCTCCGGCGCGGAGATGTCCTCTCCAAGCACCCGTATCTCACCGTCATGGATAAGTATGTCAGACTTTCCCTCGAATCCGCTGGCGCTGTCCACAACATAGCCGTTTTTCAGTAAAAGATCCATTCTGCCCTCCTGTCAGCAGGTATATAAGCCGTTTCCGGCATTCCGTACATTGTCCGCGGTCATTATTCTCCGGGACATCGGGTGTAGATGACCACCTTGTCGCAGCCGTCCAGCTCCTTCACGAGCACCTTGACCGTTTCCTCATGGGAGGTCGGGAGGTTCTTTCCGATGTAATCCGCCCTTATCGGCAGCTCCCGGTGACCCCTGTCAACCAGCGCCGCGAGCTGTATCAGCATAGGGCGTCCCCGGGACATTATCCCGTCTATTGCGGCTCTAGCGGTGCGCCCGGTGAATATGACGTCGTCCACGATTATCACGCGCTTATCCGTGATATCGAACGGAATCTCGCTGCTGTCCTCCGAGCTCCCGCGGGGCTTGTCGTCCCGGAAAGGCGTGATATCCAGGAGCCCAACCGGTATCTCCCTGCCCTCCAGCTCCGAGAGCTTCGCCGCGATGCGCTTTGCAAGCACCGCCCCGCGCGAAAAAAGCCCGATAAGACAAAGACCGTCAGTACCCTTGTTCCGTTCGATTATCTCGAATGAAATGCGGGTGACTGCCCTTGCTATCGAGCTTTCGTCCATTATTTCAGCCTTCAGCGTAAGTCCTTTGACGGTACACATCTTCATCACGCCCTTTCCGCAGAAACAAAAAGCCTGCCGCAGATACGGCAGGTGTAATGAAATCTGTGTACAACAAGCACTGCCGCACAAAGGCGCAGCACTCCCGATACGAAAATCACAACCTTGCCGGCATCACGGTGCCGCCTTAAAAGCCACTGATTTCTGCTGTTAAAATCTTGCAAAGGCGCATGACATGGCACCTTTGCCGTTACTAGTTATTATATACTATTCCCGCCCTTTTGTCAATAGGATTTTTCCGCCTGCGGGAGTAAATTTGTTTCACCGCTGATATTGAAATATTGTGCAAAATGTGATATACTGTGAATCAAGAGCTATATCAAGGAGCGAATTAATGGAAATAATTCTCATACACGGTCTTGGACAGACAGCCGGTTCATGGAACGAAACCATAAAACTGCTTGACCCGGAAGCAGATATACTCTGCCCGGAACTTTCCGCTTTTTGCGGCAATGGCGGCTACGATGAGATGTACCGGGGATTCAGCGGGTATCTTGACCAAATCAGCCGGCAGCATTATCTCTGCGGGCTGTCGCTGGGAGCTGTGCTCGCGCTGAACTACGCGCTTGATCACCCTGAACGCGTCCGCGGGATCGCTCTGGCGGCTCCGCAGTTCCGTATGCCCAAAACACTGCTCTGCTTTCAGAGTGCGGTTTTCCGGCTCATGCCGCAAAAAGCCTTTAACGGCTCCGGGCTGACAAAACAGCAGATGATATCCCTTACTGCGGACATGGCACGGCTTGACTTCACACCGGAACTTGGCAGGATAGAATGCCCTGTTTCTATTGCCTGCGGAGAGCATGACAGAGCCAACGTCAATGCCGCAAGGAAACTGGCGGCGCTCCTCCCGCGGTCGCGCCTGTCGATCATCAGCGGAGCCGGTCACGAAATAAACACCGAGGCTCCCGCAGAAATGGCACGTTTCATAACAGAGGCTTTCAATATCAGGAGGTAATCTCATGGACTTACAGTCAGTTATCGACGAGGGCAAAAGAATAGTATTTTTCGGCGGAGCGGGAGTTTCCACCGAAAGCGGCATTCCGGATTTCCGCAGCGCGGACGGTCTGTACAACCAGAAGTACAAATTCCCGCCGGAGCGGATAATCTCGCACAGCTTTTTCATGAGCCAGCCGGAGGAATTCTACCGTTTTTACCGCGACCGCATGATATTCCCGGACGCAAAGCCGAACGCCGCTCACCTGAAGCTTGCCGAGCTGGAGCGTGCCGGAAAGCTCACCGCCGTGATAACGCAGAACATAGACGGGCTCCACACTGCCGCCGGAAGCCGGAACGTCATAGAGCTGCACGGCTCCGTTCACCGCAATCACTGCATGAAATGCGGAAAGTCCTACGGGCTGGACTTCATTGCAAACAGCGAGGGAATCCCCCGGTGCGAGTGCGGCGGCATAGTAAAGCCAGACGTGGTGCTCTACGAGGAAGGTCTTGACGAGAACGACATAAATCGCGCCATAAACGCCATTGCCGAAGCGGACGTGCTGATAATCGGGGGAACCTCCCTGGTGGTACAGCCGGCGGCGGGACTTATCCGATTCTTTGGCGGCAGGCGGCTGGTAGTAATAAATAAAACACCGACCTCCGCAGACGATGAAGCGGATATAGTAATAAAGGGCAGTATCGGAGAAACGCTCTCGCAGATAAACGTGTGATATAAGGGAACCTCTAAAAACCGGGACACGAGCAGATTTCGTACATGACTTATATCAGATGCTAGGCACCAAACCGCAGCGTTTTCCGCCGTAGGCGGATAATGCGTTTACTGTATGTATTTCAAGGTTTGGTAACGACGTAGATGATATAAGTCATAGAAATCTGCCGTGAAGGAGGTTTTTAGAGGTGACCATAAATTCATGAGCCCCGGGCTTTGTCCCGGGGCTCATGATTATTTAAAGGAAGAAAAAATCTTATCAGCCGTTGAGCTCATCGGAATTAAACCATACGGTTCCCTCGTCATCAATGGTGAACGTTACGCTGGGAGTGTAATAGTAGTTTCCGTATACGTCATACAGCGTCATTGAATAGCTGTAATCAACAGCCGGAAGCGCGCCGTAAGTTATCTCTATGTCGCCGTTTACGGTGTATTCATTACCGTAAATATACTGGCTCATATCGTCTGCGAAAATGAAATATGCAGGCTGGATAACATCGCCGTCCTTGAGCTTCACGGTCTCCCTGGAAGCCACGCCGGTCTCCGGGTCGATACCGGACCATGCGCCGATCACATTCCATGTTCCCGCGTTGAAGTCGTATTCTATACGCAGGTTGGTGTGCTCGCCGTTAAGCATAATGGGCGCAGTGTAAATGCCTATGGTGCTTCCCTTGCTTACAATATTGATCGCAAGCGGCTGACCGCCGATCGCCGGCCAGGTGCCGTCAAAATCATCGTAAATGGCCATGTTCTCGTAATCCGTGAGCACTGCATCGTCCTCGCCGAGATAAACGGTGGCTCCGTCAAGCACTGCGAAGATCGTGCAGGACGCATAGTTGAACGTGTTCATATCCCCGAGCTGAACCGTGTATATTCCCTCGTCATCGAAATAGATGTTCTCAACGCTTATGGTGCTGCTGTCATCTACATAGTTGATGCCATCGTTCGCGCCGACATTCTCATCAGGAGTGTAGTCGTTGTCCCACACATCGTCGGAATCCGCGAAAAGACCGCTGTTGTCGTAGTCGCTGACATCTCCGCCGGTGGAACCGTATGCAGCTGCGTCAATGAAAGCAAGATAATATGTGCTGGTGCAGATATCCGCAAAGGCAGAAAGCTCCTCCGTGCCCATAACGCCCAGCGGATAGTACAGCGAAAGTCCGCCCGCGCCCTCGTGCATGGAACCGTTCACGCTGTATATAACGGCGTCCTCAAGCTTTTTGAGCGTGTCAGAGGCATTAGGAGCGTACGGATTTATCATATTGAGCATTCCCGCAAGGTCCACCATGTTGGTGTAGCCCTCGTTCCTGTTGTTGCCGCCGAAGTTGTCCGCACTGTATATCGCCCTCGCGATATCGCCCATGCTTTCGTACTCGTACATCTCCTGAGCGGTCTGGTTGAACGAAATGAGCAGGTCGTCAAGCTTTGAGAGATCCGTTATAGCAAAGGTGGTGCCCTCCGGGTCGCCGTTGTCTATGCAGTGCTGATAGTAGCTCTGGCACTGCATTTCTCCGAGCTGCGCGCCGTCCGCGTCAGGGTTCTCGGAAAGGAACTCCATGATGTCGGTGTAGTTCCAGCCGCCGCCCGGCTCAGTCTCCTCGGAGGCGAACATGTACCGCGCATAGGGAGCGAGGATATTCGCAGTCTCAAGCGTACTCATCAGGCATGCGTCGAATCCTATGAACTCGAACTTGTCCGTCATCTGGCCGTAGACGGAGTTCAGCGCTGCGTCTATCTCGCGCAGGGTAAGGCTGTCGTAGGAATTCAGCTCATCAAAGCACACGCCGCTTATGCTTCCGCCGCCGTGGTTCCAGAAAACAAGACCCATGCGCTCAGCCGGGTAGTTCTCAACGCCCCACGAAACGAAATCCTCGAGGGTGTCCGGGTCGCCCATATTGCGCAGTTCGAACTCGTCAACGAGCTCCAGCTCGCCGTTGTTCGTAACATATCTCTGGGAGGTGCTGTTCGAGATCCCGTAGTACTCGTTCCACTCGTTGGTGCCGCCGGTCTGGTAAACTATGCGCACATCATCGCTGTAAGCTCCGGCGAGCGCTTCCTCGATATCAAGCGAAGCCGCATAGCAGTCGCTTTCGAGGTCGGTTCCGCAGAGGTATACCAGTATCGTCCAGCCGCTGTCGCCCATAGGGGTGGATTCCTCGCGGGTGCGGCGGTTTATGCCGATCTCGCCGTTTTCCATGGAAAGCTGAGTTGCGCCGTCCGTGAACTCGCGTCCGTCATTGTCGTATTCCGGCTCGGTATACGCGCTTTCCGTCCGGCTGTTCGGGGAATCGTCAGCGTGAGATTCCTCAGTGACGGGTCCGGCTTCCCCGGTGCCCCAGCCGTCCTCGCTGTCAGAGCATCCTGCAAGTGCAATAAGCATTGCTCCCGCCGTCATTGCAGCGGTGATCTTTCTGAATTTCATATAATTACTCCTTATATAGTATATAATGCGGTTCTTGCTCCACATACAATGATTCTAACATTTTAATTGAATTTTGTCAACAATTTCTTATCGTACTTCCATAAAAAGCCACAGTTTACGAATGAATTGCGGCGGAAGCCACGGCTCTGATGAAAAGATGAAGCATTTATCTCTTGCAAATAAACGTGTAAATATGCACAAATTTTCTGAACTGAAATTACAGATATTTCACAAAATTTTGAAATATATAAAAAAAAGCTTTCAATTAGCGTACTTTTGTGATAGAATAGGATAGGAAAGTTGTCATGATTGTTCTGGCTGCATAGGAAGGTATGCAGAAATATAGATCGAGAGGGGATTAATATGTCACAGATCATTGCGGTAACAGCAGGAAAGGGCGGCACCGGAAAGTCCACCACATCTGCAAATGTTGCAACGGCGCTTGCCGCGCTCGGAAAGAAAACTCTGGTGGTCGAGCTGGACTTCGGTCTGAGATGCCTTGACATCATGCTCGGTATCAAGGACAAGGTAAAGCACGATATCGGCGAATACCTCGAAGGGAAAATAGATATCCTCACAGCAACCACAAAGGTCGACCGTGTGGACAATCTGTATCTTGTCTGCGCGACAAGAAACCCGTTCATCGACATCAACCCTGAAAAGATCATGGAAGTATGCGAGGAAATGCGCAAGCACTTCGACTACATCATCATGGATACAGCCGGTATCGGCAGCTCCGTGTTCAGCGTTATCAAGGCTGCGGAGCTCATACTTATGGTAACCACCCCGGATACCGTCTGCGTGCGTGACGGCGCTATCCTGTCAGACTTCCTCTATGTCAAGAACTGCACCAACCAGCGCCTGGTGATCAACAAGGTAAGCGACCGCTTCAAGGAAGAGGATATCCTGTACGATCTGGACGAGGTAATGGACAGCGTTGGTATCCCGCTTATCGGCGTGGTGCCCGAGGATTCAAACATCAAGATCTGCGGCGCAAAGGGTCTGCCGCTCCCGCAGAACTGCGGAGGCGCAAAGGCGTATGCGGCCATTGCCAGACGTATTCTCGGTGAAGAAGTTCCTCTCACTATTAACATTAATTAAAGGGGGAAGCAGTATGAACATAGCACTTATAGCGCACGATTCCAAAAAGGAGCTCATGGTCCAGTTCTGCATTGCGTACTGCGGAATTCTGAGCAGACATGACATACGCGCGACAGGCACCACCGGAAAGCTCGTTGCCGAGGCCACGGGTCTTCATATCCAGAGATATCTCAGCGGCTCGCAGGGCGGCGACCAGCAGCTTGCTTCCAGCATCTCCTGCAACGAGGTCGATCTGCTGATATTCTTCCGCGACCCGCTCAATGCCAAGTCCCATGAGCCTAACGACATCAATCTTCTGAGGCTCTGCGACGTACACAATATCCCAGTCGCGACAAACATAGCGACTGCGGAGGCGCTCATACATGCGCTGGAGCGCGGCGACCTCGACTGGCGCGAATATATGCGCAGCTGAGACGATACGAATATTACAAAGCTCCCCGGGACAAGCGGGGAGCTTTTTTGTGCGCTTGTAATAAAAAAACAAATTCTGCGCATAATACTGCCGGCGGAATGAATCCGCAAATCAAATCGAAAGGCGGAAACAATTATGTGGATCGACAAACTGGCGCTCGTGCTCCTGATAATCGGCGGTCTGAACTGGGGTCTTGTGGGAATATTCAGCTTTGACCTCGTTGCATGGATATTCGGCGGTCAGGGCGCTGTCATCAGCCGTATCGTCTATATTCTGGTGGCGCTGTCAGCGGCATGGTGCATATCGCTTCTTTTCCGGGACAATTCTGCACCGGAACACGCCGGCTGAGCAGGATAACCGTGCATACGGAAAACACATACGGCTCCCGCAGCGATGATTTCTGCTTCCCGGGAGCCGTATATGTTTCTGCGGTTCCTTTATATGCTACTATTTTACATTTTAGTATATAAAGCACTATCTACTTATCAAAAGTCAGACCGTGATTTTGTATGCATTGCACGAAAAAAATAAATCTTCAATAAAGTTATTGACAAATCCGATAAAACACGGTATAATATAGACAAATAAATGGTCAGAGTTCTTAATCTCCGTTCATTTGTTTTGTTTAGTTGTCTCCTTTCTTTTGTTCTACACATAATGATCATTTCACTTGGCAGCGCTGCTGCACCAGACCCGCGAGGGTCTTTTTTTTTGCCCGGCGATAATTCCCCCGCGCTTGACATAATCAGGCGTTTGGGCTATAATAAAGATATCTGTACTATAAAAAATATATAAACATAAAATGGGAAAGGAAAATAACATGCCAGTTAAAATAGCAGACGGGCTCCCCGCGCAAAGCATACTTGAAAACGAGCATATATTCATAATGACGGAGCACAGGGCGCTCCACCAGGATATCAGACCGCTGAAGATCGGAATACTGAACCTCATGCCGACAAAGGTCGCAACAGAGACGCAGATACTCCGCAGCCTCTCAAACACACCTCTCCAGATAGAGGTCACGCTGGTGCAGACCTCCACCTACACCAGCCGCAATACCTCCAGCGAGCACCTGCTGAACTTCTACAAGACATTTGACGAGATACGCGACATGAACTTCGACGGCTTCATCATCACCGGCGCTCCCGTTGAGCAGATGGAGTTCGAGGATGTGGACTACTGGCAGGAGATCTGCGAGATAATGGACTGGACAAAGACGCACGTCCATTCTACGTTCCACATCTGCTGGGCGGCTCAGGCGGCGCTCTACCACCACTACGGGATAAAGAAATACCCGCTTGAAGAAAAGATGTCCGGAGTTTTCCTGCACCACATGCTCACGCCGAAATCACGGCTTTTCCGCGGCTTTGACAGCGAGTTCTGGGCTCCGCACTCACGCCACACCGAGGTAAGGCAGGAGGACATCGAAAAGATACCGCAGCTCAAGGTAATGGCGGTTTCTGACGAGGCGGGAGTTTACGCGGTATGCAGCGAGGACAGCCGCCAGTTCTTCATAACCGGGCACTCCGAGTATGACGCTGACACCCTCGCCCTGGAATACAGACGCGATCTTGAAAAGGGACTGGACCCGAAGATCCCAGCGCACTACTTCCCTGACGACGATCCGTCCAGGCAGCCCGTTATGAAGTGGAGAGCGCACTCCACGCTCATCTACACAAACTGGCTCAACTATTTCGTTTACCAGACTACTCCGTTTGATATCTCGGAAAAAATCTGACAAAGTTATTGCAAATAACAAAAAAATATGGTATAATTTTTCTGGAATCGCTCATTTCCGGCGGTTCCGATAAATACGAAAATGTTATGAAAAGAGGTATGTGGTATGTTTGACATTTACTCAGCTATAAGCGGAGCAGTGATCGCGAATTTCATAATCCTGCTGGTGGGACTTCTTCTCTCCGTTGCCGGCGGTATCTTTCTCCAGTGGAAGGTCTTCGGCCCAAAGGCGAAGGATCCTGACGCGGGCAAATTCGCAAAGTACGCCAACGGACAGTACTTCCTGCCGCTCCCGATAATCAGGATAACCTATTATACGCTTGCGATTTTCCTGGTGTTCCTGGGGATCTCCAAGTGCATAACTGAGCTCAGCGGCTTTGTGAATATCCTCGGATACGCCATTGTAGGAAATGTGATCCTCCGCATACTCTACGAAACCGTCCTCGCGGTAAGAAAGAATGCCGGTCTTGACGCTGACAGCGGCACCGCCTCCGAACCCAAGGAGGATCGTCCCATGTTTGAGCCGAAGCTCCCGGCTGTCCCCTATCAGCAGCCGCAGCAGACCCAGCATCCGCAGTACGAACCGAACCAGTACTCACAGCCTCAGCAGCAGTTCCCGCAGTATCAGGCGCAAGTTCAGCAGGCTCCTGTTCCCGAGCCTGTTGTGAATACGGTTCCTCAGCCTGTTCCCCAGCCTGTTGTGAACGCGGTTCCCCAGCCTGTTCCCGAGCCCGTTGTGAACGCGGTTCCTCAGCCCGTTCCCCAGCCTGCGGCTCCTGCTTCCCAGCCCGTTGAGCTGAACAAGGATTCTGCATTCTGCCAGTTCTGCGGCAGGGAGATAAAGGCAAACGCCAAGTTCTGCCCCTACTGCGGAAAGCCCAGGGGATAATTCACAAATGGTCACCTCTAAAAACCTTGTTTGAGTGAAAATGTGTATAGCACACCGCCTGCTTCTTTCAACGAGCGAAATTTCTGATGCGACGGCGTCCATGCCGTCGCCCGGTTATTTCGCTTTGCAACATCGTGTTGCACCTCCTCGTAAGGCATACAGCCTTACTTCGTCGGCTTTCATCGCATTCGGCGCACTCTACCCATTTTCCCTTTTCAAACCGGTTTTTTGAGGTTCCCAAATACATAAAATGCGGTTCGTATGAGCCGCATTTTTTTGTTCCGTGCACTTATCAGCCCGGCGGAGGGAAGCTGCATGCCTATTACATTATAACCCACATGGCGTTTTCCGCATATATTATAGTGCAGGAGCAATGCCCTGCAATAATTCAAGGAGATACGGCAATGAATCATTTCATCATAAATACAGACTCCATGACGCAGGCGGAAAAGGCGCGGGTCTTTCTGGCGCGGCATGGCATCCGCAGCAGAGTTGAGCGCACCGTTGGGCGGGGCGGGTGCAGCTTTTCCCTGCGGATCTTCGGCGAGAGGGAAAAGGTCTGCCCGCTTCTTGGGCAGATCGGCGTAAGCTGTGGTTTACCTCGATAACGCAGCCACCACTTTCCCGAAGCCCCGCAGCGTATACCAGACCTTCTCCAAGGCGGTCTCCGCCTACGGAGCTAACCCCGGACGCTCCGGGCACAGCATGTCCATGAGCACCGCGCAGGCGGTGTTCTCAAGCCGCAGCAGGTGCGGGGAATTCTTCGGGGCGGAGCCGGAAAACACGGTGTTCACCATGAACTGCACTCACGCGCTCAATATGGCGATAAAGGGACTTGCGCGCCCGGGAGCACACTTTGTCATCAGCGATATCGAGCACAACGCAGTCGTGCGGCCTGTGCACTCCCTGACGGAATACGGCATGGAATACAGCGTATTCGAAAGCTCCCCCGACCCCGGCGAAACGGTCAGGAATGCGGAAAACGCGATACGCCGCGGCACCGCCGCGCTCATCTGCACCGCCGCCGGGAATGTCACCGGGGCGCGGCTCCCGCTGAAAGAGCTGGCGGAGCTCTGCCGGCGGAAAAAGATATGCTTCATAGTGGACGCAGCGCAGGGAGCCGGGCTGCTTCCGCTTTCACTCAAGGACGGAATAAACATCATCTGCACCGCAGGACACAAGGGACTTTACGGTCCTATGGGGACAGGGCTCATGCTGACGGACGGGAGCTACCCTCTCCGCACTATCATCGAGGGCGGCACCGGGAGCGCCAGCGAAAGCCTTGAGCAGCCGAAGTTCCTGCCGGACAGATTCGAGAGCGGGACAATAAACACCCCCGGGGCAATAGCGCTGGGGGCTGGTGTTGATTTCGTAAGAGCAAGGACGCCGGAACGCATACTGAAGCACGAAACGGAGCTTTGCAGGAGCTTCTGCGCTTCCGCCCGCAGGATACCCTGGATACGGCTTTACACCGACATTGACGAGCATCCTGAGCGCTACGCGCCGCTTGTTCCGTTCAATATAGAGGGGGTCCCGTCCGGGGAGGCGTCAGCTCTGCTGAGCGACATGGGATTCTATATGCGCGGAGGGCTCCACTGCGCGCCGCTCGCGCATAAAAAGCTGGGCACGCTTGAGACCGGAGTGGTGCGTTTCGCGCCGTCCGCCTTCAATACTCCGGAGGATGTTTCAAGGCTGATATGGGCTCTCAGAAAGCGCAAATGGACAGCAAAATAAAGATGAAAAAACGGGGCTGATTTTCAGCCCCATATAATTTTAGGGAACCTCTAAAAACCGGTGCGAAAAGCAAAAATGGGCAGGGTGTGCCAGATTCTAGGAAAGCCGACGAAGTAAGGCTGTATGCCTTACGAGGAGGTGCAACACGATGTTGCAGAGCGAAATAACCGGGCGACGGCATGGACGCCGTCGCATCAGAAATTTCGCTTGTTGACAGACGAAGATGGCGCGCACTGCACATTTTCGCTCACATAAGGTTTTTAGAGGTGACCTTTATTCCGCGCCCCTGAAATACAGTCCCCTCGTGAGTGAGCCTGACGGCTTGCCATTATTCAGGTACATATCAAGCACCGGCTTCAGCTCGCGCTCGTCAGTGAATTTCAGCACCGCAAAATCGAACGGCTCAAGGGAATTACGGCGGTCGCTCATTATCAGCAGGTCGGGATTGAGTATCTCAACGCTGTTGCCTCCGCACAGCACAGGCATCTGATTTCCGCGGCGGTCGGCTATGCACTTTCCGCAGGGAGAACCGTTGTCATCGAACAGGTGCACTCTCCCGCAGGGAGCGCCTCCGCTGACAGGACAGCGCCGCATTATCATCAGCGGAAGCCGCCCGTATGCCACAATCCCGCGCGGCACCGGGGAGCTTATCTCCGCAAGCTGAGCCGCAGTCCCCTCAAAGGAAAGCGTGATGTCCTCAAAACCGAGCTCTCCGCACACGCCAGCCGCATAGCTGTTGATGATGTTCATGCGGTGCCCGCCGTGCAGCCTGAATCCCTCCTGACGGAGAATCTGAGCGTGTCCGAAGGTCTGCGCCATTGCGCGGGTGAATCCCAGCCGCTTCAGCTCCCGGAGCCGCTCCGTGACCTCGTCCTCGCAGTCTGAAAGCACAAACGGCGGGATAACCGCTATCCTGTCCTTGTCCGGAGTGTCACCGCCAAGAAGCCTCATCGGAGCGTATATCAGCCCGAACGGAAGCTCCAGCGCCTGCCGGAGCTGCTCCGCTGAATACACCTCGCACCGCCACTGGAGCCCGGAGCTTTCATGCCGGGAATGCTCCGGAGCCGAAAGCGGATACACCGCATAGTGCGGCGAATTCTTTTCAAGAACCGCTTCGTCCAGCTTTGAGATAAGCTCCCGCCGCAGGGAATTCAGCACAGACGCCGGGAGATTCAGTCCGCCTTCCACCTCTGCGGAAATTTCCCCGGCATAGAACTGGGTTCCGCCGAGCTTTGCCATGCGCTCCTTTACGCTTTCAGCGGAAAGCGGAGCGTTCACCGCAGGCTGCGGGATATCGCCGTAAGCCTCCACGGAACATCCCCCGCAGACCGCCTTAGCATGGACAGGCTCGCCCGCCCTTATCTCAGTGCAGATATCCGCCCGGAAGCGCGGCATTTCCGCCTTGTACAGCGCCTTTATTCCGTTCAGCGCCCTGGCGGAATTCTCCACGTCCTCGCGGCTGCGGGTTCCCTGCATATCGCGCATGGTACCGGTAAAGTAGCTGTCCGTGAGCCCTCCCCGGGAAAAGATCCCGGAAAGACGCTCGTAGTCGTAGTCCATTCCGTGCAGGGACTTATAGCATGCGTCCGTTGCGCAGGCGATGTACTCGGGGCGCTTCATTCTGCCCTCGATTTTGAGCGAGGCTATGCCGATATCGTCAAGCTCTTTCAGATGCGGGACAAGGGAGCTGTCCTTCAGCGATATGACGCTGTGCCTGTCGCCGCAGGTGAAATCCAGACGGCATGGCTGCGCGCACAGTCCGCGGCTGCCGCTCCTGCCGCCGAAAATGCTGCTCATGTAGCACTGCCCGCTTATGCAGACGCACAGCGCCCCGTGCACGAAAACCTCCAGCTCAATGCCGGAGCTTTCTGCGATGTTCCTTATCTGCTCAAAGGATAATTCGCGGCCTATTACCGCCCGGCAGAAGCCGAGCTCCTGAGCCGCCCTGACCCCGGCGGGACTGTTGAGCGTCATCTGCGTGGAAGCGTGCCGCGGCAGCTCCGGACATACCCTGCGCACGATATCAGCCGCGCCGATATCCTGTATGATGAGCCCGTCCACGCCGCACTGCGCCGCGGTTTTCACGCATTCCGCGAACTTCTCCAGTTCGGTGTCGTATATCAGCGTATTAAGCGCCGCATAAACCTTTACGCCGCGCCTGTGGCACTCCCGGCAGACCGTTTCCAGCTCTGCGGCAGAAAAATTTTCGGCATTTTTGCGTGCCGAAAAATCAGATAATCCGAGGTAGACCGCCCCGGCGCCTGTATTCAGCGCCGCGGGCAGGTCTGCGATGCCCCCGAGGGGCGAAAGAATTTCACTCATAAGGTAAGCTGTCCGTCCTCCAGCATTTCATTGAGCTGCTTGTTGAGAGACGCATTGGTCTTTTTCAGCTCCCTGACCTCTGCAAGCGCAGCGGAAAGCTGCTTTCTGAGGTCCTCTGTCTCCTGCGCCTGAGCGGCATTTCCGGCATTATCTGCGCCCGCCGCCCGGAGCGCGGCATTCTCGCTTTCTATCTGTGAGAATCTCACCATGAGCTCCTCGAACTTGTCCGACTTCTGGCGCAGCTCGGAGATCTCCTTTTCCATCTCGGAATTTTCGGTGAGCGCCTCGTCAGTTTCCTCGCGGGAATCAGCAAGCTGCTGCTCCAGATCGGCGCTGTGGCTCTTTTCATCGGCGAGGGCTCTGCGCGCCTCTGCCAGCTCCTCGGCGGACTTTTCGGCGGCGGAGAGCTTCTTTTCGAGGTCGGAGTTCCTGCCCTTTTCCGCGGCGAGGGACTGCTTCGCTTCCGCAAGCTCTGCGGCGGACTTTTCAGCGGCGGAGAGCTTCTTTTCGAGATCGGAGTTCCTGCCCTTTTCTGCGGCAAGGGACTGCTTCGCTTCCGCGAGCTCTGCGGCGGACTTTTCGGCGGCGGAGAGCTTCTTTTCGAGGTCGGAGTTCCTGCCCTTTTCTGCGGCGAGGGACTGCTTCGCTTCCGCGAGCTCCGCGGCGGTCTTTTCGGCGGCGGAGAGCTTCTTTTCGAGGTCGGAGTTCCTGCCCTTCTGGGAGTTCAGCTCTTTCTTCACGACATCAAGCTCAGCCGCGGAGGCTTTCAGCTTCTCGCGGTCCTTTTCGAGAGTGCTGGCGCGCTCCTCGCAGCGGCGGAGTGCTTCCTCTGTGTTTGCAGCCTTTTCGAGCTTCGCGGTGAGCTGCTTCTTTTCCTCGGTCAGCTGAGCCAGATTTTCGGTCTGCTTTCTGAGGTCTGCATTCTGCTTTGTCAGCTCGTCTATGTTCTTCTGGAGCTCAGCGCCCTTTTCGCCCGCGGATCTCAGCGTGTCCGCCAGCTGAGAGTTCTTGTCCTCCAGATTCTTTATCTTCACCTCTGCCTTGTCGAGAGCCGCCTTTGCGTCAGCGTTGTCGGCGGCGCGGCTGTTCGCCTCGCTGAGTGTCTCAGCAAGCTGGGCGTTCTTTCCCTCCAGCTCGGAGAAGCACTTTTTCAGCGCCTCGAATTCCTCGCTCTCCTTCATCAGCGCAACATTTTCAGCGGAAAGGCGCTTGTTCTCGTCAAGTGCCGCCGCCGCTTTTTCCGCCGTGGAGGTAAGCGCGGCGACCTTCTTTGAGAGGTCGTCACGCTGGGCGGTAGCCGTGCCAAGCTCCTCCATCATGTCGAGCACGGAGAGCACGCACGCGTCCTCCTTGACGTCCGGGTTGTTCGGCATGAGCTTGCAGTATTCGCTTATCCTGCGGTCCGCTTCGGCGGCATGGCGCTTTATCGCTTCCGTATCATTCGTGCGGAGATTGTACGGTTTTCCGCAAATCGTTACTGTTACCTTTTCGTTGAGCATTGCAGAAGTCCTCCTGAGTTTATGTTCCGTTATCAAGCCAAATGGCGCTGTATTGTCGAATTTTTATTTCCAAACCTGTTTTGCGCATACTATTCCTGCTATATAATATTATAGCCTAATTCCAGAAGTATTGCAAGAGTTTTTTATAAAATAATCCCGCCATTTTCGCGGCAAAAAATCCGAAAGGAATGCCGCACGGAAGCCCCTGCCGCTCCATGACGAAAAATAGCCAAAAAAAAGCGCGGAAAATCTGAAATTTTAGGATAATAATATATTGCACACGGCGCACAATAATGGTATAATTATAATTGTACTATTATGTATAAGGGTATCTGGAAATACAGAATACTTGTAGGGAACCTCTAAAAACCGGTTTGAAAAGGGAAAATGGGTAGAGTGCGCCGAATGCGATGAAAGCCGACGAAGTAA
>CAKSLI010000018.1 GCA_934466475.1 uncultured Oscillospiraceae bacterium
TGGCGCTACTACATGAGTTATTGGAATAACAGGCGGATATGCGCGTCGATAGGCGGAATGCCTCCGGCAGAGAAGCGCCGCAGATATTACTCGGATAAGACGGGCGAATCGGCGGTCGCATGGCGGTGTTCGGATTCGATTTGTTTCAGCGTTTTTATGGCTGTAACATTGGCGGTATATTTTGCTTTCGGACCGGTGGGGTATGCGAAATTTTCGGGGAAACGGTAGTTTTCCGGTGGCGGCGGTTTCTGGGTTATATGAGCGCGGTCTGTTGTTTCGATTTCGGGTGTGGCTGTTTCCCCAAGTGCGACATCGTGTCGCACTTCCGATTCATTTTCTTCGACTGCGACACCGTGTCGCACCTCTGCCGGGTCAAAATACTGCCGTTCGCCGTCTATTGGCTTTATGTATACAGAAACATCGGCACTTTCTGCGGACATATCAATATACTTGCAGATACGCTCCAGCGCTTCTGAAACATCTATCGGATTATCGAAATAATCCTCCTGCGAATCGTCATTGAATAGAACAGCGTCATTCTCTGGCGAAGCAAAGAAAGTTATGTGATTGACGGTTTCGCGGAAATTGTCTTTTCGCTCATGACCGTTATCGTCAATGCCGCCTAAATAAACATCTGAACGCTCCTCAATCTCAATGTAATCGAGATTTGCAAAGTCGATATCCAAATCGTACTTTTCGATTCTGCCAGACAGCTTTATTGGTGCGTCGTTGTGTCGCACTTCAAGCTCTTTTTCCTCATCAGAAAGGGAAATTAAATCGTCAAAAGAAAGGTACTTTAGGGCAAGCTCGTTCATCTCGTCGAGGGAATTATACTGCTCCTCACGGGCGATATTGCCGCCGTATTCGGTCGTTATGCGGTACTGGACAAGGTCGGCGTAAACGCTGATTACCGCGCCGTTTTCCTCGTCTGTGGTGTATGCCAGGTCAACGTGCGACGGGTCCTCTATTTCAGCCGCACTGCCGAATTCCTGCTCGAAATAATCCTTGATATACGCGGCGGCGCGGTTCAGAGATTCGTCCGGAAGCTCGTCCACCGGCGGTTCTTCCATCGTGAATTCATTATCGCCGAAAAGCGTAAACTGTTCGGCAGGCTGTTCCGACGCGGTAATTTCGGTTGGATTGTTGTAACTCAGCCTGCTGTGCTGTTCTTGATTATATAAATACCCGAAAACCTCCGATGTGATTTTGTCAACAGAATCGGACGTCAGCGGTTCGCCGGAAGCGAAGAATTCTGTGATTTCCTCCTCCGGAAATCCAAGCCCCGGATTATGTCCGGTGTGCGTGTAAATCTCGTTTATCAGCTCGGATACAGAATCCCGGCACATCGCACGGAACTGACCGTATCCGGAATCGACGGGGAGATTTCTACCTGCTGCCGCGGCTTCATTCCAGTCGTTGAACTTCCACGGAATATCTATCGAACTGCGGTCGATTTTCTGGTATGATTCCTTGACGTGCGGCTTCGTGCGGACGCATTCCGCCGCATAAACAGCGAACATATCGGCGTTCAGCCTGATCGAATAATCCAGACCGCAGGCGGCGATGTCCTTACGAATGTAGTCCAGACGGTCATTGTACAGACAGTGCGGATATTCGTAGTGAATCGCGAACCTCTCCGCGTCAAAAAGCGTCATTCGGCGGCGCTGTTCTATATCTGATTCGGTGATGTATTTCCCGCTGTTCACCGCAGTGCGGACGGCTTCGGCGACTTTCTTCCAGTTAAACCGAATGACCTGCTTATTGCTGAGGATCAGCTCAATTCCTTTGCCGTCGTGATTGCTGAAGCATACCGGGTCGTCATTCCGGAAACTGCCGCCGATTCCGTCAGCCATTCGCTCGGAGAGCTTCCACTTGGAATTGTACGCCTTTCCGTAGGTCTGGCGGACATCGAAAAGGTACATGAGCTGTGTATCCGTGCGGCTTCTGAAAACCGCTGTGGAATGCTCGCCGCGCCTTATGTACCGCCCGATATTGTTCCACTGGTCGATGGTTCCGCTTTCGGGTTCTGGAGAGTCAGGAGCATTGCCTCGCAGAAATTGAGCCTCCAGAAGCTGGAGGTCATTCTGAGCGTCTGCTCCCATACCTCCGGACTGCGGAGGTTGGGAAGCCGGTGGTTGTGGTTTACAAATCAATGTGTCTGACCGATAAATGGGAATTTACCTGTCATCTATATGATATGTCCATATAATTAGCGATAGAGCTTGCTCAGACAAACGGCTATACTTTTCTCTTATATATTTCTCCATTCTATCCCATACAATCTTTCTAAAGGCAATTTATAGAAAAAGCCATATAAATCATTACATAGTATTTCCAATACAATAACGGAATTTTCTTTTAAAATACTTGTTGCAGATGTATCATTGATAACTTTCCAACCCTTGTTTCCTCGATATTTTGGGTCAAGCATATCAATAATGAATTCACTTATTTCATTCCAATCTATCATATCATTAGGTAGATTATTTTGGGTTGGCTCATTTATTTCATTTCTCATTGAGAACACCTCTGCAAATTCCGATTTGTAGGTCTGACAAAATCCTCTAATATAAATATATCACACAACCAAAAGAAAATCAACCGTCAATTTCAGAATCTCTACACTAAGCGAAGTATTTTGTAACCACTGCCGATATCTCAGCCGCAGTAAGCGCCAGCAACGGAAATCTCACGAACATTCCAGTTGGTAAGCTTCATTGGAGTGTGCTGTTTCAGAACATTAAGCAGAACCGGGCGTTCCTTAATTACGCCAAAAAGTTCTCCGCCAAGCGGCTTGCAGAGCCTGTCGGCGGGGAACTTTTTCTATATAGGGCTGAATGTATTTTACCTATTGTTTGCAGGTTAGGTGTCAAGGTATGTCAGCAGCTAAACGTCATACAACAAAAAATCCGGAATCGCACATACTGCCAGCGCGGTCCGCAGGGAAATCCGCCGAATGATACGGGATCACCTGGCGGAATTTGTTATGCTTCAGGAGCTCCATAAATTCAGCGTGGTTCTGATGAATGGGATATCTCAGCAGCTTCATTTTTCCGCCGTTTATCAGCCTTTCGCTGGTTGAGCCCGGCTCGGGAGTACCGGTCATCACAGCCGCACCGCCTCCCGCAAGAATGCTCTCGGAGATGTTCTGCGCATAGCCGCTGCGAAGCTGCGGATCGCTCAGGAACAGAATATCGCAGAACGTTCCCGGAGTGTACTGCTTTGCGTACAGCGTTTTGTTCCTGAACCAGCGGCGGTCGGAAAGCTCGCGCAGCTGCCCTATGAAATGATCGTCCCCGCAGCAGGTGAGCTCCGGGAATTTCTCGTTGAACAGTCTCAGAAGCTCGATACCCCTGCCGTATTTCGGCACCGGAAATATGATCGTCCTGTGAAGGCTCCTCATCTCGGAGACCGCTGAAACTATTTCGTCACAGCAATCTGAAAAACTGCGGCCGTCATGTCCGTATGCGCAGTCGATCACTGCAATATCTGCGCTCCTGTCACGGATCGGGTCGCACTGGTACATCTGACTGTTTTCCGTATAATCGCCGGAAAAAAGCAGCCTCTTTCCATCAATATGGAACTCATACCAGACCGCGCCCTGGCAGTGACCGCTCCTGCCATGCGCGAACTTTATGCCGCCTATCTCGCCGTTCAGTTTTTTCAGTGCAATGGAATACTTTGGCTTGAACGGAAGCTGCTCCAGCGTTGGCGCCGCCGCAATGATAACTCCGGAAAAGCCGCGCTCGTAAAGCCATGGAAGCGCCCCGGTGTGATCCGCATGAGAATGCGTCAGGAACACATATTCCAGCCGCTTTATCTCCTTATCCGTAAGATCCGGGAACGGGTTCTCCGCCCCCGCTATAATGCCGCAGTCAACCAGGAACGGCGCCGTGTAATCCACGAAGAAACAATTCCTTCCGTGCTCGCCGCAGCCGCCTGCTATTTTTAAATTCATATCCATACTCCTTTTTCCGAACTTTGTATATTATATCAGATAATATGTAAAGTCCGCTATCACGTATGAGTTATATTCATGTAAAATCCAGTTTTCCTTACGCGGCGGGAAACATGCGGCAAAATGAAAATATCCCCGCCGGACAGCCTGAGCCGCCCAGCGGGGATACATATTTTTTCCGGTCAGTCATTGTAGAACGCGTACTTGTTTCCCGGAGTGCTCTTGCAGAAGTACATGGCATTATCCGCCATTGCGTACATTCGGTCGAACTTCATGCCCTTTTCGGTGCACAGAACGGCTCCCATGCTGACTGTTATCTTCCTGCCGAACATCTCCGGAATGTCCATGCTGCTGACAGCGTCAAAGAACTTGTTTATCATGTCGGCACCGTGTTTTTCGGTGGTGACCTCCGGCGCATATACCGAGAACTCATCTCCGCCGAGTCGCATCACAACGCAGCCCTGGAAGCTCCTTTTCAGGCACTCTGCTACCGCAATGAGCGCCTTGTCGCCTATGGTATGCCCGAACGTATCGTTTATCGTCTTGAATTTGTCCACGTCAAGCAGGCAGAACATTCCCGGTGTGCCCTCCGCTATGAGACGCTCGGTACGGCGCTCTCCGCTGCCGCGGTTGCATATCTTCGTCAGCGGATCTGTCTCTGAAAGCACAAGCAGGCGGTTTTCCAGACGCTTCTTGTCCGTAATGTCCATGAGCGTGAGTATCATTATGTTCTCGCCGCCGGCAAGGACCGCGGTGCGCGCCGTGGTTTTCAGGTAAATCAGGTCGTCCTTGCCGCGCACTGCGAACTCAAAGTTGCAGCTGCCCGGAGTCATCGCTATCTCGTCAAGCTGCTCCGTTATCTTGGACATATCGTTTACCAGTATCGGTGAAACCACATCCTTCAGCAGAGTTCCCCTGCGCGGATTTCCGAAAAGCTGCTGCGCAGCGTCGTTGAGCATTATTATCTCGCGGGTATCGGTATGGCAGGCGATAACTCCGCAGCCCTGCATGTGCAGCATTTCCGCGTATATCTCGTTCTGGTTTTCAAGCGCGGTTTTCAGCGCCCTCTGGTACTCCAGCTCGCGCTTTTTCTCCGCGTCTATGTACTGCACCGCAAATACGGCTTCGATCAGCCTTCCCTTTTCATCGCGGTTCATGGCGAAGAAGCTTCCGCGGCACCAGTGCCCGTCAACAGCCAGGAAGTCGTGGCTCAGCACGTTGGTATCCGGCATTCTGTCTGCGATGCTGCCGAGGTCGGTAAATTCCAGCACATCCGGCAGATATTTCGGGTCTGCAAGCGCGGTCATCACAGTTTTCATCTGCCTGCGCGCATTTTCCTTATTGTTGACGTATTTGCATACTTCCTTGTTGCGCTTTATCTCACGCTGTGTATCCGAAACAAGGTCCACGGTATTTATCGAAACGAACGTATTGCCTATTCCGCGGAGTATCTTCTGTTCAAGCGTTTCGCGCTTCTGGAAATCATTTACGACAAAAGCCGACACCAGGCGCATAAGAATAAGCATATCGGTGTTGTCCTGAGGATTGTCCACCCCCATGAATCCCACCAGTCTGTCGCCGCTTCTCAGCGGAGCCGCCATAAGGCTCTTTATTCCCTGCTGCTCCAGTATCTTGTACTCGTCGGAATCCTCGGAAACATCACGATTGAGCGAATTTATATAGAACTCGCCCTTGGTATTGAAGAAATGCAGCCAGCGGTCTATTACCGACATCTCAACGTTGCTGAGAAATTCTATCTCCGGCTTGATCCCGGGGGCGCACCATTCATAGGTGTTATGGAGCATTTTCATGTCCTCGTCGAACTCGAAAATGTAGCTTCTGTCAGCGCAATAATAATGCGCGATTATTTCAAGCAGCTGATTTATCGCGCCATCGATGCCGCTGTTCATATATAGGGTCTGGACGCACTCCACAAGTGTTGACTGGAGCTTCGCCTGACGTTCTGTTTCGCTGTATGCGGTGTTAATTGCCATTCACCCTCTCAGCCCTTGCAAGTTGCAAAGGCAAAATATGCATTCTCATTTGATTATATCACTTTTTTCGACCTATGTCAATGTGCCGGAGGCAAAGAAAACAGCAAAGTTCGCATGATTTCACAAAAATTTCAGCACAAAAAGGCGCTGCCCGGAAGCAGCGCCACATATTGTAAAAAACTATTCTCTGAATCTGCCGATCAGTCCATAGCCTTCTTGATCGCAGCCATAAGCTCGTCGTAGGTCTCGTAAGCGGGGAGGTCGGGGTTAGCAGCCTTGATATTGTCAGGGCTCTTGAACAGGAAGCCTGCCTTGCTTGCACGGATCATTCCGAGGTCGTTGTGGCTGTCGCCGCTTGCGATAGTCTCAAAGCCTATGCTCTGGAGTGCCTTTACGGTGGTGAGCTTGGACTGCTCGCAGCGCATCTTGAAGCCTGTGATCTCGCCGTCCGGAGCTACCTCGAGGGTGTTGCAGAAGATAGTCGGCATGCCGAGCTTCTTCATGAGAGGGCCTGCGAACTGGGAGAATGTATCAGAAATAATGATCACCTGGCAAATGGAACGAAGCTCGTCAAGGAACTCCTTAGCGCCGGGCATGGGGTCGATCTTTGCTATTGTGTCCTGGATCTCCTTCAGACCAAGACCGTGCTCCTTGAGGATACCAAGGCGCCACTTCATGAGCTTATCGTAGTCCGGCTCATCGCGGGTGGTGCGCTTAAGCTCCGGGATACCGCTGGCTTCTGCGAAAGCTATCCAGATCTCGGGAACCAGTACGCCCTCGAGATCGAGGCAGGTGATATACATTGACATTGTGTTTTCCTCCGTTTTATGTAGTGTGCCGCTGTACGGCTGACAAGGTAATTATATCACAGTTTCACGAAAATTTCAATACGTTAAACCGAAAAATTACGAACGTTTTCTGGAGATCACGAGAACTGCCCCGGCAAGCACGGCAACTCCCGCAACGACTGCGAATCCGCTGACTCCCGTGTCAGGGCTGCCCTTTTCACCTGCGGGAAGCGTCGTTTCCGCGGTGACTGCGTTCAGGTCAGCGCCGGTGATATCCAGCAGAAGCTGGTATATCACGCCGTGTCCGTCCTTGTTCGGATGGATATCCATGGAGGAAATGTTCGTGTAATCCAGTGCGTGACCCGCAAACGCCGCGTGGACGTCAGCCACCTGGGCTCCGTTGCTTTCAGCCGCGGAAGCAATGCCGGAATTCAGCTCCTCCAGCTTGGTGCGCGCCATGGTATCGAAAAGCTCCATTCCGGTCACGCCTTCAAACGGATTGTACACCGTCAGCACGACTATCTGGCTTTCCGGGGACTTTTCGGAAACGGTTTCCAGAATGCTGTCGATGTTTCCGACTACCTGACTGATATCCACGGAATCCGCCGCTTCCGTCATAGCCCTGGTGAAATCCATCATTATGTCAAAATATTTATCTGCGTCCTCGTCTGAAATATCGCCGGAGGTCAGCGCGCCGAGCGCGTCCGCACCGCCGCTCATTATCTTCAGCAGGTCGGGATTTTCAGCAGCCTTATTCATCGCCGCGGTAATCATTGGCTGGAGGAAATCGTTTCCGCCTATCGACACTATTACCGTGTCGGCTCCTGCGAGAGCCGCGGAGATATCCTCGTCCTCGAGCGCCGTCAGCAGCTCGCCGGAAGTCCTGCCGTCCACTGCGAAATTGCTGTATTCCGCGTAATTCTCCCCGAGCCTGTTGGCGAAGCTCCCCGCCGCGCTGTAATCATCGCCGGAAACGTAGCCGTCAAGTCCGTAGCCGGAGGTTATGGAATCCCCCAGGACAACAAGGCTTTCGCCCTCGGCGTGCGCCGTTATACCTGCTGAAGCCGCAATCACGGCCGCTGTGAATAATGCAGTTATCTTTTTCATAAGGTTCCTTTCCAGAATCGCTGATGCTTCATATTTTGGGAACCTCTAAAAACCTCGTTTGAATGAAAATGTGTATAGCACACCGCCTGCTTCTTCAAACCTCCTCGTAAGGCATACAGCCTTACTTCGTCGGCTTTCATCGCATTCGGCGCACTCTACCCATTTTCCTTTTTCAAACCGGTTTTTAGAGGTTTCCTTATGCAATATTTCAGCAGAAATATCGCAGCTTTATTGTACCATATTTTCCCGCTGCTGTCAACTGCCGAATTTCTCCATTGCGGCAATGACCTGCTGTGCGCGCTGCTCTGCGAGCTCCGGATTTTCGTCCGGCGAGTATACGCTCGGAGCCTGCGGTATACCCGCGAGTACGGCGCACTGCTCGTCTGTCAGCTCCTCGGGAGGAACTCCGTAGTACCCCACGGACGCCGCGTATATTCCATAATAGTTGCTGCCGAAATATATCGTGTTCACGTAAAGCTCAAATATCTGCTCCTTGGACAGCTTATCCTCAAGCTCAAACGCCGTGAAGATCTCCGCCGCCTTGCGCTCCAGCCGTTTGTCCTGCGTGTAGTAGAGATTCTTGGCGGTCTGCATGGTTATCGTGCTGCCGCCCTCCGCAAACTCCATTTCCGCCAGGTCGTGGAGCAGCGCGCGGCATATCGCGGAAGGGTCGATACCGCTGTGTCCCCAGAAGTCGTGATCCTCGACCGCCGTAACGGCGCGGACGTAGAAATCCGGGAGCTCGTCAAAGCTCACATAGTGCTCGTCAGACTGCATATCTGCATAGACCTGCCGGACAGGACGCTCCTCTACCGCCTCGCTGTACATTTTCCAGCCGAGGGCGGCAAATACTCCCGCCGCTATCAGCACCGCCGAAACCAGCGACGCCAGGATAAGCAGAATCACTCTCATTACCTTGCGGTATTTTTTCATAGCATGCCTCCGTTTACATAAGGTCACCTCTAAAAACCTCCTTCACGGCAGATTTCTATGACTTATATCATCTGCGTCGTTACCAAACCTTGAAATACATACAGTAAACGCATTATCCGCCTACGGCGGAAAACGCTGCGGTTTGGTGCCTAGCATCTGATATAAGTCATGTACAAAATCTGCTCGTGTCCCGGTTTTTAGAGGTGACCATAAAATACAACTTAATCCCTGCTCTTGACAATTACTAAAAAATGTGCTAAAATGATAAGGTACTTGATGTTATGGTACCTGACATAATTCAGAAGAGGTGAAACTATGCAGGATATAGACGAGCAGCTCACCGGGCTGATACATGACTGGTTCACGCGGCTGCGCGGTCAGATTTCCGCCGGAAAGAGCGAATTCATGGGCGGCAGGGCGCTGCTTGAGCGGGAACGCGTCCTGCTGACGATAGGCAGGGACGGCGAGATAGTCCAGAAGCGGCTTTCGGAGCTTCTGTCAGTGAGCCCGCAGTCCATGTCCGAATCCCTTGTCAAGCTGGAGCATGACGGCTACATCACCCGTACAAAGAGCCAGCGCGACAAGCGCGAAACGATAGTCACCCTCACGCCGGCAGGAAAGGCGCATTCCGATGAGCTCGCGCAGAAGATGCAGAGCCAGGCGCACCGCTTCCTGGAGCCGCTCACCGGGGAGGAAAAGCACACGCTTTATTCCCTGCTGAAAAAGCTCATGGACTCCCGCGAACCGGCATTACCCCACAACTGATAACCAGAGAAGGAGGAAACAACATGGCATTTGAAAGAATAACCGAATACGCTTCCGAGAAGCAGAAGCTCTGCGCTGAGCACGACACCATTTCAGACGAGCTTTTCCGTGAATACGGAGTTAACCGCGGTCTGCGCGACATCAACGGAAAGGGCGTCCTCACCGGGCTTACCCGCATTTCCAAGATAGTTTCGTTCAAGGACGGCGAGCCCTGCGATGGAGAGCTCTGGTACCGGGGCTACAACATAAACACCCTGATCTCCGGGCTTAACGGCGGATTCGGCTTTGAAAAGACCGCATACCTGCTTATATTCGGTGAGCTCCCGACGGAGGAACAGCTCGCGGAATTCAACGATATCCTCACGGAATGCCGCGTTATCCCCTCCAACTTCACCCGGGACGTCATAATGAAAGCCCCCTCAAAGGACATAATGAATTCCATGACAAAGAGCATACTCACGCTGTCCTCCTATGACGATAACCTCGGCTCCAACGATATCGACAACTGCATACGCCAGTGCCTCCAGCTGACTGCGGTGTTCCCCATGCTGGCGGTTTACGGCTACCACGCCTACAACCACTACGACAACGATAGCAGCATGTACATACACCGCCCGGCTCCCGGGCTTTCCACCGCGGAGAACTTTCTGAGAATGCTCCGTCCGGATATGCAGTACACCGAGCTTGAGGCAAGGGTGCTCGACATCGTTCTCATGCTCCACATGGAACACGGCGGCGGAAACAACTCCACGTTCACGACCCGCGTTGTTACCTCCGCAGGCTCGGATACATACTCCGCTATCGCGGCGGCAATGTCCTCGCTGAAGGGTCCCCGCCACGGCGGCGCTAACCTCAAGGTCATGCAGATGATGCAGGATATCCGCACACACCTCTCCGACCCCTCCGACAAGGACGAGGTGAGAGCTTACCTCAGGAAGCTGCTTGACGGCGAGGCATTCGACCGCAAGGGGCTCATCTACGGAATGGGTCACGCAGTGTACTCCATGTCCGACCCGCGTGAGAGAGTGCTCAAATCCTACGTTCAGAAGCTGGCAGAGGCAAAGGGCAAGACCCGCGACATGGCGCTGTACTCCAACATAGAGGAGATAGCTCCGCAGCTCATCGCGGAGAAGCGCCGCATTTACAAGGGCGTAAGCCCCAACGTGGATTTTTACAGCGGCTTCGTATACGACATGCTGGGTATCCCGCTGGAACTGTACACTCCGCTGTTCGCCATTGCCCGCGTAGTCGGCTGGTCGGCGCACCGTATCGAGGAGCTTGTAGGCTCCAGCAAGATAATCCGTCCCGCCTACAAGAGCGTGATGGAAGAGATCGAATAAAGCGCGTAAGGGCGGGTGCTTCAGCACCTGCCCATTTTCGTCCGCACGGGATTTTTCCCGTTACCGGCTGACTATACGATAGTAGCTCCGCGAGGTGACTGCGTAAACCACAACGTACAGCACCGCGAAAACTGCGTAGCACACCAGTGTGACGAGCGCCAGGAATCCAGTATCGCGCATCGCGAACAGTCCGAGCAGCTTTGTCAGCATGGGGAATGCGAATATCATGTGGATTCCGGCGGCTATTAGCGGCGCGAAGAACACCGTCAGCACCTGCGAATCCACCGCCCGGCGGATATCGCGGTCGTTCATTCCCACCTTGCGGAGTATTTCGAACCGCGCCCTGTCGTCGAAGCCCTCGCTTATCTGCTTGTAGTACATTATAAGCACCGCCGCCAGGATAAATACCCCGCCGAAGATAATTCCGAGGAAGAACAATCCGCCATAAAGCCCGAAGAACTCCTCATATTCGAACGCGCGGCACTCAGTGCTCAGCCATTCGTATGTCAGCGGGTGGTCTTCCGCCCTGAATTCGTCCGTCAGCGCTTTGTTTATTTCCAGCCTGACACCGTCGTCACAGTCGAGGTCGAAACAGTAGTAGTAGAACACCTTATTGGAGATCCTTCCGCCGTATACATCCGAAATACTGTTCTGGAAGCTGTTCAGGCTGTCAAGGTCGGAATAATTCTTCACGAAAAGATATATCGTGTCGGTCACTGTCGCGGAATCCGTTCCGATTATCGTGAACCTGTCAAGGCGCTGGGTTATGCGGTAGCTTCCCCAGTCGTCAAGCTGTATCTCGTCATAGTCGAAGCCCTTGCCCTTGAAGTATACCGCCGCCTCGCCGTCAGAAAGACTGATATCCGTGCCGTAAAGCGCATTGTAATCAGCTATCGGGACAACGTACACCGAGCGCAGGTCTAGGGAGACCTCGTTCATGTCGGTGTTTTTCACATCGAAGCGGTTCCCGATTATCGCGCCGGAAAGGTCGGCGTAGGAGTACGCCAGCACGTTCTCCGGGGAGACTCCGTGTTTCTCCGCAATCTCCTCAACGCTTTCGCGGTAGGAGGCTGTTTCGCTTTCCGGGAGACCGTAAACGGACGTCACTATGTCGCGGGGATAGCGCTGTTCGAGTATCTCCCCCTCGCCCATGTACAGGCATATCGTAGTAGAAAGCGTCACAAGCACCATTGTGCTGAGAATGCATATAGAAGCAAGCCCGGCGCCGTTCTTCCGCATGCGGAAGGACATCTGCGACACTGAAACGAAGTGGTTGGTGCGGTAGTAGTATTTCTTATTCTTCTGGAGGACCCTGCAAATCACCACCGAGCCCGCCATAAACAGCAGATACGTTGCCGCAATAACCAGGATGACCGCCGCCATGAAGCCGAACATTGCAGTCATTGGCTCCTCAATCGTCACAGCCATGTAGTACGCCGCTGCGAGCATGAGCGCTCCCAGCACCGCCGGGAACCAGTTCGCGCGGGGCGGCTTCTCGCCTGCGTTTTCGGAGTGCAGGAGCTCGATAGGCTTCGCCACGAACACCTGCCGCAGTACATTCAGGTGGATCAGGAAGAATATCACTGCAAAAACGATGAGGCATGCGATAACGGAGATGCCGCTCACCGAGAACTGATACTGCGCCTCTCCCATGATTATCTTCACCGCGATGAGCTCTGCGAGCTTTGAGAATAGTATTCCCGCGCCAAGTCCGAGAACCATTGACATGAGGTAGACCATGACCGTTTCCCAGGTCATTATGCGGGCTAGACTGCGCTTCCCCATGCCCAGGATATTGTACAGACCGAACTCCCGCTTGCGGCTTTTTATCAGGAACGAATTCGTGTAGAACAGGAATATCGCCGAGAAAACCACCATGATGACTATTCCGATTGTCATCATTTCTTTCATTATCTCTCCGCCCCGCATTCCGTCAAGGAGCGGATTCTTGGACAGGAAATTCACTATATAGAATATCATCACCATCAGCGAACAGGTCAGGATATACGGTATATAGAGCTTCCCGTTCCTGCGGATTCCGCCCGCGGCAAGCCTTGCGTATAGTCTCATGCCCTGCCGCCTTTCAGGTCGGTGCGCAGGCTCTGCGGCTCAGCCGGGGAGCTCAGGAGCGTCAGCGCGTCCGTTATGCGGCGGTAGGCCTCGTCGTCCGTGCAGTCCCCGCGGTACAGCTGGTGGAACACCGCTCCGTCCTTGATGAACAGAACCCGCTTCGCGCGGCTCGCCGCCTTCGCGGAATGCGTGACCATAAGTATGGTCTGACCGCGGCTGTTTATCTCGCTGAAAAGGCTCAGCAGCTCATCTGAGCTGCGGCTGTCAAGAGCGCCGGTGGGTTCGTCCGCAAGCAGCAGCTTCGGCTCGGTGATGAGCGCCCTCGCTGCGGCAGTGCGCTGCTTCTGTCCGCCGGATATCTCGTATGGATACTTCCCGAGGAGCGCCGAAATTCCAAGGAGCTCCGCGGTTTTGTGCAGCTTGGGCTCCATTTCCTGATACTTCTCTCCACGGAGGACCAGCGGCAGCAGGATATTGTCGCGCACCGTGAACGTATCCAGCAGGTTGAACTCCTGAAAAACGAAGCCGAGGTTGTCGCGCCGGAAATCCGCTAGGCGGGAGTCCTTTATCTTTGCAAGGTCCATTCCGTCAAGGATAACGCTGCCCCCGGTCGGCTTGTCGAGCGCCGCGAGGATATTCAGCAGCGTTGTCTTTCCGGAGCCGCTCTCGCCCATTATCGCGATGTATTCGCCCGGCTCCGCGGTAAAGCTCACGTTTTTGAGCGCCTCCACGCGGTTTCCGCCGAGCCGCGTCGTATAGGTCTTTTTAAGACCGGATATCTCAAGTATCGGCATATCTGTCATTCCTTCCTTTCTCAGGACAGACCGGCGGCGCTGTGTGGACTTTTTGGTTCGGTTATTATTTAAGGAGCGCGCCGCCGTCCCTGTCTGTATCTATTCTACCAGAATGACGGAATATCCGCAATCGAATCGGCTTACATCCGTATTACGTTTTTGTAAGGCTCACTCCCGCACGTCCACCGGATTTCTGGAAAGGTCTATCGAAACGGTAGTTCCGCTCTCGCCGCTCTCAGCCGAGATTGAGTGCCCCAGCTCCCTGCATATCCTCCGGCAGAGGTACAGCCCCAGCCCGCTTGCCTTCATGTCCGACCTGCCGTTGCAGCCGGTAAACCCCTTGTCGAACACCCTCGGGAGATCCTCCGGAGCTATGCCGATGCCGGTGTCGCTTATGCGGAGCACGCCGTCCCGGAAATCTATCCTTATGCCGCCGGTTTTCGTGTATTTCAGCGAGTTCGAAAGCACCTGCCCCACCACGAAAAGCAGCCACTTTTCGTCCGTAAGGACCGTGCATTCCGCCGGGGTGTACTCCAGCGTGAGCTTCTTCCTGATGAACTGCGAGGAGAACTTACGCAGAGCCGCGCGGATTATCCCGTCAAGCGGGCACTCCCGGATAACGTAGTCCGTGGAGCTGCTTTCCAGCCTGATGTAGCACATCACCATGTCCACGTACTGCTCTATCCTGGTCAGCTGCACGGAAAGCTCCCGGCTCTCCGCGGAATCCTGCTCCGCGAGAGTCAGCCGCATTGCCGCAATGGGAGTTTTTATCTGGTGCGCCCACATGGTATAATAGTCGGTCATCTGTTCGAAGCTCTGCTCGTATTTCTGCGCCTGCTCCGCGCGGCTGCGGAACAGTATCTCCAGCAGCTCCTGGTAATCCTGCTCGGCGGCGTTGTCGGGCACAGGAAGGTTCTCGCAGGAGACCGTGATATCCTCCCGCAGCCTGGCAAGAATTGAGCGCCGCCTGCGGAACTTCACGAGATCCACGATGAATATTGCAATGGATATCGCCCCGCACAGAGCCGCTGCGTAGCCCACCGCCCCCGCCGGAACTCCCCCGGCAAGGAAAACCGCTGCGCACACTGCCGCCATTAGCAGCGCACCGCAGATAACGCGCCGCCGCGCGTAGATATACTCTTTCATTCGATGATGTACCCCATTCCGACCTTCGTCTTTATGAACCCGGAAAGCCCCGCGCCGTCAAGCTTTCTGCGGAGCCTGGCAACGTTCACGGTCAGGGTGTTCTCGTCGATGAAGCAGTCGGTCTCCCACAGCCTGTCCATGAGCTTTTCACGGCTGACTACCTTTCCCTTGCTCTCCATGAGAGTCTGGAGTATGCGGTATTCGTTCCGGGTGAGCTCCACGCGGTTCCCGCCGACGTTCAGCGAGGCGTCCGCCGTGTTCAGTACCGCGCCCCTGTGCTCGATGACGCCGACCTGCTGGGCGAAATCATAGCTTCTGCGCAGAAGCGCCTGTATTTTCGCCACAAGCACCGGCATATCGAACGGCTTGGCTATAAAATCGTCCCCGCCCATGTTCATCGCCATGATTATATTCATATTGTCGCACGCCGAGGATATAAACATCACCGGCACTCGGCTGGTTTTGCGTATCTCGGCGCACCAGTAGAATCCGTTATAGAACGGCAGCGTTATGTCCAGCAGTACAAGGTGCGGCTGGAATTCCGCTATCTCCTCGGATACCCGCCGGAAATCCCCGGCGCACTTTACCTCGAGGTCCCAGCCGGAAAGCCCGCTGCTGACCGCCTGCGCTATGCTGTCGTCGTCCTCTGCTATATATACACGGTACATTCTGAATTCCTTTCCGATTAATGGTCACCTCTAAAAACCTCATGTGAGCGAAAATGAGCAGTGCGCACCATCTTCGTCTGTCAACAAGCGAAATTTTTGATGCGACGGCGTCCATGC
>CAKSLI010000019.1 GCA_934466475.1 uncultured Oscillospiraceae bacterium
CGCCGAATGCGATGAAAGCCGACGAAGTAAGGCTGTATGCCTTACGAGGAGGTGCAACACGATGTTGCAGAGCGAAACAACCGGGCGACGGCATGGACGCCGTCGCATCATAAATTTCGCTCGTTGAAAGAAGCAGGCGGTTTGCTATACACATTTTCACTCAAACAAGGTTTTTAGAGGTGACCTACTATTTGACTACTACACGCGTCCGCGATTTGCCCCGTTTTGCCGAGTTTCTGTGAAATCAACCGCAAATCCGTAAAATCTGCCAGTACGCGAATTGCGGCAAAATAACGCAATACCAAGCCTTTTGAAAGGAATTACCCGATGTATAAAGTATTATTCGTCTGCCACGGCAATATATGCCGCTCGCCGATGGCGGAATTCATATTCCGGGATATGCTGGAAAAGCGCAGCATCACCGGTATTTACGCAGAATCCGCCGCTACCTCCACCGAGGAGATCGGCAACCCCGTGCACTACGGCACCGCCGCAGTACTTCGCAGGCTGGGCATAGACTATTCGAAAAAGCGCGCCCGCCAGATGACCCGCGCAGACGCCGCGGAATTCGATCTGCTGATCGGAATGGACGGCGCGAATATCCGCAATATGACCCGCATTGCGGGAGAAAAATACGCGCCGAAAATACACCTCCTGCTTGAGTTCTCCGGAAGCGCCCGCGACATCGCCGACCCCTGGTATACCGGTGAATTCGAGACCACATACCGCGATGTATGCGAGGGCTGCGAAGGGCTCATCGGCTGGCTGAGCCGGGGTGGTATAATTTGAGGACGCTCGAGCGAATGCACCCGGCGGCCTGCTTTGTTTACCTGCTGGCTGTGCTGATATTCACAGCCGTCTCCGGGAATCCCGTCACGGTGCTGATATCCCTTGCCGGAGCCGTGCTGCTGGCCGCGCTTTCCGGCAAGCTCCGCGGACTTGGCTGGAGCGTGATATTCGCGATCCTGGCGGCTCTTGCGAACTTCATTTTCGTACACAACGGGAACACTGTCCTTTTCTTTGTTGGGGACTCCGCTTTCACGCTGGAAGCCCTCACTTATGGCGCGCACATCGGGCTTATGCTCGCGGCGGTCTGCCTGTGGGGAGCCTGCGCAGTACGTTACGTCACCAGCGACAAATACATCTGGCTTTTCGGCAGAATATTTCCTGCGGCGGGACTGGTGCTCTCCTGCGCTATCCGGTTCGTGCCGCTGTTTATACGCCGCACCAGGGAATTCGCCGCGGTGCAGTCGGCGGGCTCAGTGCGGGATCATCTGCGCGCATTCTCGGCTTCTGTGGGTTACTCCGCAGAGCAGGCTATGGATTCCTCCCTTTCGATGAGAGCGCGCGGCTATGGCACTGCAAGGCGCACAAGCTTTTCACTGTACAGGTTCACGGGAGGCACCGTGCTTGCTCTTATCGCCGTAATGCTGACCGCAGGCGGCACCGCTGCGCTGTCCTTTGCCGGGGCGGGCGGATTCAGATTCTACCCCGTGATATCCGACATACCAACGGGAGCCGCAGACATCGCGCTGTACGCAGTATTTCTGGCTTTCTGCCTGCTTCCTTCAGCCGTGATCCTGCGCGGAATGATACGGAGCATATCAAGATAACGGAGAAAACATGGAACACATAACCATTCAGGGACTTTCATTCACATATCCGGACGGTACTTCCGCCCTCCGGGACATCAGCTTTTCCGTGGAGCCGGGGGAATTCGTCACGCTGTGTGGGCTTTCCGGCTGCGGAAAAAGCACTCTGCTGCGTCTGATGAAGCCGGGGCTTTTCCCGCGCGGGGAGCTTTCAGGAAGCGTTCTTTTCGGCGGGAAAGCCCTCGCAGCTGAGCCCGACCGTGATTCGGCGGAAAAAATAGGTTTCGTGATGCAGTCCCCGGAGGCACAGACCGTGACCGACAAGGTCTGGCACGAGCTCGCATTTTCCTGCGAGAGCGTGGGGCTTCCGCAGGCGGAAATCCGCCGCCGCGTTGGGGAAATGGCGGGATATTTCGGGCTGTCGGAGCTTTTTGAGCGCGAAACCGACACGCTTTCCGGCGGTCAGAAGCAGCTGCTGTGCCTTGCGTCTGCGGCGGCGCTTCACCCGGAGGTGCTCCTGCTGGACGAGCCGACCTCCCAGCTCGACCCGATAGCCGCCCAGGAATTCATTGACGCGGTGCGGCGGCTCAACCGGGATTTCGGCGTTACAGTTGTCACCGCCGAGCACCGCCTTGAGGAGCTTCTTCCCATATCCGACCGGGTGATAGTCCTCGACAGCGGAAAAATCATCGCGGACTGCTGCCCTGCCCTGCTTGCGGAAAAGCTCCCGGCGGAGCACCCCATGGGGCGCGCGCTCACGGCGGCGCAGCGTGTTTTCCGTGCGGCGGGAGGCTCCGGCAGATCCCCGGTGTCCGTGCGCGAGGGCAGGAGCTCACGGCTCTGCCGGGAATTCCTCAGCGCCCAGCCCGCTGAAAAGGCGGAGCTGTACGCGCCCTCCGGCGAGCCGGTCATCACCGTAAGGGAACTTTACGCCGGCTGGGGCAGGACTTCCCCGGACGTGCTGCGCGGCGTTTCCATGAAGCTGTATTCCGGCGAGGTGTACGCGCTCATTGGCGGCAACGGAAGCGGGAAATCCACACTGCTGAAGGCGCTCTGCGGAATGCTGAAACCCTCCGCAGGAAAATTCCGTGTGAAAAAAGGCGCAGCGCTCGCCTATCTCCCGCAGGAGCCGTGCATGCTGTTCACGCACGATTTTGTCCGTGAGGAAGCCCCGGCGGAATTTCTGGAGAAATTCGGTCTGGGCGGTCATTCCGGAAAGAATCCGCTCGACCTCTCAGGCGGCGAGAGGCAGCGGCTTGCTCTTGCAAAGCTGCTCTCCCGGAAACCGGACGCGCTGCTCCTGGACGAGCCCACAAAGGGCATGGACGCCGCAGCAAAGCAGGCGTTCTCAGAAATGCTGAGGACGCTTTCGGGCGAGGGGCTGTGCGTCCTGCTTGTGACCCACGACACCGAATTTGCCGCATGCTGCGCCGATATGTGCGGCATGCTGTTCAACGGCGAGATACTGAACGAGGCTCCCCCGGCGGAAATGTTCAGCGGGAATTACTTTTATACCACGCCCATGGCAAGGCTCAGGCGCGGAATTATTTAAAACTTTCGTTTTAGTTTTTGCGCAAAATTTTTAATAAAGTGGTTGAATTAGCTCCCGGATTGTGCTATAATAAACAAAGAGTATCTAAAATATTGGCAGTACAAACAGTATAACAAGCGCCTGACAGCGCTTTCGGGGGAATTGGTTAAATATAAATCTTCTAAGGAGCAAACAATGGCTTATCTGAACGAGAACCAGCAGCGAATGACAAGGCTTGCCGGTGAGATCTCAAAGGTCATAAAGGGAAAGAGCGAGGCTGTTCAGCTTATCCTGACGGCACTGCTGGCACAGGGACACGTCCTTATTGAGGACGTACCCGGCGTGGGAAAGACCACGCTTGCCATGGCGCTTGGAAAGGCGACCGGGCTGGAATTCCGCAGGGCGCAGTTCACGCCGGACGTAATGGCGTCGGATATCACCGGATTCACTATGTTCAACCGTGAGGAAAACCGGTTCGAATACCGCGCCGGTCTGGTCATGACGAATATCCTGCTGGCAGACGAGATCAACCGTACCTCGCCGAAAACTCAGTCCGCACTGCTGGAGGCAATGGAGGAAAAGCGCGTCACCGTTGACGGAGTCGTGCACCGCCTGCCGGAGCCGTTCATCGTTATAGCAACGCAGAATTCGCAGGGCTGTATAGGCACATTCCCGCTGCCGGAGGCTCAGCTCGACAGATTCATGATAAAGCTCAGCCTGGGCTACCCCTCGGTGGAGGAGGAGACCGGGATACTCATGGACAGGCTTGGCAGCAATCCCGTAAACGATGTGGAGCCGGTAATGACCATGGAACAGCTCCGGAGCTGCATTGAGGACGTAAAGAACGTCCAGTTCGCCGAAAGCCTATGCCGCTACGTTGCCGAGCTTTCCGCCGCAACAAGAACTCACGGCGGCGTTGAAATTGGCGTCAGCCCACGCGCTTCCCTCGCGATAATGCAGGCGGCGCGCGCGTTCGCATACATCAGCGGGCGCGACTATGTCGTACCTGAGGACATCGTGCGGCTGCTTATCCCGGTGTTCAGCCACAGGATAGTTCTGCGGCAGGAAATGAAGCTCCGCAGAATGGACGTTTCCTCGGTGCTCCAGGACGCCGTTTCAGCAGTTACCCCGCCGGTAAAGCGCAGTCTTTGACGACAGAGGGACAAAATGCGCAGAAACAGAATTCTCTATATACTTCTTGCAGTGGGAATGCTCGCGTTCTCCATTGCATATCAGAGCCGGATCGCGTCCGTGCTGCTTATCGCGGCGCTGTGCTATCCAGTGCTAGCGGCGATAGCGGTGTTCATCGCAAGCAGGACCGCCGAAGCTGGCTTTGTGAACAACCGTGAAGTCCACCAGAAATGCGAGGACTTTGAACTGTGGCTGTATGTGCGCAGCAGGTTCATTCTTCCGTTTGCACCGATAGAGCTTCAATGCAGCATTCCCGACCGGGACACCGGGCTGTTCTCCACAAAGAGGATATACGCGGCAGTCCCGCCGCTCGGCAAATGCCGGATATCAGCCGCCGCAATGCACCGCTACCGCGGCTCGTATGTCGCGCAGATAACCCGGATAGCCGTATGCGACCCGCTCAGGATAATCCGCATATCACGCAGAATGGCGGGCGAGGAGACGCTTGTATTCCTGCCGCGCCGCGTGGATATCGGGGATATTGCCGCCGAGGCACGCAGCGAAAACAGCAGTAATCCTGTGCCGCTGCTGAAGGGTGAGCGCGAGGACTTCTCGCACGTCCGGGAGTACCTCCCCGGAGATATTATGCAGCTCGTCCACTGGAAGCTCACCGCAAAGCAGGACGACCTGATGATAAAGCAGTACGATGAGGCAACCGAGCAGCGCACTGCGATAATCTGCGACTACAATTTTGACGGCAGCACCGCGGCAGCCGTAATGAAACAGGCGGATGCAGTGATAGAAGCCGCCCTCGCCTTTACACTTTCAGCAGTGAATACCGGCAGCGGCGTTACGGTGGACTTTGGCTCCGGAATGCCTGAATTTAGCGGCGTTATCCGCGATATGCAGGACTTTGAGAGATTCTACGACCTTATGTCCGTGATCCCCTCCCGAATGGACACTGCGGATATAGGCACCCTTGCGGCGAATGTCCGGGCTGCCGGAGCTGCGACTGTCCTTATTATAACCTGCCGCCTGACAGATGAGACTATCCTTGCCGCCCAGACAGCCGCAGAATCCACCCGCGGTGAAACGGCGCTTGTGTGGCTGAGCCTGGGGGCTTCCTCAGAGCTGGAGGCGCAGGCGCAGGGAAAAAAGTTCCTGTTTATGCCGATACGCGGAGATATTGAATCGGTCAACAAATAAAACAAACCGCAGACTGTTATGATCTGCGGTGAGACCGTCGAAAAATCCCTAGACTTTGGGCTTTGCCCAAGTCCCCAGCTTCGCTTCCGCGCGCACGTCTTGGCGGCTATGCCGCCAAGACGCACACTTGCTGGGATATAAAGTATTTTTTGACCCGGCAGAGCTGAGTCAAAAAAATGGATTATAAAAAGCCCGCTTCGTGGGCAGAAGGTACTTTTTCAACAGACTGAACCGCAGACTGTTATGGTCTGCGGTTAATTTATTGGTCACCTATAAAAACCGGGACACGAGCAGATTTTGTACATGACTTATATCAGATGTAAGGCATTATACTAATTCCAAATACACACAATATGCACAACCGAAACGTGGTTCTGGAATTAGTATCAACCGCAGCGTTTTCCGCCGTAGGCGGATAATGCGTTTACTGTATGTATTTCAAGGTTTGGTAACGACGCAGATGATACGGGAAACGCTGAATATAGCGAAACGTAACAAAATCAGACGCGTGAGTTTCGCGTTTGAACGTGTCGATTTTGTTTTATTCAGCGCTTCCCTTTGGCATAGAAATCTGCCGTGAAGGAGGTTTTTAGAGGTGACCTATTATTAATATGCGGCTTTATTCTCGAATGCGGCGGTATAATTCCGGGCAAGCGAAGGGTACTTTTCAAATACCTCCGTGCCGTCCGTGAAGCCTATCATGGCGAGGGTTATGTCGCTCAGCTCCTGCGGAATGTTTTCGTAGTCGTAGCTTCCGTCAGGGTTGTAGGTGTTGTACATCAGGGCCATGCTGTAATCCGGGTCGTTTGCTATCGACATGGCGATGTCCGCATTGAAGCCTGAAGCCGCATTCTCATAATAGAGGTCTATCGCACCGAAAAGATGCAGTATCTCATGCGCGTAGCAGGCGAGATTTTCGTATCTGGTGCCGTACATATCGTGCACGAACATTGCCACCCATTCATTGAAACCGTAATAATTTCCGTCCGGATAATATACCTGGCTGTACGCAGAGGCACCGGCGTCCAGCATTACCATAAAGCCTATGCTGTCCGTGCCGTATTTCTCGTAGATATCTTCAAACGGGATCTCGTCCGCAATGAGGGAATCCACCGTATTCTTGAACCCGGTATATGTACCGGACGAGAAATCCACGGCGTCAGTTGCAGGCTTGTCACAGCTTATCCGGAAAAGCAGATCGCTGTTCACGGAATCATAGTTGTACAGCTTAACGCTCTTGCCGTATTTCCTGCCCTGCTCCTCCAGATATCGGCAGGAGCGGTCTATCGACTCGTTGGCGTAGGTTATTTCATCGTCAGTGAAATCCGCGTCAGGAGTATCAAGCAGGATAGTCACTATAACGGAGCTCCCCGCAAGAGTGTTGGCGCTGCCCTGCGGTCTCCATGCGCCGTATTCTGCGGCGCTCTCATTAGTGACCGTACCGGAAGCCTCCTGCGTATAGCTGCTCTGCTCCTCGTTGGTCCATGTATCATCGTTAAGCAGCACCGAACAGCCGGGAAGCATGGTGAACACGACAGCAAGCGCCGCCGCAGAAAATCTTCTGAATATCTTCATAAATCCTCCGTCAGATGTAGTCCGAAACGTACGGTATCTGGTGAAGAAGAATATCGTCCAGTATCTCCACCGCAGAATGCTCCGCCTTTATCCTGTCCATGACGTACAGCTTTTCAGCCGTCTTATACCCCATGAGAAGCGTTGTCAGCGTTGCATTCGTCAGCCCGACAGTATAATCAGGCTCCTCGCCCGTAAGGCGGCATTTACCATGCTCAAAGCGGACTGTGAAGCTGCCGTTGTTCCACGGCAGGAGCTCATCGGTCACATCAAACCGGAACACCGCCGGAGGTTCATCCGGGTCGCATACGTAGCTCTCAAAGAACTGCTCCACATCTATTATTCTTCCCATGGCGTATGGGCGTATCGTTTCCTTGATGTCGCTGTCGTCAAGCTCAAAGGCTATCGACTCGCTGTAATAGTTGTTGCCGCGCACCTCGTCTATCATGGAATCATGCGCGTGAATGAATTCCCACAGACCGCGCTGCGCCTCATGGCTGAGGTATATCATCTCCTTGATGTGCATTACATCGTTGTTGATGAGGTACACCATATATCCATACGGCACGTCATCGCTGGAGTAGTATATGGCGACCTTCGTGTCGTCCTCGTCCCAGCGCCAGTATTCCTCCCACGCAAGATTGTTGCGGAAAAGGCAGCCGTGAGTTTTCTCCGCGAACTTTGTGTGAAGCCGCCGGAACTGCTCATCGTCCCACTCGACCCGGCGGACATAGCCTGGCTCCTGTATTTTTCGCGGTATCTGCGTGTCCTTGACTATGTATGTCATCTTGTTGGAGATTATCTCCCAGCCAAGCCGGCGGTACAGCGGTATCGAATACGGATAGAGAAGCGCGAACGGACGGTGATTTTCCCTCATGCGTGTGAGGCTCTGTATCATCAGGCGCTTCATTATGCCGTGACCTGTGTGTTCCGGGTAGGTGCAGACGCTGGTCACAAAGCCTACCGGATACTTCACGCCGTAGATGTTCATATCCAGCGGGTAAACCGCAAACTGCGATATCAGGTCGTTTCCGTCAAAGCAGCCGAGCACGTCCGCCCTCTGTATTACCGGGAACTTTGAACGCTTTATCTCATCATCCTTCCAGCCGGTCTCTGAAAGCTCCTGCTCCGTCACCTGAAACGCATATCTCAGCAGCGCGTTGTACTGGTCTATGTCCTGTATGGTAAGCGGTCGTATGTTATAATTTTCTTCATCGTCCCTGCTCATATAAATACCCCTTTTTACTGTTATGGCAACACCGCACAAAGATTGTGCGTGTATTGCGCAGTCAGATTTTTCGTCAGATTGTACAATGAGGACGAAGCAAGGCTGTCGCCTTGCTAGGACGAATTGTGCAAGATGACGGAAAATATGCAAGCAAGACACGTGCAAAATCCAATAAATGGTCTTTGTGCGGTGTTGCCTTATATCTCTTTTGATATTGTATCACACCAGCAGGGATTTGTCAATTAAAAAGGAGTATAAACAATACGGCACCTCTTCTTTGGAAATAAGCGGTGCCGTGAAACTATTTACGCTGCCCTTGTTTCATCAGCCGCAAGCTGATTTCTGAATATGGTGCGGAATATCAGCCTTACGACCGGACCTGCATAGAGAATCTGCCAGAAAAACGCCATCGGCAGGCAGACCGCCCACTGCGTGAGCCAGTTCGGGAGCCAGTCGGCGGTGAATCCATTGTGTATGAAGTTCACAATGAGCGTCATGACCGGCACCATGAGCATTACCATACAGCACTGTATGGATACGGTGATGAGCATGGGTTTGTCGGTGTGCGGGTCAAGAAAGCGGAAGGCTATCTTAACCGCCAGCTTTGACATCAGAAAGTACACCAACAGGAACACTATCACATACTCTGTCCACATCTCTTTCAGCGCCGCGAGAAGTATCCCATACGTCAGCCCCACTGGACTGCACTGCTATGGAATACGCGGTCATCGCGAACACCATGAAAAAAGCCATAATGGCGGTGAATACAACGTTCTGAAATTTTGTCCTTGGCATTTGTTTTTCCTCCTGAAATTCTGTTTTGCAAATGGTCGCCTCTAAAAACCTCCTTCACGGCAGATTTCTATGCCAAAGGGAAGCGCTGAATAAAACAAAATCGACACGTTCAGACGCGAAACTCACGCGTCTGATTTTGTTACGCTTCGCTATATTCAGCGTTTCCCGTATCATCCGCGTCGTTACTAAACCTTGAAATACATCAAGTAAACGCATTATCCGCCTGCGGCGGAAAACGCTGCGGTTTGGTGCCTATCATCTGATATAAGTCATATACGAAATCTGCTCGTGTCCCGGTTTTTAGAGGCAACCACATAAAAAAGGCGCCGTTACTGCACAGCGCCTTCACTGACTATATTGTAGCACAAATCAGACCGCAATGTCATAGGCAGTTTACACGAAATGATTCAACGTGATTATCGTGCAGAATTCACAATAATCACGTATTAAATGCTTTCGGACAAGCGCACATCTTATGTTGAAATACAACAAATCTCTTTTGGATTTTTTGTGCATTATTCTATATAAACAGCCCGCCTTTGGATATAAGATTGGGCATTTCACCACTTGAATAAATATAGTCGTTACTGTATAATTACTATTGTTTTTCAAAAGGGAATAAGCCGTTGAATCGGCTGACTATATTGATAAAGAGAAAGGAAAAATCATGGCAAAAAGTTCAACAAAAGACCTTACAGTCGGCTCCCCGATGAAGCTGATACTCGGATTCATGCTCCCGCTGTTCCTCGGAATGCTGTTCCAGCAGTTCTATAACATGGTCGATACTGCGATAGTGGGTCAGACACTCGGAATAAACGCGCTCGCGGGCGTGGGCTCCACCGGTTCGATAAACTTCCTGGTGCTTGGATTTGTGCAGGGCGTCTGCACCGGATTCGCGATACCCGTTGCACAGATGTTCGGCTCAAAGGATCTCCACGCGATGAGAAAATATGTCGGCAACACGATCTGGATATCGCTGATTTTCGCCGTGGTGCTTACTACGTCGACCTGCATCCTCTGCTCTAATATTCTTACCTGGATGGACACCCCTGCCGACTGCTTTAAGGAAGCATACGACTACATCTTCGTGATATTCCTCGGTATACCGGTAACGTTCCTGTACAATATCCTCTCCGGCATAATCCGCTCGGTGGGAGATTCCAAAACTCCGCTCTACTTCCTCATTATCTCCAGCCTGCTGAACATCGGGCTTGACCTGTTCATGATCCAGGTGCTGAACATGGGAGTTTCCGGCGCAAGCTGGGCGACCGTTATCTCGCAGCTCGTTTCCGGCGTGCTCTGCCTGTTCTATATGATAAAGAAATTTGATATCCTCCACCTCAGCCGTGAGGAGCTCAGATTCAACGGCTGGTACATCGGACGGCTCTGCGGGGTCGGTATCCCGATGGGACTTCAGTACTCAATTACCGCTATCGGCTCTATCCTCATTCAGACTGCGGTAAACGGACTGGGTTCCACGTATGTTGCGGCTGTCACCGCCGGAAGCAAGGTAAGCCAGCTCCTTTGCTGCCCGTTTGACGCAATGGGAAGCACCATGGCGACCTACGGCGGTCAGAACATCGGCGCCGGAAAGGTCGAACGCGTAAAGCGCGGGCTGTTCGACTGCTCCTGTCTCGGCGTGGGATATTCGATAATAGGATTCCTGATAATACTGTTCCTGGGCAGGACCATCGCTGGATTGTTCGTGAACGACCCGAATGGGGGCGATATCGAACAGATACTTGACCTTGCACAGCAGTTCCTCGTCACAAACGGAGCGCTTTATATACCGCTGGCGTTCGTTAATATCGTGCGGTTCCTGATACAGGGAATGGGATTCTCGCAGATCGCGATATTCGCGGGAGTTTTTGAAATGATAGGACGCGGAGTTGTGGCTCTGGCGCTTGTTCCGGTATTAGGATTCAATGCAGTGTGCTTCGCGAACCCGGTCGCATGGGTGCTCGCGGACTGCTTCCTGTTCCCGCTGTTCTTCTGGTGCTATAACAAGATGAAGCGCCAGTTCCAGCGGCATGACGAGAAAATGGCGGCGGAGAACGCGTAATAAAAAATGGAGAGGAAAACCTCTCCATTTTTATTATTTGAGCTCCACCACGGTAACTCCGGCTTCGCCCTCGCCGTATTCTCCCTGGCGGTAGCTCTTTACCGCCGGGTTCGTTTTAAGCGACTGCTGGACTGCCGCACGGAGCGCTCCTGTGCCCTTTCCGTGGATTATCACGACTGAGCTTATTCCGCTGAGCTGCGCGCTGTCAATGAATCTCTCCACCTCGAGTACGCCCTCGTCTGACATCATTCCGCGGATATCCAGCTCCATGCCGCCGCGGCGCTTCATGTTCGAGGTGACCTGCTTCTTTACGCTTCCGCCGACCGATTTCTGCGGTGCCTGCTTTTTCTTGTTGTCGATGAGCCGCAGATTTTTCTGGTTGGTCTTTATCTTCATCATGCCGACCTGGACGTAGCACACTCCGGACATATTCGGCACAGTCATCAGTACGCCCTCGCGCTTTGTGTCAGCCAGCATTACGGTGTCGCCTGCCTTGAGCGGGCGCGGCAGCACGTAGCTCTCGATATGTCGCTCCACAACTGGATTCGCCTCGTCCTGCATCTTGTTCAGGGTGCTGTTGGCGCGCGACTTTGCACTGCTGAGTCCCTGGCGCAGAGCATCCTTGTCCTTGACCTTTTTCAGCTCCTCCAGTTCGTTAAGAAGCTGGTTTGACCGGAAGCGGGTTTCCTCCACAATGGAGAGCGCACGCTGCCTTGCGGCTTCGAGCTCCTTTTCCTTCTGCTGTTCCAGCTCGGAGAGCTTCTGTTTCAGCTCGCTTTCGGTTAGCTTCGCGTTGCGCTCGGAAACCGCCGCGCTTTCCTTGAGTGCTTCCAGCTCCTGGCGGGATTTCTCAAGTGCGTCCACCACCTGCTCAAAACGCTTGTTTTCGGTGCTGACAAGCTCCTTGGCGCGCTCGATGACGTATTCCGGCATTCCAAGGCGCTGGGATATCGCGAATGCGTTGGATTTACCCGGGACTCCGACTATCAGGCGGTAAGTGGGTTTAAGCGTGTTCACGTCAAATTCGCAGGAGGCGTTCTCTACACCGTCAGTCTCCAGCGCGAACATCTTCACTTCCTGATAGTGGGTCGTTGCGCACACTTTCGCGTGAACCTCTTTCAGGGATGTGAGTATCGAAACGGCAAGCGCCGCACCCTCAACCGGGTCGGTGCCGCTGCCAAGCTCGTCTATCAGCACAAGGCTTCGGTCGTCTGCAAGGCTGAGTATCTTCACAACGTTCACCATGTGGGAGGAGAACGTGGAGAGGCTCTGCTCAATGCTCTGCTCATCGCCGATATCAACGTATATCCCGCCGAAAACGCCTATCTCGGAGCCGTCGCCGGCGGGTATCATGAGCCCGCACATGGTCATCAGTGTCAGCAGTCCCACGGTCTTTATGGATACCGTCTTACCGCCGGTGTTGGGACCGGTGATTATCAGGGAATCATACGCTCCGCCTATCTCAACGGAGATCGGAACAACGGAATCCGGGTCGATAAGCGGGTGGCGCGCCTGTTTCAGGACAACTCTCGGCTCGGAAACTATTTTCGCCGCCACGCCGCGCATCTTGGCACCCAGGTTCGCCTTGGCGAAATACAGCTCCAGGATCTGCGCAACGCGGAAATTGTTCGCTATGCTGTCAGCATTCTGCCCCACCTGCTCGGACAGCTCGCGGGTTATGCGCTCTATCTCCGCCTGCTCACGGGATTTCAGCACGCGTATCTCATTGTTTGCCTCCACAACGCTCATCGGCTCGATAAAGAATGTCTGCCCGGTCGCAGAGGTGTCGTGCACCAGTCCGGAGACCTCGTTCTTATACTCGCTCTTTACCGGGACAACGTAACGTCCGTCACGCATGGTGACGATTGCCTCCTGGAGAAATTTCTGCGTATTGCGGCTCTTTATCAGCTTGTCGAGCTGTTCACGGATATTCATTCCCTGGCGGACTATGCGCTTCCTTATGGAGGAAAGCTCCGGGCTGGCCGCGTCAGACATTTCCTCCTCGGAGATAATGCTCTCGGAAATGCGCTGTTCAAGCTGCTTTATAGGGTACAGCTCGCGGAAGTACTCGGAAAGAGAATTCTCCATGCTCTCGCACTGACCGAACCAGTCGCAGAGCATTCCCGTTTCACGGAGGATATCCGCAACGTCAAGCAGCTCCCGGAAAGACAGCGCGGAGCCGCTTTTGCAGCGCCTGAGCGACATTGAAAGGTCCTTTATCTTCCGGAAACGCGGGGTTCCGAACTTCGCGGAAAGGTTGAATGCGTCGTTTGTTTTTTTCAGCTCTGAGCGTATTTCTTCCTCATCGAACGAGGGCTTTAATTTCAGGGCGCGGTCGTGACAGGCTTCGCTGTAAGTCTGCTCGGCAAGAAGCTCGAGCACCTTGTCAAGCTCCAGCTTTTTGTAGTATTTGTTCATTTTATCCCCTTTTCTCAATCTGTCGGGTCATTCAGGATAACACACTTGGAAATATTATACCCCCAAATGCCGGAAATGTCAACCTTTCCAGACCTTTCGGACAATAAAAAAGCAGCTCCGGCAAGGAAGCTGCTTTCGCATTGATCATATTATTCAGCCGTCAGACCGGATGAAACAGCATGCCTCAAATATCATGTCCCTTGAATACTTTGAGAGCATTTCTTCAGCGTCGGAATACGGATCAATATCGCACGGGAAAACGGAAAGGATATTTCCATCGCTCATCAGGTACAGCTTAGCGTCAGGTCTTGTTCCAATAAGCTCTCCGGTGCCTATGTATTCGGAATCCGCCATTTCATAAACATATTTCAGCGGCGGTTCATTGTCGTTTTCCGGCTCAAGAATGTTTCCGTCCTTGTCGGCAACAAATCTGCAAACATTTCTGTCAAAATAATAATTCTCACTGTTAATTCCGGAAAATGGCTCCGATGTTTCCGGAACGTCCTGCGTTTCCTCGGGCGCTATGGATTCAGCTGATGAAGTCTCATCGCTTATACTTTCTGACTGAGATGTATTGCTAATATCCGGGATCTGGCTGGTTTTTGCCAGAGCATCCTGCTTTTCCTCGGGTACTATGGATTCAGCTGATGAAGTCTCATCGCTTATATTTTCTTCCTGAGATGTATTATTCACATCTGAGGTCAGAATGGTTTCTGGCTGTCGACTGCTTTCCACTGGGGCAGCACAGCCTTCAAGACATAAAATCATACCAAGAACAGCAACAGAATATCGAACGATTTTCATATTTATCCTCCCAATGATTCAATAATTCAGGCGAGAACAGGTTTGCCCATTCTGCTATTTATTAAAACAAGCGGAGAGATGAAAACCTGACATCATTTCCAAAAATCATACGGTTATCTGACTGCGTATTTTCTCGAGAGTTTTTTCGCCTATTCCCTTTACGTTAAGTATCTCATCTATGGAATGAAAAGCCCCATTCTGCTCGCGGTACTTTATTATCGCGGCAGCCTTTACCTCTCCTATGCCTTTCAGCTCCATAAGCTGTGAAGCGCTGGCTGTATTGAGGTTTATCAGACCGTTTGGTTCACTGCTGGACGAAAACATGGTTTCAGAGGGCGCTGCCGCTGTCCCTGCCGTGTATACGGCGCTTGTTTCCGCTGGAACAGTGGTACCACGGGCGGTTTGTATCTCCTCCGGGGTACCGGAATCATCCGCTGATCCGGTCGTGGCGGGCGGTGATTCCTCCGGGGTTTCTTCCGGAACCTCCGCGATTACCGAAGATGTAACCGCCGATGAGCTGTAAGCCGTATCCGCAGTGGTGTTTTCTATGGTCGTGACCTGCGCCGCCTGGGAGTTTTGCGGAAGCCCACTGATAACGATACGCTCCTGCCTGCCGGAATCAATCAGATATTTTATCACAGATACGGCAACACCCACGCACAAAGCAGCCCTGAGTATATACAAACATATATCAGTTATTGAATGCCGGTTTTTCACGCTTTTTCGACCTTCTTCGGCTTTTTTGATAATTATACCATATACCTCCGATGATGTCAAGCGGAAATGGTTCCCGGAATACGGATTGCTTATATCCCAATTTTAATACAGCGCTGAAATATGCGGAAAATCAGACGCACTTATCATTGACTTTAACTTGGTTTTGTGACAGGCATTAGATACAATGCAGATTTGTTTCGCATAGGAGTATATGCTAATTCTTTAGGGAACCTCTAAAAACCGGTTTGAAAAGGGAAAATGGGTAGAGTGCGCCGAATGCGATGAAAGCCGACGAAGTAAGGCTGTATGCCTTACGAGGAGGTTTGAAGAAGCAGTCGGTGCGCTATACACATTTTCACTCAAACAAGGTTTTTAGAGGTGACCTTTAGTAAAAACGACAATTCCAAAAAGACTCTCCTAACACCACGCAAGAACCGCTCCCAGACGAATCTGAAAGCGGTTCTTGTAATATTAGGTTTGGCTCCCCCGACTGGACTTGAACCAGTGACACCCTGATTAACAGTCAGGTGCTACTACCGACTGAGCTACGGAGGA
>CAKSLI010000020.1 GCA_934466475.1 uncultured Oscillospiraceae bacterium
AACACGATGTTGCAGAGCGAAATAACCGGGCGACGGCATGGACGCCGTCGCATCAGAAATTTCGCTCGTTGAAAGAAACAGTCGGTGTGCTATACACATTTTCACTCAAATAAGGTTTTTAGAGGTGACCTGTAATATTTCACAAAGAAGAACATGGAGGAAACAGAATGTTTGGACTTACCAAGGACATCGGTATTGATTTAGGAACAGCGAACACGCTTGTATATATGCGCGGAAAGGGTATCATCATCCGCGAGCCGTCCGTAGTTGCAGTGGACAAGAAGCTCCAGTGCGTGCGCTACGTCGGTCAGGAGGCGAAGGACGTCATCGGACGTACTCCGGGCTCCATTGTTGCGGTACGCCCGCTGAAGGACGGCGTTATCGCCGACTTCGACATGACCTCCAGCATGCTGGAGCAGTTCATCAAGAAGGCTCTCAAGGGCAGAGGAAAGGCAAGGGTAATCATCTGCATTCCCTCCGGAGTTACCGAGGTAGAGCGCCGCGCCGTAAAGGAAGCCGCTCAGAATGCCGGCGCAAAGCGCGTTTCCATCATTGAGGAGCCCATGGCTGCCGCTATCGGCGCAGGCCTCCCCGTTGCCGAGCCTGTCGGCAGCATGATCGTCGATATCGGCGGCGGAACCAGCGAGGTTGCAATAATCTCCCTCGGAGGCATCGTTACGGCGCGCTCCGTAAGAGTTGCAGGCGATGAGTTCGACTCCGCGATAATCAACTACATCAAGAAGAAGTACAACCTTCTCATAGGCGAGCGCACCGCCGAGAACATCAAAATGGGCATAGGCTCCGCATTCAAGACCAGCGACACAGAGCCCGTAATGGACATCAAGGGACGCAACCTGCTCAACGGTCTGCCGGAGAACATCACAGTCACCAGCGAGGAGATACGCGAGGCCATTTCCGAGCCGCTCTCCCATGTTATCGACGCGATAAAGACCACCCTCGAAAAGACCCCCCCTGAGCTTGCAGCCGACATCATCGAATCCGGCATCATGCTCGCAGGCGGCGGAGCGCTGCTCAGAGGCCTCGACCAGCTTATCCACGAGGAGACCGGTATGCCCGTAAAGATCGCCGAGAGACCTCTCGACTGCGTGGCAGACGGCACCGGAAAGGTACTCGAAAACATCGACAAGCTCGAGGACGTACTCAGCGAGGACGAGAACATCTACTGATTCTCCCGAAAGGATAATAAATGAAAATCGGCAAATACCCTGTCAAGCACTCATACAAGGTCGCGCGCATAGTTTCCGATGTTTTCTCACTGGGACTGGCGGTGTTCATATGCTCCGTGGAATATATGTTCATGTCCGTGTACAGCGACACGCTGACCTCCTACATCGGCGAAGAGAATCTTGCAAAATTCACCGAGATAGACCCCTCACTGCCGTGGAAGCACTGGATCACCCTGATATTCCCGGCGGCCGTTCTGGCGGTCTTTGCGGCGTATGTGATACTGGTGCTCACGAGCCATAAGCTGAGCGGTATCAACGTCACCAAGCGCAATGCCCAGAAGGTCTACGACATGTACGCGCTGTGCGTTTCGCTCTGCAAGATCCCCGCGCTTATGTTCATCAACGAAATGATGATGATAACCCACAACAAAATGCTTCTGTCGGATGAAAGCTGGTTCACGGTACAGCTAGTGCTCGACCTTGTGATCATCGCGCTGCTGATATGCGTTTTCCGGCACCTGATGATAAAGGTCACTACTCCGGAACAGACCGCGCCGTCTGACGCCGGGTACGTCCGCGTAAAGGCAGTGGCAAGACCCGCAGAGCAGGAAAGCCCCGCTCCCGCCGGGGACGACAAAATCAACGATACCGAAAGGAACTGACATGAGCTACTACTGCGACAAGTATCCCATCGTAGAAAAAAAGACGATCTCCAAGGATACGTTCTCTATCACGATATACGCTCCGGAGGCTGCAAAGGCAGCCCACACCGGACAGTTTGCGAACATCTCCGCACCGGGATTCACTCTCAGGCGCCCGATATCAATATGCGAATTCAGCCGCTCAAAGGGCACTATCCGCTTTGTATTCGAAGTCCGCGGCAAGGGCACCGAGGCTATCTCCCGGCTGAACCCCGGCGATAACCTGGACGTGCTCGGCCCGCTCGGAAACGGATTCTCCGTTCCGGACAGCGCCAGAAGAGTCGTGCTGGTGGGCGGCGGCATCGGAGTCCCTCCCATGCTCGGCCTTGCAAAGAAGCTCGGCAGCAGGAGCACCGCTATCCTCGGCTTCCGTGATTACAGCAGAATTATCCTCGCCGATGAATTCGAGAAGTACGGCGCAAGCACCGCGATATGCACGGACGACGGCTCCGTTGGCTATAACGGAACGGTCTCCGCTCCCCTTGAGAGCACGCTGAAGAACGTCGGCGCCGACCTCGTATGCGCGTGCGGTCCCATGCCAATGCTTAACGCTGTGGCAAAGGTCTGCGCACAGTACAATGTTCCCTGCAAGGTATCCATGGAACAGAGAATGGGCTGCGGCGTGGGCGCATGCGTTGTATGCTCCTGCCTGACGGTAAGAAACGGTCAGGAACACTATGCAAGAGTCTGCAAGGATGGTCCCGTTTTCGACGCAAAGGAGGTAAAGTTCAATGGCTGATCTGAGCGTAAAAATCGCCGGCGTGGAGTTCCCGAACCCCGTCATCGCGGCTTCCGGCACATACGGCAACGGTGAGTGCTTCACCGACCTTTATCCCCTGTCCCGTCTCGGCGGCGTTTCCTGCAAGGGAATGACAATCGAGCCGAAAATGGGCAATATCCCTCCCCGGATCGCGGAAACTCCGTCAGGCATACTGAACTCCGTAGGTCTCCAGAACATCGGCGTTCACGGCTTCATCGAGTACTACCTCCCCACCCTCAAGGAGGAGGGCAACGTTATCATCGCGAACGTAGCAGGCGCGGTGATCGACGACTACATCGCCGCCGCAGAGGCTCTCGACTGCACTAACGTGGACATGATAGAGCTGAACATATCCTGCCCTAACGTAAAGGCGGGCGGCGCGACATGGGGCGTCACCTGCGAGGGCGCAGCCTCCGTAACAAAGGCTGTAAGAGCCGCGACCAGCAAGCCGCTGATAGTAAAGCTCACCCCGAACGTCACCAACATCACCGAAATAGCAAAGGCGGTCGAAGCGGAAGGCGCGGACAGCATTTCCCTCATCAACACGCTTCTCGGCATGAGAATAGACATCAGGAACCGCCGTCCTATCCTCCACAACAACGTGGGCGGACTCTCCGGCCCTGCGATATTCCCTGTTGCAGTGCGTATGGTATGGCAGTGCTACAACGCCGTAAAGATCCCGATAATCGGCATGGGCGGTATATCCACCTGGGAGGACGCCGTTGAGATGATGCTCGCCGGTGCGACTGCTATCCAGATGGGCACCGCGATATTCACCGACCCGTGGTCCCCGATAAAGGTCATCGAGGGTCTGAACGACTATATGGACAAGAACGGCATAAAGGATCTCTCCGAGCTGACCGGTCAGGTAAAGCCCTGGTGATTCACAGCGGCCTGAAAGCGGAGCATATATGAAAGAGTTTTTTCACAGCGTAAAATTCAAAATACTTATCTGCATAGCTGCGCTGCTGCTCGGGCTTATGGCTTACGTTGCGGTCGCGGCGGGAACGCAGACGCTCCCCGAGCAGATGATAAACACCGTCGCCTACCCGTTCGTGACGGCGGCTAACGCTATCTCCAACGGCGTGAACGGATTCATAGACAAGCTGGTTAACGCGGACACCTACAAGTCCCAGAACGATGAGCTGCGCGAGCTTGTGACCGAGATGTACGAGCGCACCGCCGACTACGAGGAGCTCCAGAACGAAAACGAGCAGCTCCGGGAAATGCTTGGCCTCAGCCAGAAACACAAGGATTTCAAATTCTCCGAGCCATGCAATATCATTGCAAGAAACGCCAACGACATCTACGGCGGCTTCACGATAAACCAGGGCAGCAGCTCCGGGATATCGCTCAACGACCCGGTTATAACCTCGGTAGGTCTGATAGGCAGAGTTACCGAGATCGCCCCGAATTACGCGAGAGTGTCCACGATACTCTCCCCGCAGGTGAATGTCGGAGTTTACACCATGCGCACCAAGACCACCGGCGTGCTTGAAAACGACATCAACACTGCCGGAAACAAGCTGTGCCTTATGAGCAATATCCTGAAAGACGCGGATATCGAGCCGGGAGACGTAATCGTGACCTCCGGTCAGAGCGGACTTTTCCCGGAGGGGCTCATCGTGGGCACGGTGAAGGAGGTCTACGACGACCCGAACGGGCTTTCCAAGCACGCACTCATACAGCCCGCCGAAGACAGCTTCAGCATAACCTCGGTGTACGCCGTAACGGATTTCGACGGCAAGGGGCTTTCATTTGACGACATAGAATACTGATAACGGTGCGGCAGGCTCTGCCGTGCCGTTTCAGATATGAGGAACGAAATGATCAAAAGGATATCAAGAAGGCAGAGGAGCCGCCGCGCAATGCTGCGCTGCTTTATGCGGTGGTTCTGCTACTCAGCGGTGCTGCTGATCTTCTATCTGTGGGAGGTCGCGCCGCTCATACGCGGGTGGTGCCCGCTGCTGATAATCCCGCTGGCGACCTCCGTGGCAATGTTCGAGGGGGAACTTGCTGCGGGCGTTTTCGGCGTATTCTGCGGTTTCATGCTGGATATAGCAAGCGGAACGCTCCCGGGATTCTCCTCGCTGCTTCTGCTGATATGCTGCCCGCTGATATCGCTTCTCGGACAGTTTATCCTGCGCCCGAACTGGCTCAGCCACGCCGCAATGAACGCCGTGACGGTCATATTCATGTGCAGCATGGATTTCCTTATGCTCCACTGGGTGTGGGAGCGCGAAAGCTCCGGGATATCCTTTGTGAACACGTTGATCCCGGCGTATTCCTGGGCGATAGTGTTCTCTATTCCGATATATCTGCTAGTGCGGCTCATCTCCACGAAATTCCGTCCGAAAGAGGAGCGCCGGCTTGAAGAAGCCGCAGCCGACAGCGCCGCGGAGGACGAGATCACAAAAGGCGAAAAGTGACCCTGCAAATATAGATTGGTGGTACAATGTCAAAGTTTTCTAATGTAGTACGCTCCGCAGTGCTTGCTGCGATAGTCATAATCGCCGCATTCCTGTGCGGTCTGAAGCTTCTTGAAATACAGATAGCGGACGGCAGCAAATACCTCGCCATGACCAAAAGCACTCACACGGTAACGCAGGATATCGAGGCTGCGCGCGGAAAGATCGCCGACAGCACCGGAAAAATACTCAACACCAACGAGCTGGATTGCAGCGTTGCCCTCCAGAAATCCTCGCTTGAAGCAGGCACGGAAAACGAGGTCATCTACCGTATCCTCACCGTACTGCTGGAAAAGGGCGAGGAATGGAACGAATCCCTGCCCATCACCAGGACCCAGCCCTACCAGTTCGAAAAGGACCGGGAAAATGCGGTGGATTCGCTGAAATCCCGAATGAACCTGGGAGTTTACGCCACTGTTGACAACTGCATGAACGCCCTGTACGAGAACTACAAGATATCCGACAAGTACAGCGAGCCCATGCGCCGCTACATCGCCGGCGTCCGCTACGAAATGGAGCTGAAGGGCTTCAACTACCAGAACAAATACGTTGTCGCCTCCGGAATTTCCAGCGATACAGTGCTTGAGCTGAAGGAGCTCTCGAACCTCATGCCCGGAATGGAGATCTCCGAGGGCTGGAACCGCGTCTACCTTGACGGCACGACAGCGCCCCATATCCGCGGAACAGTCGGCGCCATATCCGCTGAAAAGTACGCCGAGCTCAAAAGCGCCGGCTACAAGGTGGACGATATAATCGGCACCTCCGGAATAGAGCTCGCCTTTGAGGACGTGCTCCGCGGCGAGCGCGGCACCCGCGAGATAACCCGCAACTCCGACGGCGTGAAGATATCGGACGAGATAATCCGGGAGCCGCAGGCGGGCAACTCCGTAATGCTGACGATAGACTCCAAGTTCCAGAACATGGTCGAGCAGATCGTGCAGTATCACATGGACTTCCTGCACTCCCCCTACTATACCACGGCAATGGACGAAAAGCACCGCGGCACCGAAACCGAGGTCGGCTCCGCAGTCGTGCTGGACGTAAAGGACGGCTCGGTGCTTGCAATGGTAACGCTGCCGAGCTACGACATCAACGACCTTGTAGAGAACTACGGAAAGGTGCTCAACGCCAAGAACTCCCCGCTGCTGAACCGCGCGATAAACGGAGAATACCGCCCCGGCTCCACGTTCAAGACGATAACCGCCACCGCCGGGCTTGCAGAGGGCGTCATCACGCCAACGTCAACCATCACCTGCAATCAGGTGTACACCTACTACGCGCCGAGCTTCACGCCGAAGTGCACCGGCTTCCACGGGGCAATAACGGTGCAGTACGGTCTGAAGCACTCCTGCAACATTTTCTTCTACGAGACCGCGCGCCGCATGGGGATAGAAGCCCTCGCAGACTGGGCGGCAAAATTCGGCGTGGGGACAGACCTCGGCTTTGAGATACCCATGTCCACCGGCAGAATGACCTCCCCGGAGCTGTTCGAAAGGCTCGGGCTGGACTGGAATGCCAGCGATACCATTCAGGCGGGAATCGGTCAGTCGGAAACGCTGCTCACGCCGCTTCACCTCGCGACCCAGGCAATGACAATCGCGAACAAGGGAGTGCGCTACCGCCCCCACGTTGTAAAGGCGATATACAACTACGACTATACCAAGCTCATAAAGGAGACAAAGCCCGAGGTCGTTGAGGATTTCTCCGCAGGCATGGAGGATATCTTCAACGAGGTCAAGGAGGGCATGCGCAAGGTAAGCGAAAACGCGAACTTCCTTATGGAGGGCGGCTGGTACAACATCTACGACTTCAAGGGCATAGGCAAGGAAAATGTCTGCACCAAGACCGGCACTCCGGAGGTCATCGCGATGACGAAGTTCAACTCCACGATAGTCGGATTCTACCCCGCGGACAACCCGGAGATCGCATTCGGCGTATGTATGGAGAACAGCGAGTTCAGCCGTCATATAGCCTGCAACATCATCTCGGCATATATCACCGGAGAGTTCAACCCCGTTTACGACGAGGACGGAAACGCAGTTTACCCCCTCGGCGAAAAGCGCAAGACATCCGAACAGAACTAACCACAAAATCGCCGCATTTCGTTGGAAATGCGGCGATTCTGATGTGTAACGGCTCCCGACAGCCGATACACGCGCTTCACAGCATACTGCCGTAAAAGCGGTTTATTGAGGAGGTCAATGCAAAGACATATAGAGGTAATCTTGCTTCGCCGCGTCTGTCAGCGGCAAGAGCGTCCGGCGTCAGGGATTCTTCGTCCCTGAATATCCGTTCGTCAGGCATTTCAGCCCTGCTTCATCTTGAAGGAGAGGCAGTCGGTGCACTGACATACGGTGGGGTCAGCCTCGTGCGTGCCTACTTCGATCTTGTCGAGGGAGCAGTAATCACCGCAGCAGCAGTGGTGCTCGCAGTTGTGGATAGTACAGCCGATGTGCTTGTTTGCAAATTCAGTTCCCATTTTTATTCTTCCTTTCAGACATTACAAATGATAACTGCGGCGTTGATTTCTCTCTGCCGCAGATTTATTATGCTCGTTACTGCGCAGTATATTCTCATGGAATTTTTTGCATTTTTTGAGGCAGAGCTCCTGCCTCTGCTGGATATCCGGGCAGGCTGAAAGCTCCGGGCTGATATCAAGATGTCGGAAATTCCGGGCGCAGTAGTTCCGCGTGAGCCGCATGACCGTCCCAGAAAGCGCAAGCAGAACCGGCAGATTGACCGCCGCCATGATCCCGTTGAACATATCCGCAAGCCCCCACGCCGCCGAAATATCCACGAACGCCCCCAGCGCAGTGCACAGGACGAACATTACCCTGAACGGCACAGCCGCGCGGCTCCCGAAAAGATACACCGCCGCCTGAGCCCCGAAAATGCTCCGCCCGGTAATGGTCGAGAACGCGAACAGAGCCATTGCCGCGGACAGGACCTTCCCCGCCGCCGAGCCGAAAACCGTACCGAATGCAAGCGTCACAAGCTCCGTCCCGGTGACTTCCTCCAGGGCTATGCCGCAGATAAGCGGATCACCGTATTTATCAGAAACCGGCGCCCCGGAAGCGTCAAGCGCCTGCACGCCAGTGAGCTTCATCACGTTGGAGCAGGTTATCCCGTCCGTCCCGAGCCGAGCCGTGAAGCTCTGCCCATAAGCCGTGCGGAAACTGTGAGGTTCCCCGTTTCCGGAGGTCAGCAGTTCCGCCCCTCCGCAGATGAGCCCGCTTTCCTCGGTCAGCCGGAAATACTGCGGCTCCAGGCTGACGTTATTGAAAGCCTCCCCCATATCCGCCGCCCGGCAGGGACTGGAAAGCAGCATCAGCGCGGTCATGGAGCACATCACAAGCGTGTTGAACCCCACCTCCAGCATGCTCCACATTCCGTGCACGCAAGGCTCCGGGATATCCGCGCCGGCGTGCGCCGCCGCCGAGGAGCCCAGCCCGGCTTCATTTGAGAACACTCCCCGGCGGACGCCCATGGAGACCGCCTGCTTCACCAGATACCCGCTGAACCCGCCCGCGGCTGCCTCCGGCGAGAAAGCGCCGCGTATTATCACGCTGAAAAGCTCCGGCAGGCGCTGAACGTTCGCCGCAAGAATAAAAACGGCTCCCGCAATGTACAGCCCCGACATCACCGGAACTACCCTTGAGGTGAAGCTCCCGAGCCGCTTTACCCCGCCGAATATCATAGCGGCGGCCGCAGCCGCGAGAACTATCCCCGTGACAGCCTCCGGCACCCCGAAACCGGACTTCAGCGCCGAAGCCGCCGAGTTCATCTGCACAAGGCTGCCCATTCCGAACGCGGAAAGCACGCAGGCTCCCGCGTAGACCGCCGCAAGCGGCTTCGCCAGGAATGCGCAGCGCGTCCGCTCCAGCCCGCCGCGGATATAGTACATCGCGCCGCCGCGCCAGCCCCCCGGGGAAGTGCGGCGGTAATACGCGCCGAGTGTGTTCTCAGCGAAGCCGGTCATCATCCCAAGCAGCGCCGAAAGCCACATCCAGAACACCGCTCCTGCGCCGCCTATGGTCAGCGCGGCAGCGACCCCGGTTATGCTTCCGGTGCCAAGAGTCCCCGCGAGCGCCGAGAACATCGCCTGCATGGGAGATATCCCGCCGCTGCCGCCCTCCTGCCTGGAAAACACAGTCCTTTTCAGGCAGTGCCCTGCATGGCGCAGCTGAAAAAAGCCTGTCCGCAGTGAAAAGAACAGCCCCGCCGAAAGCATGAGTGCCAGCGCCGGGGCTCCCCATAATATCTGGTTTATGCTTCCAATAAGCCCCATACAAAACGCTCCTTTAAATATAACAAATTTTAACGCTTTTTTTACGGAAGTTGTATTCCATTTTTCTAAAAAACGTGGTAAAATAGAAGTAATAATAGGGAACCTCTAAAAACCGGTGTGAAAAGCAAAAATGGGCAGGGTGTGCCAGCTTCTAGGAAAGCCGACGAAGTAAGGCTGTATGCCTTACGAGGAGGTGCAACACGATGTTGCAGAGCGAAATAACCGGGCGACGGCATGGACGCCGTCGCATCAGAAATTTCGCTTGTTGACAGACGAAGATGGTGCGCACTGCTCATTTTCGCTCACACGAGGTTTTTAGAGGTGACCAATAGCGTAAAGTGCAAAAACCCGGAGGTTTGTTCATGGAATTCCACTACAAGATTTTAGTTGTAGAAGACGATGACAGTATGAGATGTTTCATAAACGGAATACTGGAAAACAGAGGATATGATATTATAAATGCCGACACCGGCAGCGACGCTGAGATACTGGCAAGCTCACACTGCCCGGATATTGTGCTGCTTGACCTGGGACTTCCCGACAAGGACGGCATGGAGGTGCTTGGCAGTATCCGCAAGTGGTCTGTTGCTCCGATAATCGTGGTCTCATCCCGCCAGAGCGAGGGAAGCAAGGTCGCCGCCCTTGAAGCCGGAGCAGACGACTACATAGACAAGCCATTCGGACAGAATGAGCTCCTGGCGAGGGTCCGGGTGGCGCTCAGGCATGTACGCAGCAGCGGCACTAACTCCGCTATCGCATTCAACGGAAAATACTGCGTTGGAGACCTGATGATAGACTACGAGCGCTTCAAGGTGTATATCGACGGAAAGGACGCCGAGCTCACACAGAATGAATACAAGCTGGTCGCACTTCTCGGGCAGTACGCCGGAAGGGTGCTCCCGTATGACTTCATAATCCAGAAGATGTGGGGACCAAACGTAAAGGGAGACAACCAGATACTCCGCGTTAACATGACGAATATCCGCCGCAAAATCGAAAAGGACCCCTCTCATCCCAGATACATATTCACGGAAATAGGCGTTGGCTACCGCATGGCGGAGGAATAGCTCAGCCGGTTTCTATAACGCGCTCCTCCGCAATATTTCCGCGCAGGGTATAGACCGCGGTCAGCCGTATGCCGTCCTTTTCAGGGACGGCAGTTTCATTGCAGGAATATATCTCGTAATCCCCGTAGAAGTTCTCCTCAAAATCCGCCTGGAGCCGCTCCAGCTCTGCAATGCAGTCGTCCGCGCTGCGCGTGATGTCCCGCTGCCGCAGCTCTGTGAAAACTCCGCGGCGCAGCTTCAGCGGGATAGTGCGCCCGAAAAGCGTCAGCAGCTCGGTTTCCTCATGGTACACCGAATCCGGGACAGCTGCCTCTCCCCAGAAAAGAGGGATCTCGTCGTCCCCTGCAATAAGCCACCGGAATTCCGTCTGCGCTCCGTCCGCCGTGCTCACCGTTTCACTGTACGGCACGAAAAACTCGCGGCTCTCGGTAAATTCCCCGATGATATCCGCCGAAGCGTGCTTCAGCGTGACATTTCCGGCGCTGTCGGCGACTACTCCGCTGACAAGGAGTCCGCCGGCAGGCACCCCACTGCCCGTCTCCGTCACAAGGGTCCCGTCGCGGACCGTGTGATCTACCACTGTTGCGTCACGGACAGCCACAAGGTTGCAGGGTATGTCCTGCTCCAGTATGTCCGGCTTCGGGGAAGCCAGCTCCAGCGTTGCGCTGACCCGGAATCCAACGCAGGAAACGTCCGTCCATGACGCCTCCGGTATCTCCAGCATCATGCGGCGCTCTGCCGTAGTCGTGTTGAGCCCGCGGGTAGGTTCGCCCTCCCTTATCCCGCATTCCTCCAGTATCTTCATCACCTGGGAACGCTGGGCAGGGGTTATCCCTCCGGAGCCCTGCACCTCGATGTCCTGAACATGGCTGCTGCCCATGGATATTATAATAAGGAACGTGAGAAATCCCACGTACAGTCCGGCGCGCCGGCTGTACCTCATTGCTGTGAAATACAGACCGCGGCGTTTTCCGGCTTTTATCCGGACGCCGCATTTTCGTGCGGTCTCTGAGGTCAGCCAGTAGTCCCCCGGGGATACCGTGCCGGTTATCGTGCCGTCTCCGAAGCGCACTCCCCTGAGCACGATCCCCTGGCGAAGCAGCTCGCTCGCCATTTTTTCCGGGAACCCTCCGAAGCCGCTGAATTCCACGCTGCCATACGGCAGCCCCTTTCTTTTCTTGGACATTGTTCCTCCTCAGAGCTCCACGAATGTCACGGAGCCTATCCTGCCGCATATAAAAACGCCGTCTCCGCCCATGCTTTCCAGCGTGAGCTCCTCTCCGCACACCCTCACGAGCCTGCCGTTCCTCAGCCGGAGCACTATTTCGCCGGTCTTTTCGCGGCTGTCCGTGCAGCCAACTATGGCGGCGCAGTTTTCAGCAGAAAGGCTCCCGTCACGAATAGTTATCTGCATCCCGCTGTAAGGCAGGTCGCCGAGTTCCATAAGCCTTTTCTTTATTCCCATGAGCAACACCTCCAACTACCTGTCCTTTCCAGAATATATGATTAAATGCTTATTTATAGAACAACCCCAGGTTTATCAAAAAAAACAGAAATAGTTGTTTCACATAATCCTGAAAAAGTGTGTAATATGTAATATAATAATGTTTCTTGTGTAAATTTCAGTTGACATTTTTGCATTCCTTTTGTATAATGTATACAAGCAGGTACTACTGCATTATTGCGAGAAGAAAGGACAGGGTGCAGCTGTGAAAACGAATACATTGAAGAAAGAAAAAAAGCTGGCGCTGATGTCGCGTGTCCAGAAGGACAAAAAGAACAAGCCTCCCAGGGAGAAAAAAATCAAGGAAAACAAGAAAGCCGCAAAGCCGGCTCCCCAAAAGAAGCCGCTGTTTGCGAAATTAAATAAAAACGTGAAAAAGGACGGAAAGAAAACGCTTGGCATAGGCTCAAAGCTTACGCTGATGTCATGCGTTTCTGCGGCTGTGGCGGCGCTGCTGCTGGGAACAGTCGTTACCGTTGTGTTTATGAACTTCGTTATCTCCCTCCAGATGGACGAGGCTTCAACCGGCGTACACGTGCTTGAGGCTGAGATAAATAACGAGGTGACCGTGGTCTCCGACCTTGCACGGCTTATCTCCGCAGGCGGAAACATGAACCCCGCCGTGCTTGATATCACATGGCAGACAAACTCCAAGTACCAGGATCAGCACGCCGCGTACATAACGACTGTCGGCGGAATACAGTGGAAGAGCAGTTCTAAGTTTGACCTCAACGATTCCATTATCCAGCAGGCGCTGAACGACACCATATCCGGCCTCATCATCGAGAACGGAAAGCTCTGCATGATTGCCAGCACAAAGGTCGGCAAGGTCGGCACGCTGGTAGTATACCGCGACCTGTCCAGCTCCGAATATGTGGACGCAGTAAAGGACAAGACCGGCGCTGACCTCTCGCTTTTCAACGGAAACACCAGGTACTCCACCACCCTTACCGACAGCGAGGGCAACAGATACACCGGCACCGAAATGGACGCAGGTATCTGGGCTGAGGTACAGGCAGGTCATACATATTCCGGCAAGGCGTATATTAACGGCGTTTCGTACTATGTAAGCTACGAACCGATGACCGATATCAACGGCAACATAATCGGCGCATATTTCGCAGGCTATACGACGGCTGAGGCTGACCAAAAGCTCGCTGTTGCAATAATCATTGCAGTCGTTGTGCTTATCGTTATCTGCGCGGCTTCCTGCGCAGTCCTCTTCGTTATTATGAAGCGGCTGGTAAAGAAGCCGGTTTCCGAGGTCGTGAAGATATGCGACCAGCTCGCGACAGGGTCGCTGGATTCAGCAGATTCCTCGTTCAAATTCAACAATGACGAAATGGGCGAGATAGCAAGGGAACTCACCGAGGCAAAGCATACCCTGAACTCCTATGTAAAGGATATCTCCCAGGTGCTCTCCCACATGGCAGTCGGCAATTTCGCCGCCCAGCCGGGTCTTGAATACATAGGAAACTTTGAGGAGATAAACCACTCCTTCAGGAATATCAAGGATACTCTCAGCGGAATCATTGAGAACATCAACTCCTCCGCGAATGACGTAATGGCTGGCTCAAAGCAGATGGCAGACGGCTCGCAGCTCCTTGCCGAGGGAACAACGAAGCAGGCTACCGCCGTTGACGAGCTCTCCTCCACCGTGAACGATATTTCAGTGAACGTTGCCCGCACCGCAGACAACGCAGCCAAGGCAAGCGAATTCTCCAACACCTGCGCCGACCAGATCATCAAGCAGAGCCACGAAATGCAGAATATGCTCGGTGCAATGAAGCAGATAGAACAGCAGTCAGAAGCGATCTCCGATGTCATCAAGACGATCGAGGACATCGCATTCCAGACCAACATTCTGGCGCTCAATGCGGCTATCGAGGCAGCAAGGGCAGGCGAAGCCGGAAAGGGATTTGCAGTAGTTGCCGATGAGGTAAGAAACCTTGCCTCCAAGTCCGCGCAATCCGCTAACAGCACCAGAGCCCTTATTTCCAGCACTATCGAAGCTGTGAACAACGGCTCGGATATCGCAAACAAGACCGCTGACACAATGAAGAAGGTAACGGAGCTTTCCCAGCAGAGCGCACAGCTCGTTGCGGATATATCCTCTGCCGCCGAGCGGCAGGCTGACGCAGTAAAGCAGGTAACCGTGGGCATCGACCAGATATCGCAGGTCATCTCCACCAACTCCGCGACTGCCGAGGAATCCGCCGCCTCCTGCGAGGAGCTTTCCGCCCAGGCAAGAGTGCTCAAGGAACAGATCGACAAGCTGGTCGTATGATACGGCTTATTATGATAACAATAAGCGGGTGGGCGGAAACGCTTACCCGCTTTACTTTTTAAACATGATATGATATAATAAACGCAGGGCGTTTATTATATATTTAAAATGCCTTGCACATACGTCCGCCTTTGGCGAACTCCGTGCATATCGGCAAATTATATCATATCCTTGCAGATATGATATAATAAACGCAGGGCGTTTATTATATATTTAAAATGCCTTGCACATACGTTCGCCTTTGGCGAACTCC
>CAKSLI010000021.1 GCA_934466475.1 uncultured Oscillospiraceae bacterium
AAATAACCGGGCGACGGCATGGACGCCGTCGCATCAGAAATTTCGCTCGTTGACAGAAGCAGGCGGTGTGCTATACACATTTTCATTCAAACGAGGTTTTTAGAGGTGACCTTATGCTGTTTTTGACTTTTTGCAGAGCCTGGCGTCTATTATCCTGTCCGCTGCTTCGCTTCTGCCGCGGAAGGCTTCCAGCCTGCGCGCACCGATACGGCGGTCAGCCGCCCTGAGGATATCCGTCATGCCCCAGAAATCCATATCAAAGTCCCTGTCGAAAATATCATTCTTAGGCGTGTCGATATATTCCCGGATAAGCCTGCTGAGCTGAGACGCGTCATTTTCATACGGATAAAAGCCGCCCCTGGTGCGATTCACAATTGAACGGTACCAGTGAATGCCGTCCCGCCAGAATCCCGGTTCCTCATCCATATCCACAAACTGCCCGGGATAATCGAAAATGATCTCCTTGCCGAGAGTGATCCAGTATCTCGGCAGATCTGTGCCGCCCCAATTGCTCTTCATTCTGTACGGAACACAGTGTATCTGAAAATTTATTTCAGGATCAACAATAAGATACAGCTCTTTCTGAAGCTTGCTCCATCTTCTTTCATAAAAAACGCCCATTATTCCTCCATAATGCCGTTCATACATAATATGGGTTAGGCTTTATGAGCAGAATTATCAGGTCGATAAGCCAGCCTATCCCGAAAAGCCCGAAGGTGAACATCCATAGAATACCTGTGCCGACTTTACCCTCATAGAAACGGTGAATGCCCAATTCTCCCAGGAAAAAGCACAGTATCAGCGCTACCCACTTATTCTTCATTTTTCCGGCATGAACGGCGTTGTTGTTCACATTGTTATTTACATTATTATTGCTGTTGTTGATGATTATAGGCTGAGCCGGAGCCGCGCTGCGCAGCTCCTCGACCTGCCTGCCGCAGTGGGTGCACACCACCGCGTCCGCAGGGATCACCTGACCGCAGTGCTTGCAGAATTTGGTCGGTCCGTTATAAGCCGGCTGCTGATAAGTCTGCTGCGGCATATTATCCTGCTGATACGTCTGAGGATATCCCTGCTGAGGCTGTGCATAGATCTGCTGGGAAAATCCCTGCCAGCCGCCGTTATTCACCGGCTGCGGAACTCCCTGGGTATTCTGCGGCTGCGCATACTGCTGGGAAGCCTGCGGCGCCTGGGGATATATCTCACCTGTTGCGGGATCTCTCCAGCCCTGCGGTGCACTGTTATTCTGACCTGACGGCTTCGTCAGGCTGACTCTCTCGTTTTCGTTCATTTTTACCTCCGATCGTATGTTCCAGAACCCAAATCCACACTGATATTTTACCACAAATCAGGGTCAATGTTAATAGCATAAATGATACATTTTCGCACCTGGCAGTATTTTTGGGAATTATATCTAAAACTCCACACGGGATTTCTATAAAAACATACAGAAAAAGCGCCCCGGAAAATCCGGGGCGCCATGTGGCCTATTTAATTTCCGCAGTTATCTCTCAGTGGAATAGTAGGTGTATACCATTCTTATCATATCTCCCATAGTAAAGGAAGAATCCGGCTCCAGCTTTTCACCGCCGACTACTCCCATAGCGTAGGCGACAGCGTAATACCCGACATTCGGGTCGGTATCCTTCACATCGCTGAACGGAGACTTGAATATACCCTTGAGGGACGGCACAGTATCGCCGACCATATCCCTCGTAAATATAACCACAGCCTGACCGCGGGTCAGTTTGCCGGAGCTGTTGTCCTCGTCGATATTTGCGCTGATCATATTCGCGAACACCTCTGCGGAAGCAGGGTCGTTCTCGCTGAACTTTTCAGAGGAAATGTAGAATCCATGGTCAGAGAGCGCCTGCGCCTGTGCGCGGAGCTCCGTGTCAACTATACCGGAAAGGTCGTTCTTCTCATTATTCCACCAGGAATATACCGGCTCGCCGGTGAACGCGTCCGCATAAATATCGCCGTCGGTACCATAAACCAGCACAGTCTTGGTCTTTTTCCTGCTGTATCTTGCAAGGTAGTACAGGTCAAGATCGTTATCCTGCCAGAACTTCTCAACGATATCCTCAACAGGGAGCATTCTGGAAGCGTCCGGGAACTTCACATCGGTGTAGTTCAGCTCATAGTCAGTGAGCTTCATGTCAGCGTCAAGCTCGACCGTAATGCCGTTGTTCACAACAACTATGCCGTTAACGTATCTGTTCCATGTATGATAGCTTCCGGAATAGTACTCGATGTTATTTATCGAATAGTCATGCGTGGTGCTGAAGCCAGAGAGCATTTCGTCAAACAGGCTGCCTGCATACTTTCTTGCTATCTTATCCGCCAGCTTGTCTGCCTTTTCAAGGTCGTAGCTGTTCTGCTCGATTCTTTCGCTGTCGTAGTAGCTGTATCTGATTATCTGACCGCTCTCTGCGTCAACAGTGATATTGACAGTCTGCCACGGCTTTACAACCTCGTCATTATATGCAGCAGTATCAATGGCCTCTTCGCAGGTATAGGGATAATCGATCTCATCGCCCCAGTCGTCGTTTGTGAATGTCGCGCTGTAATAATACTTGTCGCCGCTGACGAACTTCATCTTGTAAAGATCGGAATACTGAAGCTCCATGTCGTCCTTGTAAGAAAGGTACTTGTCGGATTTCAGCAGCTTTATGACAGCCTCGCTCGTTCCATAAGGCAGCTTCTTGTCAAGCTCCGCCCTTTCCTGCTCTGTGAACTGATAGCCGCCTTCTCCCTTTCCGTTGTCAATACCGGCGGCGGTATCCTCTTCGGCTATCTCGTCGTTGTCATCATAAAAGCCGTCCGCGTCAAAATCGCTCTTGTTTCCGGTGAACGCGTTTATCTCGCCGCTGTCTTTCTGGACGTATACAAGGCGCGCGGTCATCTGCTTGGTTTCCCAGTCGTAAACCAGCTCGTACTGCGGCTGGACGTCCACCATCTCAATGTACTTATTCTTCGCCTCGTCAGCGGAAATAACCTTGTCCGCCGACTGGAAAGAAGCCTTGTCATGCCATGTCAGGCTGAATCTTATAAGCTTGCCGGTATTCTTATCAAGCCTGATGCTTCCGCCGTCGTTCTTGACCGGCACGCCGTTCTTCGTGCGCTTAAAGGAGAATGTCGCAACATCGTTGTACATATTTATATTCAGGCTGTCCCGGTCTATATTTATCGAGCCCGCAATAGTCGGATCCAGCTTCCATACGGCCGCTTTTGCCTTGGCGTAGAGCTGGTCGCCGGTAAGTTTCGCCAGCGAGGTGTTTGTGCCTTTCCAGATATCATCACTGGTATACACTGATGTAATGAGGTTCCCGCGCACATTCACCGAGCAGAATCCGCCTTCCCCGCTGTAATCGTCAGGCGTGCACCATGTAAGATAGTATGAATCCTGAAGATATTCATTGCTTACCTTGTAACTGAACTCCGTCATTTCCTCCGGGATATCCAGTCTTGTCTTTGCCACTGTGATAGCCGCCGCAAGAGCCTTGCTGTCAACTCCCTCTGCAAAAGCGACTATGCTTGTCGAGGTCAGCGCAGTTACCGCCGCCATGGACAGAGCCAGAATGTTTCTCTTTTTCATAAATAAGACCTCCTTTTCGGACTATTAATATATCCGGCTGTTTCAGCCGTTCTGATTATAAAACCAGACACCAGAAAAAAAGGTTGCAAATTCCGGAAAATTTTTTTCAGATTTTAGTCATCGCCAGAAACGCTTTTGCCTTATTAATAAGTAACCTGTCGTTGTCGTAGGACAGGAATGCAGAGGTCTGACCTATCTCCACCCAGCGGACGTCCGAGATCTCCTCCTCCTGCCGCTCGCACTCAAAGCTGACCGCCCGCGCAAGGAAGTACACGACCTCCTTTGTGATATCCCGCCGCGGATTGAACACGACCACCTCCCGGAATGAAGCGTCGTCTATGGAAACATCAATGTTCGTTTCCTCCTTTATCTCGCGTATGGCGGTCTGTATCTCATCCTCGCCCTGCTCCATGTGTCCCTTGGGGAACGACCAGCACCCGGAGCGGACGTGCTTTATAAGCAGTATCTCCGTATTCCCGTGATGCTTCCGGTATACCACAGCCCCGCAGGATTTTTCAAAACTCATGTATCCCGATCAACCTTTCTATACTATATAAATATATTATAGCTTCTTTTCAGGAAAGAAACGTCTGATAGTATTATACCACAAAATCAATAATTTGTCACGCCATATCCGCAAAACCCGCATTCCTGTGCAGAATCGTTTTTCTCCATGAAAACCCGCCGCGTTTCATGCATATATTTTACCAATACATTTCAACATCTCTCAGAAAACTTTATTGACTTTGACGGCAAATTTCAGACTTTGATTTTTAGTGAATATTACAAAAAGAAAGCGATTAATATACAGATATTTACATTTTACAGCCTTATTATCGAATGATTACAAAACGGTTACAAAAGCATTTTGTGTAATTTTAACAAAAATGTCTCAACTCGTTCGTTTGACATTGCCGAAGAAAAACGGTATAATACAAAACATCAAAGCGAAACCGCCTTGATACGCAGTCTTGTGCTGCTCAAAAAACGAAACCAATCAGGGGCCGACCGCCGCCTTAGCGGAGGGATATATAGATAACAGGCTCCGGAAATGCAATGCTCTGTTGGGGACAGTGCGTTTGCTTTTCAGCGCTGGCTTTCCCCAAAGCCTCGACGCTGTACGTTAGTTACTCCCGGTACCGGCGCCTGCCGGGCAGCCGGGGAAATTGCCGGGACGGCATGAGTAACTGCTGAGGAGGCAAATATGAAACCGCAGATAGTCAACGCAAAGATGAACCGCCTTATTTTCAAGGGAAAGCTGGTAAAGGGAGCAATATTCGTTGCCGCAGTTTTCATGGTGGTGCTGATGACCGGTTCTATCTATTTCAAGGATCGCGTATATATCACAGATAACGGCGTCACCCGCGAGGTAATGACCTCCGAGACGGATGTCTACGCGATACTGAAGCTCGCAAGCTATGAGCTTGGCACCAACGACAAGGTTTCCTATGAGGAAACAAGCAGCAACACAGCGTATATCACGATCTATCGTTCCTTTGACGTGAACGTCACCGCGGACGGCAAGACCTCCGTTGTGCCCGTGATAGACGGAACAGTTTCCGATGTCCTTGCAAAGGCAGGCATAACGCTCGGAGAATACGACGAGGTATCATGTCCCCTGACCGATACGGCATACGAGGGAATGGACATCACCGTCACAAGAGTGGAGTACCGCACCCGCGAAAGCGTTTCCGAAATAGCATACGACACGGAATACAACGATAACACCAACCTCGCCATAGGCACAGAATACGTCCTGACCGAGGGCGTTCCGGGCAAGAGAGTCTATACCGTCAAAGAGAAGTACATTGACGGAGTTCTCACCAGCCAGGAAATGATAAGCGACAAGATAACCGCACAGCCCGTCACCGAGGTCATCGAACGCGGCACAGCGCTTGCCACTCCCTACTCAAAGATGGACGATCCGGACGCGATAACGCTCGTAAACGGCGTTCCTGAGAACTACACACGCATAGTTTCCGGCAAGGCGACCGCCTACACCGCAGGCTACGGCGCAAGGACGGCAAGCGGCAGACTCGCTGAGATAGGCACCTGCGCGGTTAATCCGAACGTGATCCCCTACGGAAGCAAGCTCTACATCGTTGCCCAGGACGGAAGCAAGGTCTACGGCTACGCAGTAGCGGCAGACACCGGTCTTGGACTTATGGACGGCACCGTTGCAGTTGACCTCTATTTCGGAAGCATGGCTGAGCACTACTACGACAGCTGCCGCTGGGGCGCTGTTCAGGTGGACATCTATGTTCTTGAAGAGGGCAACGGCTGATAAACCGAATATAAAACAAAAAGGAACGCGAAAACGTTCCTTTTTATTATGCACAGCATAAAACCGGGAGAGCTGACGCCCTCCCGGTAATTTTTATGCGAAGTAATCTACGCCGCCCTTGAACAGGAGCTGTTCCTTGTTTCCAGACACGTTCTTCGCAACGTTGTCCGTAAGACGCTCTGTATGGCCCATCTTGCCCAGTACTCTGCCGTCCGGGGAGATAATGCCCTCGATAGCGTACATGGAGCTGTTGGGGTTGTAAGATGCGTCCATTGTGGGATTGCCGTTAAGGTCAACGTACTGTGTAGCCACCTGACCGTTAGCAATGAGCTGCTTGATGACTGCCTCCGGCGCTACGAAACGGCCCTCGCCGTGGGATATCGGGATATTGTGGATATCGCCGACATTGCAGCAGCTGAGCCACGGAGACTTGTTGGTGCATATCCTTGTCAGCGTGAGCTGCGACTGGTGACGTCCGATTGTGTTATAGGTAAGGGTCGGGCTTTCAGCGGTCAGCGGAACGATCTTTCCAAACGGAACAAGGCCGAGCTTTATCAGCGCCTGGAATCCGTTGCAGATACCGATCATCAGACCATCACGGCTGTACAGCATGGATTCAACGGCGTCCTTTATCTTCGGGTTGCGGAAGAACGCGTTGATGAACTTAGCGGAGCCCTCCGGCTCATCGCCGCCGGAGAAGCCTCCGGGAATAGCAATTATCTGGGACTGACCGATAAGCTTTGTGAACTCGTTTACGCTGCCCTCCATATCCTTTGCGGAAAGGTTGCGGATAACGAATATCTCACTGTCGCCGCCATAGCGGTTGAACGCGTTAGCCATATCGTACTCGCAGTTCGTGCCCGGGAATACCGGAATAAGAACGCGGGGCTTTGCGACCTTGACGGAGCTGTGCTTCAGCTCGCAGCCGCCGGTGTAGGATATCTTCTCAGGAGCGGGCTTCTCAGGAAGCTGAGCCTTGAATATCGGCTCCAGAACGTCGTCCCACTTCTTTTCGAGGGAAGCAACGTCCAGCTTGACATCGCCGGAAGTAATGGTGTAGTCGGCAGTGGTCTCGCCGATGATCCTTACGCCATCAGCTTCGCCGTCAAGCTCCAGGATAAATGCGCCGTAAACTGGTGTAAACAGCTCCTCGTCCGTGAGCTTGTCCAGCTTTGCGCCTATCTGGTTGCCGAGGGACATCTTGAATACGCCCTCAGCCACGCCGCCATGCGCTACGCTCCATACTGCGACAGCCTTCTTGTCCTTGATGAGCTTCTCAACGGTACGGAACACTTCCTTAACGCTGTCGAATACCGGAAGTCCGTTTTCATCATACTTCGGAGCGATATAACCGATCTTGTGGCCTGCCGCCTTGAACTCGGCAGAGATAACGTCCTGAGCCTTTGCAGTGGAAACTGCGAAGGAAACCAGCGTCGGCGGAACATCTATGTGCTCGAATGTGCCGCTCATGCTGTCCTTGCCGCCGATCGCGCCGCAGCCCATCTCGAGCTGTGCACGGTAAGCGCCGAGCAGCGCTGCAAAAGGCTTGCCCCATCTTTCAGGCTTGCCCTGTGTTCTCTCGAAATACTCCTGGAATGTCAGCCAGCAGTGCTCATAGGTGCCGCCGGCTGCGACTACCTTCGCAATACTCTCAACGACTGCGCATACGGCTCCATGATACGGGGACTGTGTGGAAACAGCCGGATCAAAGCCCCACGCCATGATAGACGTGGTGTTTGTCTTTGCATTCAGAACCGGAAGTTTTGCCGCCATAGCCTGTACAGGCGTCTGCTGGGTCTTTCCGGAGAACGGCATGAGCACGGTAGCGCCGCCGATGGTGCTGTCAAAACGCTGAACCAGACCTCTCTGCGAGCAGATGTTGAGGTCGGTGACCATGTTCTCCCAGTCAGCTGCGGTGTTCTTTCTGCCGGTGGAATAGGATACCTTTACGTCCGGAACGGAAACATCGGTGTGCTTTTCAGCGCCGTTGGAATTCAGGAACTCTCTGGAAATATCAACAATAGTCTTGCCGTTCCAGTTCATGCGGAGCCGGGGCTCTGCCTTTACAACTGCGACAGGTGTGGACTCAAGGTTCTCCCTGGAAGCCAGCGCACGGAACTTGTCCGCGTCCTCGGGAGCTACGACAACCGCCATTCTCTCCTGGGATTCAGAGATAGCAAGCTCTGTGCCGTCCAGGCCATCATATTTCTTCGGAACTGCGTTCAGGTCTATCTCCAGACCGTCCGCCAGCTCGCCGATAGCAACGGAAACGCCGCCTGCACCGAAGTCGTTGCAGCGCTTGATAAGGCGTGTAGCCTCGGGATTTCTGAATAATCTCTGGAGCTTTCTCTCCTCCGGAGCATTACCCTTCTGCACCTCTGCGCCGCAGGTGTCGAGGGACTTCACGCTGTGCGCCTTGGATGAACCGGTAGCGCCGCCGCAGCCATCGCGTCCGGTACGTCCGCCGAGCAGGATAATGATGTCGCCGGGAGCCGGGCGCTCTCTGCGTACATTCTCCGCAGGAGCCGCGCCGATAACTGCGCCGATCTCCATGCGCTTTGCCATATATCCGGGATGATAGATCTCAGCGACATGACCTGTGGCAAGACCTATCTGGTTGCCGTAGCTGGAATAGCCGGCAGCAGCAGTCGTGGTTATCTTTCTGGGCGGGAGCTTGCCCTTTATTGTCTTTTCAACCGGCAGCAGCGGATCGGAAGCACCGGTAACTCTCATTGCCTGGTAAACGTAGGAACGTCCGGAAAGCGGATCGCGGATAGCGCCGCCGAGGCAGGTCGCCGCACCGCCGAAAGGCTCGATCTCTGTCGGATGGTTGTGAGTTTCATTCTTGAACATCAGCAGCCAGTCCTCGTCCTTGCCGTCAACATCGACCTTGATGCGTACGGAGCACGCGTTGATCTCCTCGCTCTCGTCAAGATCCTTCAGGATACCGTCCTTCTTGAGCTTCTTCGCAGCCAGTGTCGCGATGTCCATAAGGCAGAGGGGCTTGTTGTCCCTGCCGAGCTCGTGGCGGTCAGCCTTGTATTCTGCGTATGTATCAGCGATGTAGGAGGGCTTGATGTCTGCGTTGTCGATTATGGTGCCGAATGTGGTATGGCGGCAGTGATCGGACCAGTAGGTGTCGATCATGCGTATCTCGGTTATAGTAGGATCGCGGTGCTCGCTCTTGAAGTAATCCTGGCAGAACTTGATATCATCGTTGTCCATTGCAAGACCGTAGTGTACCACGAAATCCGCAAGCTCTGCGTCGGTCTTGTCGATAAAGCCGGTGAGCGTCTCAACGCTTGTCGGGATAGAATACTTCACCTCGAGGGTGTCGTACTTGTCGAAGCCGCACTCGCGGGATTCAACGGCGTTGATGAGGTAATGCTTGATGCGCTCGAATTCCTCGTCAGTGATATTGCCTTTCAGGACATAGATCTTTGCGTACTTGACAACAGGGCGCTCGCCGGGACAGAGCATCTGAATGCACTGCGCCGCAGAATCCGCGCGCTGGTCGAACTGACCGGGCAGGAATTCCACCGCGAACATACGCTCGTCAGCCGCAGGCTCGGGCAGGTCGTAGTAAACCTCGTCAACAGGCGGCTCAGAAAAAACGGTCGGAACTGCTGCCTCGAAATTCTCCCTGGGGAGCTTCTCGCAGTCGTAGCGGTTGATTATCCTTACGTTCTTTACTGAGGTGATGCCGAGAGCCACGTTCAGGTCGGACAGCACTGCGCCGCCGTCTACTGCGAACTGGGGCTTCTTCTCCACATAAATTCGGTAAACCATTGTTTTTCCTCCAACTTTTCATAGGTGCGCCGCGAAACGTGCGCCCTCGACAGCTTTCGCTGCAATAATCAATAACATTATACTACTAAACAAGCAATAAATCAAGATGTTACGGTGCAGAAATATACAGGCTCCATCAGCGTTTATTTGGTTATTTGTTCTCTGCGTGGCTGCGCATTAGCTCCGCGTATTCCGTGCTGGAGCACTTCTCTGCCATAGCAAGCAGGGAGTCCCTTGTATCGCAGGCGGCTTCTATCGCCTTCAGCAGCGCCCAGTTGAGCCCATCGCAGTCCGGGGAAAACAGCCTGGTGAGCTGCGCCGCGTCATCCTCTGAAAGCGGCTGATTGAAATTAAGGAGCTTGTCGTATTTTTCGAAAAGCTCATCGGAAAGCTCCGCGTCCGCCGGGATAGGTCCCAGTTCAAGGAGCTGCTTTATACTGCTGGTCATATCTTTTCTCCTCAGAATTTTGTCGTCCCGGTGCAGCAGCCCTGCTCTGCGCCGGTTATCTTCACCCGTGCAAGCGTGTGGCGCGGTATATTCTCGCCGTAAATACGCACAGGTATATAACTTTCGGTAAATCCGTGGCAGAACTCAGGACTGGTCTGCTTTTCTATCAGCACGGTCTGAATTGTGCCTGTCTGCTTTTCAAGGTACTCCTGCTCAACACGCGCGGCAAGAGCGTTCATTTCCCTTGCACGTGCGGACTTGATGTGCGGAAGCACCTGATTCGGGCGCATTCCCGCAACGGTGCCGGGTCTTATGGAATACGGAAAAACGTGTATCTTGGCGAATCCTAGCCTTTCAACAAACGCCATGCTCTCCGCAAATTCCTCGTCCGTCTCCCCGGGGAATCCGACCATGATATCCGTGGTTATCGAGCAGCCCGGGAATGCCGCGCGCAGTTTCTCCGCCAGTGCGGAATATTCCCCGCAGGTGTAGCGCCGCTTCATTCTTTTCAGCACTGAGTCGCTTCCCGACTGAAGCGAAAGGTGGAAATGCGGGCACAGCTTTTCGCAGGCTTTCAGCCGGGATATCTCCTCGTCCGTGAGCGTGTCCGCTTCAAGCGAGCCGAGCCTTACCCGCTCTATTCTCTCTGCCTGCGCCGCCATTACTGCGTCCGCCGGGGTATATCCGATATCTTCTCCGTAGCAGCCGATATTTATTCCCGTGAGCACTATCTCTCGGTTTCCCGCAGACGCCGCCTGCTTTGCCTGCGCGGTTATCTCCTCCGGCGGGAGCGAACGCACACGCCCGCGCGCGGTAGGAATTATGCAGTAGGTGCAGAACCTGTCGCAGCCGTCCTCTATCTTGATGAAAGCGCGGGTGCGGTCAAGGTCGGGAGCTGCGGAGCTTTCGTCAAATTCCCGGCTGAGCTGGTCAACGCAGGAAAACCGCTTGTGCTCCGCAAGGAATTTCGACACCATCATGGGGATCTCGGATTTATTCGCGTTTCCGGTGATAATATCGGCAGCGGAGCAGTCCCTTTCTGCTTCCTCGGGGTATGCCTGCGGATAGCAGCCGCATAGCACCGTCACCGCCTCCGGATTCTGAGATTTGCAGTGGGACACCGCCTGACGCGCTTTCTTCACTCCCATGCCGGTAACGGCGCAGGAATTTATGATGTACACGTCCGCCGGCTCGCCGTCCTCCGCGGGAGTATACCCGGCGGCAAGGAACGCCGCAGAAATTGCGGCGCTCTCGCAGGAATTGACCTTGCAGCCGAGTGTTGTTATGCTGAATTTCATTATGGAGTACCTCTTTTCAGGGAAACAGGAAACGTTTCCGGTGCGGTTTCGTAATTTTAGCCAAAACCAAAACTTGATATAACATTATTATACTTTATTATTCCGAAATTTGCAATAAGCTATTGACTAATTTTCAGTTTGAGGATATACTTATTTACAGAGGAAAGAATATCCTCAGAGTTCAACACCAGAAAGGCGGCGGAATTCAATGAGAAAAATGAGAATCAAGCTCGGCTCCATCGCAGATGTTAAGGAGTTCGTAGCGCTCACCAACAGCTATTCATTCGAAAGCGACCTCGTGTCCGGCAGATATGCGGTAGACGCAAAATCCATAATGGGCATTTTCAGTCTTGACCTTGCAAAGCCGCTTGATTTCGTTGTACACGACGACAGCGCAAAGGCTGACGAGCTGCTTGACGCAGTTACAAAGTTCAGAGCCTGAACAGCGCATTGACCAGATTTATCTACGAAAGGAAGTATTTTTATGAAGACAGTTAAGATCAATATCAACACTATCAACGATGTTAAGGATTTCGTTACTATCGTATCCCGCTGCGATTACGATGTAGATATCGTTTCCGGCAGATATGCAATCGACGCAAAGTCTATCATGGGTATCTTCAGCCTTGATCTCTCCAAGGAGCTCACACTGAATATCCACAGCGATGACTGCGCAGATTTCCTTGACGCTATCAGCAAGTACATCGTAAAGTAATTTACTGCTAAAATCACAGAATGCCGTCCCAAAAGGGCGGCATTTTTCTTGTTTATTTATGGTCACCTCTAAAAACCTTGTTTGAGTGAAAATGTGTATAGCACACCGCCTGCTTCAGAAAACCTCCTC
>CAKSLI010000022.1 GCA_934466475.1 uncultured Oscillospiraceae bacterium
AACTTTGACATCTCTGTCAAAGAATCGACAAGGTAATGTTAATTCGTTCTGTATTGTTCAATTTTCAAGGAGCTTTTAATAACCTTTGCCGCTTTCGTTTGCCTTAGCTCTCTTGGCGACTTGATTATTATATCACATTCGGAACGTTTTGTCAAGAGGTTTCTTAAAAATTTTTTAAGAAATTTTCAAGACACTCACCGAAGGTCATATCCCTTGCGGGTTGGAGGCGCCACCCAGATTTGAACTGGGGGTCAGGATGTTGCAGACCCTTGCCTTACCACTTGGCTATAGCGCCGAAATTGGAGCGGATTACGAGGCTCGAACTCGCTACCTCCACCTTGGCAAGGTGGCGCTCTACCAGATGAGCTAAATCCGCATTTGGTGCCTCCGGTCGGAATCGAACCAACGACACGGGGATTTTCAGTCCCCTGCTCTACCAACTGAGCTACAGAGGCACACCAGCTTATTTCTAAGCTAGTGGCGACCTGGATGGGACTCGAACCCACGACCTCCGCCGTGACAGGGCGGCGTTCTAACCAACTGAACTACCAGGCCATATGGTGGAAGTTATAGGGCTCGAACCTATGACCCTCTGCTTGTAAGGCAGATGCTCTCCCAGCTGAGCTAAACTTCCACATTTAGAAATCGCTTTCAAAGTTCGTATCTTTCGTTTCGTTTTCGTATCTCTCGTCAAGCGACTTCTATATTATACACTCTCAAAGTCGATTTGTCAAGCGTTTTTTGAAAAAAATTTTAATTTTTTTGTTCTTTGAGCAACTTAGCCAGTTCAGCTGTTGAAAACTCATACTTCTTATTGCAAAAGTGACAACAAACCTCGGTAGTTTCACCCTCATCAACGAGTTTCTGGAGTTCTTCCCTGCCCAGACTGATAAGAATTCTCTCCGTTCTCTCCCTGGAGCAGTCGCAGTAATACACTGCGTCCCACTGGTCGAGTATCTCCCCGCCGAGACCCTCAAGCGCGCTCACTGCAAGTTCGTCGGGTCTTAGTCCCTTTTCAAGGAGCCCGGTAATGGATTCCATTTTATTGAGGTTATCCTCTATGACCTTTACGGCGCTGTCCTGGACTGGCGGAACCAGCTGGAGCATATAACCTCCCGCCGCCTTTATCGTAGCGTTCTCGTTGAACACTATACCGAGCGCGCAGACCGTGGGGATCTGCTCGCTTATAGAGTAGTACGCCGTGATATCCTCCGCGATATTGCCGGAAACAAGCGGTATCTGCCCGACATAAGGCTCCTTGAGCCCCATATCCTTAACGACGGTGAGGGAACCGTCCGTTCCGACGCAGGCAGGGACGTCAAGTCCGCCGTCCGCGCGCAGCGGAACCTGTGCCCTGGCGTTGCCAGCGCAGCATTTCACGTTTCCGCGGTAGTCCGCAACTACGGTAAGGGTGCCGCAGGGACCCCCGCCGTTTACGCGCAGGGTCATGGTATCTCCCTCATTTTTTAAAAGAGCGCCCATAATAGCGCCCGCCGTGCACATTCTTCCGAGAGCCGCGGTCACGACCGGCGTTGACTGGTGGAGCCGCTCGATCTCCCTTACTATATCGGTAGAGTCTATTGCCGAACATAATACGCTTCCGTCTTCTGAAAGCGCCCTTACTATTCTTCCCATGTTACATCTCCATTATATTCGTTAAACAGGATTGTGTGAATCATTTCTTCCGGGCGCAGAACATCAGCTTGTCGCTGTCCCCTGTTGGTTCCCTGTCGGTGAGGTACTCCCGGACCTCAAGCAGCTCAAAGCCTGCCTTTTCAAGCATTTCGGCAAATTCAGCCTGAGATACGGCGATCTCGCGGAAGCTCTCCTCCATGCGCTCGTACAGCCCGTCCTCAGCCTCGGCGAAGATGTTCAGCGAGATATTCACGCCGTTGTCCTCCGGGCAGAATTCGTTCTGCCACACGCAGTAAACATCGTCCAGGTCATAGACGAACACATTGTCCGCCAGGATCTTTTCGTGCTTATATATAGTATTCGCGTCAAAGAGGAACAGACCGCCCTTTCTGAGATTGAGCGCCGCCGCCCTGAAGCACTCCTGCATTTCCGCCGGGGACTCCAGGTGATTCACGCTGTCCAGTGTAGAAACTATGATATCCGCCTCGCCGTAGAGATCGAGCTCCGTCATGCTCTGGCAGATGTACTGTACGCCGTCATGCGGCTTGTTCATGGCGGCGGAGAGCATATCCGGGGAAGCGTCTGCGCCGATCACATCAAACCCGAGCGCCGCGAGCCTTGCAGTGAGGTTTCCGGTGCCGCAGCCGATATCCGCGAGGAAATTCCCACCGGAGCCGAACCTTTCTATCTTTGAGCGGTAGTACTGCGCGATCTCGTCATACGGTACATTTTCCGTGAGCTTATCGTAGACCTGCGCAAACAGTCCGTAGCCTGCCATTACTTATCCTCGTCCTTCATGCGGTCGAAAACTATCTGATAGCCACCCGCCGCCTGGTAGTTCAGCGTCTTGTTGACCCTGGAGATAGTAGCGGTGCTGGCGCCGGTTTTCTTTACGATGTCGTTGTACACGCAGTTGTCGGTGAGCAGTCTTGCCACATGGAGCCTCTGGGAAATAGCCTTGAGCTCCTGCGGGGTGCAGAGATCCTCGAAAAATGCATAGCATTCCTCAACGGTTTTCAGTGAAAGGACTGCCTTGAACAGATAGTCCATGTTCTCGTCTTTTTTCATAATATGCCTCCAATGCCGCACGATATCCGTGCGATCAGTCTTAATTCATGCGCTGCGTTTATTTTACCATATTGAAGCGTAAAAGTCAAGACTTTTGACCTCTAAAGCACAAAAAATCAGAAAAAAATCACCGCCGCTGCCGGTATACTATTATAATGCAAAAATCCACCGGTCTCCCGGTGGATATCTGATTCAGCCCTGTCCGTAATAAGCGTTAGCGCCGTGCTTTCTGAGATAATGCTTGTCAAGAAGCTCCTGCTGCATTCTTCCGGCAGTCGGAGCTATGGTGAGCGCATGGTAATTCATGAACGCGACTTCCTCCAGCACCACGGAATTATGAACCGCTTCGTGCGCGTCCCTGCCCCAGGTGAACGGACCGTGGCTCTTGACGAGAACCGCCGGAATGCTCATCGGGTCAACGCCGTTGAACGTTTCGATTATGACCTTGCCGGTTTCCTTTTCATACTCGCCGCGGATCTCCTCCGGGGTCATAGCGCGGGTGCAGGGGATCTCGCCGTAGAAATAGTCGCCCTGGGTGGTGCCCATCGGCTGAATGCCAACGCCCGCCTGAGCAAAGGAGGTCGCCCAGCGGCTGTGGGTGTGGACTACACCTCCGACAGCCGGGAACGCCCGGTACAGCTCCAGGTGAGTTGGCGTGTCGCTTGAGGGCTTCCACTTGCCCTCGGCTACCTTTCCGGTCGCAAGCTCGACTACCACCATGTCTTCGGCGGTCATTCCCTCATACGGAACGCCGGAGGGCTTTATGACTATCATTCCGCTCTCACGGTCAACTGCGGAGACATTGCCCCATGTGAACGTTACAAGATTGTATTTTGGGAGGAGCAGATTAGCCTCCAGAACTTCCTGCTTTAATTTCTCTAACATTTACTTTCTCTCCTTACTTTGCCGCCACGTATTCCGCCGCAAGACCGCGCCTGTAATTCTCCATGAACCTCCGGAATCCCTCCGCGCCCTTTTCCTCGGGCTGTAAAGTTGTGGATTCCATGCCGCCGAACACCTCGCTGCCGAGGAACTCCGGCAGGGACTTTCCGCCGCCGCATACCGAGTACGCCGCCAACAGCGCCATTCCCCAGGCGCCGCCTTCTCCGGCTGTTTTCATGACGGAAACCGCGCAGCCCAGACCGTCCGCGAGGAACTGCTGAGCAACTCCCTTTGTCTTGAACAGACCGCCGTGTCCGGTTATCTTGTCAACGGAAACCTGCTCCTTGTCGAACAGGATATCCATGCCGAGTTTCAGCGCCGCCATGGTGGAGTATATCTCCGCGCGGAACAGGTTTGCTAGATTGAATTTTCCGTCCGGGGTGCGGAAGTACATTGGTCTGCCGTTCTCAGCGCCCGCGACAGGTTCGCCGGAAAGGAAGTTGTACACAACGGTATCGCCGCAGTCCGGGTCGCCGGTCAGCGCGTGATAATACAGCATATCGTAAAGCGCGGGCTTTGCGACCGGGTGACCGCTCAGTTCCGCAAATTCGCCGAATATCTTCACCCATGCGTCCAGTTCGGAGGAGCAGTTGTTGCAGTGAACCATCGCAACCGGAGCGCCGTCCGGAGTGGTTACTACGTCGATTTCAGGGTAGTAGCCCCTGAGTGGCTTGTCAAGGACTAGCATTGCAAATATGGAAGTCCCGGCGGATACGTTGCCCGTGCGCGGAAGTACGCTGTTTGTCGCGGTCATTCCGGTGCCTGCGTCGCCCTCGGGCGGGCAGACGGGAACTCCCGGCTGAAGCGTGCCTGTCGGGTCGAGGAACCTTGCGCCCTCAGCAGTCAGCGCGGCTTCCTTTGCGCCCGCGTTGAGCACCCCGGGGAGGACTTCCGCAAGCTTCCCGGAGAATCCCTTTTCCGCAAGCTTCTCATCTACCTTTGCGATGTACTCCGCGTTGTACGCGATACCGTCAACCGGGAATATTCCGGAGGCTTCGCCGACGCCGACCTGGCGCTTTCCGGTCAGCTGGTAGTGGATATATCCCGCAAGCGTGCTGATGTGCGCGATATCCTTGACGTGCTCCTCGCCGTTCAGTACTGCCTGGTAGAGGTGCGCAATGCTCCAGCGCTGTGGGATATTGAACCCTAGCAGCTCCGACAGCGTGGAAGCCGCCTGCTCCGTCATCGTGTTGCGCCAGGTGCGGAACGGAACCAGCAGATTATCTTCCTTGTCGAACGCCATGTAGCCGTGCATCATGCCGGAGATTCCCATTGCGCCGTAGCCCGTGGGGACCACTCCGTACTTCTGCTTGACGTCCTCCACAAGGCTTGCGTAGCAGTGCTGTAATCCTGTGGTGATATCATCGAGGGAGTAGGTCCACACGCCGTTTTCGTAGCGGTTCTGCCAGTCGTGGCTGCCGGAAGCGATGGGCGCGAACGTATCGTCAATGAGCACTGCCTTTATTCTGGTGGAGCCGAATTCTATGCCGAGGTAAGTCCTGCCGGACTGTATCTTTTCCTTTATCGTCATGATTTTCTCCTTTTTTGCAGACAAATTTCTGCACAAGCGTACAAATTCATCTTTATCTGCCGTATGCTTCTTTTATTTTACCACATGAGCCCGTCAAATTCAATCAGCAATATAAATAATCTTACGCCGGATAATTGTGAGAACTGCATAAAAATCAGCCTTTCGCGCCGCTCCTGCGCGGATAACCCGGCGGAGCGCTTGACATACGCCGCGAAAAGTTGTATCATATCAGCAGAAGAATTTGTATTGTTTTTAGGAGCGTGACCAGCTTGAAAAAATACGAGACCGTTGCCGCGGCGCTGATTTCCGATATAAAAAGCGGGAAGTACCCCCGCGGCTCCGCCCTGCCCACGGAGGAACGCCTGACCCTGATGTACGGCGTTAGCCGCCAGACCGTGCGCCGCGCACTTTCCGTGCTCGCGGAGGGCGGCATGATATCCACCCGCCGCGGAAGCGGCTCGACCGTGCTCCCGGAGCGCTCCGCGCCGCGCACCGGAAAAATAGCGGTAGTCGCGACATATATCAGCGACTACATCTTCCCGGGACAGCTCCGGGCAGTGGAGGAGGTTCTGTCGGAGAACCACTGCACCGCCGTGCTCTCCGCGACCCGCAACCGGATATGCACCGAGCGCACGATACTCTCAGCCCTGCTGAGCGACCCCGTGGACGGGATACTCATAGAGGGCACGAAATCCGCCCTGCCCGACCCCAACGCCGACCTCTACGCCCGGCTGATGAAAATGGGGATACCCGTGGTGTTCTTCAACGGCTGTCCCGCCCTCCCAGGAACGTATTCCGTCTGCGCGGACAATTACGCCGGCGGCGCGGAGCTTGCGCGGCACCTCGTCGCAAAGGGACACACGAATATATGCGGCTTCTTCAAGAGCGATGATATCCAGGGGCACCAGCGCTATTCCGGCTTCATATCGGAGCTTTTCCGCCGCGGGCTTATAATACCGGACGAGAACATATTCTGGTACACCACCGAAACCAAGGACGCCCTGTTCAGCAAGCCGGAGGAGGTGCTCCCGCGGCTCAGGGACTGCACCGCGGCGGTCTGCTATAATGACGAGGCAGCGTTCGGGCTGGTGAAATGCCTGCTCGCCGCCGGCAGGAGGATCCCGCAGGACATAGCCGTGGCAAGCTTTGACAACAGCGCGCTGAGCGACATCTCCCCCGTGCCGATAACCTCGCTTGAATGCTGTGGAAATATCGGCAGGATAGCCGCGCAGAAGCTGGTATCCCTGCTGAACGGCGAGGAGATAAGCTCCGGCGTGGTTCCCTGGAGGCTGGTGCAGAAATCCAGCACCTGAGCGCGGCGTCCAAATATGAGCTGTCTGACGGAAATCCGGTCCGGATTTCGTCAAAATAGCACAAAAATCATGCCATTAATTGTAAGCAAAGGCGCTTGATTTGTTTAACTGTTTGTGTTATAATATTGTTAAGGCAATACCGCGCAAAGATTGTGCGTGTATTGCGCAGTTAGATCAGCCAATAATACGCTTCGCTGATTGGCTGATCTTGATTTTTCGTCAGATTGTACAATGAGGACGCGGTAAGGCTGGTCTTTCGGTCAGCCTCTCCGGCACTTCGTGCCACCTCCCCCAGCAGGGGGAGACACGCCTTGCAAGGACGAATTGTGCAATATGACGGAAAAGATGCAAGCAAGACGCGTACAAAATCCAATAAATGGTCTTTGTGCGGTGTTGCCTTAAGGTAATTGCAACAAAAACCACCTGCACTCCGGACTATGTTTTTGGTCAAAATGCAGACCGTTTGCCGTAATTACGGAAAATAAAGGGAGGCAAATCTATGAAATCCATTGGAAAAAAGATACTGGTATGCTGTATTCTTATGGTGAGCATTTCTCTGACTGTGCTCGGCGTTTTCGCATGCCTGATGAGCCTGAACAGCACCGTCACGCTTGTCGGCGAAAGCATGTCTGCGGCGGCGACAGTTGCGGCGGACCGCACCTACTGGGAGATACGGTCGTATTCCAACATCATAAGTGAGCTCGGCGCTTCGCCCATGCTTTCAGACCCTGACATAACCACGCAGGAGCTCAGCGCTATGCTGGAGGAGACCAAAAGCCAGCACAAGCTCCAGAACTGCAACGTAATGGACACCAACGGCAACTGCTTTGACGGCAACAACTACTCCGACCGCGATTACTTCAAGAACGCCATGCAGGGCAACATCACCGTCACGGAGCCTATTGTATCCCGCCTGACCGGCGACATCATGGTGATCATCGCAGGTCCTATCTGGAAGGACGGCAGCGTTGGCGGAACAGTCACCGGCTGCGTTATCATCGTGCCTGACACTGAGTTCCTGAACGACATCGTAAGGTCGATAAAGATAAGCGACAACTGCTCCGCATACATTATAGACAAGAACGGCAACACCATTGCCGATTGCGACAGTGAGATCGTAAAGAACGGCGAGAACATTGAAGCTCTTGCGGCCGCCGACACCACCGGACAGACAGGCTACAAGACCCTTGCCGAGTGCCACCAGAAGATGAGAGCCGGCGAGAGCGGCTTCGCAAGCTACACTATCAATGGTGAGGGCAAGTACCTCGCATATACGTCCATAAATGGCTCTGACGGCTGGTCGCTGGCGGTATACGCTCCAAAGACCGACTTCCTGGGCAGCACCTACCGTTCAATACTCTTAACGATTATCCTGCTGGTCGCTGCATGCGCAGTGGCTGTGTTCATCTCGATAAGGCTCGGCAAGAACATCGGCAACTCCGTGCGCGCATGCACCGAGCGTATTGAAAAGCTCGCCCAGGGCGACCTTTCCAGCCCCGTTCCCGAGGTGGCGTCCAAGGACGAGACCGCAAGACTCTCCGAGGCGACAAAGACCGTTGTCCAGGACATCAACAACATCATCAGCGATATCGGGCGTATCCTGGAGGCAATGTCCGGCGGCAACCTGAACGTACATACCACGCAGGCGCAGCAGTACTATGTCGGCGACTTCGGCAAGCTGCTGACCTACCTGCGGGATATCAACCACAGACTCAGCGCGACAATGGCGGATATCAGCACCTCCGCCGACCAGGTAGCGGCAGGCTCCGACCAGGTTTCCGCGGGGGCGCAGGCGCTTTCCCAGGGCGCTACCGAGCAGGCTTCCTCCGTTGAGGAGCTGGCGGCGACAATAAGCGTTGTTTCCGACATGATACACCAGAACTCCACTGACGCAGACCAGGCAAGCAATTCCACCACCAAGGCAGGCAGCCAGATCAAGGAAGCCTCCAGCAAAATGGAAAGCCTTATCAACGCAATGAACGAGATAAGCACCTCCTCTGACGAGACCAAGAAGATAATCAAGACTATTGAGGACATTGCATTCCAGACGAACATTCTCGCGCTGAACGCCGCGATCGAGGCGGCGCGCGCAGGCGAAGCCGGCAAGGGCTTTGCGGTTGTTGCCGATGAGGTGCGCAACCTTGCAGCCAAGTCAGCCGAGGCAGCCCAGAACACCACCACGATGATCGAGGGCACAGTAACCGCTATCGAGAACGGAAACGAGCTCGTAAGCGAGGTCGCAGAGATGATGAACTCCGTTGTTTCCTCTGCCGAGGAGGCGACCGAGCTCAACCACAAGATATCCGACTCCACCAAGGAGGCTGCGGATTCTATCAAGCAGATATCCGTTGGAATCGATCAGATATCCAATGTCGTACAGACCAACTCCGCTACCGCGGAGGAATCCGCTGCGGCTTCCGAGGAGCTTTCCGCACAGGCGGCTACGCTCAAGGGGCTTGTGGGCGCGTTCACACTCAGGGATAAGGACGCGGCAAAGATCGAGCTCTGACAGAATAACAGGATCAGATAACAAGAAGGGGGCGTCATTCGGCGCCCCCTTTTTCCTTGCACTCGGTTCAGGAAAACTTCCCTTTGAATTTTAGATCAGGTCAAAATGTACAATTAGGTAGGATTATGCTACAATCAGGCAATTTCTATTGACACTGCCACAATGTATAATTTTACACATTCCAGCAAAGGAGAATTGACATGAAGAGGACAGGTTATCTGGCGAAAGCGCTCGCCAGCATTCTGACGGCGGTCAGCCTGGCGGCGGTTCCGTTTCCGTCCGTAAGCGGACGCGCGGCGGCGCATGACGTTTACGCTGCCCCGCAGGAGGCTCAGACTGTCGTTGAAGCGGAGCAGAGAAAATACACGTTAACCGTGACCTCCGGCGAGTTCATCAGCGGCACCGAAGTTACCCTCACCGTCACCCCGGACGAGGGATATCAGGTGAAATCCGTGAGCCTGAACGGCTCCGCCGTGGAGCTCACCAACGGAAAGTACATCTTTACGATTACCGAAAACAGCGCTTTCGCGGCTGAATTTGAGAAGATTTCCCCGGAGAACGTAACGCTCACAGTTCAGCAATACTGAAGCCGGTCATAGGCATGGCTTGATTCCTATATGGTCACCTCTAAAAACCTCCTTCACGGCAGATTTCTATGACTTATATCATCTGCCGCGTTACCAAACCTTGAAATACATACAGTATTACTGCGGTTTGGTGCCTTGCATCTGATATAAGTCATGTACGAAATCTGCTCGTGTCCCGGTTTTTAGAGGTGACCATATGATAACAGTTATCCCCCGGACTGCGGCTAGGCAGTCCGGGGGATTTAATATGCGGTATGATTACAGACGAGCAGTGATCTTAAAGAAAAGGAATGCGGCAGTTAAGCTGCATTCCTTTACTATTTTCAGTGCGGAAAATGTGCCGGTTCCCTGTCAGGCATTGATCAGGGCTTTCAGAATATCGCGGGCGTCCATAGCGTCTATCACGCCATCGCCGTTAATGTCTGCCATTTCGGGATTATCAACGCCGCCGAGTCCCACTGCATACTTCAGTATGGCGGAAGCGTCAAACGCATTCAGTATGCCGTCATTGTTGCTGTCGCCGGACTGACTGCTGAGCGCATAAACCATTACAATATACTCTCCCCCGGATTCTGCGCCGGTGATATCAACGCTTCCGTCTGCGCCGATTTTAACGCTGAGCAGATATTCACGCTTTCCGCCGGAGATCCTGTATATATTCGCGAATTTCCCTGCGTGTTCCTTGTTGAGCTTCAGCCTCAGCGCGGCAGGAACCCCGGTCTTATTGACCCTGACATCAATAACGCATACGCCGCGGAGCCCGCTGGTATCCGATACCCTGTCGAGCACGCGCAGGTCTGCCTCGGAAGCGGACGTCAGCTTATCGCCGTCAATTATCCAGCTCTTTGTGCTGTCGATTATGAACTCCGCTTTCAGCTTTTTGTTCATTATGCTCCTGATAACCTCAGCCGGAATGGTCGAAGTGCCGTTCAGCGAGATCGATACAGAGCCGCCGGAAGTATTTTTATCAAGGTCAGCGGCAATGTCCGTCCAGCTCTTTGAAGAGCCGTTCAGCGAAGGATTCAGCTCCGTGTCTACGCTGTTGTGCCTGCCGGCTGAGCCGCCGGAATGCGAGCCCCCGGAATGTGAACCGCCGGAAGCCTTTTTCCCGAATTCAACATCAAGCGTGCAGTCGCTGCCGATTGAGAACACGAACTTTCCGTTATTGCCGGAAATACTCGTACCGCCGAGCTTCACGGACTTTATGAGGTAACCCGCGTCCGGCGTTATCGTCACGGTCACGTCCGTGCCGTCATAGAACGTGTACTCGGGAAGCCCCGGTAAAGCCGCGGTATCGACAGTGACCGTGCC
>CAKSLI010000023.1 GCA_934466475.1 uncultured Oscillospiraceae bacterium
TTTAACTCGTCATCTCTTTCAGACGACTTTGTTATTATATCACATCTTTTCGTTTTTGTCAAGAGGTTTCTGAAAAATTTTTTTATTTTTTTCGAACTCTTTTCAAATTCAGAAAAAGTGACTTTCTTTTCGAAAGCTTATTTATTATATCACATTTTTTCGAGTTTGTCAAGAGGTTTCTTGAATTTTTTTCGAAAGTTTTTTGTGATTTTTAAGCTTTCAGCGCCTCATCTCTGACGGCTTGTCTATTATATCACCTTTTTTATCATTTGTCAACCCTTTTCGACAAAAAAATCAAAAAAAATTTAATTTTCTTTTTCTTTAATTGTTTTTACATATTCCAGTGTTGTTTTTAATATACATAGACAAGTTACAGAAAGGGGCATTTATGAAAAGGATACTTTCATTTACACTCGCGCTCGTCTTTATATTATTATTCTTTCCTTATATAGCAAAAGCGGAAACACAGGCAGACTCTCCCCGCGCCGCTATTCTTATGGAAGCCTCCACCGGGCAGATCCTTTATTCCGTTAACGCACAGGAGAAGCTCCCCATGGCTTCTATAACGAAAGTAATGTCTCTGCTTGTCCTTTCCGATATGATAGACAGCGGGGCGCTGGCGCTCACAGATACTATAAAGGCTTCCTCATATTCGTCCTCCGCAGAGGGCTCAGTCATCTGGCTGGAGCCCGGCGAGGAAATGACCGCAGCCGAGCTTATTGAAGCCGTGATAATCAGTTCGGCAAACGACGCCGTAATAGCCCTCGCGGAACACACCGCCGGAAGCGAGGCACAGTTCGTCAAGCTGATGAACCGACGTGCCAGGGAAATGGGGTTAAAAAACACACGTTTCACCGGCTGTGCGGGATTTGACGCAGAGGGTCACTATTCCTCCGCTGAAGATATAGCGATAATGACCGCCGAGCTCATGCAGAAGGAGTACTACCGCGGCTGGTTCCTGACATGGCTGGATTACCTGCGCGGCGGAGCCACCCAGCTTCTTAACACGAACAAGCTGGTACGCTATTATGACGGCATTATAGGAGGAAAGACCGGCACTACGGACGGTGCCGGCTGCTGCCTGACCGCCTGTGCGGAGCGCGGAGATATGCGGCTTGTTGCAGTCGTGCTCGGCTGCGGGGAGGACCCTGCACGGTTCGACAAGGCAGAGGAGCTTCTTGACTATGGTTTCTCCGGCTTCGAACGATTCACCCCGGAAATAGACAGCCGCGAGCTGAAGCAGATCCCGGTAGACCGCGGCGAAGTTACCGAAATAAAGCCGATAGTGAAGCAGACCGGCGAGTGTATCATAAAGAAAGGTCGCTCCGGCAGCGTGAAATACGAGTACACCTTTGTCGAAAAACTGGAGGCGCCCGTGGAAAAAGGGCAGTTTGTGGGCGAATATCTGGTCACGCTTGACGGAGTGGAGGTCTACCGCTCAGATATAGTCGCCCGGGAGGACGTTCGGCGCATGACATTCGGAATGTATTTTGTTCATATTCTTTCAAGCATGTTCACGTTCTAGCAAAAAAGCCGCCGAAAACTTCCGGAAACCGCTGTATTATAGCGAAAATTCGCATAAAGGTCTTGACAATTTGAGTGAAATGATATAAAATAAAGATGAATAAAGCTGAAGGTGTACAAGCCTGATCGCTATCGGGAGCGTTGAGGGTAAGTTTCACAGGCGGCAGAGTTCCGGCGCAGTTGTCCGGCGGTGCTTCCGCGGGGGGCGTTGCGCTGTAAGCGTTCCGAAAGGATCGCCGCATAAGCCTACCGATATCATCAGGCGCTTGATTTCCGGGTACACACGGTCATCAGCTATCACAGCCTTTCTGCAAAGTCCCGCAGACGGGTCACGGCGCCGGGCAGGTAAAGGACATGGCAGACTGCGGCAGGAGTTTCGGTCGTACCCCGGGGAGCAAAGGTTCCTTTGCGCTGGCAAAGCCGCTGTATTCCGGAAGAATACAGCCCGAACATGACGCACAGAGATCGGTTCCTAGCGTGATACGATATGGTAAGCCTTGCGGTTCGTCCGTTCCGGTTCACCGTTTCGGTCAGGTAAAACTGCTGATTTTAACGCGTTCTTCCCTTCGGGTGAAATAGAGAAGGTTTTAAATTGACTCACTCTTTGAGAGGGGTCGTATTACGAACACCTTGACCGTTGAGCTAAGGTAATCGCAATACGGCCTCCTTTCTTTATATGGAGACAAAAAACCAGCCCCGCTTACAAACAGGGCTGGTTTTTTGTTATTATGCCGCTTCATGAGAGGAAAGCCTTCTTTGTGGAAAGGCTGTCAAATCCCACCTCGTTAATGCTCCCGAATATCAGCTTCTCGTCATAGTTCTGAAATCTCTCCGCTATCTAAATCCACAGGCGTTTGTACCGCGCAAGAGCGCCGTCGCAATCCGTTGCATTGCATATCCACGCGCCGAACTGCGGGTCTCCGCCGTCGTGGTGCACATTGATTATAACATACATTCCAGCATAAGGGAACCTCTAAAAACCGGTTTGAAAAGGGAAAATGGGTAGAGTGCGCCGAATGCGATGAAAGCCGACGAAGTAAGGCTGTATGCCTTACGAGGAGGTTTTCTGAAGCAGGCGGTGTGCTATACACATTTTCACTCAAATAAGGTTTTTAGAGGTGACCATAATATAAAAACGGCTGCACCCAAATCACAGGTGCAGCCCGCATTTTTAGTCCTCGCCGAGTTTCAGTGCCTTGTTGATGTTTATCCGCTTAATAATGCCGCCGAGCACCGCAAAGCCGCCCACAAGCATCACAGCGATTATAACGTACATCTTTATATAGTCGCCGGGGTCGCCGCGCACGATAAACGGAGGAACCTGATCCGCCGCGTCATACATGGTGCGGAACATCGGCACGAACATATCGCTTGCCACGCCGCCGATAACGAATCCCATTGCTATCGAGGCAAGGCTGACAAGCAGCTGCTCCCAGCCAAGCGTAGCGATGATCTCCTTAAAGGTGACGCCCATTGCCCTCAGCACGCCGAATTGCAGCGTCCTGGAGCGTATAGAGATTATCCAGTATATAAGGAATCCTATCACCGTCATCAGCATGATGACAACGAATCCGAGGGTCAGTGCGCCGTTCATTCCCTGGAGCGCCGGGTCGGTCTTTTCCTCAATAAGCTGCTGACTGCTGTCCCTTATCCTCTGGAGCTTTAGATTCTTCTCCGCTATATCCGCATAGAGCTGCTCACTGGTCGCGCCGTCCTGCATTTTCAGCCATACCTGATATGGCTGGAGCTCTATAAGCCGGCGGAGATAGTTGTAGTTGCACACAAGGAAATCCTTTGTAATGCCTGTCGAAGTTCCGTCCTCAGTCTCTATCTGCGCGTTGGGGTTTATCCCCGGCCAGTAGTCCACGAATGCGATAACCGTGAGGTCAACGCTGTCGTTTCCGCCTATCTTCACCGAGAGGGTGTCTCCGAGCTGCACGCCCTTTTCCTCCCAGCTCCTTGAAGCCAGTACGCCTGATCTGCACTCAACCAGCGCCGAGCAGTAGTTCCACCAGTGAACCGGAAGAAGGTCGTTTCTGAACCAGGCGGTCTGCGAGAATTTGCCCGGCTCTATCGCCATAAGGTCAGCCGCGTTGTCGGAGCGAACTCCGCCGTAGGTCACCTTTGCGTCCGTGCGGAGTACCCTTGTAGCCGTTTCTACTCCGGCGAGGTTCTCGTAATCGTCCATGTCTATCTCGACATAGCTGGTGTCGTCGTCAACGCTCTCCAGCCGCCAGTAGGCGTCTATAACGACGTCTGCGCCGTTGTTGTAGTATATTCTGTCGGATTTGCTGTTGTTTATCGCCCGGGCGGTGTTCGCCGAGAAAATTCCGAGCGCAAAGGTAACCGAAAGGAACAGCATGAGGAATCTCTCCCTGCCGCCCTGCGACCTTGCCACCGAAGTTATAGCGATGTACTGCGGAACAGACCAGAAACGCTTTCCGATATGGTATATCAGCCGCAGGAGATACGGATAAACACGTATAAACAGCAGACCCGCGCCCATGATAAACATAGTCGAGAACACGAAATACAGCGGATTTATCGTGCCGTCTGAGACGTAGGTGCCGTCTGCAAAAAGCTTCTTAATGCTCCTTGCCGTCAGGAAATACCACACAAGCGAGCCCGCGATGAGGACAACGTCTATGCACAGCTTCTCCCACAGGGACATCTTCACGACCTTGGCCTTGCTCTGCTTGTACTTTACGATGCTGAGCTTTGAAGCCGGGATTATCGGCAGCATAGTCGTGATGAAGAATATCACCACAGCAATAAGCGCGTAAATAAACGCGTCCAGGCTGAGCTTAGCATGGAGCCCGGTTCTGTTGACGAACTCCAGGAATCCGTTAGAAACGCCGAGAAAGCTGCAAAGCAGCAGCCCAATGAACGGCGCGATAATGAATGTCGCAAGCCCCAGGACGCCCGCCTCCATCGCGTAAATCGCGAATATCTGCTTCGAGGAGGCACCGCGGCTCTTGAACACGGCTATTTCGTTCTTTTCCTGCTCAACGTTCAGCTGAGACACCATGAACAGATAGAACGCCAGCATAACTATTGTCGGTATCTGAAGGATCCACAGCATTGACTTGAGATTCGCAGCCCTTTCGGCATATTCGGCAAGGATGCTGTTTATTCCCATGGAAAACCGCAGGTCGTTCTGCGGATATATCTCAAAATCCTCGTCTATGCTCTTTGTAACGGAATCCAGATCGTTCAGGTCCATCTTCTGATAGTCAAAGGAATATCTGCACTCCGCCGACGCCAGCGTAGTAACCCCCGTATCGAGGTAATCCCCCAGAAATGTGTCATAATCGAGGAACATCGCGTTCAGATAGTCCTCCATCGTCTCCGACCAGTAGCTGTCGTTTTCACTGGACTGCTGGAACACTCCCACTACCGTGACATACAGCGGCTCCGCAGAGGAATAGAAGCTGTTCTGTATCTGATATGTGCCTCCGCAGGAAATATCAAGTATTTTCAGGCACTCCTCGTTTGCGATGACCTCAAAGGTGCCGTCCGGGAGCTGCCCAGGCTCGTACATTCGCCCCTGAATAAGCTCGATATGCTCATCTATGCCGCTCATGCCTATAATCTTCACGCGGGCGGTCTTGCCGCTGGTGATGTACATATAGCTGTCGGTAAGTATAGTCTTGCTGTCAGCCTGGGGCATATTTATCTTTGCCGTGCGGCTGTCCACAAGGGCAGTCATGTTTTCCACCGAGGCGCGCCGGTCAGCATTGGACGCTTTCAGCGGAATTGAATCCGTCACGACATATTCGCCCGGGTATGAGCCTGTCTCCTGCTGATACGCCTGCATATCCTTTATAAGTATACGCTGGAGCGATGAATCCATGTAGATAGGCACGGTGCTCATCATGCCCGCCGCCAGCAGGAATCCGATGAACAGACACAGCACCATCCAGCGGGTGCTGCGCATTTTTCTGAATAATAAAGTCAGCATTGTCCCGGCCTCCTCAGCGCACTACCACGCGGTCGCCCGCTTTAAGCCCGCTGAGTATCTCCGCCTCTGTCGCGTTCTCTATTCCAACGGTCACGTCTACTTCCTTCTTGGTGTCGTTTTCGTCAAGTATAGTCACATACTGGCGGTCGCCGTCAGTCTTGACGAGCGTCTTGGAAATTACGACAGCGTTCTCATGCGAAGCGTACACCGCCGTGATATCCGCAGTCTGCCCCACTGAAAGGAAACTCGGCATATCCCCGCTGAACTCGCAGTAAGTGGATTTGGTATCCTTCAGCACCGCGGGGTAGTCGTCGTATACTCCCTCCTCGACTTCTGTCGGAGTCTTGGTGACCTTACCCTTGTAATCCTCGCCGTCAACGGTTATCGTGACCTCCTGCCCCAGCGGGAAGCTCTTCATGTTGGAAGCCGTGTACTGTATGCACAGCTTGTCCGGGTCAACTATCTTGACAATAGTCTTGTACGCCGTAACGGTGTCCCCAGGATTCATGCTCTGTATATAGCACACCTGCCCGGACATTCCCGCGTATATCCGGGAATTGCCGATCTGGCGCTCATATTCAGCGAGCGTGTTCTGCTCCATTTCCAGCGTGAGCCGGTCGTTGGCGCTGCCGCTCGCATTATAGGCAAGCTGCGCCTTCTGCACTATCAGCTTCTGCTGCTCATAGAGATATGGAAGGTCGCCCGTGTCAAGCTCCGCAAGCAGGTCGCCCTCCTCCACGAACTGACCCGCCGTGACGTAGATAGTCTTCAGCGTGCCGCCGGATTCCGGGAATCCCGCATTATATTCCGACTTGCACACAACATATCCCGTGGCAATGGTCTTGTCCTCTATGGTCTTGCTCTTGGCGGTATAGGTGGAATACGCAATATCCTCAACTGCGACTGTCGGCGGTTCAAGGAGCTCCTCCTCAGCCGGGAAGAAATAGCACCCGGAAAGCGAGCAGATACCCGCCAGCGCCAGTGCAGAAAGAAATATCCTGTGTTTCATAAATGATACCTCGCGTTGTTTAAATATAGAAATACATTATTACTATATCACAAAATCCCGCCAAGCACCAGTACTATACAGACAAATATGTCAATGTGTATAAAAAGAATTTAGTTGTTTGTGGAAAAGCACATATTTTGACGCAAAGATTTTTTCAGAAACCTATTGACAAACGTATCTGCAAGGTGTATAATACAATCAAACAATTGAACAGTTGTTCAAACGTACGATAAAGGAGGCGCACCCGATGGAAAACGACACACCGCACTGCGATTTCATATGCGTCCACGCCGACACTGTGGACCGGATAAACAACACCATGCCCGATGAGGATCAGCTTATCGACCTTTCAGAGCTTTTCAAGGTGTTCGGGGATTCCACCCGGATAAAGATACTCACCGCGCTGAGCCACGGCGAGCTGTGCGTCTGCGACCTGTCGAAGCTGGTCGGGATGACCGCTTCCGCCGTATCGCACCAGCTGAAGATACTCCGCGGGGCGAAGCTTGTCGGCTGCCGCCGGGACGGAAAAACGGTGTTCTATTCACTGGCTGACGACCACGTAAACATAATACTCCGCCAGGGGCTGGAGCACGTCACCGAGTAATTATATGAATACAAAAGGAGCTGATCCCCATGACATTCTGGGACAGGATAGCTAACATTTACGATATCGCCGAAAGCATAAACGGCGATGTATACCACGAGATGTGCGAGATCACCCGCCGCCTTACTCCCGCAGGAGCAAAGGTGCTGGACTGCGCCGCGGGCACCGGCGAGTTATCGCTTGCCGCGTCAGAAAACGCCGAAAGCGTTATGTGCACCGATCTCTCTGAGAATATGCTGAGCGCCGCCAAGCGCAAGGCGAAACTCATGGGCGCCGACAACATCTCGTTCGAGGCGCGAAACATCTTCGACCTTAAAGACCCTGACAACACCTACGATGTAGTCATCGCCGGGAACGTCCTGCACCTGCTTGTAAATCCGCAGGGCGCAGTCAAGGAGCTCTACCGTGTGCTGAAGCCAGGCGGAAAGCTGCTCCTGCCGACATTCACCAGCAAGAACCGCGCAAAGCTGATGCTTAAAGCCTACAAGCTGCTGGGATTCGACCCCGCCGCAGAATATTCCCCCGCAGAATACAAGAAAATGCTGGAGGAATGCGGTCTCGGAAGGGTCTACACAAAGCTCGTCCGTGGAACTATCCCCTGCTGCTACGCCGTAATAATAAAGCCTGAAACAGAGGAAACCTCTGCTGAAAATACCGACAACTAAGAAAGGAACAACCACCATGAAAAAGACCTACAAGCTCATTGACCTCGACTGCGCACACTGCGCCGCTAAAATGCAGGAAGCAATAAAGAAGATACCCGGCGTTACTGACGCCTCCGTAAACTTCCTCGCACAGAAGTTCACGCTTGAAGCCCCTGACGATGTTTTCGAGGACGTTCTCAAGCAGGCCGTAAAGGTATGCAAGGACGTTGAGCCTGACTGCACTATCAAGATCTGATCCTGTGAGGTGAACTGCCATGAGTAAGAAGCAAAAGAAAATGCTGCTGCGGATAATCATTGCAGCCGTAATATGGGCGGCAGGCTTTGCCGCTGACCATATCTTCCCGGCTGACGAGCGTTTCAGCCTGCTTGGTATAGTCTATCTTGTCGTATTCGCGGCAGCTTACCTTGTTATAGGCTGGGATATTCTATGGAAAGCAATACGAAACATTTCCCATGGCCAGGTATTTGACGAGAACTTCCTCATGGCTATCGCCTCCATAGGCGCAATGGTCATAGGCGAATACGCCGAGGGCGGCGCCGTTATGATACTCTACCAGGTCGGCGAGCTGTTCCAGAGCGTTGCAGTAGGAAAGTCCCGCCGCTCCATAGCTGAAATGGTGGATATCAACCCGGAATACGCCAATGTGGAGCGTGACGGCGAGGTATCAGAGGTTTCCCCCGAGGACGTAAAGACAGACGAGATAATCGTTATCCGTCCCGGCGAGCGTATCCCGCTGGATGGCACGATAATTTCCGGCTCCTCCGAGCTCAATACCGCCGCGCTCACCGGCGAAAGCGCCCTGCGCGCCGTTGCCGAGAGCGACGAGGTCATAAGCGGATGTATCAACACCAACGGACTTCTCCGTGTAAAGGTGTCCCGCCCTTACTCCGATTCTACCGTTGCACGTATTCTGGAGCTCGTTGAGAACTCCTCCGAGAACAAGTCCAAACCGGAAAACTTTATCACGAAGTTCGCTCGTGTATACACGCCTATCGTTGTATTCGCAGCTCTTGCGCTGGGCATAATCCCGGGCTTCATCATCACCGCAATGAACGGCTTCACGGATTTCACCGCATGGACCGGAGAAGGCGGCTGGCTGTACCGTGCACTGTCATTCCTTGTAGTTTCATGCCCCTGCGCACTTGTGATCTCCGTGCCGCTCTCCTATTTCGGCGGTATCGGCGGAGCGTCCAAGTTCGGTATAATGATAAAGGGCGCAAACTACCTTGAAGAGCTCGCCAGCGCAAAGACGTTCGTTTTCGACAAGACCGGCACGCTCACAAAAGGCAGCTTCGCTGTGACTGAGATAGTCCCTGACGGAATGACCGAAAACGAGCTCCTCGGGATATGCGCCGCCGCTGAGACTTACTCCACACACCCGATAGCACAGTCGATAATCGCCGAGGGCAAAAAGCGCGGCGTTGATACCTCAGCCACTGACGCCGAGGAGATCGCAGGCTACGGCGTAAAGGCGGCCGTTTCCGGAAAGACCGCGCTTGTCGGCAATCACCGCCTTATGGAGCGCGAGAACATCACCGCGCCTGCGGTAAACACTCCGGGTACAGTCGTACACTGCGCGGTTGAAGGAAAATACGCAGGCTACATCGTGATATCTGACGAGATAAAGCCCGGCACCCCCGACGCACTTGCGGCTCTGAAGCGGCTCTGCGGTGCAAAGACCGTAATGCTCACCGGCGACAGAAAGGCTGCCGCAGACGCAGTTGCAAAGACCGCAGGCATAGACGAATATCATGCCGAGCTGCTTCCTGACGGAAAGGTGGCAAAGGTAGAGGAGCTGTACAAGTCCAAGCCCGAAAAGAGCTCGCTTGTATTTGTCGGCGACGGAATGAACGACGCCCCCGCGCTTGCCCGTGCAGATGTCGGCATCGCAATGGGCGCCATGGGAAGCGACGCCGCGATAGAAGCGGCGGATATCGTGCTGATGAACGACAATATCGAAAGCCTTCCGACAGCAGTGCGTATCTCCCGCAGGACCCACAACATAGTTATGCAGAACATCGTGCTCGCCATCAGCGTAAAGGTGCTGATAATGCTCCTGACAGCAATAGGCATAGGCAACATGTGGATGGCTATATTCGGAGATGTCGGCGTAGCTATAATAGCTATCCTGAATGCAATGAGAGCAATGCGCATAAAAAAGTAACGCTGAAACTGAAATACCGCAGCTTATCCGGCTGCGGTATTTTTTATGGGAACCTCTAAAAACCGGTTTGAAAAAGGAAAATGGGTAGAGTGCGCCGAATGCGAGGAAAGCCGACGAAGTA
>CAKSLI010000024.1 GCA_934466475.1 uncultured Oscillospiraceae bacterium
GAAATACATACAGTAAACGCATTATCGCTTCGCGAAAACGCTGCGGTTTGACGCCTAGCATCTGATATAAGTCATGTGCGAAATCTGCTCGTGTCCCGGTTTTTAGAGGTTCCCAATAAAAATCAGCACCCCCTGTCAGACGACAGAGGGTGCTGTTTTATTTCATTATCATTCTTTCCATTTCTCGGCCGGCGGCGCTCATTGACTGATTCTTTCGCTTTAGCAGGCAGATTTTTCGCACCGGGACGGTTTCCCTGACGTCAAGCAGTATCAGTTCCTTGCTGAGGAAATTGTCGAGAAACTGCTCAGGCACGAATCCTATTCCGAGGTTGTTGATGACCATAGGAAGGATCATGTCGGCTGTGGTGGCTTCGATATCCGGCGAAAAAACGCAGTCGTTCTGTCTGAACCACTCGGAATATATCTCGTAGGTCTTGGTCTGCTTGAAGAGCGAGATCAGCGGGTACTTCGTGAGCTCGGCAAGGGTTATCTGTCTTCCCGCAAGCTCCGAGAATGCCGTTCCGCAGACCGGTATCTCATGCACCTCGCAGATCTCCCTGTACACGATGGATTCCGCGTCGCTTGTGGGAGTTGTCACGACCGCAAGATCCACCAGTCCGTGCTTCAGCGCTGATATCGCCTGCGGCGTGGAGTGGTTCAGCACCCTTATCCTGACGCCGGGGTACTTCTGCCGGAAATCCTTCAGCACCGGAAGCAGGAAGCAGCGCAGCGCTATTTCGCTGGCGCCAATCGTCACAACGCCTTTTGCAAGGGAGCGTTCAAGGCAGAGCTCCTCCTCGCCGTACTGTATCTGCTCCACTGCGGCGGAAACATGTGAGAACAGTTTTTCGCCCTCCTGCGTGAGTTCAACGCCTTTCCTGGAGCGGACGAAAAGCCGGCAGTTCAGCTCGCTTTCAAGGTTTTTTATCGTGCGGGAGATATTCGGCTGGTTGTTCATAAGGGCTTCCGCCGCCTGGGATATGCTGCCGTATTTTGCAACGTAGTAGAATACGCGGTAGTAGTCAAAGCTGATGTACATTTAATTTCTCCAATGTGTTTTTTCTTGTGCTGGTCAATGTGCGTAGTGGGATTTTCCGGATAAAAAAGCGTGAGGTCGGAGGCGGCTCTCACGCTTTTGGTTTATCAGTCCGGCCGCTTGCAGTGATCCGGGCAGAATTTTGCGATAACGGATATCACCTTTTTCATATTGATCGGCTTGGAAAGGTGTGCGTTCATTCCTGCCTCTCTTGTGCGCTGAATATCCTCATAGAATGCGTTGGCAGTCATTGCGATTATCGGTATCTCAGCGGCGTCGGGTCTTGACAGACCGCGTATCATCTGCGTTGCCCTGAGTCCATCTACGTTAGGCATCATAACGTCCTTGAGTATCAGGTCGAACGTATCGGGAGGGTTATTTTCAAACGTCTCCACCGCCTGCTGTCCGTCCACTGCCTCGGTAATGACGGCGCCGTTTTCCTCCAGCAGGGTGTGCGCGATCTCGCGGTTAAGGCTGTTGTCCTCGGCGAGGAGTATCCGCACTCCGTGTATGTCGGCGTCTTCAGAATAGTCGAGTTCATCGGCGATATCAGCGCTGTCCGCGATATCAAACGGGATCGTCACGGTGAAGGTGCTGCCCTTTCCCTTTTCGCTTTCGATCTCAAGCGTGCCGTTCATTCGGTCCACGAGGGATTTTACGATAGACATTCCGAGACCGGTGCCCTGGTAGAAGCTGCGTCCGTCATGCTGTTCCTGTGAGAACGGCTCGAATATATGCTTCAGGAACTCATTGCTCATGCCGAATAGTGCAGCGGGCTTCCGTAAACATAAGGCACTGAGATGTTCGGCGCACAGTTGGGATGTATCAGCTTTACGCTGGATTCAGCGGCGCGCATTTCGCCTATGGTCAGTATTTCGTCCGCCATTTTGGCAAGGCTGAATGGCTCGTGTGCCAGAGTGATGTTCTGGTCGTCAAGCTTGTTGAGCTCCAGGACGTCGTTTATCAGCGACATGAGGTGGTCTGCCGCCACTTTTGCCTTTGCACGGTGCTCCTTCAGGAGCTCCACATCGTCCGGGTTATTTTCATCTATGTCGATAAGACCGATTATCCCGTTCAGCGGAGTGCGTATGTCATGCGACATACGGGAAAGAAACGCCGTTTTTGCGGCGTTCGCCTTTTTGGCTTCAAGCATTGCAGCTTCCATGCGCTGCTCGTTTTCGGTGATCTGCTTCATGTCCTCGGTTATATCCTGACCGTATCCGCAGAAGCAGGTGTAGCGTTCGCTCCTTGCAATGCAGCTGCATCCGCAGCGGTAGTATCTGAGCCCCAGCGAGGTATGCTCCCACCTGAAAACGAATGTAGCCTTATCGCCCTGGGCGAGTTTCATTACAGATTCGTAAACCTTGTTCTTGTCCTCTTCGAAAATCTGCTTGCTGAGCAGCGCGATAAGCTCAGGAGTGGAGTAGTCGCGCTCTATCCCGAGGATACGCTGGAGCGAGGAGCTCAGCAGCATTTTGGAGGAGTGGTCGTGCCGCAGCTCCAGCCGCCACTGACCGATCTCCGCCGACATGAGCGTATTCTGCGTGTCTGCGTCAGCGAAGGATTCGTTCTGCACATCGTCCAGCCAGTACAGCACATGGAACTTATCCTGTGTGTGCCTGGTGCATACGACATTCACCTCTACCCAGCGGTATTCGCCGTTGCAGGTGTGCCTTATGCGAAACGAGAATTTCACGCCCTCTTTGTTCAGGTTGTTTTTGTACCAGTCAAGGGATGTGAATTTGTTGAAAGTTTCCCGGTCGTCCGGGTAAACGAAATTCACGGAATAGCCGAGGTTATCGACAGAATACGAGCCGGTAGGCTTGGAGGGCATTTCTTCCTCGCGGCAGTCGTCGCCGTAGAGATTCTGGACGATATGGTCGCCCTCCCGTTTGATTTGTTCACACACATTTTTCTGCGTTGTCTGTTTTATATTATTATACAAATTGATTTGAGGATTGTCAATAGCAAAGTGAACGAAATAGTCGTAATCAAATGCAAATTGATCATAATTACGCATTATAAATATTGGTAACCTCTAAAAACCTCCTTCACGGCAGATTTCTATGACTTATATCATCTGCTTCGTTGTCAAACCTTGAAATACATACAGTATTACTGCGGTTTGATGCCTAGCATCTGATATAAGTCATGTACGAAATCTGCTCGTGTCCCGGTTTTTAGAGGTTACCTATTGATAAATGTCGCATTTGTAATTATGGCTGAAATAAAAACGCCCCGCAGTTTTTACTGCGGGGCAGCTGTTCATATCTCAGAGCGTATCCACGAATCTGCGGAATGCCGCCATTCCGTTTTCATCGCGCTTGAAAACTCCGGCGTCCGCGAGAACCTGACCGAACACCTTGCCGACTTCCATGCGGATGATGTCCATTGCATTGTCAGCGTTGAATTCAGGGTGGTCTGCAAGGACCTGCCTTGCCCATACTGCATGCGAGGCTATCCTCTCGTCAGCGGCGATATCAGCGCCGGAAAGCATTGCGTCCTTGAGTATCTCGAGCTCCGTTGCAAGCCTTGCGGGGAGCACTGCGAGACCCATGACCTCGATGAGGCCGATGTTCTCTTTTTTGATGTGGTGGAGTTCAGGAGCCGGGTGGAAGATACCGAGCGGGCGCTCCTCGGAGGTGATGTTGTTTCTCAGCACGAGGTCGCATTCGTACTGGGAGCCGTTCATTCTTGCGATAGGAGTTATCGTATTGTGCGGGACGCCGTCGGTCTGCGCGAAAATTCCGGCGCTTTCGTCGGTGTAGGTTCTCCACTTTTTGAGGACTTCGGCGCAGGCAGCGGACAGGGAAGCGCGGTTGTAGGAAGAAAGCCTGATAACGGACATCGGCCACTTTACGATACCGGCGTTTACGTCCGGGTGATTTTTGAGCAGGAACGGCTTTTCAACGGAAGCCCTTGCCATGGGGAACGTATAGTGTCCGCCCTGGAAATGCTCATGCGTGAGTATCGAGCCGCCAACGATCGGCAGGTCGGCGTTTGAGCCGAGCATATAGTGCGGGAACTGCTCAATGAAATCAAACAGCTTGTCGAATACCGCGTCGTCTATCACCATCGGAATATGCTGCTTGTTGAACACGATGCAGTGCTCGTTGTAGTATCCGTACGGGGAGTACTGGAGGTACCATTCCGAGTTGTTCATCTCGACCGTTACCGGGCGGAGATTCTGGCGGGCGGGGTGGTTGAGCCTTCCGGCGTAGCCCATGTTTTCAGCGCAGAGCTGGCACTTGGGGTAGTTCACGGATTTCTGGGTCTTTGCCGCCGCGATGTCCCTGGGGTCCTTTTCCGGCTTGGAGCGGTTTATTGTGATATCGAGCGTGCCGTACTCGGAATCGTATGTCCATTTCATGTCCCTTGCGATACGCTCGGCGCGGACGTAATTCAGCTTCTTGCTGAAATCAAAGTACCAGTCGGTAGCCGCCTCGGGGCTTGCCGCATAGCGGCGCCTGAACTCCGCGTTGACCTCCCGCGGGAAAGGCGTGAAAACACCCATAAGCCTGGTGTCGAACAGGTCTCTCGATACCGCGGTATCCTGGATAAGCCCGTTTTCGCAGGCGTAGGATATCAGCGGCTCCAGCAGAGCCTCCACGGACGCATTCTCATCATCGGCGGAGTTGTCCTCCCATTCCGTCAGCTGGAGAATATCCATGAGCTGGTTGCGGACTACAAATTCGTCCTCTGCGGTGATGAGCCCGCTTCTCTCAGCGTACTTTATGAGCTTCTGAATGTCTTCGTATATCATTGTGATCCCCTCAATTGTAAAATATGTGCCGTTAAGCACTTAACTTTATTATATTCCACATCGGGAAATAAGTCAATAGATTTCTGAAAAAGAAAGCGGATTTTCAGTCCGGCAGTGCCTCGGCTTTCATGCACAGCTCGTAGAACGGCGCGATTTTACGGAAATCCCGCGCCACGCGCTGGGAGAGCTTTTCGGAGAACATTATTTCAGGGTCGGCGGTGCCGAATGAAAGTCCGATGTCCTTTCGGTCGAGCCAGCGGCGGAGCTCCTCCGGCTGGTCTGGGAACTTGCTGCGCTTATACATGTCGCCGTACATTTCGAACACTTTCTGCCTATCCACCGCGAGGAAAGCCTCCTTGAACTTATCGTCCCCGCCGAGGATCAGCCTGCGCAGCTTCTGCATGGAGGAAGCCGAGGCGCAGTAGTACCCGCAGCCGTAGCTTATCCCGGAGGCTCCTATCGAGAAATAGAATCCGGGCAGCGCATGGTACTGCTCTCGTGTGCGGCTGAACGTGTACCAGATATGGTCGCGGAATATGGAATCCGGATTCAGGCGCATATCGCGGTATATCCTGGAAATTCGGTTCGGGTTTATCTCAATGAGCGGGTCTATTTTAAGGATAGTCGGCGCAGCGTCGGAAATAAGCTGCTTCATCGGCTCAGTGACGTAGGTCTGGTAATCCTGCTTGTGCTGCTGGAACCAGTCGCGGCTGTCGTGCAGTCGGTTCTCGAAAAGGAAATCAACGGAATTCTGGGAAAAAGGCATATCGACGCTCCTGTTTGCAGTAAATTGCACTCCGTTCCTCTGTAATATCAGTATGCAGGACTATTCCTGCGGAAAGGAAGTGCTAGAAATGGCATTAAAAATGACGGCGGCGGAATTCTTTGAAAAGAACAATGCCGCATTTATGAAGTTCGGGAAGATGTTCACGAAAAAGCTGACCGACCAGGCGCTCATAGATTCCCTCGCGGAAAAGGACCTGGAGAAGCTTGCCAAGGTATTCAGGCTGGTATTTGAAATGCTGGCGGAGAACTCCCCGGACAGCAGCACTCAGCTTGCGGCGATGATATCCGCCTATTCCGACATAAAGGGGGACGAGCCGTGAGCGAATTATTCACACCAAAGCAGGCAAGGGCGCTTTCACTGGTGAAGTCAGGCGGGCTGAAGCGGATAAATATTCTGGAGGGAAGCGTCCGCAGCGGCAAGACCTACATCTCCATGATAATGTGGGGATTCTGGGTCGCCGCCGCCCCGAAAGAGGGCGCCTATCTCATGGCAGGGAAGACCCTCACAACGCTGCGCCGCAACGTCCTCGAGCCGATGTGCGGGCTTTTCGGGGAGTGCTTCACATACAGCCTGAGCAAAAAGGAAGCCCGTCTGTTCGGTAGGAAAATCTACCTTGAGGGAGCGGCGAATGCGCAGGCTGAAAGCAAGATACGCGGTATGACGCTGTACGGCGCCTACTGCGACGAGCTTTCGCTGTTCCCGGAGGATTTTTTCGCGATGCTTCTGTCAAGGCTTTCGGTGAGCGGCGCCCGTCTGATAGCCACCACGAATCCGGACAACCCCGGGCACTGGCTGAAGCGGAACTACCTCGACAACAGCGCGCTGGAATTGCTCGACCTGAAATTCACGCTGGACGACAACACGTTCCTGCCTGAGGAATACGTCCGGGCGCTCAAAACGGAGTTCACCGGGGTGTTCTACGACAGGTTCATCCTTGGGAACTGGGTCGCCGCAGAGGGCAGGATCTACGAGGATTTCTCGCAGAAATGCGTTATCTCCCCGGCTGAGCTGAGGGAGCGTCTCGCGGCGGCTCCGCTGATAAGCTCGGTGGTCGGCGTGGACTACGGCGGGAACAGGAGCGCCAGCGCGTTCGTGCATACCGGCTTTGACTCGGGCTTCCGGAACGTGTACGTCCTGTCGGAGCACTACGACAAGCGGAATTCCTCGGCGGAGAGCCTGATAAACGCGTTCAGCGACTACATCGCGGAGGAAAGATCGCGTTTTCCCACGCTGGAGCTCGCCTGCTGCGACAGCGCGGAACAGCTCTTGATAAAGAGCTTCCGCAGTGCTGTAAGCCTTGAAGTCAGAAACGCCATGAAGAAGCAGGTCAGCACCCGCATAAACATGGTGAACCGCCTGATATCCTCCGGCAGGCTGCACATAAGCACGGAGTGCCCGCACCTGATAGACGCCCTGAAATCCGCCGTCTGGAATGAAAAGAGCATCCACCGTGACGAGCGTCTTGATGACGGCTCAACGAACATAGACAGCCTTGACGCGTTTGAATATTCGATAGAGAGATTCGAGCGCGAACTATTCAGATATTGACTTTCGGGAGGGGTTCAGCCCCTCCCGTTTGCGTATCAGGTAACCTCTAAAAACCGGGACACGAGCAGATTTCGTACATGACTTATATCAGATGCTAGGCGTTATACTAATTCCAA
>CAKSLI010000025.1 GCA_934466475.1 uncultured Oscillospiraceae bacterium
ACCTCTAAAAACCGGGACACGAGCAGATTTCGTACATGACTTATATCAGATGCTAGGCGTCAAACCGCAGTAATACTTGATGTATTTCAAGGTTTGACAACGAAGCAGATGATACGGGATACGCTGAATATAGCGAAGCGTAACAAAATCAGACGCGTGAGTTTCGCGTTTGAACGTGTCGATTTTGTTTTATTCAGCGTTTCCCTTTGGCATAGAAATCTGCCGTGAAGGAGGTTTTTAGAGGTTACCTAATATAATACTCCGTTTTGCACCGGTTGTCAAGCACTTGACAATATCGCGGCGTTAGTTTAAAATATATTAGAGCAAAAAGGAGACGCAGATATGAGAACAAGATCTATTTCATCAATTATAACGGCGGTGCTAATCTGCCTTGGGCTTAACGGCTGCATGAGCACCGACCTGAAGCCTGCTGAAATGCCGTCCACGGCGGAGCCGCAGGGTTCCGTGCAGGCTTCGGCGGAAACTCCCGGCACTGACGGCGGGGCGCAGACCCAGGAGGCGTACGGCGAGGACGTCCGGAAGCGCGCGATAAAGCTGCTTGCGCACATGACCGCGGAGGAAAAGGCTGGTCAGCTGGTGCTTGGCAGATTCCCGGAGGAAAACGCCGCCCAGGACGCGCAGGAGCTTCATCTCGGAGGATATACGGTGTTCGCGCGGGATCTCGGGAATATGACCCCTGAGAGCTTTTCAGCGCAGATAGACGATATTCAGTCCGCGGTTACGCTGGGACTTCTTTTCGCGGTTGACGAGGAGGGCGGCAGCGTTGTGCGTATCTCGAAATTCCCGCAGTACCGGGACGAGAAATTCCCCGCGCAGGCTGAGGTGCTTGAAAACGGCGGCACTGACGGAGTTTCGGCGGACGCCGCGGCTAAATCCGCGCTGCTGCGTTCCCTCGGGCTGAACATGAATCTCGCGCCGGTGTGCGACCTGCCGCGCTCATCAGAGGACTACATAGCAGACCGCGCATTCGGCACGGACTGCGCGGAGGTCTCCGCGGCGGTAAAGGCGGCGGTCGGGAGCTACGTCAGGAGCGGGGTCGTCTGCACGCTGAAGCACTTCCCGGGTTATGGGGATAATTCCGACACCCATACCGGGATATCAACGGACGAGCGTCCGATGTCCGAGTTTGAGAGCCTTGACCTGGAGCCTTTCCGGGCGGGGATATCAGCTGGGGCTCCGGTGGTAATGGTGTCCCACAACATAGTGAAATGCGTTAACGAAAGCCTGCCCGGGTCGCTTTCCCCGGAGATGTATTCGCTGCTGCGCGATGAGCTCGGATTCAGCGGCGTTATCATGACGGACGACCTTTCCATGGGCGCGGTGGAGGAATATTCCGGCGAGGACGAGGCGGCGGTGATGGCGTTCCTTGCGGGAGCCGACCTGCTGTGCTGCACGGACTATCAGGGCGCGGTGAAGTCGCTGACAGACGCGGTGGATTCCGGGAGGATAACGCAGGAGCGGCTGGACGAGTCGGTTCTGAGGATACTTGAAATGAAGCTCGGCTATGGAATAATCGAATGAGGAGAACGGCATGAAGAAATATTACATATTCGACCTGGACGGAACGCTTGCGGACAGCATGGGCTGGTGGTACTCCAGCTTCAGCGAGGACGAACGCTATGACGAGGAGCGCATGAACGAGGTGCGCCGCCTGATGAAGACGAGATACGCGGATATTATCGTGCCGAAGCCCGGCGCGCTGGAGCTGCTTGAGCTCCTGCGGTCGCGCGGCGTTAAGATGTGCATTGCCAGCGCCACGGACAAGTGGGTATCCGAGCCGTTCATGAAGAAGTACGACCTGGAGAAGTACTTTGAATTTTACATAGACTGCACCGGGGCGGGGGCTCATAAGGACAAGCCGGATATCTACCTCCAGGCGGCGGAGCGGCTTGGCGCTTCCGTGGAGGAATGCGTGGTCGTGGAGGATTCCGCATACTGCGCAGAGACCGCGCACAACGCGGGCTTCACCGTGGTTGGAGTTTACGACAAAAACACCGCTCCGCGCGGAGATGTGAGCCGGTTTGCGGATATTTTCGTCCGGGAGCTGGACGAGTATATCAGGATGATATAAGGTCACCTCTAAAAACCTTGTTTGAGTGAAAATGTGTATAGCACACCGCCTGCTTCAGAAAACCTCCTCGTAA